>JAGUZQ010000050.1 GCA_020060765.1 Planctomycetota bacterium | reverse complement strand
TTGTACCGTCATTCCCGCGAAGGCGGGAATCCAGGAGGTGTTGCGTGCGGTTTCCCCACTGGATTCCCGCCTTCGCGGGAATGACGATCGTATGTTTTTTTTTAACACAGAAAAGATTTTTCCTTAATAAAACCACATTGCCTCTAACTCCCCCTGGGAGGGGGAGAATTTTACCGTCAACACGAATGTGAATTGACCTGAAAAAGAGAACGCAGTTCGCGCTTATTCTTCGGCATAAATTTCTGAACCACGAAACTGGAGACTGGTGACTGTCAACTGGAGACTGGAGACTGTCCGTTCCGGTTGCGCCAGGCCAACAAGGTTACGTCGTCGAACTGTTCCTGTTTCTGGTAGGCCATGACCTGGGTGTAGATGTTTTCGTTCATGTCGCCGAGTGAAGCTGCATTTTCCGCCAGCCGCAAGAGTTTCTCCTCGCCAAACAGCGCCTGTTCGCCCAGGTGCGCCTCGGTCACGCCGTCGGTGTAAAACAGGAGCACGTCGCCCGGCTGGGTCTGGATTTTCCCATCCTCGAACAAGACGCCCTCGAACGGCCCCAGCGCACAACCGGGCGGGCATTCGATCAGGGACGCCTTGCCTTTGCGCACGAGGATGGGGGCGTTGTGGCCGCCGTTAGCGTAATGCACCAGCCCTGATTTCAGGCTGACTATCGCCAGGAACATGGTGGTGAACATGCAGGAGTCATTGTCGCGGGCAAGCTGGTTGTTGATGCGCTTGAGCGCCTCGGCGGGCGGCACGCGCATCCGGGCGTGGGCGCGGAGCAAGGTGCGGGTGACGGCCATGAAAAGCGAGGCCGGCACGCCCTTGCCCGAGACGTCGCCGATGGCCAGGCACAGGTAATCCTCGTCCAGCATGAAGAAATCGTAGAAGTCGCCGCCGACCTCGCGCGCGGGGCGGATGAGGCCATGCAGTTCGATGTCGTCGCGGTCGGGGAAAGGAGGGAAGGTGGAGGGAATCAGCCCAAGCTGGATGTCGCGCGCGATATTCAATTCCTTTTCCATAGCCGCCTTGTCGCGCCGCAGATTCAACTCGTCCAGGATATTATGCACGATAAACACGAACAGCGCCGCGCCCCCGGCGTGGACGATGATTTTCGCGTGCCACATCGGCGCGTAAATCTTCAACGCATCATCGTATTGCAAAGTGAAGACGATCCCCATGTGGAAAACCGCTACCAGTCCGCCCGCGAAAGCGGCCAGCCTGACCGAGGGCAGGCGCTTGCCGTTCAACCACCAAATCAACCCGCCGGTAAGGCCAGAGACCAGCGTGGCGAGGGAACAGGGGATGCAGGTCGAGCCTTTCATCAGGTCGGCGAGACAGGTGGCATGTTCAAATACCTTGTCGGAGGCGATGCGATGGATTGCGCCGATAATCGCGGCACCGATGCCGATGACCGGGCCGTGCAGAATTCCGGCCATGACCGGCGCCAGGTCGCGCAGATTGAGCACCGAACCCTTGAAGGGAAAACCGCCGAGAGTGCCATAGATCGACAGCAGGCCGAACACCAGAATCAGCCAGACCTTTTCCCTCCAGCCCATCTTGCCGGTTTCCAAAAACTTGATATGAAACAGCCGCGTCAGCATGTAGGACGCCACCAGCAGCACCGACAGGCATTCCACCATCTGCGCGATAAATCTGGATATATCCATGACCGCTGATTTCTCCGCTTTGTAACGATTTTCAGGCAATTACAGATAATCTGGCAAAGGAGACTCATTGTCAAGGACATTTGTCTGGCGAAAAAAATCGTGCCGCTTATAATTAATTACCGTAAATTTCCGGGCACGTACGTAAAATCCAACGGGAGGAATATTATGGCAGTCTTGTTCAACGCCGAGGAAATTATTGAAATCGCCGTCGAGATTGAATGCGGCGGCCAGGCCTTTTACGCACGCGCGGCAAGCCTCGCGCAAAGCAAATCGGCGAAGCAGCTTTTTCTTGATCTGGTGGGATGGGAAAAGGAACACGAGAATATTTTCCGGAAGATGCTTGGGAAATTATCCGGGGGAAATCTCGACCAGCTCGATCCCGACGACAATTCCGCCAAATACCTGCAAGCCATCGCCAACGGTCGAATCTTCGACCCCAAGACTCCGGTCGAAAAGCTGATTGCTCCCGATGAATGCCTGTTGGATATCTTGCGCAAGGCGGAAAAGCGCGAAAAGGATTCGGTGGTGTTCTACACCGCGCTGAAAGTGATGGTTCCGCCCAAACTGGGTCGCGGGGAAATCGAAAAAATCATCCAGGAGGAAATCAGCCATGTCCTCTACCTCAACGACAAAATCGACGAGTTGGAAAAATAATCTTTTTGAAAGGACATTACCATGAATCCACGGGAAAAAGCCGGACATCTGCTGAACTCGATAGCGGAATCGCTCGAAATGCCGGAGCCGTTGAAACTTGACGGCACCGACACTTGCGTCTTCACCATCGACGAGAAATATGTGTTCATCGTCCAGTTCGATGAGGAGTCGGAACACCTGCTGGTAAATCTGCCGCTGGGGAATCTCCCCGAAGGCGAGGACGGCAAAAACCTGGCGGTGGAGATGCTGTGCGGGAATTACTGCTGGAGTCTCACCTCCGGCGGCACCCTCGGCCTGGACGAGGAGACCGGCATCGCCAGCGTCTGCTACGGCTTCGATCTCTCGGACGGGAAAGGCAAAGGCTTCGAGGAAGTCCTCTCCGATCTGATTGACGTGGGCGAATACTGGATGGGCAAGCTTTCCCAGTCGGGCGGCGAAAGCGTCGGCGCCACGCCCGGCGGGGCAAACATGATGCGGATCTGACCGAGGCTCAGTGCGACCGAGTTCAGTTTCCAAACGCAACTGAATAGCCTTCTGTTTTGCCAAAAAATTTACGCACGTCATTCCCGCCTCCGCCGGAATGACGATTTGTGAGTTTAATTGTTGAACAGAACGATTTTTACTTAACAAACCGTATTACCTGTAACACTTTCCCTGCCGGAACGGATCACTGGCAGAGAAAAGATTTTGCGTGATTAATTTTTAATCGGGAGAAAATCATGAGTTCGCCTATTTCCCATAACGCGCCGTTGCAACATACCAGTTCCGTCGGCGACCTGTCTTCGCTGACCGAGGTTAGTTCGACCCGGCAGACCCGGAGCCTTAGCCTGCCGACTTCCTTCCGCGAGACTCGTTTGCGCGGCGACCGGGAAATCCCGCGCACTAACGGCACCCTGCGCGGACGCACCGGCGCAGTCGGCGGCAACCGCGCCATGAATATGCTGCGCTCGCTCGGTTCCAAAATATGTTCCCTGTTCAGCAGGCCGAAAACCCTTTCCAGCCACATGCCGAGTTTCAACGTCACTCTCGGCGGGCAGACCGTGCGGATGGACAGCCGCGTGCTGCCGTTGAAACTGCCGCGCGGCACCGACCCCCAGACCGTCATCACCGGCATCCAGGCGAAGATCACTTCCGGCGAGCAGCTTTACGCCCAGATACTTTCCGGCGCGAAGGAGCCGCCCTGCACCACCAAGGATATGACCGACCTCGGCTGGTTCCTGCAGGCGAAGTGCGAAAGCAAGCTGGGCGAGAATTTCCGCGACGGCGCCATGACCCTGCCCGATCCCGGCGGCAAACTTCAGAATTTTCTCGACTCGCACCCCAAGGCCTACCAGCGCGAGTCGTCCCACATTAACGCTTTCCAGAAAATGCCCGGCGGCACCCATCGCGGCATCGACGCGCGCGGGTCAAGCGTCGCCAACATGAGCGACGTCATGCCCTACGGCTTGAAGACAATGCTGTTTGGCAAGCTTTCGGCAAGCAAGGAAAACGGTCTGCCGGAAAACCGCCTCTACATAAAGATGGAAGTACACGGTTGCCCCTCATTCAACAAGGCGATTCTGAGCGCGCGCGGCACGCCCTACGACACGCGCGGCCCGGGCGGAAATTTCAAACGCACCTGGGCGGATTTCAAGGACACGCTCGGGCATACTTTCAATTTTCTGATCGGCAACCCCAAGCTGCCCAGCGGCGCGACTAAACTCGGTGCCTGCAAGGAGCGCCTGCCCTCGGTCGTCACTAACGGTTTCAAGAGCCTGCAGAAAATGGCGACGGATGGCGGCCACGGCGGCTTGTCCGATATCCTCAACGCGGGAGCGCCGACCAACAAGTCCAACGGCATCCGGGTCATGTACGCTAACGCCCAGAAAGCCCTGGCCAAGCTGGACGACCTCGGCATCGCGCGCGGCGGCACGATCGAAACCGCGCTGAAAATGTTTATCGACGGCGTACGCAACAATCCCAAGCTCGATAATATCGACGTGCGGTTCGGCGAGGAAGTGATTTTCAGCAGCCAGGACTTGGGGCTGGCTCCGAATCCGCTGCGGACGGCACTGAGCGACCTGCGCCAGAACGGCCGCACCGACGTCACTATGGACAGGGTGCTGACCTCGCTGTTGGAATCGCCGGAACTGTCGGCGGGATTGGTTTCGTTATGCGAACGGGATTACACCGACGAAAACGCGCGTTTCCTGGTCGCGGTGACGGAAATGAAAGCGCCCAACGCCAACCCCAGCATCGAAGATATAGTCTCTCAGGACAGCATGCGGGAAACCGCCGGGAAAATCATCGACATGTACATCCGTCCCGGCAGCCCCAAGGAAATCAACATCGACGGCCCGATGCGCGATGCCCTGCTCCAGGCGTACAATTCCGACGAGATTTCCTCCACCATGTTCGACGAGGCGTTTACAGCTATCTCCGGACTGATTGTCGCCAACAACAAAGTGGCGGAGTATCTGCAGGAATTGTCGGCATCCTGAATTATGATCTTATGTAATTAGTCGGCATCGGGCGCTTATTTTTGGAGGCGCGCTGAACGTGCTGAAGGAAATCGGAGTGAGTCTTCGCAGACCTGGGTGATTCCGTAGGACTGAATGCCATCTGAAACGCCAAAGCTCCGCCTTCGCGCGGAGCTTTTTTGGGCGGTGCGTAATGCGCTTCCGGAGAATGCGGAAATCGTCGGAAACTCAGGAGGCGAAACGCTTTTCCCGCTCGACCTCGACGATATTCTGGATGCGCGTCCAGTTGGCGTAGCTGGTGCGGTCGATAATGACGGCGGGGCCTTCCTGGCGCGCGTCGCTTTCGTCCTGGTTGGTGACAAAACCCGGACGTTGACGCTGCGGATGGTGGGGATGCGTAATCAAGCCGTTCATGGTTCGCCTCCTTGCGAAGATGTTTCTGTTTATATTTTCGGTTGTTGGAAGCGGAATATTAGGAAATGTTTGGTGTGGCGACGATTTTTTTCAAGCTCCGTTGCCTCCCAGAATCCGGGCGCGCTCGGTTCGCAGCCTCCCAATTTCCTCCTGGTGGAATTGCGCCTTGGAAAAGTCGCGTGCGCTGACCGACTCCCACATCTTCCGTTCGACGGAATCGATCCGCTTTTCCAGGGTCAGGATTTCCTCCGTCCTGCCTCCCCCGCTCGCGCTGGCCAACGACCCCGAATCCAGGACATTGCGCAGGTTGCGCCGGATGTCTTTCAGCGAAGCGGCGAGGCTGTGTTCCAGTTTCACGAAACGTTGCGACAGGTCGTTCTTCACCCCGCTGAAGGTGTCATGATCGAGGCCGGAGGACTCGCCTGCCTTGCTGGTCTCGGCCAGTATTTTCAGCAGCTCCTTGCGCATGTCGGCCAGGAGTTTCGCCGCAGTTTCGTCTGCCTGGCGCAGTTCTCCCGCCGCGTCGACCGGTGTCGATTCCTCTTTTGCCGCGGTGAACTGTCCGGAACAGGCGATAGCAGCGTCTTTTTTCGGCGCACTCACGCCCGCGCGTTTGGCGACGAACCCGGAGACTTTCGCAAAATCAACGCCGAACTTTTCCAACAGCAGCGCGGGCACGGATTTCTCCTCCAGCAGTAATCCCAGCAGCAGGTGTTCCGTGCCGACTTCGCTTGCCCCCAGTTTTTGCGCTTCTTTTTCCGCCGCCGCGAAAACCCGTTTCACGTTGACGGAAAAAGCGACGTCGATCTCCGCGACGGCGGTGCCGCGGGACATGTTTTTTTCCAGCGACAGTGACAACCGCCTCATGTCCAGGTCGCACCGCTCCAGTATTTCCCGCCCGCTACACTCGCGCTGCCGGATGATTCCGGCGAAGAGATGCGCGGTGTTGACGGCGGCCTGCGAATATTTTTCTGTTTCCTCCCGCGCGAGTTTGACAGCCGCACGGGCGTGGTCGGAATAATTCTCAAACATCATTATATCCCCGGATAAGCCGACTATATCCCGAATTCATTTTTCGCCTCGGCGAACGCATCCATGGCGAAGTCGAGGTCGGCGGTGGAGTGTCCGGCGGAAACCTGCACGCGGATGCGCGCCTGCCCCTTGGGCACCACGGGAAAGAAAAAGCCGATGACGTAGACGCCTTTTTCCAGCAGCCGAGCCGCCATTTTCTGCGCCAGCGTCGCCTCGCCCAGCATGATCGGCACGATCGGATGCACACCGGGCGTAATGTTGAAACCGCGCGCGGTCATGCCTGCGCGGAAATATTTCGTGTTCGCCTCCAGCTTGTCGCGGAGTTCGGTCGATTCCGACAGCAGGTCAATCGTCCTGATCGCGGCGGCGACGATCACCGGCGCGACGGTGTTGGAAAACAGATACGGGCGCGAACGCTGCCGCAGCAATTCGACGATTTCCTTGCGCGCGCTGGTATAGCCCCCCGAAGCGCCGCCGAGAGCCTTGCCCAACGTGCCAGTGATGATATCTACCCGGCCCATCACGCCGCAGTGCTCGTGGGTGCCGCGCCCGGTCTTGCCCATGAAGCCGACGGCGTGGGAATCGTCCACCATCACCAGCGCGTTATACTGTTCCGCGAGGTCGCAGATTTTATCCAGCTTGGCGATATCTCCGTCCATCGAAAACACGCCGTCGGTGGCAATCAGGCGGAACCGCGCGTCGGCGGCCTCCTTCAGTCTGGCCTCCAGGTCGTTCATGTCGGCGTGATTGTAGCGGAGGCGCTGCGCCTTGCACAGGCGGATGCCGTCGATAATGCTGGCGTGGTTGAGCGCATCGGAAATGACGGCGTCCTCGGCGGTCAGCAATGTCTCGAACAGGCCGCCGTTGGCGTCAAAACAGGAAGTATAAAGAATCGTGTCGTCCATGCCGAGGAATTCGCTCAGTTTTTTTTCCAATTCCTTGTGCTGACCCTGGGTGCCGCAGATAAACCGCACCGACGACATGCCGAAGCCCCACTGGTCGAAGCTCTTCTTCGCGGCGGCGATGACTTCCGGGTGCGCGGCGAGGCCAAGATAATTATTGGCGCACATGTTAAGCACTTCCTGCCCGGAGCCGACCCTGACTTTCGCCCGCTGGGATCCGGCGAGGATGCGCTCCTCCTTGTACAGGCCGCTGTCGCGGATTTCGCGCAGAGTCGCGTCCAGATGCGTCTTCATTTCTCCGTACATTCTTCTTTCTCCTTCGGTCAAGCCGAGTACAGTGTCCCGTAAGCATATGAATAAAATAGTTGCTGAGTTACTGAGTTGCTGAGCAGTCTTCCGCGAAGCATACATGGATTTAAGTGGCTAGTTCTTTCTCAGCAACTCAGTAACTTTATTTTCGTTCACTTATTTCCGGGAAACCAAGTCAAATTCATGTCGTCCAATCCAGCACTACCTTGCCGCTCTGCCCCGATTTCATGGCGGCGAAGCCTTTTTCGAATTCAGTGTAAGGGAAGCGATGGGTGATGATAGGCGATATGTCCAAGCCGCTTTGGATCATCACCGTCATCTTGTACCAGGTTTCGTACATCTCGCGCCCATAGATGCCCTTGATGGTGATCATGTTGAAGATGACCTTGTCCCAGTCGATACCGGTGTCGTTGGGCATGATGCCCAGCATCGCGATTTTCCCGCCGTGGAACATGGTGCCCAGCATCGTGCGGAAAGCGGCGGGACTGCCCGACATTTCCAGCCCGACGTCGAAGCCTTCCTTCATGTCCAGTTCCTTCATCACCTGCTCGATGGTCTGCCCGGCGGAGATGTTCACCGTCGCGGTAGCGCCCATTTTCTTCGCCAGTTCCAGACGGTACGGGTTCATATCGCTGATTACCACGTAACGCGCCCCCGCGTGGCGGGCGATGGCCGCGGCCATGACGCCGATGGGGCCGGCTCCGGTAATTAGCACGTCCTCCCCCAGCAGGTCGAAGGACAGCGCGGTGTGGGTGGCGTTGCCCAGCGGATCGAAACACGCCAGCACATCGAGAGGAATTTTTTTGTCGGCATACCAGACGTTGGTTACAGGGACGGAAATGTATTCGGCAAACGCGCCGGAACGGTTGACGCCGATGCCGGAAGTCTTGGCGCAGAGGTGGCGCCGCCCTGCCAGGCAGTTGCGGCAGTGCCCGCAGACCACGTGTCCCTCGCCGCTGACCAGGTCGCCGGGTTTGAAGTCGTGGACGTTACTGCCGGTTTCCGCCACCGTGCCGACGAATTCGTGGCCGATGGTCATGGGCACGGGAATTGTTTTCTGCGACCACTTGTCCCAGTCGTAAATATGCACATCGGTGCCGCAGATAGCGGTCTTGACCGTTTTAATCAGCACGTCGTTGATGCCGATTTCTGGCACCGGCACTTCCTCCAGCCACAGCCCCGGTTCGGCCTTCGCCTTGACCAACGCCTTCATTTTCCGCATATCGCGCTCCAGTAAAAGTAGTAGAAAAACAAGCAGACAGAAACGCTGATTCTGGTATAACGCAAGCGCATTTTTTCGACAAGGAAAATCGCGCTTGCCGGGGTTTATTTTGCTTACTAGCTTAGCCATCAAGCCTTTTTTTTTATGTGCTTGCCCTGCCGAACGCGCGCCTGCGGATAATAAGGTATTGCGCCCAAACGCCGCCGCCATATAATCGACAGGCGCGAACTCATTTGCTTTTCTAAAAAATCAGGAACCAAAACCATGGATTACGAAATCGTCATCGGCCTGGAGGTACATGCCCAGCTTCTGACCGAAACCAAGATCTTCTGCGGATGCAGGAACAAATTCACCCACGAGCCCAACACCAATGTCTGCCCCGTCTGCCTGGGACAGCCGGGGGTGCTGCCGGTGCTGAACAAAAAGGCGTTTGAACTCGGCATGAAGGGGGCGCTGGCGCTGAATTGCGAAATTCCGCCGAGAACCAAGTTCGACCGCAAGCATTACTACTATCCCGACCTGCCGAAGAATTACCAGATCAGCCAGTACGACCTGCCCATGAGCGAGCGCGGTTATCTCGACATCAACGTCGACGGCGTCGAAAAAAGAATCGGCATCACGCGCGCGCACCTGGAGGAAGACGCGGGCAAGCTCATGCACTCGACCGACAGCTCCGTCGTAGACCTCAACCGCACCGGCACGCCGCTGCTGGAAATCGTGTCCGAACCCGACATGCGCTCCGGCGCGGAGGCGAAGGCGTATCTCGAACTGCTGAAGCTGACGCTGGAATACGTCGGAGTATCCGACTGCAATATGGAGGAAGGTTCGCTCCGGTGCGACGCCAACATCTCTGTCCGCCCCTTCGGCCAGAAGGAACTCGGCACCAAGAACGAAATCAAGAACATGAACTCGTTCAAGGGCGTGGAAATCGCGCTGCAACTGGTGGCGGAAAAACTGTTCGACGCGACGAAAAAAGGCGAGAAGATCGAACAGGTCACCTGGGGCTATTCCATCGAGAAACAGAAAATTTTCAAGATGCGCGTCAAGGAAGAGGCTAACGACTACCGCTATTTCCCCGAGCCAGACCTGCCGCCGGTGGAGGTCAGCCGCGAGTGGGTGGAGCAGGTGCGTGCCACACTGCCCGAACTGCCCCGCGCCAAGCACACGCGTTTTATGGATGAGTACAGCCTGTCCGATTATGACGCCAGCGTGCTGATGCAGGATAAGCCTCTGGCCGCCTATTTCGAGGACGTGGCGAAAGCTTCCGGCAACCCCAAGGACTCCGCCAACTGGGTCATTAACGACGTCGCGCGCGAAATGAAGGAGCGCAACATTTCCGGCATCTCCGCGTTCCCGGTTAAGCCGGAAACTCTGGCGGAACTGCTTGCGCTGGTGAAAGGCAATACGATAAACATGCCGACCGCGCGCGCGCTTTTCGCCCGCCTCGTCCAAGGCGAAACCGCATCGCCCAAGGATATCGTGGAAAAGGAATGCCTCGCGCAAGTATCTGACAGCGGCGCACTCAAGGAGGCGCTGGAGAAGATCGTCGCCGCCAATCCCAAGCAGGCGGCGGAAATCGAGAGCGGCAAGCACCAGACCGCAATGTGGTTTGTCGGTCAGATCATGAAAGAAATGAAGGGCAAGGCCGACCCGCAGTCGGTCACGCAGGTGATCGCCGAACGCTTCGGCATCGACCCGGGGCTGTTGCAGAAAAAGAAATGACATGCGCAGGGGAATGTTCGACAATTCGCGCAAACCGTCCTCTCCCGTAACCGGCGAGAGCGCGTTCACCGTTTCCGAACTGACCCATAAAATCAAGGCGCTGCTGGAAGGCGACGTCGGCCGCGTCACCGTCGAGGGCGAAATCGGCAACCTCTCCCGCGCCGCGTCGGGACATCTTTATCTGTCGTTAAAAGACAGCCGCGCGCTGATCGATGTGGTGATGTGGCGCAGTTCCGCCTCGCGCCTGCGCTTCACTCCCGCCGAGGGCGACAAGGTAATTGCAAAGGGTGAAGTCACTGTCTACGAGCCGCGCGGGCGGTATCAACTAGTCGTCTCCTCCTTGCAGCCTCTCGGGCAGGGCGACTTGCAAGCGAAGTTCGAGGAACTGGTCGCGAAGCTGCGCGACGAAGGGCTGTTTCTGCCCGAACACAAGAAACCGCTGCCGGAAAAACCTGAGATCATCGGCGTTGTCACCAGCCCCACCGGCGCGGCGATCCGCGACATCATCAAGGTCGCCAGGCGAAGAATGCCGGGAGTGAAGATAGTCGTCTCGCCCTGCATCGTACAGGGACCGGGCGCGGCGACGCAGATTGCACAAGCACTGGATAAGTTGGAACGCTGGGGACAATGCGACGTCATCATCATCGGGCGCGGCGGCGGTTCGCAGGAAGACTTGTGGGCGTTTAACGAGGAAGTCGTAGCACGCGCGATTTTCGCGGCGCGGACGCCGATCGTAAGCGCAGTCGGGCACGAAGTCGATCTCAGCATTGCCGACCTCGTCGCGGACGTGCGGGCGGCGACGCCTTCGGAAGCGGCGGAAACAGTCGCGCCCGACCTGTCACAGTATATTCGACAATTGAAAAATCTGCAACGCTCCCTTTCGGCGGCGCTGCGGACACAGGTGCGGGATTTGCGCGCGCGGCTGGCGCAGGTGGCGCAGGCGCGGGTCTTGCGCAAGCCCTGGGACATCGTTCACGCGCGGCGGCAGTTGCTGGACGAAAAGCTGGATCGGTTCAACCGCGCGGGGACGGTTCTGCTTAATGAGAAAACCGGCGCGCTTAAATTGCTGTCGGCGAAACTGGAAAGCCTGTCGCCGCTGGCGGTGCTGTCGCGCGGTTATAGCGTGACCGTGAACGAAACCGGCGCGGTGATAAAAACAGCCGGGCAGGTGAAAATCGGAGACAGAATCGAAACCAGGTTGAACGAAGGTCGCCTGGTTTCCGCGATTACGGAGATACTCGATGGTGAAGAAAGCCGAGGGGTTTGAAACCCTGCTGAAAGAAACCGAAGCGTTAGTGGAGGAACTCGAAAGCGGCGAGTTGTCGCTGGACGAGTCGTTGAAAAAATACGAAACCGGCGTCAAGAATATCCGCGCCTGCGCCAAGCTGCTGACGCAGGCGGAGGAAAAGGTGAAGTTGCTGGTGGAGGAGGCAGAGGGCTCTTTCCGCCTGGACGACCTCGCCGAGGAAAAGCTGGAAGAGGAATAATACGTTGAACAGATTTTCTATGCGTCGTCATTCCCGCGAAGGCGGGAATCCAGGAGGTGTTGGCTTATACCGATGAGATCGTTTTTTTGTAAAACCGTGGCTGAGTTTTTGCCGGTATCAAATCGGCTTGTCTCGCGAAGTTTTCTCCGCCTGGATTCCCGCCTTCGCGGGAATGACGTTCATAATTTTTGATGAAACAATAGATAAATTTGCTCAAGGACTGAATGGAATGATCTATCGGCAATACGGCGACACCGGCATAGAAGTTTCCGCCATCGGCTTCGGCGGGATGCGGTTCGAAAATTACGACGACCGCGACGCCTGCGCTGAGTTAGTGAAATCCTGCTACGACGCGGGCATCAACTATTTCGACACCGCTTGCGGCTACGCGGGGGGAAAGTCGGAAGAGGTGATGGGGCTGGCGTTCAGAGAAATGCAAAAGACCCGCGCCGAAAAACCTTTTTACGTTTCGACCAAAAGCGGCTCCGGCCTGCCCGGCGACGTGCGTAAAGACCTGGAGGGAAGCCTGCAACGCCTACAGGTGGATTGCATCGATTTCTATCATGTCTGGTATGTGAACTCGCTGGCAAATCTGGAAAACAGGAAAAAAGCCGGAGTATTACGTGCCTTTGAAAAAGCGAAAGAGGAAGGACTGGTCAAACACATCTGCGTTTCCTCCCACATGCCGGGCGACTATATCGGCCAGGCGTTGCGCGACTATCCTTTCGCCGGGGCGTTGCTGGGTTATTCGGCCATGAATTTTTCCTACCGCGAGGCGGCGGTGCAGGCGGCCTCCGACCTCGGGCGCGGCGTGGTGGTGATGAATCCGCTCGGCGGCGGGCTGATTCCCAATCACCCGGAACGGTTTTCGTTTGTGAAAACCTCGCCCGACGAAACCGTGGTCGAGGCGGCGCTACGGTTTTTGCTGAACGACGAACGCATCACCGTGGCGCTGGTGGGCATGAGCAAGCAGGAACATCTGCGCGAGGCGATTTCCGCGGTTGAAGGCTTCAAGCCGGTTCCCGCGGATGAGATCAAGCGGATCAAGCGCAGCCTTAAACAGGCTTTCGTGGAACTATGCACCTGCTGCGGCTATTGCAACCGCTGCCCGCACGGAATACCGGTTTCGAAATTCATGGAAGCGTATAATTACAAAAAGCTGAAAGGCTCGCGCCAGGACATGATCAACCGTCTGCGCTGGCACTGGGGCATCACGCCGGAAACCGCCGGATTGGAAAAATGCGTCGAATGCGGCCTCTGCGAAAACGCCTGCACCCAGCGCCTGCCTATCGTGAGCCGCCTTGGGGAAATCGCGGAGGATCTGCGGAATTTCATCCAGGCGCAAAAGGCGTAAAATATGCACCAGAACGGGAAAATCCTGTTTGTCGACGACGAGGAAAGCATGCGCGCCCTCGTGCAGATCGCGCTGGAGCGGGACGGCCACTCGGTCGACACTGCCGCCGACGGTCAGTCCGCGCTGGAAATGTTCGACGCGACCAAATATGACATGGTCATCCACGATCTGAAAATGCCGGGCATGGACGGGATCGAACTGCTGTCGCGCCTGCGGGAGCGCGACCCTTCCGCGCCGGTGGTTATCATCACTGCGTTCTCCACCTGGGACACGGCGGTTGAGGCGATGCGCCTCGGCGCTTACGACTACCTGAAAAAGCCTTTCGACAACGACGACGTGCGTGCCCTGGTGCAGCGCGCCCTGCAACTGAAACGCAGCCAGACCGAGGCCGCCGCCGACCGCGCCGAAAGCGCGCCGCAGGATGTGCATCTGATCGGCTCCACTCCGGCGGTGCAGGAAATCCTCGCGCTGGTTCGGCGGGTGGCGCCCACTTCCAGCACGGTCGTGATCGAAGGCGAAAGCGGCACCGGCAAGGAAATGATCGCCCGCCTGCTGCACCTGCAAAGCCTGCGCCGGCAGCAGCCGTTCATCAGTGTCAACTGCGGCGCGTTTTCCGAAACGCTGCTGGAAAGCGAAATCTTCGGCCACCGCAAGGGAGCGTTCACCGGCGCGGTTTCCGACAAGCAGGGTCTGCTTGAAATCGCCGACGGCGGCACCTTCTTCCTCGACGAAGTAGGCGAGATGTCGCTGCCGGTGCAGATAAAACTGTTGCGCGTATTGGAGACGCGGGAATTTCTGCCGGTGGGCGAAGTCAGGCCGCACAAAGCAGATGTCAGGTTTATCGCCGCCACCAACCGCGACCTGTCGACGATGGTCAGGAGCGGCGCGTTTCGCGAGGACTTGTATTATCGCCTGAACGTGATTCCCGTCTTCCTGCCGCCGCTGCGCGAACGCCGGGACGACATCCCTTTGCTGGCGGGACACTTTCTCGCGATTTACAACCACGCCTTCGGTCGCGGCCTGTCGGGTTTTTCCGATGCCGCGATGCAGGCGCTGCTGCGAAATCCGTGGGCGGGAAATATCCGCGAACTCCAGAACACCATCCAGCGCGCGGTCACGCTCTGCCCCGGCGAAATCATCCAGCCGGAAGATATCGCCGCTCCCCGGAGCCGGAACGTCGATGGCGAGGAGCCACCAGCGCTTGTGTCTATCGCTTCCGGAAAATTGCCGGAAAAGGGCATCGACCTGGAACAGAAAATGGCGGAAATTGAAGCCGGGTTTATTTCCGAAGCCTTAAAACAGACCGACGGCAATCTCACCAAGGCGGCGGAATTGCTCAACATCAGTTTCCGCAGCATCCGCTACAAGGTCAAAAAGATGAAACTGAAATAACTTGCGGCCTGTTCCGGTTTCGTTACGACTTAATCGCCGCGCAATTAAAATCCCTCCGCCACGCAGAGGGATTTTAACATTCGCAATTATAGCTACTCGAAACTTCCGCGCGCCCCTAAAGCGTCGCCTCGACCATTTTCACCATTCGCCTGCCGTATTCGACGTAGGTGCGATAAGCCGCGTCTTCGTCGCTGATCTGGTTTGCCTCATGATAGACGACCTTCAGATGCGGCTCGATGGAGAAACCGCCGTCGTAGCCGCTGGCAATCAAGTCCTTCATGGTTTTCGCGATCAGGCTTGCGCCCTCCTCCGGCCAGACATGCTCGCCCTTGTCTTCCGCCGAACGCGGGCCGGTGTGGCACTTGATATGCACGTACGCGATATGCGGCTTGGCTGCCAGATACCAGTCCCACGTATTCGTATGCCCGTGCGAGGCGGGATTGCCGGTGTCGTAGACCGCTTTCAGCGCGGGGCTGTTTACCAGTTCGTAAAAGCGGGAAAAGTTTTCCGCTTTGGCGCTGGCCCAGCCGCCGCAGTTTTCCAGCACCAGCGTCACGCCGCCGTCCTCGGCCATTTTCGACAGTTCCTTGACCCGCCGCACCGCTTCCTTGCGCCAGTCGTCCTCGGTCAGGCCGTTGTTTTCGTAGCTCATGATGCGGATAAAGGGCGTGTTCAGTTTTTTCATGCGAGGAATCGAGCGCTTGAGAATATCCACGTCGCGCTGGAAATCGTCGGTAATCTTGCAGGCCCAGTTGGCGATGGGCGAAGCGAAGCACGACACTTGCAACCCCGCGTCGGCGAGCTTGCCGCTGATTGCGTCAAACTCTGCGTCGCTTACGTCGGTGAAAGCCTGGGTGAGAACGTTACGCAGTTCGATATGTTTCCAGCCTAATTCCCGGTGCGCTTTGATCTGCACGTCGATAGGCTTTCCCGCCTCGTCAGAAATGCCGCTGTAAAACATGGTTCGCTCCTTGAAAGATGAAATTCAGCACAGCTTGATTGTGTTTTCAGTCTATACTGCCTTCATATTAAGTCAATGTTGCAAAGCGCGCAAAGATGTGCGCATTCCGCGCACCTCTCTCGTAAAAACCTTACACCAACGACATGAGGAGCCTCCCCCGATCCCAGCAATCTGGTAACTTTTCTCCTGAATTTGCTTGACTAAACCGGCTTGCGACCTTAAATTAGCTCTTCCCTTTTACGGGCCGAACAGGCACGGGCCTGTTTGGTTTTTTGTTTCGCCGGGTTTGCGCCCGGTTCTTTTGCTGGCGCTGTCTTCGCGGGCAGGTGATTTAACCGCCCACCATGCGATGCAGGCCGGAGGAGCAGGTTACATGGCTATTGCAACACTCAAGGAACTGATCGAATGCGGCGTCCACTTCGGATCGCACACCTCGCGCTGGAACCCGAAGATGAAGCCTTTCATCCACTCGCGGCAGAACAAAATCCACATCATCGACCTTAAGGAAACCCTGCGCGGGCTGATCCGGTCGGTGCGCTTTATCGAAAAGGCCACCGCCAAGGGACAGAAAATCCTCTTCGTGGGGACCAAGCGCCAGGCCAGCGAAATCATCCGCGCCGAGGCCGCCCGTAGTAACAGCTATTTTGTCGCCACCCGCTGGCTGGGCGGCACCCTTACCAATATGAGCACCATGCGCAACCGGATCACCCGGCTGCAGGAACTGGAAAAGCTGGAAGAGAGCGGCGAAATCGCCGAGTTCAGCAAGAAGATGGTCTCCAGCCTCACCCGTGAGCGCAAAAAGATTTTCCGCAACTTCGAAGGCATCCGCGACATG
This sequence comes from Planctomycetota bacterium, assembly GCA_020060765.1. GTDB lineage: Bacteria > Planctomycetota > SZUA-567 > SZUA-567 > SZUA-567 > JAGUZQ01. The sequence goes on along the minus strand of JAGUZQ010000050.1, from coordinate 1,594 downwards.
AAGGACGTTCCCGGTGCCATCGTCATCGTCGACCCCAAGCAGGAACACATCGCCATTGCGGAAGCGACCAAGCTCGGCATTCCTACCATCGCCATCTGCGACACCGACTGCGATCCGGAACCGGTCGACTTCCTGATCCCCGGCAACGATGACTCCCTGCGCAGCCTGTCATATCTGCTGGCCAAGCTGTCTGACGCCGTGATTTCCGGCTCCAAGAAAGCCTCCACCAACGCCGCTATGGCTCAGCGCGCCAGCCAGACCGCCAAGGCCGGGGTCCGCGCCGAACAGGAGGAGATCAAGGATCTGCCCCAGGACTTCACCCAGGTCGGCGGTTTCTCCTACGGCGGCGAAGATTGATTTTTTTTCATAAAAGGTGTTGAAAAAGTCGGGTTGAGAGCTCCTCGAGAGAGTAAATCCGTAAGATTTACTCTCTTGAGCAAAAGAAACATAAAAGTGCGATCGGAGATTTATAACCTATAAAAAGCAAAAAGCGCTTTTTATAGGTTATAAAGAGCCATTACCCCGACTTTTCAAACACCTTCTTCTCGATTATAACAGGAAAGGACTTTGAATCATGGCGATAGATCCCAAACTGATCAAAACCCTGCGCGAAAAGACCGGCATGGGCATTTCCGACTGCAAGAAAGCCTTGGAATCCGAAAATGGCGACTTGGAAAAAGCCGAGATGTTCCTGCGCAAGACCCAGAAGGAAAAGGCTATCAAGAAGGCCGACCGCCCCACTGGCGAAGGTGTTATCGCCGCCGAAGTGGTCGGCAACGCCGCCATCCTGGTCGAGGTCGCCTGTGAGCAGGAGCCTACCAAGAATAACGAGCGCTTCACTGCTTTTGTCGAAAACGTCAAGAAAGCCGCCGTCGCCAGCGGAGCCAAAAACCTGGAAGAGCTTCTGGCGGCGAAGCTGGACGGCACCACCGTGCAGGAAGCACTCACCACTCTCGCGGGCACCGTCGGCGAGAACGTGCAGGTAAAGCGCTTCGCCCGGGTCGACGCGCCCGCCGGGGGAATGATCGGCTGTTATGTCCACTTCAACAAGAAATCCGGCGCGATCTGCTCATTGAAGCTGGAAGGCGCCGACGCGAACAACGCCGAACTGAAAACCGCCGCCAACGACGTGTGTATGCACTCGGTGGCGCTGCGCCCGCTAGGTCTGGATCGCTCCACGATTCCCGCCGAAATGGTCGCCAAGGAAAAGGAAGTCTTCCTCGACCAGATCAAGGGCAAGCCTGCCGAGATGGTGGAAAAAATTGTCGCGGGCAAGCTGGGCAAGTTCTACAGCGAGAAGTGCCTGCTGGAACAGATTTTCGTGAAAGATCCCGATGGCAAGCAGACCGTCGCCCAGTTCGTCGCCCAGGCCGGCAAAGCCGCCGGCGGCAAGGCGGAAGTAGTCGGCTTCGCCCGCCAGGAGCTCGGCCTGTAAAAAAAACGCTGTATGTGAAAAAGAAAGCGCTTCCCCGGAGGGGAAGCGCTTTCTTTTTATCCCTAGTACCCTGTCAGTTTTGAATCACTGGATAGAGGCGTTTTAGCTTTATCCTCGCATCCGTGGTCGTAAATTGCCAGTTCACATATTTGCCTGCGC
>JAGUZQ010000001.1 GCA_020060765.1 Planctomycetota bacterium | reverse complement strand
CCTTGAACACGATTACCACAAAACCGTGGAGAAGGATCACGGTCGGGTCGAAACTCGGGAGTATCACCTCATGGCCGAGAGTTCGTTCGAGATGAAAGGTGAGTGGGGCGGATTGACGATGCCGGACAGGTAGCGCGAAATGTAGCGTTCCGGGGTACTAAAATAGGCGTTTCCTGTCATTCCGAGACAAATTCGACCGTAGCCAAAAAGGCGGGAGTAACAGAAAATGAAAACCAGGAAATCGTAGTAAACGCCTATACAGACGCAACAAAAACGCCCCTGTCATCTTCTGACAAGGGCGTGGAAACGTGGTGGGGAGAATAGGATTTGAACCTATGTAGGCGTAGCCAACGGATTTACAGTCCGTCCCCTTTAACCTCTCGGGCATCTCCCCTGATTTTTAGACAGGCGACTATAGCAGAAGCTGGCGCGGTTTTCAACCTATAAATGAAAAGTTTTTTGGCGGCAGGCGGCGTTATTCTTCGTCGGCCAGGATGATTCTCGCCGCTTCCGCCAGATTCTCCGCCTGGGGAGCGGCGGGGCGTTTACGCAACGACTCGCGACCGTAACCGGTCAGCGTCAGCAATCCCTTCGCGCCGATTGCAACAGCCAGATCCAGGTCAGACAGTTTGTCGCCCACCACGTACGACCCAGCCAGATCAAGCCCCAGTTCGTCCCGCGCTCGCAACGCCATTCCCGGTTCCGGTTTGCGACAGCGGCACGTCTGGCGGTATTCCTCGACTACGCCCTCGGGATGATGGGGACAGAAATACATACCATCGATTACCACCCCCCTCGCCGCCAGCAACTCCCGCAAGCGCTCGTTCACCGCGTCTACCTCCGCCAGCCCGAACCGGCCCCGCGCGACGCCGGACTGGTTTGAGATCAGCACCAGCGCGAAGCCTGCCTGGGAAAGTCTTGCCAGCGCTGCCGCCGCGCCTGGCAACAATTCCACCTCCGCCGGGTCTGACAGATAATCCTTGTCCACGATCACTGTTCCGTCGCGGTCAAGCAGAATCGCTCGCCGTTTTTTTTGCCGCTCTGGCATGGCATTTCTCCAAGATGAATTCAAGCGCACCAGCTTTTGGGACTAGCACCGGTTACGCGCTTGAAGGCTTTGCTGAAAGTGTAGAGGTCGGGAAAGCCCAGGCTGAGCGCGACGCCGGTCAGGTTCATGCGGGTGTGGCGCATCAGTTCCTGCGCGCGCTCGATGCGGAGGCGCAGCACAAAACGGGCGGGGGTATCGCCGGTTTCTTCCCGGAACGCACGGATGAAATTATTTACCGACATGTGGCACGCCTCGGCCAGTTCCTCCACCGGCAGGGCATGATAATTGTTTCCCTCCAGTTCGGTCTGCACCGCCTGCGCCAGCGTGCGGCGGAGGTGGCGATCGGCTTCGGCCTTGCCAAAAAATTCGCCCAGCAGCAGGTGCAGGCAATAACCGGCGTTACGGCGGCTGTCAGTATCGGTAAAGCGGATGTAGTGGAAGAAGCGCTTCATCAGGCTGGAGGAAAGCGCCTTGGCGTCGAGAAACACCAGTTTCCCCGAGTCCAACTGCGGGCTTTCCGGCCAGTGGAAATGAATCGAGCTGGAGCGGGATGGTTCGTGCCAGTGAAAACCATGCGCCAACCACGGCGGGGTCAGCACCGACTCGCCGGAGCCGATTTCAAGCGCTTCGGACGCGGTGCTGATACGCATGGAACCGCTGGTCACCAGATCCCACTGCCAGGTCTGATGCCCGCGCATTTCGCCGGAATTGCTGGTCGGGAGAAACACGCAATCGATGCAGGTTAGGCCGAATTCGATCATGTTTGGTTATTTCTGACATCCTCTTGGCAATTTCAGGCATTTCGCATAGCATATAATAAGGCTAGATAAATATTCGCGCAAGTGCGCGGCGTTTTTTTTAACCACAGGCGGGAGCAACCATGAAGACGAGATTGGCCGCGGTAATCACGGGCGTGGGCGAAGTGAAGGTGATCGAGGAAAAAATGCCGGTGCTGAAACACAACATGGTGCTGCTCAAGGTGCATGCCTCCCTGATCAGCCCGGGGACGGAAATTCTCGGCGGCGTGGTCGGCAGGAGGAAAAATCCCAACCCCAAGGACAAGGACATCGTTTTCGGTTACGCCAACGCCGGGGAGATCGTCCAGGTCAAGGGCAAGTGTCCGGGACTGGAAAAGGGGATGCGGGTGGCGGCGATGGGCGGCGGTTTCGCGGTGCATGGCAATTACGCCTGCGTGCCGGTAAACCTGGTCGAGCCGCTGCCGGACAACTTGAATTACGAAGACGCTACCTATGCCTGCCTCGCGGCGACGGCGCTGCAATCGGTCAGACGCACCGCGCCGCAACTGGGCGAATACGGCGCGGTGCTGGGACTGGGCATTGTCGGCAACCTGGCCGCGCAATTCTACCAACTCGGCGGCGCGCGCGTCATCGGCTGGGAGGGCTTTACCAACCGGATCAGAATCGCGAAAAAATGCGGCGTCGCGAACATCGTCAATTTCAAAAGCAAAGACCCGGCCGAGGAGACGAAAAAGTTCGCAGCTCCCTACGGCCTGGATTTCGCCAACATCGCTTTCGGCGGCGACGCAACCAAAGCGTGGCAACAGGTGCTGGGCTGCATGAAGAAATCCCCCGACACCCACCAGATGGGGCGGGTGGTGGTGGTGGGCGGAGCGAAACTGGAATTCGGCGGCGGCGCCTACAGCGGCAATGTGGACGTAATGGCATCTTCACGCACCGGCCCCGGCTATCACGACCCGGTTTATGAATTCGGCCAGGATTATCCCAACGCCTTCGTGCAGTTCACCACCAAGCGCAACCTCCGCGAGATCGTGACCCTGCTGTCGGAGAAACGCCTGCACGTCAAGCCCATGACAACCCACACCTGCGCGCTGGCGAAGGTAGGGGAAATGGCTGACAGAATTATCAATGCGCCCAACGACGCGCTCGGAGTAGTGCTGAAAATGCCACATTGACATTCTGGGTTGACAGGTTGACGGGGTAATGGGTTGATAGGTTACCCGCTGAATAGCTATCGGAAAATGTGCGGAAAAGCCCTCCCCTTCCAGAGGGTTAGGAGCACTACGGTTTAATTCAGGGAAAACTTGTACCGTCATTCCCGCGCAGGCGGGAATCCAGGCGGTGTTGCGTACGATTTTCCCCACTGGATTCCCGCCTGCGCGGGAATGACGATCATATGTTTTTCTTTAAAATAGAAAGATTTTCCCTTAATTAAACCCGTATTGAGGTTAGGAGGGAGGTGAATGCCTTCCCCCCCCCTCTAACCCCAGGGCTATCGCATTAAAAATAGCTGTGTTTCGGGAATTAATACGCCCAAGTGGCATCTACACTTTACCGTGAAAGCTTCATTGAAGGGCAAAACAAGTTCCCTCGCCCCCTGAGGGGGAGAGGGGG
>JAGUZQ010000023.1 GCA_020060765.1 Planctomycetota bacterium | reverse complement strand
TTCCGTTCCAGTCATGCCATCTCCTTTCGCACAAGAGGTTCGACATGACAGTTATCGACCAGTTTCAACTTTTACTGCAGCTTACGTTGTAGTGCTAGTGCATGATTTCGCCGCCGGTGACGTTTATCGCCTGGCCGGTCATGTAGGAAGCCTCGTCGCTGGAGAGAAAGACCGCGAGGTTGGCGATGTCCTTCACGTCGCATCCGCGCTTGAGCGGCACGCGCGCGCGGTAGTAATCGATCACCTCGGCCGGGGTCATGTCGAGTTTTTTGGAGTACTGCACGGCGAGGTCTTTCCACAGGGGAGTGTCCAGAGCGTTGCCGGGGCAGATGACGTTGGCGCGGATGCCGTGGGGCGCGAGGTCGAGCGCCACGCACTGCACCAGGCCGATCACGCCGAACTTGCTGGCGGCGTAGGCGCTGTTCCAGAGGCCGCCTTTCTTTCCGCTGCGGGAGCCGATCACCACGATCGAGCCCTTGCCGCCGTCGATCATGTGGCGCGCGGCGTGCTTGAGGCAGAGGAAGGCTCCGGTCAGGTTGACGCCGGTGACGAAGTCCCAGTCCTTTTTGGGAAAGTCGCAGATAAACGAGCTTTTAAGCACGCCAGCGTTATTAACCAGCAGGTCGAGGCCGCCCAGCTTCTGCGCTGCCTCGTCCATGGCTGCGCTGACCGAATCCTCATCGGTGACATTGGCTTTTACTGCCACCGCCCGGCGACCGGTTTCCGTCGCGATGGTGGAAGCCGCGTTTTCCGCCGCTTCGAGGTTGAGGTCGAGTACCGCGATATCGGCGCCTTCGTGGGCGAGACGGGCGGCGATTGCCTGTCCGATGCCTTGCGCCGCGCCGGTGATAACCGCTTTTCTGTTTTCAAGTCTCTTCATGGCTGTCCTTTTCCTATACAATAAAATGTGCGGAAATATCTTACCGCATTCAGCCCGCGCAGAGCAAGCGCTAACGAGTGACGAAATAAAAAAAGCCGCCCGGGAAAGGGCGGCTGGTGAGATTTTTCGACGGGTCAGAACCCGAATGGCGACTCCACTACGTTGAATTCGACGTTCTGGGCGGAGAGAACCTTCTCGCCGTTGCGCAGCTCCACGCCCAGGCGCGACTGCCCCGTTTTCATGTCGGCGGTGTTGACGGAAAAACTAAGAGCATTTCCGTCCACCTTGATTACGGCAAATTTCCCGTCTCCGCCGCCCAGCACGAAGCGCGCCGAAGCGTTTTTCAGTTCCTCTTCTCCCAGCCACAGTCGAAGCGTGCCAGAGACTTTGCCGTCGCTGCTATAGATTTCCGTCAGCGGCATATTGAGTGCGAAATAGTGTTTCAGAGTGAGGTTTTTCACGAAATTAGCCAGCGTCTCCTCGCCGGACTTAAGTTCGGCGATGACGCGGTATCTGCCGCCTGCCACTTCGGGGGGGATGGAAAATTTGACTATCTGCGCGGATTTACCGGTACCGAGAGTAAGCTTTTTCTCGACGCGCGAGACTTCTTTGCCGCCTTTTTCTACAACCCGGATTTCGCACACGCCCTCTTTTGGCTCGGCGCGGTTATCGGTGGTAAGGTGCAGCAGGTTTTCGCCAAAGCCGACGAGAGGCAGGGAGATATCTGCCTTAATCGATGGCTGGCAATCGCCGAAAGACAAGGCTCCAAACAGGCGTGGCTGGTGGAAGTTGTTGGGCGTCAGGAGCCACTGGGTGAATTCTTTTTTCTGCCAGTTGGTATGGCAGAAGTTGAAGCCCCAGAGCTGACCTACCGGCGGTTGTTTCAAGCCGAGGCTGGAAAAAGGCAGTGTCAGCAGCGCGCGCCAGTAGCCCTGACCCCGGTCGCAGTAAATTGCGGCTGGAGCGTTGTAGGAAATGTCGTGCGTGACCTTGGCCATCATTTCCGCCGGGTCGGCCGCCTGGGGATCAGGCACCATGGTCTCCAGGCATTCGGAATCATATTTCTGATTGATAGAGTTAAGGATGAAGTGGAAATACTCGCTCCGGGACAGGAACGGGTCGATAAACACCTCGAAGTTATCGTCGTTCCAGATTTTTCCCTCCTCCTTCTCGAACATGTGCGCTTTGAGCTCGTACGCGGGATCGTGCTCGCCGCGCAGGAGGACGTAGAGGTTTTCCTTGTCAAACGCCACCCGAGCTTCGGCGGGCCAGGCGGCAGGCGCGCCGGTAGGGTAGCCGACGAAATTGTTCAGCAGCAGGCCTTTTTTAGCAATCGCCGTCACTCGTCTGGCCGCGTCGGCAGGCAGGGCATCCAGTTGCGGAATCGCAAGCGTCTCGGACGGGGGCGCGCCTTCATCTTCGGTGGCGACTTTCCACTCGCGGGAGGAGAAGAACTTTTCCGGCGCGGTTTCATCCGCCGCTTTCAGGATCGAGGAAAACATCAGGCAGAGAACAATGATTAGCAATGTATTTTTTGTCATGAAAAATGCTCCTGTGTTTAAGGAAAGAGGAAAATTATTTCGCCGACAGAATGCCCTCAATCGCCATGGCCAGTCTCCACCGCAGGCGCTGGCAGGTCTGATCACTCCACAGGCCGGCCTTAACGAACGATTCGCCTTCGTGTTCCAGCGAGACCTGTATCCCGTTGAGAAGATATTCCCGCAACGCCTTGGCTTTTTCCACGGCTGCTGCCACTTTGGGGTCGGCGGAGTTTTCGTTTTCCGCAATAGTTTTGTCGAGAGTCAGGCAGTAATAATAATCCTGGATGCCGCGCCGCATCTGTTCCACGTCCCAGCGGCGAGCGAGGTTAAGTTCCGAATCGAAAACAGTGGTGTAGACAAAACTTCCGAGGCTGGGCACGAAGGGAGCCTGGGACAGATACCGGTGCGGGCCGCCGAAGCTCCATTGCAGCCGTCCCTTGGCTTTGGTTTTATACATATAGTAGCCGTAGGTGAAGCGATTGGCTCCGATGTTGTAGAACCAGAGTTCGCTGCCCTTGTCGCGGATCATCTTCAGGTTTTCCTCGTTGATAGGAAATCCGCCGTTGGGAATAGAGATGTGAAGGAACGGCACCTGTTCATGTTCGACAGGGCCGAGCATGGACGCGCAGGTGCGGAAGCCCACCTTGTCGGCGACCTGGCGGAACAGTTTCGCACGCTCTGCCGCCATTTTGCCGCCATTGGTGCCATAGTTGCCCATCTCATCCTGCACGTACATGAGGATTTCAGGCCAGCCCTGCTTGCGTACCTCGTTGTAGAAGAACGTGACCAGTTTCTCCATGTTCGCGGCAGATTCAGGCGTGATGCCGGTTTTCTTCCATTCGTCAACCTCGCGGCTCCAGAAACCTTTTACCGACCAGTCGCTGACCAGTCCGCTGTGGCCGATGCCGTAGGCAGGCATGGGGGTCTTGCCGAAATATTTCATGTAGATCGGCATGTATTCCTGCCAGAACTTCCACTGTTTTTCCTCGATTACCGGTTCTCCCTGGTCGTTGATTTTCATGTAGCGCCCCGTCCACTCGGTGGCAACGGTGTTGAAGCCTGCGTCTTTCATTTCGGAAAGGATGTGGTCGGTCATGACCCGTCCGAGTTCGCACATCCGATCCTCGTCCTGGTCGCGGAAATTGAAATAGACGAAGCGCAGGTGGGTCGAAGGAACTCCTCCCAGGTACATGCCAAAAGTGGTTTCGTCCTTCTGCAAAGCGAAAGGCAGCACCTTTACCGCCAGTTTCATCGCGCCTGTTTTGCCGTCGGCGGTCGCGACCGTGAGGTCGGCGAAATAATCACCGGGAGCGGCGTCGGCGGGGACATCAAGATAAACCGTCAGCGGTCGCGTCACCAGCGCGGGCAGGTTTTCCGGTTTATAGGGGAAAGCGTACCAGGGGCGGATGCTGTAAAATTCACCCGATTGCACGGTGGCAAAAGCGTAATAATGACTGCGCCAGACTTGGGGAGTTACCGCCAGCTTCGCGCCGTCAGCCTGTTTGAACTCGCCGACCGTGATGGCGGCCTCGCGTAATTCAGTCAGAGGCAGCAGCGCCACCTCCAGCGTCGCCTTTTCGCCAGGAGTGGCCACAACCCCTGCGGGACGACCAAGTTCCTTTTCCGTCGGGCGCGCGCGGGGATGCAGTTCCGTGCCTGGGCGCGCGAACAGCAGCATCCCGTTTTCAGTACCCGCAGCGCTTGCAGCCTGAGTCAGTGGCTCGAATTCCGGCTGTTTTTCCTGGTATTTTCCGTCCAAGTGTAGACGAGCCAGAATAAACAAATCCTCGACCTGCCGCCGCAGTTTGCCCTGTTCCTCGCGCGGATAAATCAACAGGGCGGTAAACGGGCAGATCGTGCTGGCCTCGATTTTCAGTTCGCCGCCATCGCACTCGAAATCGACGGTTTTGTACAGCTTCTTCAGGTACTTGTCGAAAAAGGAATCGCCGGGCAGGAAGTCGCCTTCGTTGTCGCGATAGAACTCTTTCAGGTGTTTTTCCCAAGCGGTTTCGGTTTTCAGCAGAACCTGCCCGTTGGCCTTTACCTCGTAGCCGCGATACCAGAACGGAGGCCGGTTTATGGTGGCGGCGTCGGTCTCCAGTACCTTGCCCATCAGCAGCGTAGCGCTATATTTGCCTTCCGGCAGGTTGACCTTGAAGGTATAAGTTTTGTCCCAGTTATAGCAGCCACCCTTGCCGCCGGTGACGTGGTCGCACAGCAGGGGAGTCAGGCTGAGCGAGTCGCACTGGCTGGAAAAGTTGTCGCTGCGGGAAAAGAGCGTTATCCCCGGTTCCCAGCCGTAGCCGGTTTTGTCGTTGTAGGCGTCTTTCTCCGTGACGCGGACGAAACCGGGTTCTACCGGGCTATCCGCCGTGCCGAAGTCGAAGAGATATTCCCCGGCTCCGGCGGTTCCCGCCAGAAAGACCGCGAGCAGGCAAAGTACGCATGTGACTTTTCTCATTCCATTCTCCTGTTTTCTGGTTGCAAAAAACTACAGAGCCTCATCAATAATATCGGTTCAAGTTATCGCGAGCCGATTAGTTCCAATACGGTTTTATTAAGGAAAAAACTTGTACCGTCATTCCCGCCTGCGCGGGAATGACGTTTCGTGTGTTTTTATCAAAATCGTACGGGTTTCCCGGTCTCCACCGTCACTGGTTGAGCCGACCTTAGTTCGCGCACCACGACATCGTCGACATAAGCCGTTCCGGTCAGCCCCATGCCGATGGTAACTTTTCCATAGGCGGTTTCGGGGGGAGTGGTTTTGGTGTATTCCACTTTCACCCACTTGTTCAGGTAATCCTCTTGCTTGTGCGATCCGGTGGAGTAGGCGCATTGCAGGCGGTTGAGGCCGTAGTTTTTCGGATGCAACTTGTTTTTGTCCTTGTCGTGGAAATTCAGGCTGATGCTGACTGCCTGCGCCCGTTCGCCGTTGTCGACGCGTTCGATTATCTTCAGGTAATATGTCAGTTTGTAACATGTCTCCGGCTTCAGCACAATGTCCTCGGCCTCGCAGAAGCCGGTGATTTTTTCCTGTTCTCCCTTTTCATTCTTGCCGAGAACGCCGACGAGTTTCAGGCTGTTCTTGCCTGAGTAAAATACATCGCTGTCGAGTCGGCAGAGCGAGGCGAGGTCTGGAAGGTTCCGGTAGCAATAAGCGTAATCCCACAACCGTTCCCATCCTTTGGGGAAACGGTCTCCCTGCCAGCAGCCGCCCTTTTTACCCGTGGCGTCGGTTTCCTCCTCGAAATCGCCTTGCGGAAAGATATTGGTTTCCTTGCGGACGCGTTCACCCACCGACGCGTCGCCGAAAGGAGTCTGTGCCCATTCGCCGTCGGCGAAGCGGAGTTCATATTCTATCTGCGTCATCGACAGCGTCTTGCCGGGGATGACGAAACACAATTTCCCCTGGTGCTGTTCGGCGGGAATGAACCAGAACGGCACGACTTCTTCGCCGTTCTCGGTTTTTCTGACCAAGGTGAAATTTGCCACCGGCTTGTCGAAAGAGGTTTCGGCTTGCACCAGTTCGTCTTCGCGGTCGATAAAACCAGTGTCGACAGTCAACGGCATGGCATACTCGGCGGCTCGGACAGAATAGCCCTGAACAAGAAAAAAGACAGATAGCAAGGAACTGATAAACTGCGGGTAAAGGTGGCGGTAAAAGTTTTTCGGATGCGACATGTTCTTCCGCATATGATCCTCCGCTGGGCAGATGGTGAAAACAATCGGGGTTCTTCGTGACATTTCGGGGTAATGCCAGAGCGGTTCAGTTAGGAAAAAATCGTTCGACCACGCTATAATCTAACGAATCGTCATTCCCGCGCAGGCGGGAATCCAGGCGGTGTTGCGTGCGGTTTCCCCACTGGATTCCCGCCTGCGCGGGAATGACGTTCGATTGATATTTTCTTAAATGAACAGTATCGCTCGCAATCACAGGCTTTCTCCGAAAACCAAGAAGACCACAATGCTGGTGTCACTTAATAATCGTCATACCAGAAACCGTTCCAGCCGCCCAGGGTTTGCGGCTGGATGGAAAGCACCTTGGCGGCTTTCCAGTTTTCCACGTGCTGGTCGAGAAAGGACATATTGGCGGAAAGATTGTGTCGCGGTTCCATGTCTGCCTTATCGTCGATTCCGTTGGCGTTGGAATCTACAAAGAAAAGCCGCGCTGACGGATTCTTCGTTCTGGTTGGTTTCTGGTACTTGGGGCTGGTTGAAATCCCAATTATTGTGAAAGAGTTGAAGTGATAGGAAAAATTCGGATTACCGCTGGCGCGGCGCGGATTCATGGTGCCGTCCATGCAGCCGCTGGGGCAACGCGACACCGGCGCCGGAGGGCAATTCAAACTTGCGTCTACCGCCTGTTCCCAGGTATTAGGGCCGTAAGCAATATATGGGCAGAGTGTCAACTTCATGTGCGGCTCGTCGCTGGGGCCGTACAGCCAGTTTGATTTCCAAACGCTGTTGCAGAAAAAACCGCCATAATCGTCGGCGTATTGCCACATCGCCGAACTGAGTTGCCGGAGGTTATTGGTGCAGGTTATCGAGCGTGCCATTTCTTTCGCCTTTTGTAAGGCTGGCAGCAGCAAGGCGGCCAGAATAGATATAATTGCGATCACCACCAGCAGTTCCACCAGAGTGAATCCTGCCCGGCGATGGGAGGAGCGCCACCGTTCCGCGTTTTTGCTCGAGGAATCTTTTATGTCCGAACAGGCCGCTTCTCTGCTGTTCATCGGCACCGACAGGTTGCCATCGTTTTGTGTCGGCAGTTCATAGCCATAACGCATAATCTCCTCCTCCCGCATCACCCCCCGCGCCAGCCCCCGCCTGATAACCTCTTCCAGTTTGCCTTCCCGCCGCAAGATTTTTTCCATGTCGCGGACGGTCTGTATCGGAGTCGTTATCCGGTAAGCGCCGCAGTCTACATAACCCAGACCGGAGAGTTCTCTTGCGATGATCCGATAATCGCTGGAAGCTTTTTTGCGAAATCGCGGGGGAACAGAAAAGGAGAAAACGCCGCTTTCCTTTTTCAGCAGGCCGTGGAACCGCAAGGCTGATTCGTGACTGATGATGGCTTGCGGTTTTCCCTGACGGTCGCGGCTCCACAACGTGATCCTGGCGAATTCCGCCGCCAGCGAGTCTCCGCAATCAGGCAGGCGGAATAACCCTTTGTCAATTTGCAGCCATTTGCCATTGTGGCAAAAACGCGTTAGGTTATTGCGTACAAGTCCCAGTTCCTGAGCTTGGGAAGCGGTAAAGTAACCGTATTGCATGGCAGCCAATTGCTCAAGGCGCATGATGCAAGTTTGCATATGAATATGATCCTGTCAGTGAACTCCTTTCAATTATACCTGAGAAATAAAGTTTAAACAAGTTTAAGTCAGAATGTAAGCATGAACGTAACATGCCTATTAATAAGTAAATACAGGATAGAATGATGCGTATTTGGCGATAAAATATGAATCTTAAATATGATGTATATTTGGATTTCAATAAATCGTAGAAAACAGACTGCAAGCCACGCCGGGCGAGGGGCTTTCCGCTTCGTCATAACCCACGCTCCTGATGTGGAAGTCAAAAAATATAGCGTTAGCCTTGCCGCTATGCCGGGAAAAGGCGGCGACATGCCCCATTGTGTCTGCGCTGTTGATGCAGCCGCCGTTCCAGACATAGCGGCAGCCGTCATTTTGTTGCATATCCGGCATCCATACCTTCTGGCCTGGAGTTTTGACTGAACGGAATTTTCCGCGTTTTTGGTTGTTAGCAGCAGGAGCGCCAGTCGCTATGCGTAGTTCGGGATAATAACTGGATGGATTTGTGAGCGGATATGCAAAAGCGGGAACCTGGCTGGGGCAGGTCATGACGCAGGGGCCGTTTAACCCTTTCCAGGTATCTCCGAGGCGGTAAAAATCGTATCGCGGCAGCCCCAGATATGGGCCAAGCAAAACGTTGAAGCCTGGGCCGGAAGGCGTGGCGTAGCCGCTGAAATTTGTTTCGACCAGATGATAGGAGAACGGAATATAGCCCACGTAATCGTCGCCATACATGATGCTGGCCAGGCCAATCTGCTTGAGATTGCTGGCGCAACTGGCACTATAAGCCGCATCCCGCGCTTTCCCCAGCACCGGCAGCAGCATCGAGGCAAGAATCGACACAATCGCGATTACCACTAGCAGTTCCACCAGAGTAAAAGCAGCCATCGACCTTCTGGAATGTAGGCGTTCTCGCGATATTGTGCTCATATTTTCCTCGCTTTGCGTTATTGCCCAGGTGGTTTCTCGGTTTTTTGTGTCTTGCACTGATGTTGACACGCAATTCAGGGAAAAATTTTCCGGCAGAGGGACTTCTAAATCCTCCCAAGAAGTCGCCCCTGGATGAACCTTTGCTTCATTATACTCTAAACCTTCAGCATGCGCTATTTCCTTATCGACTATTCCGGATTCGATCGCACGGCTATTGGCTTGGGACAAACTCGGACTTTGCTCGCTTTGCAAATCGCGCAAGGTCTGCAAGGGAGATGTAACTTTGAAACTTCCGCGGTCTTCGATGACAATTTTCGCCAGGGAGCGTTTGTGCAGGTACACACCATAGGGCGTCTTTTTGCGAAACTGCGGGTCGACGGTGAGATGTATCTCGGCGGGTTCAATATCTGTCAAGCCATGGATTTTTGCTGCGCTCAGGTGGCTGAAAACCGCCTGCACCTCATCCTGGCGGTTTCTACTCCAAAGGCTCCAGCGGATAAGCTCTGATTCAAAATTATCATGATAACCGAGCAGTCGATATAGCCCGGAGTCAACATATTGCCAGTTACCCTGCTTGACATGGTAATGGTGATGCTGGGGCTGAAAGCCGAGCTTCCGCGCCTGGCTGGCGGTGAAGTACCCGGCTTGGTTCTTCACCTGCTCTCTCAGTCGGTTAAGGTTCTCGCTTCCCATCTTTGCTTCCTGACATTTGTGAATTTATATAGATAGTACTTCATAAAACGAGATTTGTCAAATACACAACAGAAAATTTTATAAATATGTATTAAGAATAAATCTAGCGTGCTTGTAGGTGCTGATATTTAATTGAATTGTGTATAAATTGCACAAATATGGTTTTGTTTTGATTGTTCTTGGCGTGGCAGTTGTTGTTAATTACGGTCTTTAGGGAATAGCATGGGATGCAGATATTTAAAAAACGTTTGTGTTTTCGCGTATATTTGTGTCGGTGATGGGTTCATTGTTTTTGTCTGGAGTTGGGGTAATTTTTGGCGAATTTTCATCAGGCACGACAGAGAAGCCGCTGGGGCCGGTCTGACCGGCAGGCCTTGGTTTGTGTTCTGGTTTATCTGGCAGGAGGAAAATCAGCGCCAGTCCGATCAGTAGCACCAGCACCGCTATTATCCGTATAAGGATTCTTTTTCTTTTCTCTGCCAGGATCTTAGGCGGAATTCCCGTAACCGGCTTTTCAGATTCACCGGGAGATTGCGGCAAGGTTTTGGGGGCGAGAGGTACTTTTTGTGGCGCGATGGGAACTTTCGCGCGCTCCACTTCCTGAGCCGGCAGCGACGGATCCGAAGCCACTTCGAATAAATCCAAAGCCGAGTTCAACTCAGCCAAAGCGGAATCGAGTTCGCCGGTGGACGCAGCCGGATTTCTGCCCTCATCAGGCATTTTAGGCGAGGAAAAATCTACTAAGGTCGGAGGCACGGTTTCGCCATGTTCGGGGGATGCGGCATTTTGCGCGGAACTTGCCTGAACAGACTGGTCGTTTGCAGCGACTGCGGGGCAGGGGAGGGCTTGGTCTTCATGCTGCGGTTTTTCCGGTATTTCGCTGTTGGCAGAGGGTTCTTCTTCAACCGGCAGCAAATCAAAATCTGTATCTGCCGCCTCATCGTCTGCGGTAATGGCGAAGGGCGCGGTAACCGATTGGCCTTTTCGTTCGGAAACTGGAAATGATTCGTTTATTGTCGGAGCGATAAGTTGTTCCTTATTGGCCGACAGTGGCGAAACCGTCTTTGCCACCGGCGCAGGCGGCTGATCTGTCCTGGCAGTCGCTGTTCCCGGCTGCGGCCTTTTCAGCAGTTTTTTGAAGCCGAGAGTGATATCGCCCACGCGGATTTTCATGCCGGGCAACAGCAGGGCGCGGGTGATTTTTTCGCCGTTCAGATAGACGCCATTTTTGGAATCGAGGTCATGGAGGCAGTACCCGTTTTCCTCCGGGCGGACGGCGGCGTGGCAACTGCTGACCGAATTGTCGGACAAGACCAGGCCGCAGGACGGATGCCGACCGATAGTCAGCGGTTCCTTGCCCAGCGGCAGGACGCGTTTGCCCTTGCCCTTGGGATACTGGAGGGCGTAGGTGTCGGCGTTGTCCTCTTCGCCGAGTTCGGCGATAAACAGAATCCGCGACAGCCCGATCTCGATCAGGTCGCCGCTGATCAGCAGATGCGGCCGGGTAATTCTCTCGCCGTTGATTCTGGTGCCGTTGACGCTGCCCAGGTCGCTGATTTCGTAAGTCGATCCGGCGCGCTCCAGCCGACACTGCTCCCGACTGAGGGTCTTGTCCGGCAGGACAATCTCGCACCGGCTCGACCGGCCGAGAGTGGCTTTGTCGTCGGAAATGGTCTGGACGCGCTCCGGTTGACCGGGGCAGTGGATGCTGAGACGTGCCAAAAAAATATCTCCGCTATAAAACGAACTTGGACAGATCCTCATCGGCGGCGATGTCGGAAAGCTTGTCCTCAACCATCTTGGGCGTGACCTTGACCGACTTGCCCTTCATCTCCGAAGCGTCAAACGACAGTTCCTCCAGCAGTTTTTCCATGATGGTGTGCAGGCGGCGCGCGCCGATGTCCTGGGTATTCTTATTGACCTTGGCGGTGATTTCCGCCATCAGTGTAAGCGACTGCCGGGTAAAGGTCAGGCTGACAGACTCGGCCTGCATCAGCAGTTCGTACTGTTTGGTGAGGGCGTTTTTCGGGTGGGTGAGAATGCGCTCGTAGTCGGCGGTGGTCAGTGCCTCCAGTTCCACGCGGATGGGAAAGCGCCCCTGCAATTCCGGGATCAGGTCGGCCGGTTTTTTTCCGTGGAAAGCGCCGGCGGCGATGAAGAGGATGTGGTCGGTATTTATCACGCCGAACTTGGTGGCGACCGCACAACCCTCGACAATCGGCAGCAGGTCGCGCTGAACGCCCTCGCGGCTGACGTCGGGTCCCTCGGAGCGGTCTGAGCCGATCACCTTGTCCACCTCGTCGATGAAGATGATGCCGTTCTGTTCCGCGCGCTCGATGCCTTCGCGGGTGATGGCGTCCTCGTCGACCAGTTTTTCCGCTTCTTCCTGCTGGAAAATGCGCATGGCTTCGGGCACGTTGACGCGCCGGTTTTTGCGCCGCCCCGGCATCATTTTTTCCATCATTTCCTGCATCTCCATCGCCATATCGTCTCCGCCGAGAGTGCCGAAGACTCCGGCTACCGGCGGCGCGGCGGGGGCGCTGATCTCGACCGGGCGGTCGTCGAAGCCGCCGTTCCTGAGCTTGTCCCGCAATTTCTCGCGGGTGCGTTTATGGCGCTCTTCCGCATTTTTAGCCTCCTCCTCGTCGGGGCGGTAATCAGGCGTGGGAAGCAGCAGGTCAAGTGTCCGCTCCTCGGCCATTTTCGCCGCATCGCTAGCCACCTTCTCCATCGCCTCGCCGCGTACCTGGGTGACCGCCACCTTCGCGAGATCGCGTACCATGCTTTCCACATCACGGCCGTGATAGCCGACTTCGGTGTATTTGCTGGCTTCGACTTTGAGGAAAGGCGCGTTCACCAGCGTCGCCATGCGGCGGGCGATTTCGGTTTTGCCCACGCCGGTGGGGCCAACCATGAGTATATTTTTAGGCATGACCTCGCGCCTCATCTCCGGGTCGAGTTGCTGGCGGCGCCAGCGGTTGCGGATCGCTACCGCCACGGCGCGCTTGGCCTTGTCCTGACCGATGATGTATTCGTCGAGACGGTTGACGATTTCACGCGGCGTCAGGGAGTTGTCGGCTGGTTGCCTGATGATCTGCATGTAAAGCGCTCCTGGATGTTATTTAGATTATAATGTTTCCACGATGATTTCATGATTGGTATAGACGCAAATGTCGGCGGCGATGCCCAGCGCCTCGCGGACGATTTCCTCTGGTTTCAGTTTCGTGTTTTTCAGCAGCGCCCGCGCGGCGGCGGTGGCGTAGGCTCCGCCCGAGCCGATGGCGAGAATGCCGTCATCCGGTTCGATCACGTCGCCTGAGCCGCCGATCAGCAGCGACTCCTCCTTGTCCACGACGATCATCATGCTTTCCAGCCGCCGCAGCACGCGGTCGGTGCGCCATTCCTTGGCCATTTCGATCGCCGCGCGCAGCAGATGGCAGTTATATTCGGCCAGCTTTTTCTCGAACCGCTCCAGCAGGGCGAAAGCGTCGGCGGTGGAACCGGCGAACCCAGCGCGCACCTTGCCATCACTGAGAGTCCTTATTTTGCGGGCAGTGCCCTTGATGACGGTGTCCCCCAGGCTGACCTGCCCGTCGCCGCCGATAGCGACATCCTTGCCCCGGCGGACAGACAGAATCGTGGTGCTGCGGAATTTGCTTTTATCGCTCATATATTTTTCCTTATTTTCAGCTTGAACAGCGTTGCATGATAACACGTTGGCGGAATTTGCGCAAGAACCTGTGTGACTTGGGGATTGACAATCAGATGAAAATAATTACGATAAAAGTTGAGGGTTTTTCCCCAGGCACATTCCCCGCCAGTGGGCGAGGCTGAGATCCGGCAAACTTTGAAAGGACTATGCAATGGCTGAATTTACGGTTACTCTACCTTCGTTGGGCGACGACGCTGGCGACGTGGCGAAGGTTTCTTTCACCTATTTCGACGAGGGCGACGAAGTTGAGGAAGGCGAGGATCTGATAGAGATGGTGACCGACAAGGCTACGTTCAACGTTCCCTGCCCGCAAACCGGCGCGGTCAGGAAAATGCTGGTCAGCGAGGACGACGAGGTCAAGGTCGGCGACGCGATCTGCATTCTGGAAGTCTGAGTTACGCCAGCAGTTCCTGCACGGTATTCAGCAGCAGGTCGATTGAGACCGGCTTGATCAGGTAGCGCAGGCGGGGGTAGCTGGTGACGACGAACTCGTCCTTGAGCTGCTCGTAGGCCGAGCACACGATTACCGGCAGCGGGTCGCCCGACGCGGTCAGGCGCGCCAGCAGTTCCAGGCCATGCAGCCCGGGCATTTTCATATCGATAATCGCCAGCGCGAAATTCTCCTGCTGCAGGCGCGCCCATGCCGCCTCGCCGGTCTCTACCTCCTCGATCAGATACTTGTTCTCTTCCAGCTTTTTGCGAAACACCATGCGGATACGTGCGTCGTCGTCGGCCAGCAGTATTTTCCTGATCTTCATGCCCTGGATTGCGCCAGCGGCAAGTTCCCGGCCAAAGCCATCGGCTTTTTTGTGAGAAGCTTCTTCCGGCGGGGTCAGCCTGCGCAGTTCGATTTCGTCAGTGTCTGGCGAGAAAGACTGCCCGAAGGAAAAACGTCGACGAATCTGCACTGTATTGACGGGCTTGATGCTGAGGGTCGGCATTTCCGCAGGCGAGGAGCCGCCGGGCGGCGTGTCGAATTTGTGCAGGCGGATGGTCTTGCCTTGAGCTTCCTTGCGTTCGATCCTGGCTGTGCCGAGGGGAATTTCGCTTTGACTTTCCAGTTCCTGCGCCAGGCGCGCGGCCGATTCGGCCTCGACGCCGAAGTTCGGCCCCAGCCGTCTGACCAGCTCGATAATCCCGATGCGCTCCAGGTCGGTCTCCGCCAGAATGGAAACCATCTGCGCCAGCTCCGCCAGCGGCAGCCTGCCCAAGCGGTATTCGTTCAGCAGGATCATTGCCTTGGTTTCGCCGGCCAGCCGGACAAAAATACTGTCAGTCATGTTTCTCGCAATCAGGCTATAAGCTTACGTCCGATATTCTAATGCCGATTTCGGGACGGTCAATCAATAATAACTTTTTTCACTAACTCCGGTCAATCCCCCAGCGGCGGCGCGACCGGGATTTTCCTTTCCGGTTGAAGCGGGAAGATTTTAGTTTTTTTTCTTTCGCGCGGCTCGACCTGTTCCCCGTTGGCAATCGCTTCCAGGCGCTTCCTGATCATTTCCCAATGCCGCGCGAACCGCTCTTTCGTATATTCCAGAAACAGGGTTTTCCCGTCGCCTTCGACTTCCACGTAATATTCAGACGCATAGCATTCAGACAGATGCAGCTTGACATCATGCGCATTCTTGCCGGCCAGCGCCGCCATGACGCGTCCGGTTTGCTGCCGGGTCATTCCTGCCAGCAGTTTCGCCGTGAATTCGCCAAGGATCAGCGAAGGTTGGGAAAGATCGTTTTCCGCAGGCAGGTTTATGCTTGCCGTATGCTCCTCAACATGCGTAGTCACGGATCTTCTTTCACTATCGTCAATTTTCCTGGACACGCCGTTGGTAGCAGGTTTATTGCCTGTATTTTTTATTTCCCCGCGTTGGGGATAGCTGTGCGTGACTCGGAGAAAACCGTTGCAGAAAAACTTGTCGCGGTTATCTGCGTCGATAGCGCGGTTCCAGGTCAGCCGTTGCAGAACCCCAACAATCGCGTACAGGTCTGACAGCGGGTCGTCGATGGCGGAGGAGGGGAATGCCTGCCACTGGTTCGCCAGCAGACTGGTCACATCGTCAAAAGTCAGTCGCTTTCTGCGCGCGAGCGCGCCGGTGGCGGTGTTGAAATAATATTCGGCATCGATGCGGGGCGGGGCGGGAACGGTGTCGGGATTGAAGTCCTTGCCGCCTTCGCCTTTCTTGTAATCGTTATGCCCGATCAGGGGACTGTCTGCCAGCGCGACGGCTTTGCCGCTGCGTGAATCCTGCAGAGCTTGCCGGAAGCGTGCCAGCGACTTGCGATACGTAGTCCCTCCCTTGCACTCTGCCTCCTCTTCACAACTTACCGCCCGGGCGAAATCGCCGGTAAAGTAATATGCCTCGGCGAGGGTATCGAGATAGGTCGGTTCCCGGCGCCCGTCCAACTCCACCGCTTTCTCCGCCAGCCGCAAAGCCTCGACCGGATCGCGGCGGGATTTATCACTCGCCGTCAGCAGCAGCCAGGAGAGATTATTGTAGACGCCGGGATTATCGGGACTTTGCAGCAGTGCCTGCTGGTAGATCCTGATCGCCTCGGTGGAACGACCAACGGTTTCCAACATATTGGAGAAGCGCAGAGCCAGAGAGTAATCCTCCGGCCGCATTTCGCGGAGAGACTCGAAAATACCCGTTGCCTCGTCCACCCGTCCCATATCCGCCAGCGCCAGCGCGCGCAACTGTTTGATCTGCAAGATTGCGCTGAGGTCGTTATCGTTGACGAGTTGCTGCATTTTTTCCGCCGCCGCCAAGTCCATCAGGGACAGCTCGTCCCTGCCCAGCAACGCGAACATCCGCGCCCGCGTGGCGAGAATGGTCGGGCGTTCCGGTCGTTGCGCAATCTGATCCAGTCCCAGGCGCCGCGTGCAGACCCGGATGGCATCGGCGTATTTCTTTTGCCGCTGCAGAACGTATTCCAGGGAATACAGCGGGTCACTCCAATGCACCATCGCCGCCGCCAGCCGGAAGCAGGCTTCCGCGTCGGGGAACTTGTCCATTTCCGACAGCGCCTGCCCCAGCAGCATGTATTCCTCGTACCCGCCATCGAATTCAGGGTCTTTCAGCAGGGAATCCATCTGGTCGGCCGCTTCCTGGTAGTCGCCGGAATAGAAAGCGGTTTCCGCCGCCGTCTTGCGGGTTTCTCTGTGCCGGGGATCGAGTTTGAGACACATTTCGATGCGGAAGCGTTCGGCTGCGGTCGACCTGCTTCGCCACGGGCTGTCTTCCGGTTCGCAGTGCAGGACAATCTCCGCCAGTTGCGTGCGCTTTTTTTGCGGCCAGGCTGTCACTCTCGACAGGGTTTCCCGGACTCGTTCCCGAGAAAGCGTAAACAGTCTTGCTACGTGGATTTCGGCCTGAACGCTGTTGTTGTTGTCCAGCGCGTGGGAGATGACGAGAAAATGATAGTCGGCGGCCAGCGGTTCGCGGAAATGCCAGGACAGCGCCGCCAGCGCGGGAATAAGCAGCCCCGCCAGCAGCATCGCCAGCGCTTTTCCCTCGACAGAGAAAAGACGTTTCCGGAATCCGGCAGCGATAACCGTTTCAGACATGCGCCATGCCTTTCTGGAAAAGCAGTCTCAGTCCCCTAATCCCTTGCATGATTCGCCCTTTACTTGCGGAGCAGTGTACTACCTGAAGTGTGCCGCCAAAGCAAGGCCGATGCAATATCTTTTTATAAAAACAGGCACGCCCTTGAGCGTGCCCATATAATATGTAATAGCGTCGATCGACGCTATTCTTCTTCAGTAGGCGCGAGGCAAACCTGGATGGCAAAGTCCTGCCCCTCTGCTTCAAAAAGCACGACAATATTGGGCGTGCCCTTGCGGTGTGTGATTTCGTGGCCGGTGCCTGACACCACGCTGGGTATGCTGATGTTGAAGTGGTACTTGGTTTTGACCAGCGAAGCCTTGGCCTGACCCGCGATCATGTTGATTACCTCGCCCACGCCGTCGCAGACCTCGGGGTTGAGCTTATCCGCGGGGGCTTCCCCCAGCATTTTTGCCACAACATAGCAAGCCAATTTTTCCGGCAGGCTGATCACTACGCTGCCGTGAGCCGAGCCGGACATGCCCATCACTCCCGACACGTCGCCCAGCATCTTGTGGTCATCCTTGAGGAAGAGTTTCTTCCGTTCGATGTCGATTCCGCACATGGTGGAAAACACGTTCCTGGTCGCGTCGATAAAGGGGTTGATGAACTCGACGTTGACGTTGGGCTTCTTGGTCTGGGTTTTCTTCATGGCGTTGGTGATTGACTTGATCAGGTCGTCGGGGTCGATCGGCTTGTTGATGATGCCTGCGGCTCCGACCTTCATTCCGGCGAAAGCGGTGCCTGCCTTGGCTTTGGCGCACAGTAAGAGCACCGGTGCCTTTTCGCTTTTTTTCTTGGCGGCGGTGACAAAACTGGAACAAATCGCAGGATCCGCCTCCCAGTCCACCAGCACGACGCAATCGTCATCCACCGCTGCGGTTATTTCGCTCGCGCTTTTGGCGTGAACGATTTCGGCATTGGCGACCTTTGCTTGCTGAAATGCTCCGCGTACCATGCTCGGAGTCAGAGTGGAGTCGCTTGCGACAATGACTTTCATAATGGTTTATCTCCCAGGCGCGATATCCTCTATTTCAGGAACGACCCGATTTTTTCCTGCAGCACCTCGGGCGTGAAGGGCTTGACGATATAGTTGTTCGCCCCGGCCTTGATGGCGGTGACCACGTTCTGCTTTTCCGCCTCGGTCGTGACCATGATCACGGGCAGGGTCTTGTTGGACTCGCGTACTTTAACCAGGAAGTCCAGCCCGTTCATGTTGGGCATGTTCCAGTCCGACAGTATCAGTTGCACGTCGGGATTGGCCGACAGCTTCGCCAGCCCCTCCACCCCGTCGCCGGCTTCGACTATGGTCTCCTGCCCGACCTGCTTCAGTGTGTTGGCGATAATGCGCCGCATGGTCGACGAGTCGTCTACAATCAGAATTTTCATCTTCCCTCTCCTATAATATTGCTAAAGCGTTTTCCGCCCATCTGAATTATACCCCGTCGAGCGCCCCCTACAGATAAGAGAACAGCGCTTCCGGAATCCTGTCCAGCGGTGCCACTGTCTCCGCCGCGCCCAGTTTTATCGCCTCCTTGGGCATGCCGAACACCACGCAACTGGCCTCGTCCTGCGCGATCGTGTGCGCACCGGTGTCGCGCAGGTTTTTCATGCCTTGCGCGCCGTCGGCTCCCATGCCGGTCATGATGATTCCTACCGCCTTGTCTCCGGCGGATTTCGCCGCGGAATTGAACAGCACCTCCACCGAAGGACGGTGCCGGCAGACGAGCGGTCCGCCCTTCACTCCCACGCGGTAATGCGATCCGATACGCTCCAGAACAAGGTGGTGGCTGCCCCGGGCGATGATGGCCCGACCGGGAATAACCTCCATGCCATCCTCGGCCTCGCGCACTTCGATGGTACACTGGCTGTTCAGTCGGCTGGCGAATGCTCCGGTAAAATTCTCCGGCATGTGCTGCACGATGGCGATGCCGGGACAGTCTTCCGGCATCCTGGCGAGAAACTCGCGCAACGCCTCGGTGCCGCCAGTGGACGCCCCGATCACCACCACCTTGTCGGTGACGCGGGGAATGTGCACCTTGGCGCGCGGTTTTTCTTTCGCCGGTGCGGCCTTTCGGAAGCGCGCCTGGGACGCGGCCTTGACCTTGTCGGCCAGTGTGTCGGTAAAAGTCTTGTTCTGCTGTTCGGCGGCGCTGGCGGGTTTGCCGATCACATCCACCGCGCCCGACTCCAGCGCTTCCAATGACAGGGCGCAGCCAGCGGGAGTAAAGGAACTCACGATCACCACCGGCAGCGGAAAGCTGGCCATCAGTTTTTTCAGAAAGGTCAGTCCGTCCATCCGGGGCATTTCAATGTCCAGGGTCATGACGTCCGGTTTGAGCGCGAGGATCTTGTCGCGTGCGACGTAGGGGTCGGGCGCGGTGCCCACCACCTCTATGCCAGGATCGCTGTCCAGCGCTTTGGTCAATACGCTGCGCACGATCGCCGAATCGTCTACCACAAGTACCCTGATCTTGCTCATGTCAGTCCTCGTCTACGGTGTTGCCAGTGGCTGGCTGCCTGCCCGCCATGGCCTTGGAACTTCCCGCCAGCACTCTTTTCCAGCGCCTGAGCCGGTCGGCGGAGATTTCGACCATTTTTACCACATCGTCAAGTTCATTGAAAGGCTTTAATATATAATCCGTTGCGCCCTTCTCCAAAGCCTTCAGCGTCGAATCGAAAGTAGAATAGCCGGTAATCATGATAACCTGTATGGAAAAATCCAGGTCGTGGATCTTTTCCAGCACCGCCAGTCCGTCCATCCCCGGCATTTTTATGTCGCACAGCACGATGTGGACTTTCTCGTTGCGCACGATCTCCAGCGCCGCTTCCCCGCTGTCTGCGATCATCACGTTATAACCGCTGAATACGAGATAGTTCTTGAGCGTGCGCAGTATTTCAGGCTCGTCGTCTACGACCAGGACATTCCACTTCATGGCGTCTCCTGCTTATTCTATAGCAATGAAAGTTTTTCTGGAATAGAAATCACCTGTTTTCCTCACCGGGTGTTTTCAGGCCGTGCAAGTTTCCATCGCCGGGGATTTTTCCCCCGCCAGGTGGATCAGTCCCGGCACGTCCAGAATCAGGCCCACTCGCCCGTCTCCCATGATGCAGCCGCCGGAAACTCCTACCAGACCCTTCATCCGGGGACCAAGATTCTTGATTACTACCTGCTGCTGCCCCAGCAATTCGTCCACCACCAGTCCGCACCTGCGCCCCTCGTCGCTGATGACGATGACCAGGCCGTCGACGGCGTCGGCTTTCGCGCCGGTTCGACGGAACAGCCTTCCCAGGTTGATTAGCGGCACCAGGTCGCCGCGCACCGACAGCACTTCCAGGCTCTCGCCTCCGTCTCTGCCGGAAGACACCAGGGTGATATTGGAGCGCAGGGGCTTGATTGATTCCACGATGCTGAGTGTTGGGAGGACATAGCGCTCGGAGCCGACCTCCACAATCATCCCGTCCACGATGGCCATGGTCAGGGGCAGGCGGATTATCATGGACGAGCCCTTGCCCTTGCGGGAATGCACGTCGGTGCGCCCGCCCAGTGCCGTTATGTTGCGGCGCACCACGTCCATGCCGACACCACGACCGGAAATATCGGTCGCCACCTCATGGGTGGAAAAGCCGGGAGCGAAAATAAATTCGAACACCTGGTCGTCGGTATAGTTTTCCCCTTCCCGCGCCAGCCCCTTGCTGATCGCCTTGGCCAGGAGTTTGTCCCGATCCAGCCCCTTGCCGTCGTCGCGGATTTCGATCACCACGTTGCCGCCTTCCTGGAATGCCTTGAGCTGCACCACGCCCTGCCTTGGCTTTCCCGCCTCTTCCCGCACTTCCGGCAGTTCCACGCCGTGGTCGACGGCGTTGCGCAAAAGGTGAACAAGCGGGTCGGCGATCTGCTCGACCACGGTCTTGTCAATTTCGGTTTCCTCGCCGGTAATTTCCAGCCTGACGTCCTTGCCGGTCTTGACCGCGGTGTCCCGCACCAGGCGCATCATTTTATTGAAGGTCTGGCGTAGCGGAATCATCCGCATGGCCATCGACAGCGACTGGAGATTGTCTGTGATCTTGGTCATGTTGGCGACGTTTTTCGCCAGCCTGCGGCAGAGGTCGGTGGCGAGGGCGGGATCCGATTCGACCTGGCTTTGGGAAATAACCAGTTCGCCCACCATCTCCAGCAGCGCGTCAAGCCGCTCGGTATCAACCTTAATGGAGCCGCCCCGTTTCTGCGAAGTCTCTGCCTGCTTGGTCAGCGCTGATTCCACCTCCACCTCACTCACCGCACCCATGTCGACGAGAATCTTGCCCAGTGGTCGCTTCTGTGCCTGCAGAGCTTCGGCCAGTTGCTTTTCGGTTACTTTCCCCTCCGCCACCAGGATGCCGCCCATCCGCGACAGGTCGGCGTTGACATCCTCTTCCTCCATAACAGGCTTGGCAGGCTTGCGGCTGATCACGTCGTCTACGGCGTGAAGAATCGGGCGGATATCGATAGTCGGCAGATCGCCGGCTTCTCCACCTCCCTGGAGCGAGTCCAACTTCAATTGCAACGAGGCAAGCAATTTCTTTGACAGATCGATCGATGCCAGCAGGATTTCAACTACGGTGGTATCAACCCGTAGCGTCAGTTTGCGCAGGCGGTCGAGCATCCCCTCCACGCCGTGGCAGAGGTTATTGAGCGAAGTCAGCCCCAGGAAGCCGGCCGCGCCCTTCATGCTGTGGAAGCAGCGGAACATGTCGTTGATCAGGTCGGCGTTGCTGCCGCCCGTTTCCAGTTCCAGTGCGCCAGCCTCGATCCGCTCCAGGTGTTCGCTGGATTCAGTGATGAATTCAGAGTAGATGATGTAATCTTCCTGACTGGCGACAGACACTTCGCCCAGTGGCGGCGCTTTCTCGTCATCGCAGAGTGTTTCCGCCGTTTGGAATTCAGGCGGCGGAAAAAGCCTGTTCAGTTCCTGCAGGCAAGTCTCTACCAGTTCCACCTCGCCGCCTTTTTCCGCCGCGGCGCGCAGGCTTTCGCCGGTGTCGAAAACAAAGGCGACTCCTCCCGGCGCATCGGCGTATTCGTCCAGGATCAGCCGATTGACGAATTCAGACAGGCGGTCGAGCAGTGAGCGCAAAACCGATGTATCTTCCGCTTCTCCAACCGCCTCCCAAGCCGCGCCCAGCACGTTGTCGATCTGACCGAGAATGGATTTGTCACCTTCCTTTCCCGGTTCGGGACGGGAGGGAAACGACGCCATAGCCTCGGCAAAATCAGTCCAGAATTTTTTTTTGTTGCCACCGCTTCTCTTGCCAGCCAAAACGTTTTCCTCCTGATCGAGGTTTATTCCTTGTTCTGAGAGTGTGTGTGAAAAGTCGGGTTGATGGCTCCTCAATGGAGTAAATCCCAGGATTTACTCCATTGAGCCAGCGATAGCGTTAAATTAAGAGCGGAAAGTTATAAGATAAAAAAGCAAAATGCGCTTTTTTATCTTATAAAGAGCCCTCAATCCGACTTTTCACACACCCTCTGAACGAGATTCAATTTTTTCACTTTGCTGTAAAGCGTGCTGCGACTGATGTCAAGTGCCTTGGCCGCGCGGTACATGTTTCCTCCCGTCGACTCCAGCGCCTCCATGATCGCCTCCCGTTCGATTTCCTCCAGGGTTCTGGTTCCTCCGCGCTTCTCCCTTGTTGGCTGAGTTTCCGGTTCCGGGCTATAAGCTTGATCCAGGCTGACGGGATAGTCGTTGCCGACGGGAATGTCTTCCGCCATAACTTCCCGCCCCCGGCAGAATACCAGCGACCGCTCAAGCAGATT
The DNA here is from genome assembly GCA_020060765.1 of Planctomycetota bacterium. GTDB lineage: Bacteria > Planctomycetota > SZUA-567 > SZUA-567 > SZUA-567 > JAGUZQ01. The sequence goes on along the minus strand of JAGUZQ010000023.1, from coordinate 4,008 downwards.
CTGCAACTCGCGCACGTTGCCGGGAAAGTCCATGCTTTGCAGCTTGCGCAAGGCGCTCGCCGATAAGGTTCTTGCGCTTAGCCCCAGCCGCAAGCTGATTTTCCGCAGCAGGGCGCTGGCCAGCGCCGGGATATCCTCTTTCCGATCGCGCAAAGGCGGCAGTTCAATCTGGATAACGTTTACCCTATAGTACAGGTCTTCCCGGAATTTACCCTGCGCCACCGCCGCTTCCAGATCGGTGTTGGTCGCGCAGATCACACGCACATCCACGTTTATATCCAGGTTTGACCCAACCCGCTGAAAGGATTTTTCCTGCAAAACCCGCAGCAGCTTTGCCTGCAAGAGCGGGCTCATTTCCGCGATTTCGTCCAGGAAAATTGTTCCGCCATCCGCCTGCTCGAAGCGACCGATGCGTTTCTGCATCGCGCCGGTGAAAGAGCCCTTTTCGTGCCCGAACAGTTCGTCTTCCAGCAGATTTTCCGGCAGGGCGGCGCAATTAACCTTTATCAGCAGCTGGTCGGCACGAGGGCTGAGGCGATGGATTTCGTCGGCGATAACTTCCTTGCCGGTACCGCTTTCTCCCCGGATCAGCACGCTGGTAGGCATCGGCGCGACCGCGCGCACGACATTGGTCACCCGTCGCATGGATTCGGAACTGCCTGCGATATAGGGGCTGATTCCTTCCCGTTCCGCCAGATTGTGACGAAGGCGCATATTGTCTTCGGCCAGATCCCGGAACGCGAACACCCGTTCCACCGTGCTGACCAGTTCGTCGGGGTCGAAAGGCTTGGCCAGATAGTCAAACGCTCCCATCTTGAGCGCCTGCACCGCAGTTTCGACCGAACCGTGTCCGGTCAGGACAATGAAATCGCAATCGTGATTTTCAGCCTGGATTTTTTCCAGAAGCTCCAGCCCGGTGGTTTCATCCGCCAGCATCAGATCGCTTATCACCAGATCGAACCGCTCCTGCCGCAACAGTTCCAGCACCTGGTTGTGATCAGTCGTAGCCGAAACTACAAACCTAGGATTGGAAAGGGTTTGTCGGATAAGGGCAAGTATCTCCGCATCATCGTCGATAATAAGGATTCTGCCGCAAGTATCATGCATAATATTATGCTCCCGGCAACGACAATTATATTTTACCACGGTCTTATTAGCAACTGGCGTACCAATAACGTCGTCAATGTGTCGTGCGATTTAAATATTTACAGGCAAGGACTTACAGGGTAATTGCAGATTCTGGGTTATGCGGTTAATGAAAACTGAACTTGGATTTGGACACTAATGTACAGAAAATGACACCGCTGTGCATGTAAACACAACAGCCTGCGCGGTATCAGGCAGAAAACATTATTTACCGACAATGTAATATGAAAAACAATCTGCACATTACCGCCGAAATTGCCGATAAACAAAATGTATATGGAGAAGAAATGCGCGAAACCTTTAAAAATGTTTCAATTTTCATTGTTTTTATCTGCGCCTTGTTGTTGTGGGGCGCGACTCGGCGGCATCTGGCACCGTATTTTGAGTTCAAAGGCGGTGTGGCGGCATTGATGTGTGTATGGTCGGTCTGCGTAGTCATAATTTTCCATCTCATTTATTATTTCATGGGCAAGCTCAAGGAGTATTCCATCTACTTGGCGACTGTCGCCGTTTTGCTTGTGGTCGGCGCTCTGGTCTATTTCGGCAAAGTGACTGTATCCTGAAAACTCCCGCCTTGAGCGGGATGTTTTGCGCGCGGGACTGGGGCGGATTGAAGATTGGGTCTTCTTTCCGCTCTTGTATTTTGAGAAGAATATTGTTCGGCAAAAGTGTTGTGATTTCCGATAAAAACTGAAGTCGATCACCCGGTCTGTCCGATAAGTAATGCAAGGGAGGTCTGCAATGTCAAAGACCGCGCAACTGTACATAAGGCACAATGATGCTATCCTGGGGCCGTTTGGCGTACGGCAACTGCGGGCGATGGCTCAAAAGGGGGATATCGGCATGGAAACCAGGGTTTCTCCGGACGGAAAAAAATGGCTTTTGGCAACAAAGGTGAGAGGGCTCTTCGCGGGCGCAGTCAGCGACCAACACGCCGCTCCGGAGGCGATTATTCCGATCCCCGCCGCCCGCCCGGAAATGAGGCGGATATTGGAGCTGGTGGAGGGAAAGCGCTACGGTTTGGCGTTATTGTTTAACGGCATGGTCGGGATCACGACCCTTTCGGTGATGTTTACAACTTTCGTCGCTCTTTACGCGCTTCTCAGTTTTGCCATTCCGTCCATGCACTCCGTTTTGGTGGCGTGCATGGTCTGGTTGCCATCCTTGTTGTTTTCCGCGGTCTGCGGGCATGCTGCAGGCAATATTTTCATGAAACGATATATGGGGCTGGAGCCTTCCGAGAGGCGTTGTCTGGCATTGCACCTGCCCCGGTCGCAAGCTCCGGGCAACTGGCCCGCTTTCCTGCTCAACTGGATTTATTGCGGCGATTGGCTGGTGGAAAACTGCGACGACGAGCTTTTGCCGTATGTTCGTGCATTCATCACAGGAAATACTCCGGTTTCTATTGACGAAGAGCTGGCGATTTGGTATGAACTAATGGCAGAACTTCCTATTCATGTTTCCAGGGGGATGGAAGTGGGGTTCTCAGTGATGGAATTGGCGTGTCTGCCCAAGCTGCCAGAGTGGGCCAGGACGGTTTCTCCCGGGTCTTCGCTGGCTGATATCGAAAGTCGTCTGGGAGTGGCGGCGCGGAAATGGGCGCAATGCCTGGTGCGCCGGGCGATTACGAAACTGCCGCGGATGAATGAGATTTGCCAGGCCAGTCGCCTGTCTGAAATCTCCTTCGACTTCCATTATACCAGTCTTGGCGAGGGTCGCGAAGGTCTTATGGTGGTTATCCGCCCGCGGCTGCTTGGCGAACACAAGCATGGCCTGCCTGATCCGACCAGCGCCATTGCTGCCTGATAAGATATTTGAAGAGGTCTGAATGTCGGATAAACGTCGTGAATCAAGTCAGATTGAGATTTACGAATATTTTCTGAAACCCGGATATCTGTTGGCTAACCGGGAAGACACCGTGGTGCGTGCCGTACTTGGCAATTGCGTGGCGGTGTCGATGTTTGACCGTGAGTCGCGCTTCGGCGGCATGAACCATTTTCTTTTTCCCGAATCCAGACATCGTCGGGACGCGACCGCGCAATACGGCAATATCGCCGTGCACGCTCTATACCGATTGCTGATCAATATGGGCGCGCAGACCTCCTCGCTGGAGGCGCAGATATTCGGCGGCTCGATCAATCGCAACCTGGACGACGGCGACCTGGGAAAAAGAAACGCGGAAGCTGCGCGCAAGATGTTGCGGAAAATCGGCGTGCGCGTTGCCAGCGAAGATGTGGGCGGTACGCGCGGCAGGAAGGTCATCTATCACACTGGCAGCAACGAGACCATCGTCTACAAGGTAGACAACATTCGCGACAGCGACTGGTTCCTGCCGGGACAGGACATTCGCTTCTCCAAGACGGCGTCGCGCTGATTTTTTTTACATAGCCTTTAAACAGGTATAAGCTGAGTAGTTTAGAATAATACAGGGCGTTTAGCTCAGTTGGCTAGAGCGCTACCCTTACAAGGTAGATGTCGCAGGTTCGAGTCCTGCAACGCCCACCACCAAAACCAAGCCGTAAATCCTGTAAATAAAGGGTTTACGGCTTTTTTCATGCCCTTGGCGCGAGTCTCACTTAAGGTCAAAAAAAACAGTTTGTGACATCTTTCCCGAAGAATTTGGCACAAATTTGGCACAAGATTCCTGTTCCCCGCCGCCGTGCGCCAGGCGTCATGAGTCCTTACATTTTTCCGCTTGCCAAAAATGGCGTCAAGCGCGCCGCCCTCGATAGTTTTTTCTGCTTTTTTTTCTATCCGGATTCGCTACTGTCCGGTCATTGAGTTTTGAAACGGGTGTAACCGTTTGTCATTCTGGAAATTGGCTGAAAAAATGAACGGGAACGATTTCATTTTGCGCGTAGG
>JAGUZQ010000070.1 GCA_020060765.1 Planctomycetota bacterium | reverse complement strand
CTTCAGACTGGAAGCCAGGACAAACGCCTGCGCAAACCGCGATTCCTGATAATGCTCCAGCATCTCATCCAACGCTTCCCCCGCAAGGCAAACACACGGCAATAGTACAACGCAAAGGCAAAGCAAAAGCCGTTTTCGCCAGATTTTTTTTTCAACCACCATGTCTAAACTCCTGATAATTCGTCTCACTCATAGGAAGCGATATGGGTCAGCCCCGAGGGCGCTGTCATGTTCAGAATCGTCCCCTCGTTGCAGGAACGGACGTTGCCGCCGGGAAACCATAAATTCGCCTTTCCGGAATGCCGCCTGTGAATTCCGCCGGCATAGTTGGTGGGAATTCCGCCATAGTCAAACATCACGAGAATCGTTCCCTGTCCGATTTCATTGCTCGTGTTAACCGTATGCGCGGTGTCTGCCATAAAGATGGCGTCGACGCGCAGACTGCCGAGTTTCGGCGCTTTTATCGACCATATTTCTCCGGGATAATGCTCGCTGTGCACACCGCGCAAGCCGTAGGCAAGGGAGGAACTCGCTTCGTAGTTGACGAAATTTGTGCCGCTGGTGCTATGGAAGGAGGGCGGCCCCATCAACGGACAGGAAAATACATTGCTGGGAGGCACCTTGGAAACGGCAACACCTTGGAACGAATTATACCACAGAGTCACATTCGGCAGATAGCCGTGGAACATCAGGTTGTCAGACCAGTAACGCTCGGCGCGCTGCTCTACCCAGCCTTCGGCGCTGGTGGTGTAATCGCGAAAATCGGAGGCATAGGTAATGACTGCGATTCCGCACTGGCGAAGGTTGCTCATGCACTGCGTACTGCGGGCGGCATTCCTGGCATTCTGCAACGCAGGCAGCAGCATGGCTGCCAGAATGCTGATAATGCCGATCACCACCAGCAATTCCACCAGCGTAAACCCGCGCCGAACCGATTTTGCCTGCCTCATCTGCCGCCCTCCGCAAAAAAAACAGCCTCTCCTTTTTTACTTTGACGCCGGTTTGACCGGCTGCAATACCAGGGCATGAACATCGGAAAATGCCTTCGGCATGTCCACCACCGTCAACTTGAGTTGCTGCTTTCCCTTCGCGATCCGGAGTCGTCCGACCGCCATGCGCTCGGGCGTATCGTACCAGCCGTTGTCTTTCGTAATTCCGGTAATGGTCTGCCTGCCTGCCGAAATCGCGAAAGTCGCGCCAGCTTGGCCGGAGCAGGTGCCAAGATCGATTGCGACTTCATAATCCCCGGCTTTAGCCACCTCCAGATGCCAGACGGTTTCGCAGCCGGGGCGGATATAATGCCCCAGGGTGGTAGCGCCGTTGGAGAACCGGTTGATCCGCTGCCAGGGCACCCCTCCCCGCGCGCTCATCTCCGCCGCGGTCGGCAACAGGTAAACCGTTTCTCCGGGCAGACATTTTACCTTAACCTGCAACTCCTTGGCCTTGGTGTTGATCACCGGATTTTCCTGAAAATCCAGGCGCAGGATAGGCGTTTCGAAACCGGGAGGCGTGGCTGGCAGACCATGAATAAGCAGGCCTTCGGGCTGATAACCGCCCTTGCTGCCGGAAGTTGTTCCCTTCTGCCACTCCACTTTCAGAACAGTATTTGCGCCCTCCAATACCGCCTGTTTGATTTTACCCCGCACATTCCGCACAAACACCGAGTCAGACAGCGGCCAGGAATGCAGGTGCAGATAAATGCGTCGTCGCTTCGCCTCCTGGGTTGAGACTCCAATCGGGGCATAAGCGGTATCGCCAGGATCACGCGGAATCAGCGGACAGGCCTCGGCGTCGAGGACAGCAGTTTGATGCCGCCGCAGCCATTCCCCCAATCCCTTCATCCGCTCGACGCATTCGGGACGGATGCGCCCGTCCGCCTGCGGCTCAATGTTCAACAGGTAGTTCCCGCCCAACGCCGCCACCTTGCTGAGGCGCCGGCAAAGTTCGGGCGTAGACCAGAATCGCTCTCCCTCATAATAGCCCCAACCAAGCAACCCCATAGCGTCGCAGCATTCCATGACTTCATGTTTCGGCAGCAAGGCATGAGGAATATGCCGCTCAGGGGTAACAAAATCCCCCAATCCCCGGGGTGGTTTGCTGGTCCAGTTACGGACATTCACGCCCCGGTCGTTTACCACCGCAGTCGGTTGCGAATCATGTATCAGCTTTACTATTTTACGCATCCGCTCAATCGAAATCCGGGAATCGCAATGATCAAACCAGATCAGCCCGATCCTGCCGTATCCGGTCACGAGTTCCCGGATTTGCCCTTCCACGAAATCGGCATAAGCCTCCGCGTCCTGCAACCGCGGGTTTTCGTCTTCCAGCCATGTCTCTACATTATAATACAGCCCCAGGGTCAGATCGTGCTTGGCACAGGCAGAGGCCAGTTCTGCCAGCAGATCGCGCTTGAAAGGAGTATTGGTGCATTTATATTTAGTATAAGCAGTATCCCACAGAGAAAAACCTTCTCCATGCTTGGAAGTCGGCACCAGATAACGCGCGCCGGAATCCTTGACCATTTTCACCCACTCGTCAGCGTCAAAGCGGCTGGGATTGAATTTCTTCATTAATTTTGCATAAACAGCCCTGCTGCCCTGCCTGACCTTGTTTTCGTTACCCCCCAGCAATGAGTATAAACCAAAATGCGCGAAGATGCCGAAACGTGCCTGAACAAACCATTCCTGCTTTTGCGAAAACAGCTTTTCCGACATAACTTTACCTTAATATAAAAGTGTGGAAAATAACTTGCAATTCCGTTTTGTAACGTTATAATATTACAATAGATCAACTTTGTCAAGTATTTTATTAAAAACACCGCGCGCGAAAATAAAATATTAGTATACGCGGAAAAGAGGCGGGCTTTCCATGAAAAAAACAGGCTCCAGGGCGCGGAACGCGCGAATAACGCTGAAAAATGTCGCTGAGGAATGCGGCTATTCGGTCATGACAGTCAGCAGCATACTGAATGGAAAAGCCGAGCTTTTCCGCCAGAAAACCCGCGACAAAGTCCAGCAGGCGGCTGATAAGCTAGGCTATCTCCCCCATCGCCTGGCGCGGGTTATCCGCGAAGGACGGTTTGGCAATGTGGCATTTCTTGTCGGCTCTTCAGGGATTGATGCCTGGTTTTCCGAAGCCCTGTTACGCACGGCTGCGGAAGAATTCGGGCTGTACGATATGCGCCTGACAGTAGAAAGCCTTTTACCTTCTATTGATAAGCTGACCAGCGAACACCTGCCTCCCATCATGAAGGAACTCAGCGTCGACGCGGTCTTGTGCGACTATGTCAGCGGCATTCCGGTCGCTTTCGAAAACTGCATCCGGTCTTCCCGCCTGCCGTGGATCTGGGTCAACCGGAAAACCTCTGCCGACTGCATCTACCCCGATGACATTCAGGGTTCAATAGACGCGGTCTCTTACTTAGTGGAAACAGGTCACAGACGCATAGTTTTCATCACCCGGCAAACAGCATTTCCCCATCAAAGCTATTATGACCGTTTCGAGGGCTACATCTCCGCCATGACGGAAAAAGGCTTGCGTCCGTGCGTCATCAGTCCCGACCACGTCATTACCGATGCGGACAGATACGAATCCCTGTCTTCCGCCCTGGCCAGTCCCAACCCGCCGACGGCGGCGCTTCTTCCTTTCCAAAGCGATGTGGTCGCCATTTTGTCGGAAGCTTCCAGTCGCCGCTGTTCTGTTCCCGGGGATTTGACCTTTGTCACCTTCGGAGATTACCCCTCAAAAAGTCTGGACGGAGTCCTAAATTATGTGGCGGTGCCGTTCGAGGAAATGGGGCGGTTAGCGGTCGAAATGACTTTGCAGAAAATCAAATCCCCCGACACTCCCCTGCCCCCCCGCATACTGCGCATGAAACTTTGCCTGGCTCGAGACTGAGTTTAAACTTTTTCCCAGACAGACAGGATCGATTTGCCTATTTGTGAAAAAGTCAGGCGGTCGAGCAGGCGCGAGGCGGGAACGAAAACCGAATCCCACAGGCGGATATCCGTCTCCGACGGCATCGGTTTATGCAACAGCAAGCGATTACCCAGCGACGCCAGCAACCCGACTGAATCCAGGTAAGCGATGTTTGCCAGGCGCAAATCCGTCGGCGTGATTTCCCGCAACATCTTTTTGGTGTACCGCCGGAAATGTCCGATCTCCCGGTCGAAAGGCGAATAGAGGAAAGGCAATGCTGGCGACAGAACAACGAGCCTCCCCCCCTGCTTCAACCGCGTTCCCGCTCTCGCCAGTTCCCCGGCGTCGTCCTCGATATGCTCCAGCACGTCTATATATAGAATAGAATCGAACTTCTCTTCCAAAGAAATAGCGGTCAGCGTGCCGGTGCGCACCTCTACCGGCCAGGAATTATCCGCCACCGCTCGCGCCAGCGCCTGCGCCATGTCACTGTCCGGTTCCAGACTGGTAAGTTTTTCCAGAGCCGGAATTTTCAGCAGCAGCCCGGTGTTCGCGCCGATGCCGGCTCCGACTTCCAGCACGCTTCCGCTTACCCACGGCGCGACGCGGCTCAACCAATATTCTTTCCAGTTGACCGCCTTGGCGAAAAGCCCCAGTTCCCCGCCGACGTATTGGTATTGCTCAGGCATTTCCGATACTCCCCGCCAACCCCGAACCGGAAATCGCTCCGCCCGCGACCAGCCGCTCGTTCTCGTCGTACAAAACCAGATGCTGCCCCGGCGTCGGCGCAAACACAGGCTGCAGGAACTTTACAGACAGATTGTCGTCTTCGACGGAAATGATTTCACATTCTTTCGGCTCGCCGCCGGAACGGATTTTCCCGCGCAGTTTTTCGCCAGCAAAACATTTCTCCGGCAGATGAATATTAACCGATCCCGCCTGAACGATTTCCGTATACGCCTCTTCGCGCGGGCCGATCGTGACCGTATTCGCCGCCGGATCGATCCGGATAACATACATCTTCTGCCCAAACCCCCGCCCGAGTTTACGCTGCCCGACAGTATACTGCTCGATTCCTCCGTGTTCGCCCAGGGGCTGCCCGCGCGAGTCGATATACTTTCCAGACAAGGGCGATTCGGATTTATTTTTCTCCTCGTCCTCCACGAACAGACAGCGGTAATCGCCTTCCTTCAGGAAACAGATTTCCATACTGTCTTCCCGTTGGGCAACGTGCAGTTTTTTTTGCTCGGCATACGCGCGCACCGCCTCCTTGCTGGCGAACTCGCCCAGCGGGAAAATCAGGCGCGGCAGCAATTCCCGCGGCAGCCGGTAAAGAAAATAACTCTGGTCGCGCTCGTGAAACACCGCCCGCGCCATGCACGCTTCGGCGTCAACCGGAAACGGAAAAGACGTTTCCTCAATCCCCGCACGCATGATCCTGGCATAGTGACCAGTGGCCAGAAAATCCGCCGGAAACTCCGCGCTTATCCTTTTCCACAACTCGCCGAACTTGATCGCCGGATTGCAGTCCACGCACGGGTTTGGCGTTCGCCCCTGCCGATATGCCGCGACAAAGGGATCGATCACGCACCGGCGGAATTCGTCCTCGATGTCGATGAAATAATGCGGAATCCCTAGCTGGCGGCAGATTTCCACCGCCCCGTCGCAATCGACAAACCGCGCGTCCCCCGCAGCTTCCGCCAGCGGAATGCGCATGGTAAACCCCGCCACGTCCGCGCCCCGCTCGCGCAGCAGGCAGGCGGTAGCGGCGCTGTCCACTCCCCCGCTCATCAGCACCGCGCAGGCAATACCCTTGCGCGGCTCCCACGCGTTCAGCGACTGCTCCAGTTCATTTCTCAAATCATTTCCCCGATTCTGTTTGCGCAATAGCCGCGGTATTTTATAATATATGCGCCAGATAGGAAAGCCAATTTCCGCGTTTCCGCCGGAGGGACTTTACGTGAACACCGACACTATCAAGCGCTACGAACGCCTGCTCGTGGCCACCAAAACCATCAGCGAGGACAATCTGACCAAGGCACGGGAAGAGCCTGACTTTCCCGATCCCGCCCTATTGATCGGCAAATACTGCTGCGACACCCAGACCATCCGCCAGATCCTGGCCGAAATTTACCGGACTGAAACCGTCGATTTCGAAGCCGAAGTGTTCGACGCCGACATGCTGAAAAAAGTCTCTCCCGATTTCTGCCGCCACTTCCAGCTTGTGCCCCTGCGCGAGGAAGGGGGGAAAGTCGTCGTCGCCATGACCGACCCCGAAGACCTCGCCTCCATCGACGAAATCCGCATGGCGGTAGGGCTGCCGGTGAAACCGGTCATCGCCCTGCCCTTCGAAATCAACGAATTTCTGGACAGTCTTTCCACCAACACCAGCGTCGACTCGCTGGTGCATGAAATCATCGAAAACGCTCCCGATGAAACCGGTCAGCCGCCGGTACGCGTCACTACCGAAAGCGAAGCCCGGAAACCGGTCGTGCAGGTCGTCGACCGCATCATCCGCGACGCGGTCATGCGCGGGGCGAAACAGGTTTTCCTGATCCCCTTCCCCGACGACCAGGTTCACGTCCGGCTGGGCATGGAACGCAAGATCGTGGAAGTCAAGCCCTATCCCATGCGCCTGCACGCCAACATCGTCAACCGCCTGCGCGTGCTGGCCAATCTCGTGGGCAAGGACAAACGCCAGCCCCAGAGCGGATCGTTCATGACGATGCTGGAAAACCGCCGCCACCGGGTCGACCTGATGATAGTCCCCGCCACCAGCGGCGAGGCTGTGACCATGTTCGTCGACCAGGAAGACTCGCCAGTCGCCAGCGAGGAACACAAAGCACCAGGCTGCACCGGCTGCGGCAAGCAGTACAAACCGGAATGGAAGTTCTGCCCCTTCTGCGGCGAAAAGGTCAAGCAGTGAACAATCCGGCTGCTTATGCGTTGGCGGTGCTTTTGCTGAATGACCGAAAGTTCCTCCCCTTCCAGGGGAGGTCAGGAGTGGTGCATGCCTTTCCCCTTTCACCCCCTCTAACTCCCCTGTGAGGGGGAGAATGTCAGCATATCTTGAAAAAGATAACTTTTCCCCTTAACTAAATCGGATCGTGTCTAGGAGGATATTTAATGGCAAGGCTGCTGCCGGTTTTGCTGTTGTTCGGTTCCAATATTTTCATGACCTACGCCTGGTACGGCCATCTCCGCGACCTGCGGGAGAAGCCGCTTTGGATCGCGATAATCGTCAGTTGGCTGATAGCTTTCCTGGAATACTGCCTGCAGGTTCCCGCCAACCGCATCGGCCACGGGATGTTCACCCTGCCGCAACTGAAGGTCATGCAGGAAGTCATCACCATGATCGTCTTCGCCGGGTTCTGCACCTATTACATGCGCGAAAAGCTTTCGCTCGATTTTCTCTGGGCGGGACTATGCCTTGTCGGCGCGTCATACTTCATGTTTCGCGGATGGAGCAACGGGGTATCGTAGTGTTTCTTTCTCTTCTGCGTTCCGCACAAGCAAATCAATCTACCCGCCAACCCAACCAGGCAGATGCGTGGGAGCGACCGGGAGGCGATGCTGACACCGACGCGGTTTAGTCGGTGTTTATGCATCGCTGGACGGGCGCGACTACGCAGATGCCGGTCGAATAAGCATGTGCCAGAAACTGGCTATTGGATATATCCGCGAACGAAGGGAGCGCAAGGACGATTCGCGCACGCCAACGCGATAGCGAAATATGCCCGTGCGGCACGCACCAGATGTCGGTCAAATAAGCATGTGCAAAAAACTTCTACAATCACAAACCCGCGGCGAAGGCGCGACGGGAATATTATTACTTACGCCAATGCGTGCAAAACATGCCCGTGCGGCACTCACCACCATTTGCGCCAGAATTTCCACCAGCTTGCAAGATGCGCCCTGCCCTGCCTGCTCCAGGGGCGCGCCGCGCTTTCGCGGCGATGCGCGTGAATCAGTTTCGCCTGCGGGAAATACTCGACAAAGTATCCGGCTATCCAGGTGCGTAAACACAAGTCCACGTCTTCGAAATAGAGGAAATACCTTTCGTCGAATAACTTCCCCTCGGCCAACAGTTCCCGCCGCGCCACCGCCGCCGCTCCCATCACCCAGTCGGCGGAAAAACTTTCATTGTGATCTTTATCCATCATCAAGTGGCGCTTGACCCTATCTGAAAAAAAACGACCCAGCGGCGTGCGACGGCACAACACGGTGAAAAAAGTATAAAAGGTGCGAGCGTTATATTGCAACGACCCGTCGGGCAGCACCAGTTGCGGCGCGAGTATGCCGATCTCCGGTATATTGTTCATTTCCGCCACCAGTCGCGGCAGGCAGTCGTCGGTGAAGAGCAGGTCGGCATTCATGAACATCAAATATTTACCGGTAGCCGCAAGAATGCCCCGGTTCACCGCCGAGCCGAAACCGCGATTGCTGTCCATCTGCAAAACTTGCACCAGACTGTCGCTTTCCCGCCTGGCAAAAGCTCCCTCCGGCACGGTGTTCACCACCAGCACTTCATACGTCAATGAAGGCGCGAATTTCTCCAGACTGTTCAGGAGATTGCGCACCTCGCCTGCGGTCTGATGATTGACGATGATGAGGGAAATTTCTGGCTGCGTCATTTGCCTCTCCCGAGGTGGTCGAGGAAATGGCGGCGAAACCATGAACGGTCAAACCGGGCGGCTAATTCAGAATCCGCAACCGCTTTGGTTGCCTGAACCTGTTTGCGTTTCGCCAAAGCCTGTCGCAAACCAATCAAAGCCTGCCATTTTCCGCGCAGGAACGGCAGAGGCTGCCCCTTAATACTATATACAACAAATCGGCCAATATTATACACGAGATGTGCCGGAAGTCGCGTCCAGAACAACGTTCCCGGCATATCCTTGACATACATCCATTCCTGGTTGCGGCTGGACATATGCACCACGAAATCGCTCCGTGTGCCGCCGGAACTGGCCGAAACCTTGTGATAAACCACTGACGAAGGCACGTAAAGACACCGGAATCCCGCCAGTTGCAGCCGGAAATCGAGGTCGAGGTCTTCGTAATAGCAGAAAAAATCCTCGTCGAAAATGCCGACTTTGTCCAGCGCGGTTTTGCGATAAATGGAAGCCGCCGCGCAGGCGCCAAACACCTCCTGCTCAACGTTTGCCTCCGCATTATCTTGCGACCAACGGAGATGCGCGAATCCCGCTCCGGCGCGGGAAAAACCATGCCCCGCCGTATCCAGCCGGTCGCGTTCGTCAAACAGCAGCAGTTTCGACGCGCAGAAGCCGATTTCCGGTCGCGCCTGCAACCGCAAAACCAGTTCTGATATCCACTTGGGATCGGCTTCGGTGTCATTATTAAGCAGCGCGACAAACTCGCCCGACGCCTGCTCGATGCCGCGATTGGTGCCGCCGGCAAAGCCGAGATTGCGGTCTATTGGCACACTTTTCTTGCATATTCCTGCTGGCGGTTGCCAGTTTCCTGCAATTTCCAGACTATCGTCAACCGAACCGTTATCGACGATAATAACCTCCAGCGGGCGATAAACCTGCCGCGCCAGCGCGTCAAGACACGCCGGTAACACGTTGTGACCGTTCCAGTTGGTGATAACAACCGACACCAGCGGTTGGTTTTCCACGCGAAAATCCTCCGCAAATACGCTTAAAACATCATAAATGCCACGCCGGTCAAATCAACAAAATTCAGGCAAATCGTCCAAATCAAAAAGAATTGATGCAGCTTTTTTTTGATTCATCCGATAAAGGTTGAAGGAGGAGCGACAGTGACTGAACCGGTTGAAACTGAGGAATATTCCCCCCGCCATGCGCCGGTGATGCCGCAGGAAGTTTTGGAATGGCTGGCACCGCAACCGGGAGATATCTATCTCGATGGTACTCTTGGACTTGGCGGACATGCGCGCCTTGTCGCGGAAAAAATCGGGGCTAACGGGGCACTAATCGGCCTTGACCGCGACGACGATGCCCTGGCAGTAGCGGCAGAGCGACTGAAAGACGCGCCGTGCCGGGTAAAACTGGTCAAGTCGAGATATGCCGAAATGATATCGGCCTCGGAAAGCGTTGGTATTGCTGGAGTTGACCGAATACTGCTCGATCTGGGCGTGTCCAGCCTGCAGTTGGACAAAGCAGAGCGCGGTTTTTCCTTCATGCGCCCCGGCCCGCTGGATATGCGCATGGGGCAGGCGGAAAGTCTTACCGCGCAGGAACTGGTAATGACTTTGCCGGAGGAGAAACTGGCGCGGATTATCTACGAATATGGCGAGGAGCGCTTCTCCCGCCGTATTGCCAAAAGCATTGTAGAAACCAGGGCAAAAGAGACGATAAATACTACAGACAGACTGGCGGAGATTGTCGCTAACGCCCAGCCCGGACGGGGGAAAATCCATCCCGCCACCCGCACTTTTCAGGCTCTGCGCATGGCGGTGAACGACGAGTTGGGCGAACTGGAAACCGGGTTGCAGGCGGCGGTAAAGCTGCTTAATCCCGGCGGAAGACTGGTGGTGATAACGTTCCACTCGCTGGAGGATCGGCTCGCGAAAAACGTGCTCAGGACAATGGCGGAAGATAACATGATAACGCTGCCGAAAAAGAAAGTGGTCAAGCCCTCGCGGGCGGAATGCCTGGTGAACAAGCGCGCGAGAAGCGCGAAGTTGCGGGTGGCGGAGAAGCTCTAAGATGGGGGAGATTGCGATGAAACTAAGAACTTACATATTGTTCGTGGTATTGTTGAGCCTGCTGGGATTGTGCACGGTTTATGAATCGATGCGGCAGACCCGGATCAGGTATCGCCTGGGCGAATTGCAGTCGCAGGAAAAAGCGGCGCAGGCGGAACTGGTGAAACTGCGCTCCGACCTGTCGCGCCTGATGACTCCGACCCGGCTGGAATCGCTCAACACCAGCAACAGCCTTAATCTGGTGCCGCTCACGCCGTTGCCGGATGTGGAACTTGACGACCCCGTGGCGCTGGGTAACCCGTCGCGTTGATTTTAACCTTTTAGCAGCAATAAGGCTTAGTTAAGGAAAACTCTTTTGTTTTGCAAATAACTTTCCGCGCGTCATTCCCGCGCAGGCGGGAATCCAGTGTGAAACCGTGCGCAACACCGCCTGGATTCCCGCCTGCGCGGGAATGACGATTTGTGAGTTTTTACCAAAACATACAGATTTTTCCCTTAGCTAAACCGGATTGCACCCAATAGGCGTTGCCAATGTCTACCAGCCAGACAACAAACTTGCCTTACCCGGCAGGCGCGGTCGCTTCGCGGGCGCGCCTGTTCGGCGTTATACTGCTTTGTTGCTTCGCGTTGCTGGCGGCGCGGCTAATCAAGCTGCAATATCTCATGCACGCGGAAATGTCGCGCGCTACGCTGGAGCAGATGGACACTACAGTTTCCCTCTCGCCCTGGCGCGGCGAAATTGTCGACTGCCACAACCGGCCGCTGGCCATTTCCGTCAGGATCAATTCCTGCGCCATCGATCCGAAAATCTTCCTGGATGAAAAAGGCGACGTCGACGCGCTGCTGGGAGAGTTGCACGACGGCCTGTCCCTCTCCACCGCGGAGATGGAACGGTTGCAGGACGCTATCGCCAGACGCATATTCCGCGGCGGCGAGCGGGAAGGTCGACCGCTCCGGTTCGCCTGGATCAGGCGGCATTTGTCGCAGGAACAGTATGACAGCCTCAAGGACAAGGCCGACGCGGGCAAACTGCCGGGAATCTATTTCCCCGCCGAATTCGACCGTGAATATCCGCAGGGGAGGCTGGCGGCGCACGTGCTGGGGTTCAGCAACATCGACGGCACGGGACTGGAAGGGGTGGAGAAAATCTGCGACGCGTTTCTGCAGGGAGAGGAACTGCAGTGCCTCGCGGAAAAGGACGCGCGCAACCGCAAGATGCTTTCCATCGGCGGCCTCGACCTGGACAAGCGCAAGGGGTTGACCACCGTACTCACTATCGACTCGACCGTGCAGGCGATTTCGGAAGAGGAACTGGCCAAGGCGGTGGAAAAATACTCCCCCTCCTCCGCCTGCGCGCTGGTGATGGACCCGTTTACCGGCGACTTGCTGGCGCTGGCCAATTACCCGTCTTTCGACCCCAATGACCCGGCGAAAAACAGCGAAGGCAGACTGAACGTGGCGCTGGCCACCATCATCGAACCCGGCAGCACATTTAAGCCTTTTGTCTGGGGCGAGGCTTATGAGAAAAGGCTGATCTCGACCGATACCATTTTCGACTGCGAGCACGGCGCCTGGCGGATGGACTGCGGCCGGACGCTGCACGACGCGCACGGATACGGGAAACTGACGGCGGAAATGGTGTTGGTGAAAAGCTCCAACATCGGCATGGCGAAAATCGCGGCACTGCTGGGAACCAAGGGTCTGTACGATTGCGTGGTCAAACTCGGTTTCGGAAAAGAGACCGGAATCTCGCTGCCTGCGGAACTCCCGGGAACGGTGCATCCTTTGCGCAAGTGGAACGGCTACAGCATGGGCTCGGTGCCGATGGGACAGGAAATCGCGGTTACGCCGCTGCAACTGGCAACCGCCTACTCCGCTATCGCCAACGGCGGAATATTGCTGAAGCCGCGCGTGCTAAGGGAAATGCGCGACCCTTCAGGGCAGACCGTCAGTACTTTCCCCGTCAAGACCAAAGAGCGGGTTTTTACCGCACAGACCTGCGCGTTGTTGCGAAACGTCCTGCGCAAGGTGGTGACTGACGGCACCGGCAAAATCGTGCGCATGGACGAATATCCCCTGGGCGGCAAAACCGGCACTGCGCAACTGCCGATCAACACGGCGGAACGCGCGGCAGGCGCGCGCGGAGGCTATTCCCCCGACCGCTACGTCGGCAGTTTCGTGGCGCTGGCGCCTTACGACGTGCCGAGGATTATTGTGCTGGTGTCGCTCAGGGAACCCAAGGGAGCGTATTACGGCGGAACCGTGGCTGCTCCGGCGGTTAAGGAGATCAGCCGCCGCAGCCTGCTGTATCTGAAAATTCCTCCTCGGAATCTAGAGGAAAAAGGTATAATGAAATAATATGCGATAACTTGGAGAAATGAGATATTCGCGATAAGGAACCGAGATTTATCTAGCGAGTAGGTCTCCCCCTTCCAGGGGAAGTTAGAGGCAATACGGTTTTGGAAGGGGAGGAAATACTTTGTACGCGAGCGGTTTGCAACTGCACAAGCGGGAGAAACGAAAATGCTTTTACGCGAGATTTTCCAGAACGTGAAGAGCGCGGAACTGGCCGGAACCGGCAACCCGGAAATCGGGCGGCTGGTCTGCGACAGCAGGAAAGTCGAACCCGGCGCGCTGTTCGCTGCGCTTCCCGGCAAGAAAACCGATGGCGCTGAATTCGCGGCCGACGCAGTGGCCAAAGGCGCTTCCGCCGTGCTGCTGCCCCGAAACGCAGAGATTCTGCCGGTGCCGTGCGTGCGGGTGGATAATCCCCGCCAGGCGCTGGCCGAGGCGGCTTGCGCGTTTTACGGCAACCCGTCGGCGAAGCTGAAACTCATCGGCGTAACCGGCACCAACGGCAAGACGACGGTGGCCTATCTCCTGCGCCACATTTTCCGCAACATCGGCGCCAAAGCGGGAATGATGGGCACAATCGAGTACGACAACGGCGCGGTCTGCGTGCCTGCTCCGCTTACCACTCCCGAAAGCGTGGACTTCACGCGCTATCTGGCGGAGATGGCTGATAACGGCGCGCAATACGCGGTGGCGGAAGTATCCAGCCACGCGCTTTCGCAGTTCCGAGTCTGGGGGCAGCGTTTCGCCTGCGGCGTCTTCACCAATCTCACCCGCGACCATCTCGACTACCACGGAGGCATGGGGGATTATCTGCAAGCGAAGAAAATCCTGTTCGATTCCCTCCACGGAGACGCGGTCGCGATAGTCAACCAGGACGACCCCTCCGGCACCAGGGTGGTGGAAAATACCGAGGCGCGGGTGTTGCGCTACGGGTTGGGAAAAGGCGCGGATCTTTGCGGCAAAATTCAGGAATCCACGCTGGCCGGACTCAAGATGGAAGCCAGCGGCGGGATGTGGGCGGTTAATTTCGCGACGAAACTGGTGGGCGACTATAACGCCCTGAACTGCCTGGCGGCGCTGGGCGCGGCAGGTTCGCTCGGAATCGACTGGGAAGATGCGGCCAACGCGCTTGCGACCTTCCCCGGCGTGCCGGGCAGGATGGAAAAAATTGAAAGCAAAAATGGCGTGACCGCTTTCGTCGACTATGCCCACACCCCGGACGCGCTTAAATCGGTATTGCAGGTATTGCGCCCGTTGGCGAAAAAGAGACTGATCGTCGTCTTCGGCTGCGGCGGCGACCGGGACTGCGGCAAACGTCCGATGATGGCGCGCGCGGCTGAAGCAGTGGCCGACCTGGTGATCGTCACCAGCGACAACCCCCGCACCGAGGAACCGGTCGACATCATCTCCGACATCATGGCGGGCTTCGAGAATCCGGAACTTGCTCTCGTCGTCCCCGACCGCGCGGAAGCGGTGGCAGAGGCGGTGTCGCGCTCACTGCCGGGCGACGTAATCCTGCTGGCGGGCAAGGGGCACGAGAATTATCAGCTTATCGGCACAGTAAAAACTCACATGGACGACCGGGAACTTTTACGCAACTCTTTTGGCAAATAGACTTCTTGGAAACGGCAGCGGAGAACATGGATGTTGGTAACTGCGGAAAAAATCGCCGACTGGGCGCAAGGTCGGCTGGCGGCTGAGCCTAAGCTGGAAGCGACCGGCTTTTCCACCGATTCGCGCACCCTGAACGAAGGAGAGGCCTTTGTCGCGATCAGGGGTCTAAATTTCGACGGGCACGATTTTATCCAGGACGCTTTCGAGGCAGGCGCGTCGCTGGCGATCGTATCCGACGAGGGTGCCTTGCGCGGCAAGCCGGGAGTGGTAGTACACGACACGGTCAAGGCGCTCGGGGACATGGCTCACCGGCACCGCTGGAGCCCGCCGCTGATTCCCTGGTTAGCAGTCACCGGCTCTAACGGCAAGACCACTACCCGCGCCATGATTTCGCTGATCCTCACCCGGCGCGGCACGGTGGCATCCTCGCCGCGTAATTACAATAATTACATCGGCCTGCCGCTAAGCATCCTGTCCCGCCCCGACGACGCCTGGGTCGGGGTGCTGGAACTGGGCACAAGTTCGCGGGGAGAAATCGCGCGGCTGACCGAAATTTCCACGCCCACGGTGGGTATAATCACCTCGGTCTCAAACGCGCACCTGGAGGAACTGGGAACGCTGGAGGCGGTGGCGGAGGAGAAGGCGTGCATCTTCGACCGCCTGCCGCACGACGGGCTGGCGATCTACCCGGTGGACGATCCCTATGTGGAGATTCTGCGCAAGCACATTTCCGTGCGCGGCGCTTCGTTCGGCATCGGCAAAAACGCCGACATGGTGGCGGAGAACGTGCATACAGGGCTGGAAGGGGTCAGCTTCACTGTGCGCGGGGTTAAGATAAAGCTGCCGCTGCTGGGGCTGCACAACGTGCGTAACTGCCTGGCCGCGCTGCTGGCGGTGGAGCATATGGGGATTTCCCTCTCCGACGCGGCCGAAAGCCTGCGCAAGGTACAGCCGGTTTCCGGCAGACTGGAACTGATCCACACTCCCTACCACACCATCCTAAACGACGTGTACAACGCCAATCCCGCCTCGCTCAAGGCGGCGGTGGACGTGATGGATTCGTTCGGAGGCAGGCGCGTGATCATTATCGGCGACATGCTGGAACTGGGCGGCAAAAGCAAAATCCTGCATCGAGACGCGGGACTGTACATGGCGAAAAAAGGCATTGAGGTGATTCTGGCGGTGGGCAAGATGAGCCTGACCCTAGCGGAAGCCGCGGCCAACGCCAACTCCCGCTCCATCGTCCGGCATTTCCGCAACGTGCAGGCGATCCTGCGCAAGGACGAACACTACGTGCAACCGGGAGACGTGATCCTGGTCAAGGGCTCGCGCGGGATGCAGATGGAAAAAATCATCTCCACCCTGCTTACCTGGGAACCGCGCTGACATGATCCGCTATCTCGCCGAATACTCCGATTTCTTCGGTCCGCTGCGAATGCTGGACAGCATCACGCTGCGCGCGGTGGTGGGAGTAGCGCTGGGATTCGTCCTGGCTATTTTCTACGCGAAATCATTTATCCGTTTCATGCTGGGACTGCGTGCCACCGAAGACGTCTCCAAGCCAGACAGCGCTCATCTGCACAAGCTCCATTCCGGCAAGTCCGGCACGCCGACGATGGGAGGCCTGATTGTCCTCTGGGCAATGCTGCTGGTAGTGCCGCTGGTCTGCGACATAACCAAGCCCATCGTCTGGCTGGGCCTGGGGGTACTGTTATCGTTTGGTGCGCTCGGTTTCGTGGACGACTACATGAAGCTGAAGGGACTGGGGGCGCGCGGGTTGACGAAGAGACAGAAACTGGCCTGCCAGTTTATCCTGGCCGGGATTTTCGCGGCGCTGCTGTGGCAGTGCGTGGAAGGCGACTGTTTCCACGTGAAAAGCGGCGACCTCGGTTTCGGCGCAACCGGTTACAAGGTCGACTTCTCCTTTGACGATTCGCAGGGTATGACCAAACTCCTGGTTCCGTTTACGAAATGGGTCGAGGTACAGCCAGATCTGGGCTGGTTTTATTACGTGTTTTTCGCCTTCGTGCTGGTCGCCTGCTCTAACGCCGTGAACCTGACCGACGGGCTGGATGGGCTGGCTCCCGGCTGCTCGATCATGGTGGCGGCGACTTATTCTATCATCGCCTACGTTGTCGGTAACAGCGTCATCAGCGCGTTTTTCCGCATCCCCTACGTTCCCGGCAGCGGGGAACTGTCGATTTTCTGCGCGGTGGCGGTGGGGGCGACGATGGGCTTTCTCTGGTTCAACTCGCATCCGGCTGAGGTATTTCTCGGCGACACCGGCAGCCTCTCCCTGGGAGCGTTCACCGCCTACGTGGCGCTGGCGACAAAACACGAACTGGTGCTGATTGTCGCAGGCGGCGTCTTCGTGCTGGAAGCGGTGTCGGTGCTGCTGCAGACAGCCAGTTTCAAACTGACAGGCAAACGGATTTTCAAGTGCGCGCCTTTCCACCATCATCTGGAATTCAGCGGTTGGCACGAAAACAAAGTAGTGGTGCGGCTTTGGATGATCAGCGCGGTGCTGGCGGGTTTGGCGCTGGGCACTTTGAAAATGCACTGAGGACAACTCCTGTAAAAAAAAAAAAGCAAAACATGCAGGGGACTAAGGCTCTAAGGGACTAGGGGACTAAGACTCCGGTAGAAGATTTTCTTGATTTCCGTGAGCCGATCGCAATCAAAGGTTATCGGCTCCGAGCCTGCAAAAAAATCTTAGTCCCTTAGTCCCTTAGTCCCTAAACAGATTAAGGAATAATCGTGACCGAAAATGAAATAACTCCGGAAGAACCGGCGATAATCCGCGCCCGCCTGCTGGGCACGGTGTTCACGCTGACGGGGCTGGGGTTGGTGCTGGTGTATTCCTCCAGTTCCGTGCGCGCGCTGGGCTTCGGCTGGGACATGTCTTATCTTGCGAAGCAATTGCAGTGGCTGGCTATCGGGTTGGCAGGACTGGGAGTCATGAGTTCTCTGCCGTACCGGTGGCTGGCGAAACTGTGGCTGCCGCTGCTGCTGATTGTTTTCGGCCTGCTGATCGCCGTGCGCGCGCCGGGAATCGGCACGAAGGTGAACAACGCCTACCGCTGGTTCCGCTTCGGCGGCATGAGCGTGCAGCCTTCGGAAATCGCGAAACTGGGACTGGTGATCGCTATCGCCGCGCTGCTGGCCGGAAGCCGCGGCAGCCGCCTGTCGTTCTTCCGCGAGTTCCTGCCAGTGGCGCTGGTGACGGGGGCGGCGATGGGGTTGGTAGCGATTGAACCCGACTTCGGCACGGCGGCGCTGCTGGGGGCGGTGCTGGGGGCAATGCTGATCGCGGGCGGTGCGCGGCTCTGGCAGCTACTGGCGCTTGGCAGTCTGGCGGTGCCGCCGATCGTATATGTCGGCATGACGAAATTCGACCACATCTCCGCACGCCTGAACGACTGGTGGTCGAGTTCCACCACCGGCACCGGCTATCATACCTGGATGAGCAAGGTCGCTCTCGGCAGCGGGGGAACTTCCGGCATGGGACTGGGAGAAGGCGCAGGCAAACTTTACTATCTGCCCGAGGCGCACACCGATTTCATTTTCGCCATCGCCGGGCAGGAACTGGGACTGATCGGCACGCTGTTCATTCTCGCCGCGTTCGCGTTTTTTATTCACGAGGGGCTGCGGTTGGTGCGGCTTGCGCCCGACCGGTTCGGCGCGCTGCTGGCGTTCGGCATCGTGACCATGATCGGCTTGCAGGCAATCTTCAATATCGCAGTCGTTACCGGCTCGGTTCCACCCAAGGGCATTGCCTTGCCGTTTGTCAGTTTCGGCGGCTCGGGACTGTGCGTGGCACTGGCTTCTGTTGGCGTACTGGTCAGCATTTCCCGCGCCGCGCAGAAAAAAATCGCGCTTGAAAGCCTGTGCGAGGAAGAGCCGGAAAGTCTGCGGGAGGCGGCGTAATGCGCTTCCTGCTGGCTGGCGGAGGAACAGGCGGACATCTTTTTCCCGGACTGGCGCTTGCCGATGCGCTGCGGCAACTTGATCCCGCCAGCGAAATCCTGTTCGTAGGCACACGGCAGGGGCTGGACGAAAAACTCGTTCCCGCGCACGGCTATCGTTTGCAACTGATCGCGGCCGGACGTGGCTCGCCCTTGTCGTGGCGCAAGCCGCTGAACCTGCCGCGCTTCGCGTGGTCGGTGGCGCAAAGCGTTAAGCTATTGCGCAAGTTCAAGCCGGACGCCCTGGTCGCGCTGGGGGGGTTCGCGGCGGCGGCGCCGGGAATCGCGGCGCGACTGCTGGGCGTGCCGCTAGCGGTGCTGGAACTGAATACCGTGCCGGGGCGCGTGAGCCTGCTGCTGTCCCGGTGGGCGATGCAGGTGCATTCGCATTTCGCCGAAGCGGAAAAATATTTCGACTTGAAAGACGGCGTGTTCCGCCACTCGGGTTATCCGCTACGAAAAGAATTCGCGCAAATGGCGACGCTGCCTCCGGCCGACGGCGACTGCCTGCTGATTGTCGGCGGCAGCCAGGGCGCGTCGGAACTGAACCGGCGGGTGCTGGACGCCGCGCCGATGATCGCGAAAACTGTGGGAAATAAAATTATCCATATCGCAGGCGAGGCGAACGAAGAGGCGGTGCGTGATGCGTACAAGAGTATCGGCATCGGCGCGGAGGTAATCGGGTTCTGCGACGACATGCCTATGATCTGCCGCAGATGCAGACTTGCCATTTCGCGCAGCGGCGCGGGCGGTATTGCCGAACTCGCGGCGGCGGGACTGCCCGCTATCCTGGTTCCGCTGCCGACCGCCAAGGACGATCATCAGACAGTCAACGCCAGGGCAATTGAAAACTCCGGCGGCGCGGTGCTGCTGCCGCAGGCGGAGGCAGCGCCGGAAAGGCTGTCGAGGGTAATCGCGGAATTATGGGGTAATGCGGAAAAACGAAAAATAACGGGCATGGCATTGCGGAAAAATGTCCGCCCCGATGCGTGCAAGACAATCGCCAGCGAGATAATGAGGATGGCAACGTGACCAGTACGCTTGAACTGCAACACAAGCGAATTCATTTCATGGGAGCGGGCGGCATCGGCGTAAGCGCGCTGCTGCGGCTTGCTTCCGCGCGCGGCGCACTTGTCAGCGGTTGCGACCGGGAGGAAAGCGAACAGGTGCGCCTACTGGCCGCCGATGGCTTCAACATTCAAATCGGGCAC
The DNA here is from genome assembly GCA_020060765.1 of Planctomycetota bacterium. Taxonomy (GTDB): domain Bacteria; phylum Planctomycetota; class SZUA-567; order SZUA-567; family SZUA-567; genus JAGUZQ01. The sequence goes on along the minus strand of JAGUZQ010000070.1, from coordinate 3,073 downwards.
GATCCGGCGCACGCTGAAGGGATCGATTTGCTGGTTCACACCAGCGCAATTCCCCACACTCACCCGGAACTGCTGGCGGCGGGAAGATGGACGATGCGCCGGGGCACGTTTCTCGCGCGGCTGATGGAAAATTTCCGCTGCATCGGCGTCGCCGGCACGCACGGTAAAACCAGCACCACCTGGTTTACCGCGCAACTGCTGCTGGCGGCGGAGAAAGACCCGGCCGTCGTCCTCGGCGGCAACACGCGCAAACTCGGCGGCAATCTGCGGCTGGGTCAGGGCGACCTGTTCCTGACGGAACTGGACGAAAGCGACGCCTCGTTTCTCGAACCGAAACTCGAAACCGCCGTCATCACCAATGTCGAGTCCGACCATCTCCATCACTATGGCACCTTCGCTGAAGTGAAAAAAGCTTTTGCCTCATTCGCGGCGGGCGTGGGATTTCTCGTCGGTTGCGCCGATGACGCGGAAACCTCTTCGCTGCTGAAAAATCACGCTGGCGAAAAATGCGGTTTCGGGATTCTGACCGACGCCGATTTGAAAGCGCTCAATCCGGTCGCGCAAAACGGCGGTACGAAATTCTCGCTGGCCTGTCGCGGTGAAACGCTGGGAGAATATTTTATCCCGCTGCCCGGACGGTGCAACCTGTATAACGCGCTGGCCGCCTGCGCCGTCGCCCTGCGTTACGGCGCGACGGCTGAACAGTTGCGCGTCGGCTTGTCCGCCCTGACCGGCGTCGATCGCCGCCTGCAGAAAATGGGCGAGGGAAAAGGCGTGGCGCTCTACACCGATTACGCGCATCATCCGACCGAGATCAAGGCCGCGATCCAGGCGCTGCGCGAATCGTGCGCGGGAAAACTCCTGGTCGTGTTTCAGCCCCACCTCTACAGCCGCACACGCGACTACGCCGCCGAATTCGGCGTCGCACTGGCGAAGGCTGACGCGACGATGCTGGTCGACCTGTATCCCGCGCGGGAGGAACCGTTGCCCGGCGTGTCATCGCAACTGTTGGTTGAATCGGTCAACAACGCGGGCGGAAAAGCGCTTGGTTCGGTGCCGCTCAAAGTCGTGCCGGAGGAAATCGTGAAACTCGTTTCTGATTTTTCCACTGTCGTGCTGATGGGCGCGGGTGATATTGAAAAGGCGGTCGCCGGTGTTTTGGCAAAATTGCGCGGTTGAAATTCGCGAACACATCCCCCTGGCGGACAAGAACACCTGGCGCCTCGGCGGGCAGGCGCGTTTTTTCGCGGAGCCGGAAACCGCCCAGGATATCCGCGCCCTGCTGGAACACGCGACGCGGAAAGGCCTGCGCGTCAACCTCCTCGGCGGCGGCAGCAATATTCTTATGCCGGACGGAATGTTGGAAGGACTGACCCTGCGGCTGAAAGCGCCGAAGGAAAGCGCAATTGTCCTGCGCGACGCCACCACCATATTCGCCAGCGGTGCGGCCGGTCTCGCCCAAGTCCTGAGCTTCGCGCAGAAAAACGGCTTGTGCGGCCTGGAGGAACTGGCGGGAATTCCCGGCACTCTCGGCGGCGCGGCGGCGATGAACGCAGGCTCGGCGGCGCTGGGTATCGGCGGTTTGATCGAGGAAATTCACGGGCTTGATCTGACTGGACGGGAAATCAGACTGGCTCGGAACCAGTTGAAATTCGCATATCGCTGGAGCAATCTGCAAGATATGACCGTAACAGGGGTACTGCTGCGGCTTGCTTCAGGCGAGCCAGAAAAGATTCGCGCGACGATAAACGAACGCCTGTCAGCCAAGCGCGAACACCAGCCGCTGGGAAAAGCCAGCGCGGGGTGCGTGTTCAAGAATCCGCCCGAGGCTCCGGCGGGTATGCTGATCGACCGGTGCGGGCTTAAAGGATACCGCGTTGGCGGCGCGGTCGTCAGCGATACGCACGCGAATTTTATCACAAATGAAGGCGGCGCCACCAGCGCCGATGTACGTAGAGTGATAGATCATATTCGTGAAACCGTCCTCGCCCACGAAGGCGTGGAATTAAAACTGGAAATAAAAATCTGGATGTGACCATGACAAAAGATATTTACGAAATCGACGTGGCGGTGTTGTGCGGCGGGCGCGGGGCAGAGCGGGAAATATCGCTGGAAAGCGGCGCGGCCGTGACCCGGGGTTTGCTGGACGCAGGCGTGCGAGCGCGCAAGCTTGAACTCTCGGGCGAAGAAAGCGAGGTGCGCGCGCTCAAGTGCGATGCGGCGTTTATCGCGCTGCACGGCGAATTCGGCGAGGACGGCGGCGTGCAGGCTATTCTGGAAGAGCTGAAAATTCCCTACACCGGCAGCCGGGTGAAAGCTTCCGCGCTGGCGATGGACAAGGACGCCGCCAAGCGCCTGCTGCGCGCCTACGGCATTCCCACCGCCGACTGGGCGGTCATCACCACCGCGCGCGAGGCGCAGCACGCGATGGACGCGGCGGGACTACTGCCGCCGGTAGTGGTGAAGCCGGTCAGCCGGGGCAGTTCCGTCGGCACCAGCATTGTGCGCGATTATGCGGAAATGTGGGAGGCGGCGGAGAAGGCGCTGGCGCTGGACGAGAGGGCGATGATCGAAACTTTCCTGGCCGGGCGCGAACTGACCGTCGCCCTGCTGGGAGACCGGATTCTGCCGGTGATCGAAATCAGGCCGAAACAGAAATTCTACGACTATGCCGCCAAGTACGCCGACGACGCGACGGAGTTTATCTGTCCCGCGCCACTGGCGGAAAGACTGTACTCCGAAATCGAAAGCATCGCCTTGCGTTCCGTCAAGGCGCTGGGAGTGGAGCAACTGGGGCGGGTGGATATCATTCTGGGCGAGGATGGGCCGCAGGTGCTGGAGGTGAACACCATCCCCGGCTTCACCGCCCACAGCCTGGTGCCGCTGGCGGCGCGCACGGCGGGAATTGCATTTCCGGAATTGTGCCTGAAAGTCCTGGCTGGCTGCCTCTAAAACCAATACGGTTTAATTAAGAAAAAACTTGTACCGTCATTCCCGCGAAGGCGGGAATCCAGGAGGTGTTGCGTGCGGTTTCCCCACTGGATTCCCGCCTTCGCGGGAATGACGATCGTAT
>JAGUZQ010000105.1 GCA_020060765.1 Planctomycetota bacterium | reverse complement strand
CTTCCCGCGCCGCCTTGGCCTGCAGCCTGACCGCGCGCGGGCGGCGGTCGCAAAGCAGCCGGATCACCTGCCCGCCGCCATCCTCAACCCGGGCATCGTGGTTTTCCGCCTCCTCCGCGACCGCGTCAAACCGCAGGGAAAATGCCTGCGTCTCCGTGCCTTTGCGGGGAGAGAAGGCATGAGCCGTTCCTGGCGGGATCAGAAAAAGAGAATGCGGCTGCACCTTTTCCCGCAACTCCCCGACCGTCTGTTCACCGTTGCCGCCGGGGTAATACAGCAACTGGTATTGCGGGTGCGAGTGTGGGGGCGTGGGGCTGTTTACTCGGTGGACGTGCATCTGCAGATGGCCGATTTCCAGCAGGGCGGCGCCGAGCGACAGCTTTACGCTACGGTCGTCCAGGGACGCGAAGGCGGAAGGTGTATGCCAGATTTGCCTGTTATTCTTCACGGGCGGGTTTCCCGAAACCGGAGTTCATCTGCCATTGAGCTCGTCGGGATTTTTTTTGAGATAATCCTGCGCCAGTTTTTTTTCCTCGGCGCTCAGATTATCATACAGCTTTTTTTTCGCCTCTTGCGCCAGCGAGCTTCCCATGGTTTTGTATTGCTCGACCTGCTCGGGCGAAAGCGATTTCAGGTAGGTCTGCCGCTCCTCGGGGCTCATTTGCCCAAGCTGTTCCAGCGCCGCGGTCTTGACCGCTCCCACCGCCTGCTGCGTCACCTGCTCGGCCTTTTCCGGCAGTTTTTTCAGGAAGACGGCGGAGATAAATCCCAAAACCAGCGCGGCGCAGACCAGGCCAACTTTCTTGATGGTTTTGGTGTACCTGCGGCGGCGGTAAATCTGCGAGGACTTGTGGTTGACGTAACGGGAGTTGCCGTACAGCAGGTGCATGACGTGATTGCGGTCGACGGAATCCAGACTGCGGAAGCAGATTCCCACCTGCACGCCCCAGCCCTCGACTACGTCCAGCATCCGGCTTACCTTGGCCTTGACGATGAACTTCAGATCGCCCATAAACTCCAGTTTAATGAAACTTTCCGGCGGGAAATTTTCCGGCGCGGCGCCTTCGATCGTTACCTTGCAGCCAAGTTCGGAGATGTTGGTGATGACGCAGTCGTGTTCCATGGTTTCGTGTTTACCCGAAAGGCGGTGCACCCTGCCGGGCATGACCGCAGTTACGCCGGAAGTTATGTCCTTTGCCATGGATTTTCCGCCCTTACGAGGTTTGCATAATCCGCCAGAGCAACAGCGCGAACCCGACCGCCGTCAGAACCAGGCTGATCTTCAGCAGTTTTCGTCGGGAATAACGTTTCTTCACTTCGCGTGCGTAAAGTCGAACCGATTTTTGGGATAACTGCTCATGATCACTGTGCATGAACTCCATTAGTTTTTGTTTCAGATCGCGTTTGAAATTGACGAATTCAACTCCCATCGAAACGCCCCAGGTTTCAATCAGCTCAACCGGCGCGAGAATCAGCCCCGGCAGTTGCAGAATGTTGTCGCCCGCGTCGATTTCCACCGTAGCCGCCTTGCCCGGCAGCCAGACTTCCCCCCCGCCCTGTTCCACCGCGATGCGGCAGCCGAATTCAGACAGGTTGCTGATGAAACAGGCGTGCTCATCGCTCCGGTTTTCATCCAGGTAAGCGATGCCGTGCAGCCCTGCATCGATCCGGAATGCCCGCCGCCTTTCGATGATATCGGTCACGCCTGCCCTCCTGTCTGCATGACTATAAAGTATCACACCTTTTCCGGTTGCGCAAGCGGGTAAAATTGAGGTGGAGCAAAAACGCGGGAAACCGCACCGCGTAGCCCCGGACTGGATCACGCCGTAGAGACCTCGCAAGGGTTTTCCCTCGTTAGTCAGGATCAGGGTTTGCATTCCTCTGTCAGCGTCTTTCACCACAAAGGTTTCACCCATAAACCCTCTAGATAATTCATATCTGGTAAATTCGGAAAAATAAGTTGTTACTTACCAAATTACAACTTACAATAACCCCGAAAGGAAAATATATGCTTAACCTGGGGATGAAATCAGAGCGGATTCTGCTCGAATTACGGGAGGAGATCGCGCAGAAAGAGTATGTCAGGGGCGAGAAGCTGCCGACCGAAGCGGAATTGTGTTGCCGTTTCGCAGTCTCGCGACCTACTGTGCGCCGCGCCATGGCGCGCCTCGCCGCCGAGGGGCTGGTCGAAATCCGCCACGGCTCAGGCATGTATGTAAAGGAAAAAAGCTTTCCCCGCCACAATCGGCGCACGATTGCGGTGATGGTGATGAACCAATTGGAAATGTTGCAGTACGTGCAGGACTACCTGTTGCGACGCGACTATCTGCCGTGCATCTATTTTCAACGCTCAAACCAGTGGCATCCCAGCATCGAACGGCTGTTTCTGGAACGCATCCGGCGCGAGGAACACCGGGGGTTGCTGGCGCAATGCACGCCGCTGTTGCCGCGCAACGATTCGATCCTGCGGGAAATGCACCAGGAAGGTATCCGGGTGGTACATACCATACCGTTCCGCGAGGAGCTGCCGGAAGAGGACTTCGTCCTGCCTGACTGGGAGGCGGCGGGACGGATGGGGGCGGAGGCGCTGCTGAAAACAGGTTGCGAAAAGGTGCTGCTGTGCGACATCCAGCTATCGACGCCGTCGCCACATTCCTTGCTGCTGGAAAAAGGGTTCCGCGAAGTAGTGGGGAAAAGTTACGACCGGAAGAAAAACTTTTTCACTTTTCCCATGCGGATAGAAAACGACGAAAATTCCAAGCTGAAGCTCCGCGAGTCTGCCGCCGCGATCGCTCCGCAAACCGGCATACTGGCAGCCAAGTCGTATTACGGCAGCTTGCTGGCAGACGAATTGGACAAGCGCGGCCTGCGGGTGGGGGAAGAGGTGAACCTGGTGGGGATAAACTCCTCCGACTTTCCTGAGCATGACGAGCCGACTTTCCCGACGCTGAATTTCAGCGATTCGGCGCAGACCCGCCGCGCGCTGGAAATCATCATCGACGATCCCAAGGGCGAGGTGCGGGAATGGCTCAGGCCAGTGTGGAAAGAGAGGTGATAATCGGCTACTCCGGCTTTTTCTCGCCGAGGATATCAAGCCAGACTTTCTGTTTTTCCCACAGCCAGCGCGTTTCTTTCAGCTTCTCTTCATGCTGTTTTGCCAGTGGGCTGGCTTCGAGGATTTCCGCCACGAATATGTCATCTTTCAACTTTTTGGCAAGGAAAGAAAGGTGCGGCGACGCTCTTTCCGCCATGTAGTGGAGGAGCCATGTGTCGCCGCCGGGTGAGTCATGACCCATTCCCAATTCCCGTTCCCGGCTGATGCGCCAGCCGTGATAGGCAAGCACGAAGTAGTCGTGGTCACTGCCCTTCGCGTCGCGGAATCTTTGCAAATCTAAACCTTTTCCGTAATACGATTGTAGCCGCCGTTTGATTTCAGCGTGGCGGTCGCTTTTTTCCGCCGGTTCTTCTTCCACTGGCAGGCCGGTTTCCTTCAACAATTGGATAAGCCTGGAGCCGTCATCGGTCAGGTCTATCGCTTTATACGGCAGCCCCTGTCTTTTCTCGCTCATGTCATTGATAATCTCGCGGATAACCCAGTCGGCGCTTACCCGCAGGAACTTGTCATCGGAAGAAAGATATTTCACCACGCAGGGAATCGATGCCTTGCCGAAGTGGGAAAGCGTTCCGCAGGCGTTGGAGAGGACAAAATCTTCATAGCTGTTTTTGTCGTTTTTATCGCGGAGAAATCGTATCCTGGGATGGTAGATTCGTCGTGGCCCGAAGTACATGGGGTCGCCGGGACACCAGGAGACGACATAATCCATATCCGAAATAAAGGCGGCGTAATACTTGGCGCAGGCTTTAAGGGCTTCCGGCGTGCCGATCAGGAACAGGCAGCGCGCGATGTCTTGTCTGGTTCCCTCCCTCAGGCGCTGGTCGTTAAGTGATCTTATCAGCGGGTCAACCGCTTCCTCTTCCTGCGCGACCAGGGCATAGGTGAGGGCGACGGTTATGGGGTATGATTCCGTCTGCTCCAAGTCGGCAATCCAGCGATAAATGCCGTAATTGGTAAGTCCCGAGCCGCGGAAGAAATGGCTAAAAGGTTCGGTATAGCCATTGTCCGGCTTGGATAGTCCAAGATAAAAGCCCAAAGGATCTGTGCATCCGCATATCGGCTCCCCGTCGCGATCAGGCGCAGGCGCGCAGGCGGCAAGGCATAGAGGAAACAGCAAGGCGATAGAGAGAGTTGCGTATGGCTTCACCACTGGATTCCCGCCTGCACGGGAATGACGTCCGGTGATCGTATTATTATTGCGTAAGTCAGGCATATGTATTATTCAGGATAATCCTTATTTGACTAATTCGGCCTGCGCCTCGGTAGTCAATCCCGACTGGGGATCGTACTTGAAATAGAAGCCTGCCTTGCGCAACGGGTGTTCCGGGACTTGCTGCAGGATTTTTGCCTGTTCCAGCGCTTGCAGGCTTTCGGGAAACTTGCCGGTGCGGTTGCGGTAGTCGCGCACCGCCTCAAAAATCAGGTCAAGCATGAACCTCGCTTCGGTCTTCGCCAGCGCCAGGCTGCGCACCTCGCCGTCGGGGAAAATGACAGGCTGATCCTGCATGTTGCCGAAATCGTTGTCTTCGTTCAGCGGCAGGGAAGGAAGTTCGGCCAAATACTTTTTCTCCACCAGCTCCGGCACCGATTGCGGCAGGCAGGCGTGATCCTTCAGGTAGGCTTGCACCGCGCTGGTCAGGATGGTTTCGGTTTCGCGAGTGGCGCGCAGTTGTTCGCGCTTGTGGCGTAACTCGGCCAGCCTCTCGCGAGCGAAGGAAGTCAGTTCTTCGTTACTCTGTTTCTGCGCCAGCATCTTTTCCCACACGTCGATCATCACGTCGTAACGCTCCAGCAGACCTTTGCCCAGCAGCAACTGGTTTTCAAATCCCGCCCAGGAGGCGATGATTTCCTTGGGGCAGCCGGGAGTGGCGGCGGCCTGGCGGAAGTGTTCGCGCGCGGAAGCGAGGTCGTCGCGGGCGGCGGCGAAATCGCCTTTTTCCTTGTGCATGACCTGCAACTGGGCTTCGTAGGCGTTGGCGATGTGGACATGCAGCATCCACCTGGCGTCAGGCAGGATGGGATCGCCTTCCTTCTCCGCCTGGTCATAGGCCGACAGTCCTTTTTCCAGCAGCTTGATGCCCTGGTAAAGATTCTGCTCCTTGCCGGTGGAAAAGAGAAACAGCGCGCCGTAAAGATAGGCGCGGGTGAAGCGGGGGGTAAGGTTGGTTATAACGTCATGCAGTTGATAGACATAGCGGTACTTCCCCGCCTTGGCGGATTTGTTGTTGGCGCGGACGTTCTGGCTGTAATAGATCAATCCGCGCGTCCACAGGATATCGGCCAGCGGCGCGTCAAACCCGCAGGCCATTACTTTAAGCGCCTTGCCCTTGGGGACATACATCAATTCCATGAAACGGTCACGGTCAGGAGCGAGAGTTTCCAGCCGGTGGCGGGCGAGGGCGGAAACGCCGAGGGAAAGAACGATGATAAAAAACACCGTGAGTTTGCTTTTCAGTGTCATAATTGATCGATCCTCAAAAAAAGCTGAAACGATAATCACGAAACCGGCAAATGAAGGCGCAGAGTCTTTCCGCACCGACGCTACGCGGAAAATCTTATGCTTGTTTCTTCTGTCAGTAAAGGAAAAATGATCTGCTGTTTTTTATTGTCAGGTATTAGAGAGAAATCCCGCGGAATCAGGTTGACGGATGAACGGCTTGACTGGTTGACGGGAAGAGTATCGGCTCAATACGGTTTAATTGAAAACATCATTCTGTTTTCAAATTAAAGCTACGCACGTCATTCCCACGAAGGCGGGAATCCAGTGGGGAAACCGCACGCAACACCGCCTGGATTCCCGCCTTCGCGGGAATGACAGTACAAGTGTTATCCTTAATTAGACCGTATTGAGTTTCGTTCGGCCGAAATTGCCGTTTGTCGCAGGAGTTATGCTATGCAAGAAATTCCCGACAACCTGTCCACCCGTCAACCCGACAGCCAGTTCCACCACGACCGGAAAGGGCTTGACTTTTTCGGGGGATAATTCTATAAGTTGTTGACAGGAAAACCAATAGGTATAAGCGAGGGAAGTTTTCCAGAAACAGACAAAATACAGGATCAGGCGCGGCCCGGGAAGGCCGTGCCGTTGTCGCGGCTGGAGAACCGGTTGGCAGGCGGAACGCTGACGGTCGAGATCGGGCGAATGAAAGGACAAAGCTTTCCCCTTGGCGGGAAAAGCGTTTTATCCATTGGCCGCAGCGTGCAGTGCGATATTCAGATTCCCGACCAGGGAGTGAGTCGCGCGCATTGCCGCGTGGAAAAAAAAGACGGCGGCTATTACGTCAGCGATCTGGGTTCTTCCAACGGGACTCTGCTCAACGGAGCGATGGTCAGGACTGCCGAACTGAAAGCCGGAGACAGAATCACCCTGGGCGCATCTACCCTGCGCTTCGGCCTGGAGGGAGTTCCTCCGGCTGGAAAAAGGGAAAAATCGAATTCAACCATCCTGCTGGTAAAGGAGGAGGAAAACCGGAACACCGTCCGGCGGCGTTATGACAAATCCACCGCCACGGTCTGCCTGGGGGAAGACGCGAGTCCGGCGCTGGCGCTGGCGCGTGAACGGCTTAACGCCTTGTGCGAGTTTACGCAGACGGTTTACGCCGATCCTAACGTGCAGGCGATTTACGCGGCGGCGGCGGACGCGGCGATGGCGGTGACCTCGTGCGAGCGGGTGGCGATAATGCTTTGCGACCAGGCCACCGGCGAACCGGCGGCGGTGGTGAGCAAGACTCTCGACCCGGTCGACGCGGGCAAGGAATTCCGCGTCAGCACCACGATTCTGCAGGAGGCGCTGTCTGGCGGAGTGTCGGTGCTGTCTTCCGATGCGAAAAACGACGAACGCTTCAAGTCCGGCGTGTCGGTGATGATGCAGCGGATCAACTCGGTGATGTGCGTGCCGCTGAGAGCCAAAGACAGGACGGTGGGCGCGATCTACGTCGATTCGCGCAGCAGCGCCACGAAATTCACCGAAGCGGAACTGTCGTTGCTGGCGGCAATCGGACAACAGGCGGGGCTGGCGCTGGAACGGGCGCGGCTGGTGAACGACCTGGAAAACCTGTTCCTCGGCGCGGTGCGGACGCTGATTGCGACGATCGAGGCGAAAGACGCCTATACCCGCGGCCACGGCGAAAGGGTGACGGCCTACGCGCTGATGATCGCCGACGAAATGGGGCTGGACGAGGATCGGCGTTCGGTGCTGGAGTTGGGAGGAATCCTGCACGACGTGGGCAAGATCGGCGTGCCGGAAGCGGTGCTGCTGAAAGCGGGCAAACTGGACGACGAGGAGTTTGCCCAGATCCGCAAGCATCCCGACGCCGGGGTGAGGATTATCGAAAACATGCCGGAACTCGACCGGCTGGTGAGCATGAGCGCGATTGTCAACGCCGTGCGCCACCATCACGAAAGATTTGACGGTAACGGTTATCCGGGAAAACTGGCGGGGGAAAATATCCCGCTCTCCGCGCGGATTATTGCCGTGGCCGACACCTTCGACGCGATCACCAGTTGCCGCCCTTATCGCAACGCGCGGAAACCGGAGGAAGCGGCGGAGATTATCCGGGAATGCTCCGGCAGCCAGCTCGATCCGGAAGCGACGGCGGCTTTTCTGCGGGTGTTCGACCGGGGGGAAACCGAGACCAGCGTCACCAGTGTCTTTCAATTGGCTTCCGCGCAGGGAGGCGCGGATTAACGACGAAACAGGAGTGTTTCTATGAGCGCAGCAAGAGCCGGGAAACGCGGGAACAGGTGGTGGTGCCTGTTGCTGGCGATTATCATCGCGCCAGCGGTTGCCAGCGCCGGGGAGGTCGGCGGCATGGGCTCCCTGCTGGGGGACGGCATCAGCCTCGACGGCGGCAACATGGATTTCGTCAAGGAAAAGAACGCCGTCGTCATCCGCAACTATGCTATCCTGAATGTTAGCAATACCCGCATCACCGCCCGCAACATGGTCTATCACAACGACACGAGGGAAGTCTACGCCGAGGGCGACGTGTCTTTCGACGAACCCGGCGGCAGTTCCTTCTACTGCGACCGGCTGTTCTTCGACGTCGGCGAGTGGCGCGGCTATGCCGAAAACGTGCGGATCAAGGCCAAGAGTCCTACGCCGTTGCCAGTGGTATCCATCCAGGACGAGTCCATCAAAGGTCCCGGGGATCTGCGCAAATCCAAGATCGGCAAGGCCGGTTCCATCAGCCGCATGTTTGTCAGCGCCCGCGAGGTGCGCAGCATCAACAAGGATCACCAGGAACTGATCGACGCGGTCATCACCCCGTCGGCTTTCGTCAATCCGACAATCGGCATCTACTCCAAGGCCGTCAACGTCCGCCGCGACGAGAAGGTCGAGTCCTGGCACAACGTGCTGAAGATCGGCAATATCCCGGTATTTTATTTCCCCTACATCATCAAGGATCTGAGATACGACTGGCCCTGGATGCGCGTGGGCGGCGGCCGTAGCGACAAGTGGGGCGTCACCGCCAAGACCAAGTGGGGCTTCGACCTCTTTTCCTCGAACAAGTCCGCGCCTTTCCGGATCGAAAACATTTTCTTCGACCTTGACTACCGCAGCAAGCGCGGCATGGCCTACGGCAGCGAAGTGGAATACAGCGTCGGCAAGGGCGAATCGTTCGGGCTGCTCGACGTGTATTACCTGAACGAATCCGGCATCAGCAAGAAGGACGACCTGGAGCGCGGCACCGACGACAACGAAAGCGTAGACTACAACGACCGGCGCGGCTGGCAGCCCGACCTCTACCGCAACGATGACCGCTGGGGCATCGACTGGCAGCACCGGCAGGTCTTCAACCGCAACTGGGATCTGCGCCTGGAGGCGCACGCCTATTCCGACCGCGACTACCGTCAGGAATACGACGAAATCGCCTACAAGGAAGACAAGGACGCCGAGACCAGCCTGGATCTGCGTTACCTGAACGACCACCTGATCGCGGAACTGGTGGCGGTGAAACGCCTGAACGACTTCGAAAGCCGCACGGAATATCTGCCGGAACTGCGCATTACCGTGCCCGGCTATCGGCTGGGCGTGCTGCCGGTTTATCTGGAAAACGACATCCGCGTAGGGTTTGTCAACCGCCGCTTCGACAATATTCTCGACCATTACAGCATGCTCGAAAACGAGATCAATAAAGTCACGCAAGGCGACAACTACGGCGCCTTTTTCCGCGCCTACGACCAGACCGTCCTGCGCGCGCCGCTGCATTTCGGCGCGTTCGTGCTGACGCCATATGTCGGTTTCCGCGCCACCAGCTACGGCGACACCTACGGCCGCCCCGCGCGCGATTCGGAACTCACCGCCGCCCAGATCGCCTTGCGCGACGCAGGCATTTACGATCCCAGCCACGTCACCGAATCGGGGCGCGAAACCGACACGGCGCTGCTCTGGGGTTTTGCGCTCAACACCAAGCTGTACGGCCTGCTCAACTTCGGCGGCCAGACCTACCGCCACGTGATCGAGCCGGAAATCCGTTACCGCGCCGACGAAGACCCGTCGGTCGATCCCGAACGACTCTTCAGCATCGACGACTTGGAATCCTACCACAAGCAGCACGTCCTGACCTTCGCATTGCACCAGTCATTGCAGCGCAAGGACAGCGAAGGCGTGCTTAACGTGCTGGATTTCGACGTCTCCTTCGACCAGTATCCGCTGAAAGAGGAGGCGGAGGAATACAATTATGACCGCACCGTCTCGCAGGTCAACTTCGACCTGATCTACCGCCCCAACCGCAAGCTGACCCTGGCCGGGAATATCTCGCTGGACAATCACGACCACGAGATCAACCGCGCCTTCGCCAGCGCCGACTGGCGCTTCAACGACATGTTCCGCTTCTATATTCACCAGCAGTATTACCGCGGCCACTACTGGGGCCGCCAAGGCGAAAACAGCGACGAAATCAACCAGACAACGCTATCGCTGCGCACGAAACTGTGGAACAACGACAGTCGCTATCACGCGGAAATCGCTTTCACCTACGATTGGGAGGACAACCCCTCTTCCTTCAACGGCATCTCCGAGGAACGGCTGACGCTGACCCGGGACTGCGACGTGTTTGAACTGGCTCTCAGCTTTGTCAATGACCGTAAGGACGACGACAAGGGCGTGTTCGTGCAGCTTATTCCCAAGGGCTGGATGGGCTTCGAGCGCCCGGCCTCAGCCAGCGACCTAGCCAGCCGCCAGGCCGCCAGCCGCTACGGCACAACTGCCAACGCCTCGGATGAGAATTACGAACTTCCCCGCGGCAACCGCGAGGCCGACAAGCCCAAGTACGTGCCGGAGGAATAGCAGTCGGTTTTTCGGATTACTCATGACATGAAAGCGCCCTCTTCTCCCGCGAAAAGAGGGCGCTTGTTTTTCGTTCGCTTGGTTTACTCGAGGTTGGTGCCGACGTCGCCGCCGGTGTCGGTGTAACCGGCGGTTTGCAGGTATTTCTGCATCCGGTCTTCTTCCACCTTGTCGCGGTCGACGCCGTACTTTTCGTAAAGCTCGGTTTTCAAGACGGTATTGGCCTGCCCTCTGTCCGCGCTTTGCTCGGGGAAAATCAGATCGCTGGCGGTGATTTTGGCCTGTGTCGATACGCTGCCGACGCCGTAAGCGGGGTCTTCGTACAGGTTATTCCCCATCTCCACCAGACGCTGGCGCAGCTTTTGCACGTTGAGTTTGCGCGGGGTCACATTATCCTTGAGCGACAGTGCGGCGGCGGTGCCGGCGGCCTGACCCATATTGAGGCATTCCAGCACCAGGCGGTTGCCGCCCTGCGCCATGAAGTCGCCGGAGAAATTGCGCCCCGCCACCAGCAGGTTGTCAATCTTCTTCGTCACCAGCGCCCGGTACGGAATCTCTCGCCATTTACCAGGATTGACGTATAACTTTTCATCCTCACCTTTTTCGTTTTTGCGCACGATATGCTTGATGTGCCCCGGCTCGGTGGGGTGATGGGCGTCGAAGGCGTGCATGCCGCGCATGATCGCGTCCTCGAAGCGCGCGCCTTTGACCAGATCGTCGGCAGTCACTTTGTATTCGCACATGATGCGGCGGGAGTCGCGCACGCCCAGCATCGGCGCGGTGTCGATCAGCCACGCGTTCGCGAAGCCGGGAATGTGCTTGCGGCAGAATTCAATCGTCCAGAGGGCCTGCTGGCGCTGCTCGATCAATTGACGGGTCAGGTCTTCGGCGTCGAGGCAGCGACACTTGCGGCTATGCGGATAACAGATAAACAGTTCCTGATGTTTTTTATCCCTTCCCGGCACCTTGACTACCCAGTTGACGCGCTTGTCTATCATGTAGGGGTATTCGCCATTTTCAACCGCTTCCTTGATCTTATCGCACCACAGCACCTGAATATCCTTGGCAGAGGAATACTCCTCCATGTCGACGTTGCCGACCCGCATCACCAGCGAGGAAGACTGATTGTAACCGTTCAGTTCCGGACAGCCGACTTCGAAAGGCACTCCGGCGTAAGCCGACACGTCGCCGTCGCCGGAAGCGTCGATTACCCGCTTGGCCTTGATGGCCTGGAACCCGCTTTTATTAAACGTTACGACGCCGGTGATGGTGTCTTTTTCCACGATAGAGTCGACTACTGTGGTGTTATATAGGATGGAAACCTTTTCCTTCAGCAGCATCTGCTCCAGGGCGACCTTGGTTTTCTCCGTGTCGACAAAGCGGCCGGTGACGGCATTGCTTTGCTTGAGCAGATGAAACAGCTCGTACGCCACGCCCTCGATATAGCTGAATTTGAGCGCGACGTAACCCAGCGTCACCAGCCCGCCCAGCGCCGACTGCTGCTCCACCAGCATCGTCTTCGCGCCGTTGCGGGCGGCGCACATCGCCGCGCCCCAGCCCGCGTAACCGCCGCCGACTACCAGGACATCCACTTCCTTCATCACCGGCACTTCCCGGGGTTGCATTTTTACCGTAACCATGACATTCTCCCTGTATGCTTTCTCTATTCGGCGCCCGGAAGCTCCAACTTCGGGTCGCCGTCTCCTTTTTTAGCCGCCGGGAACAACGTGCAGGCGGGAGCGCATACGGGATATTTCCCGGTTATGACAAGGCGCTCCAGTCGGTTTCCGCCAGTTCCGCCGACATCCTTTCCGCCGCCTGCCGCAGCGATACAACAATGTCTTCGGCGTGGGAGCCGACATCCCGGCTTTCAGGCACCGCCACCCCCATGGCTGCCCAGACCTGCCGGTCATAACCCCGAATCGGTGCCGAATGGAATGCCACGCCGTTGCCATCGGCTTTAGTGCAGAATCCCGCGTCACGGATGGCGTCCAGTTCCCGTAACAGTGCTTTTTTAGTTTTCACACCGGGCCAGGCATCGCTGGGCAAACCGTGATGCGCCAACAACCGCTCCCGTGTCGCATCGTCTGCATTGGCCAGGAGTACCCGTCCCGTGGCGCTGCCGTAGAGGTTGCCCTGTAATTCGGGCGAGTCGAGATTGACCGTAATACTCTGTTGCCCGTTGACAGCTATCAGTTTGCGGTATTCGTCGCCTTCCAGCATGGCGACCGTGACGCCTTCCTGCAGCTTTTCCGTCAGCGCGAGCGCGTGTTTTTCGGCTATGCCGCCAAGCGCGCGCAGGCGGGTGAGGGGCGCGCCAAGAGCGAAAAACCTTTCCCCCAGCACGTAACCAGCTCCGGGAGTGCGCTTGACATAGCCAAGCTCGACCAGCGTTTTCAGGATCACGCACAGGGTCGGCTTCTTGACCCCGGTCTTCTCCGCCAGAGATTTCAGACTCTGCTCGCCGCCCAGGCGCAAGGCTTCCAAAGCGTGAAAAGCTTTTACAATCACTAATATCATTTATCTATCCTAAATACGTTCATCAATAGTAAACACCAAGAAACCCACTTTGTCAAGTCTTTTATCGACAAAAAAGAGCTTTGGTTGGAGTTTTCGCGATCAATACAGGTTTTTTACCAAAAACGTGCCAATTCATGACAATGGGGCAGGCGTTTTTATTTCTTTCCGGAGAGTAAATCTTTTCGCCCTTGACCGTGCGGAAATATTGCTTAGTATATTAGACTGGGTTAGTAATGCCCCGCTCTTTTTGGGCAGGGCTGTTGTCAGCAGTGTTTTGTAAGGAAAAGGAGAGGCAATGTTGAGTAGAGGCATGAGTCGTCTGGGACTCCTGGCTTTGACGCTGTTAAGCGTCGGCGCCTGGGGCATGGCTGGCGAACCGGGTGGCAGCGATCTTTACAAAAGCGTCTGGTGGATCGCCCCGATCAGCGCAATCCTGGCGCTGGGGTTCGCGTTTTATTTCTATAGCGACATGATGAAGAACAGCGAAGGCACCGAGAAGATGAAGACCATCGCCCAGCATGTCCGGGAAGGCGCGTACGCGTATCTCTACGCGCAGTACCGCGCGGTCGGGATGGTGTTCGTGGCGCTGGTGATCGTCTTCGCGATTCTGGCGGCGCTGGGCATCCAGAACCCGTTCGTGCCGGTGGCGTTCCTGACCGGCGGTCTGTTCAGCGGCATCTGCGGATTCCTCGGCATGAAAACCGCCACCAACGCCTCCGCGCGTACCGCCCAGGGTGCCAGCGAAAGCCTGAACAAGGGCTTGCAAGTGGCGTTCCGCTCCGGTGCGGTCATGGGTCTGGTCGTAGTCGGCTTCGGTTTGCTGGACATCTGCGTCTGGTACCTCTTCCTCGACCGGATTGCTTTTGCGGTCGACACTGCCAGCAATACCCTGGTCGGCTTTTCACTCTTCGGCATTGAGTTCGTGAAAGCAGGCGCTGAAGCCAGCCACAAGTATGTTGAAATCACCACCACCATGCTGACCTTCGGTATGGGCGCCTCGACTCAGGCGTTATTCGCGCGCGTGGGCGGCGGCATCTACACCAAGGCGGCAGACGTCGGCGCTGACCTCGTGGGCAAAGTCGAAGCCGGTATTCCCGAAGACGATCCGCGCAATCCCGCCACCATCGCCGACAACGTAGGCGACAACGTGGGCGACGTCGCGGGCATGGGCGCTGACCTGTACGAAAGCTATTGCGGCTCAATCCTCGCCACCGCCGCTCTCGGCGCGGCTATTCCCACCCTCGGCCTGAAAGGCGTCATGGCTCCCATGATCGTCGCGGGCGTGGGTATCATCCTCTCCATCATCGGCTGCCTGATGGTACGCTGCGGCGAAAAGAGCGATATGAAGACGCTGATGAAATCGCTGACCAACCCCCTGTGGCTGTCTACCGGTGCCATCGCGGTGGTGTGCTTCATCATGGCTTATGGTCTCGACCTCATGCCCAAGGGCGTGAGCTGGTCGGTCGCCGCCGGTCTGATCGCGGGTTGCATCATCGGCAAACTGACCGAGTACTACACCTCTGACGACTTCGCCCCCACCCAGGGCATCGCCGAACAGGCCAAGATGGGTCCGGCCACCACCATCATCGACGGTATGGCCGTAGGCATGTTCTCCACCGGCTGGTCGACCGTCACCATCGTCCTCGGTATTCTGGCCGCGTTCGGGTTCCCCGGCGGCTTTAACGGCACTTCCGAAGGTTTCGCCATGGGTCTGTACGGCGTGGGCTTTGCCGCCGTCGGTATGTTGGCCACCCTCGGCTTTTCGCTGGCGACTGACGCCTACGGCCCCATCGCCGACAACGCGGGCGGCAACGCTGAAATGGCCGGCCTGGGCGAGGAAGTGCGCAAGAAGACTGACGCGCTGGATATGCTGGGCAACACCACCGCCGCCATCGGCAAGGGCTTCGCTATCGGCTCGGCGGCGCTGACTGCCATGGCGCTGCTGGCTGCTTACTTGGAAGAAGTACGCATCTGGCTGGGCAAGATTGCCGACAGCGAGGTCGGCGGCGGCATCACCCACTTCGTCGATGTCGGCACTATCCGCTTCACCACCGCCGCCTACGATGCCACGCAGATGTTGCCCGAAGGTATGCGGAGCGTTTCGGCTGCCACGGCCTCGATGCTGGATTTCGCCGCGGCGTATGATTTGTCGGTAATGAATCCGAAGCTGCTGGGCGGTATCTTCATCGGCGCGATGATGGCGTTCGTGTTCTGCGCGATGACGATGAAGGCGGTCGGCCGCGCGGCTGGCGCGATGGTCAACGAAGTGCGCCGCCAGTTCCGCGAAATCCCCGGCATCATGGAAGGCACCGGCAAGCCCGACTACGCCAACTGCGTGGCTATCTCCACCAAGGGCGCGCAGCGCGAGATGATGCTGCCCTCGATCCTGGCGATTGTCGTGCCGGTCATTGTCGGCATTCTGCTGGGCGTGGCGGGCGTGATCGGCCTGCTGGTCGGCGGCCTCACCGCCGGTTTCACCCTCGCCTGCATGTTGAACAACGCGGGCGGCGCGTGGGACAACGCCAAGAAACATATCGAGAAGGAAGGCAAGTCTTACGCACCCGGCGACACCGAAAAGAAGCATCCCCTCACCGGCAAGGGTTCCGACCAGCACAAGGCCGGCGTGGTGGGCGACACCGTGGGCGACCCGTTCAAGGACACTTCCGGCCCGTCGCTGAACATTCTCATCAAGCTGATGACGATGGTCAGCGTGGTGTTCTCCGGCGTGATCGTGGCGTACGGCGACCAGATCAAGAACATCATCGATGCCTTGACGAAATAGTTTTCCGGTTGTCTTGAAA
This sequence comes from Planctomycetota bacterium, assembly GCA_020060765.1. GTDB lineage: Bacteria > Planctomycetota > SZUA-567 > SZUA-567 > SZUA-567 > JAGUZQ01. The sequence goes on along the minus strand of JAGUZQ010000105.1, from coordinate 11,631 downwards.
GACAGGAGGGTCGCCGCGTGCGACCCTCCTTTTTTTTATGCTTATGTGCGGTGAAGATTGATTATTCCAGGTTTCAGGTACGGCTTATCCAGTAGTTAGGACGCCGCTTGAAGTGCATGACTGCAAGTATAACTATTTCAGCCGGATCGATTCGATAAAGCAACGCATAGGGAAATCGGCTGATCAATTGCCGTCTGATATTAAAATCGAGCGGCTAGGCGGCTTCGGGGAAATCCCTGATCCGATTTACCGCCGTCTCGATCTCGTCCAGAAAATCGTTTCCCAAACCAAAAGCATGCGCCTCGTAATACGTGGCAGCCTCAATCATCTCCAGTTCGGCTGGGGCGAGAATGCGAACGTCTGTCATTACAGCCGCTCGCGGGCGGCGCGGATAGCGTCGGCGCAGGGGCGGGCGGAAATTCCGGCAGCCCGGTATTCCCGATAGCGGCGATCAGACTCTTCCAGCCAGAGCCGCTCGTTTTCGGCAAACTTCACTTCGTCCAGGCTGGCGAGAAGATGTTCAGCCAGCAAGGCGCGCTGCCTCAGCGGCAATTCCAAAGCCTTGCGTTCGATTTCGTCCAGTTCGGCGCTCATGCCGTTTCTCCTGACGGGTAATAATTCTATTATACCATTTAGAAGTATGAAGACAACTGTCGTTTGCGCTGTGATCCGTTTGCCTCGTATAACGGTTTATTCGTCAAGTTTTTCGTTGCGCTGAATATTCCGCCGCCGACAATACGGGTATGGAACCCAATCCCTCGCGCGAAGGCTTCAGCCTCTTTCTCGAACTGTTCCGGGAATTCACGCAGAGTGTCTCAGACGCGCTTTATTATTCCTGCATTTTCATCGGCATGATCGTCTTTCCGATTTACGCCGTCGTGCTGATCCGGCGCGGGGTGCGCGGCCGGATGGAAAATGTGCTGGCGAAGATTGCCAGGTGGGATCCGTGGCTGTGGGCGGCGGTGCGGATGGGCGGGCGCGACCTGTTCGAGGTTGACAATGCCGTGCATTACCTCGAATTGCTGACGAACTGGCGCAGGCGTTATCGCGGCGTGAAATTCATTTTCGGCCTGCCCGACCTGGAAGCCAAAAGCATCCAGCTTAACCGCGCCATTCTGAACGTGCTGCTGGAGCGAATCGGCGATGTGCAGGAGTTGCCCGGGGAGAAAAAGGGGAAGCTCAAAGCTGTGCTGGAAAAGCTGAAACTCTCCGAGCCGGACAACCGCATAGGAAAAATTCTTGCCCTGATCGACCAACCACGCCGTGAGCAGTATTCCGTCGCGCCGTGGCGGAACAAAATCCGCGATGTCAAAAGCTGGCCCGATTTCCTGCGCCTGCTAAGCATACCTCCGCACGTGCAACCCGGACAAGTCGCCACTCATGCGAGTTTCAAACTTGATTACGCTATTCCGGCGCTGCTACTGTTTTCGGCGGCTCAGGCGGAGTTGCGGGAAAATCTTATTTTGCTGCTGGGAGCGGTTAATGGACGCCACCGGCTTGAATTCCGGCGGCTGGTGCTGGAGACTGATTTCGCCCTCAGCGCGGGGGGAGGGTTAATCAGGGAAATTAGAGAAGCTCTGGAACCGGAATTAAAGCTGGCGCGTTACGGGCAAAGCAAGGCGTGGGTCGAATATGTCGTCGCGTTCGGGCAGACTCCGTTGCAGGTTCTGCGCGCGGAAGCGGGGGACGATTACTCGGCATTGAAGAAAAAATATCGCCGCCGCATTTTCGAAACCCATCCCGACCGGAACAAATCGCCGGACGCCGCGGAACAGGCGCGGAAAGTCACGCTGGCCTGGGAGGTGGTGGAGGAACTGCGCAAACGGAAGCTGTTATGAGCTTTTCTGGCAGTTGCGGCAGGTGCCGAAAATCACCAGGCGGTGTTTCCGGCGCAGGAAACTCTCGCGGCCGCAGTTGTCCGCGATCAGCTTTTCCAGCCGCGCGTCGGCGAATTCAATAAACGCGCCGCAGACGTCGCAGATCATGTGGTCGTGGCAGTCGTGGCCGAAGGTGTGTTCGTAATGGCGATGGGTATCGCCGTCGCGGACGGTGCAGACAAAGCCCGCCTCCTCCATCAACGTCAGGGTGCGGTAGACCGTGCCGCGACTGGCCTTTCCCGCGCCTGACTTCAGTTCGTCAGCCAGTTCCTCGGCGCGGAAATGATCGTGCCTCAGCATTACTTTTTCAAACACCACCTGCCGCGAGCGTGTCACACGGTCGCCCCGCTGCTTCAGAAACTCCACGAATTTCCGCCACCCCTCGGCGACTACTTCCACTTCCCGCGGATTTTCCCGGCGGGAACAGGATGATAATTTTTGAGCCATGTCACTTCCTATACCGGCACCTTGAGCGAGCTGACTATCTCCCGGATAAGCGCCTCCCGCGTCGCGCCGGAATATTTCGCCTTGGTCTCCAAAGACAGGCGGTGCGCCAAGGTCTGTTCCGCCACCGCCTTGACATCGTCGGGTTGCACAGCATCGCGCCCCGTCAGGAACGCGCGCGCCTGCGCCATGCGGTAGAGCTGGATGCCGCCGCGGGGTGAGACGCCCAGTTCCAGGCGCGGCTCTTCCCGCGTCGCCCGCACGATGGCGACGATATATCTGCCGATGTCCTCATCGACGTGGATGGCGCGCACCTGTTGCTGGACGGACACGATTTCCTCCAGCGAAGCGACTGGTGCGATCTCTTCCAGCGGGTCGCTCTGGTCGTGGCTGGAGAGGATTTCCAGTTCCTCCTCCGGGGGCGGATAACCCATGGCCAGTTGCATGGAAAAGCGGTCGAGCTGCGCCTCCGGCAGAGGATAAGTGCCGTGATACTCCACCGGATTCTGCGTGGCAATCACCCAGAACGGGCGGGGCAGCGGGTAAGTTTCGCCTTCGATGGAAACCTGCCCCTCCGCCATCGCCTCCAGCAAACTCGACTGCGTCCTGGGGCTGGCGCGGTTGATTTCATCAGCCAGAAGGACGTTGGCGAAAACCGGCCCCTTGCGGAAAGAGAAGGTGCCTTCGCGCGGGTTGTAGATGCTGCCGCCGAGAATGTCGGCCGGAAGCAGGTCGGGGGTGAACTGGATGCGGTGGAACACCCCGCCTATGGAACGGGCGACGGCTTTGGCGAGCGTGGTTTTTCCCACGCCGGGGACGTCGTTAAGCAAGACGTTGCCGCCGCCGAAAAAAGCGGTCAGCAGGAAATCAATCTTATCTTCCTTGCCCTTGATGACGCGCCGCAGGTTTTCGCGCAACCTGGCGGGTAATTCGGATGCTGTCATGATTCCTTTCTGTATGCGATGCCTGGCGCTATGGATGTACGCCGGTAAAGAAAATCGCGCCACACCACCAGGTCTTGCCGCTGTCGCCGCTGATTGCCATGACGTCATCGGCGGTTTCGCCGCTAGCCCATTTTATCTTGATGCCGACTACCAGAGCGTCGACCTTAATGTTTCCTTCTGGCTCAAACTCCTTCGGCTTTCCTATTTCCACGATCTTGGCGTCAGACAGTTTCAGGTCGCTGAATTCAACCACAGTGGAATCCAGTTGCTTCCAGGAAGAATCTGGCTTTACTTCCGTTAGATATTTAACCGCTTCCGCAGGGGCATCGCTGCCAGCGCCCATACATAATAACATAGTCTGCCGTGAATGAATCGAAATATTGTCGATATCTCCGATTCTGAGCGCCTGTTGTAGTGAGAGGAAACTCTTCTCGGGAGTGGAAAAATCGTATTTTACGGTTTTGACTTCCGGTGTACATCCGGCCAATACCGCAAGAATAAATAAAGCAAGAAGATTTCTCATCTCATGCACCTGATTCTTCCCGAGAAAAAGCCAGCGCGCCGTAACCGACAAAGTGGGACGCGCGTCCGTCGGGCATGATTTCGTAACTGTTGGTATGTTCCAGCAGTTCGCCCCTGACGCAGCCCGCCGCGCGTGCGAAAGCCACGGCGGCGGCGACAGCTCCCGCCCCGCAGGCGCTCTGATCGCGCTTGGCGACCGGCACGATTTTTTCCGCTTCCAGGGCGACGATAGAGTAGATCAGTTTGCGGTCGTTTTCCCGGCTCCACTCCAGTGCCGACTTCCCTTCTCCCGCCGGAACCAGCCCGAAGGCGTGGCCGTAATGCGTGAGGTCGGTGCTGCCCAGCGCCACGACTTTCCTGCCCAGGCGCCGGCAGACTTCCCACGCCGCCGCGCCTGCCTCCACCGCGCACGGCAGCGGGGGCGTGGCGACGGGGACGATTTTCACATGGGGAAAAACCCGGGCAATGAAAGGGGTTTGCAGTTCGATGGCGTTGTCGTCGAGGTGAGGCCGTTCGTTGTCATCACCGATGCCGGCTTTAACCAGGGCGGAGGCCAGTTCCTCGTCGACCGGAATATTCTCCATCGGCGTCTGCCAGGCACCCCTGACCCAGATCGCCGGGCGGGAAAGCAGGGAGGTGTGCACCGCGCCGAAAATCAGAAAAGTCTCGATATCCGAATTGTTGCGGCTGATCCAGGCATAGACCTTGGCGGCAGTCGCTCCGGAAAAGGCCAGTCCCGCGTGGGGTACGATTCCCGCTACCAGCGGCGGTCTGCTTTCGGCTTTGGCGCGCCGGATAAATCTCTCCACCTCCTCGGCCAACGCCATTCCCTCGGCGCTGTACCAGGCACCAGCCTTTGTCGCAGTCCGGACAGACATCCCCTTCCTCCCGAAAAAGATTTGGATGTTTCGACCCTTTGCCAATTGTATCGTATCTAAAAGCAGGTTCTCCGCTAACAAAAAAACCGCGCCAACCTGAAATCAGCGCGGTTAGTGGGTGTAAGAAAAGTCGGGTTGAGGTATACGTGGTCGACTCCTTGGAGGAAAGAAAAGCCTGAGTTGTCGCCGAAAATGAAGTCGATGCAGGTCATTTTTTCTCGCAATTACAGATGCACATGAAGATTACGTCTAGTGCCCTGTCATTGGCTGGAAGACATCATCTCCCGCAATCGTTTTTCGGTGGCAACGCGCAAACGCAAGGGCTGTTTTTTCTTTTCCCAGTTATAAATCGTCTGGGCAGAAACGCCCACGCGCTCTCCAAAAGCCGCCGCGCTCAAGCCCAATTTCTTCCTCAGAGACACAAAGAATTTGCCTGTAAGCGCCTCCGTGCCGACGGATTTTTCCTGGTGCATCAGTCCCGATTGTTTCAGGTCAGACGCATTCACGGAAGCCTTGCGTTTGCGCGGCAGTTTGCGGCGCGCCGCAGATGTTTCCTTGCTCTTCGTCGGCTGCGCTGCCGCAGGTTTCGAGGACTCTTGCAGGCTTTTCGTTCTTGCCTTTTTCGCGGCCTTCGGACGGGATTTTGCTGCTTTCATATTCTTTGCAGCGGCTACTTCCGGTTGCGGCGCGGACTCGTCCAATTCCACGCCGAAGACCGAAGCGACATCGCCTTTCAGCCTGCGCCGACGCTCGCCGCCCTGTCCGGCAGAAGTCGCCGCCGCCAGCGCCTCGCCGCCGATCAGGTCTCCCGAATCGACGCCCCGCAGTTTGAAGATCAACTCCGGCGACTGATCCAGGCGGGCGCCGACCCCATACAGCACCGCCGCCACATGCTTGCACATCACCGCCCAGTCCGGGCAGGAGCAATCGAAAGTGATTTCTCCCGGCAACGGAAACAACCCGTCCTTGCGGTCGGTGACGACCCGCATCACCTCGTCGGAGAATCTCCCCTGCAAAAGTTCCAGCAGCGAGCCGATGCGACCGGTGCAGCTTTGGCGGATATACGCCCACTTGTCCCGGGGCATGGTCTTGATCTGGATATTAATCTTATACAATTCGCTGCCGCTGACGATGGCTTCGATCTTCCCCTCGGCAATGGCGAGGTGGCAGACCGAGCCGTTGCGCACATAGGTGCGGCCGCGTGGGAGGCGGTTCTCGTAATCGCTGAATTGTTCCAGATGGTTGCACCAGCCCTCGCCCCAGAAGGTTTTGGCGATTTTGCGCCCCGCAATCGGCCCGACTTGCGAAACCTGCACGCCTTTCTTGCGCAACTTGTCCATTTCCCGATTAGCCTTGGCTCTCCGCTGCGCCACCGACACGTAGGGAGCCCAACCGTAATACGACATTTTGCTATCTCCTTGATAACATCTTCAACCCATCGCCTGTTCGATATCCAGCGACACCAGTTTCAGCAGTTCGGCATTGCTCATTTCGGTCAGATTGCTTTCCGCGCCGCCTTCCAGAATTTCGCCAGCCAGGCGCGACTTTTCCTCGATCAAGGCGTCGATCCGTTCCTCCAGCGTACCCTTGCTGACGAACTTGTGTACAAGCACGTTTTTCTTCTGCCCGATGCGGAAGGCGCGGTCGGTGGCCTGGTTTTCCACCGCCGGATTCCACCAGCGGTCGAAATGGATCACATGGCTGGCGGCGGTGAGGTTAAGGCCAGTGCCGCCCGCCTTGAGCGAGAGGACAAAGAACGGCGGGCCGTCCTCCTGCTGGAAACGATCCACCAGTTTCTTGCGCTCTTTCACCGGCGTCCCGCCGTGAAGCACCAGGCCTTCGTGGCCGAAAACGTCGCCCAGAAATCCGGCCAGCGGATCAGTCATTTCGCGGAACTGCGTGAACACCAGCGCTTTCTCCTGCCGCGAGGCGATCTCTTCGCACAGTTCGCGCAGACGGGCGTACTTGCCACTGTCGTCAGGGACGAAAAGCGCGTCGCCCGAGAGTTGCGAGGGATGGTTGCAGATCTGCTTGAAGCGCATCAGGAAGGACAGCACCAGCCCCCGCCGCGCCATGCCGGTAACCGTATCCAGCAACACGCTCATCTCCTCGACATTCCGCGCGTAGAGGGCGGCCTGCTTCTTCGTCAGGTGGCAATAGGCCTTGACCTCGGTCTTGTCCGGCAGATCCTTGATGATGGCGCGGTCGGTCTTCAGGCGGCGCAGGATGTAAGGGCGCACCAGATTGCGCAGCGGCAGGTATTGCTCCGTCTCGCGCTTCTCCAGGTTCTTGACAAAATTCTTGAACACTCCCGCCGAACCGAGCAGGCCGGGGTTTACGAAATCGAACAGGCTCCACAAGTCGCCCAGCCGGTTTTCGACCGGCGTGCCGGTCATCGCCACGCGCGCGCGCGCGTTCACCTTCTTGACCAGTTTGGTCTGGCTGGACGCCGGGTTCTTGATCGCCTGCGCCTCGTCGATAACGCAGAGATTCCACTCGCGCGCGCGCAACCACTCCTGCCGCGTCACCATCGCGTAGGTGGTGAAGACCGCGTCCACGCCCGCCAGCGCCGTTGCATGATTTTCGCCGTGTTGCTCCAACTCGTCCTTCGCCAGTTCCGAGCGGTGCAGATAGACGCACTTGAGCGAGGGCGCGAAGCGTTCGATCTCGCTCTTCCAGTTACCCAGCAGCGACGCGGGAACGATCAGCAGCGACGGCGAACCGTTCCGCCGCGCCTTCTTCTGCATCAACAGCAGCGCGATCACCTGAATGGTTTTGCCCAGCCCCATGTCGTCGGCGAGGCATGAGCCAAGACCCATTTCGGACAGCAGCCACAGCCAGTTCAGCCCCGCCTCCTGGTAAGGGCGCAGCGTCGCGTGCAGTTCCTGGCCCGGCTTCACCGTGTCCAGCCGTTCGGGCGCGCGCATCTGTTGCAGCAGCTCGCGCAGTTTATTTCCGGCAGTGACGACCGACCACGCCCGCACCTCCTCGTCGTCGTGTTGCCCCAGATCGGCGTTAGCCCCGGCCAGGAGGCGCATACCCTCCACCAGCGAAATGCCTGCGCCTGCCTGCGCCGCCACCGCCTGCCAGTGGTCGAGCACTTGCTTCAGCTTGTCCGCGTCTACTTCAACCCAACGCCCCTTGACGAAGCGCAGGCCGCTGCCGCCCGCGAGCAGTTCCTCCAGTTCCTTGCGCGACAGCTTTTCATCGCCGATGGCGGCGTCGACGCTGAAATCCAGCAGGGATTTGGCGGTAAACAGGCCGGACGTTTCGTTCCCGACCGTCACCTTCGCCTGCACACGCGCGCGCTTGCGCCACCAGTCCGGCACGCGCACCAGCAGCCCCGCCTCTTCATACAGCGGAATTTCGGTCAGGAATTTATAGGCTTCGTCCGCTTCCAGCGGATAGGGATGGTAGATGTCGCCGCTTTCGACCAGATGCGAGACAAACGCGCTTTTCTTCGCCGCCTCGCTTACGGGAGTGAGCAGGCGCACGAGCGCGTTCTTGTTCTTCGTGCCCGCAAATTCGGTAAGCGCCCGCGAGAGCGGCAGATAACGGGGACGCCCGGCCTTGTCCAGACCCGAGGCATAGGTCGAAAGAAAGGCGAAGGGATATTCCGGATCGTCCTTGTTCTCCGCCAGGTGAAAACAGACGCGCCCGACCTGGTGCCAGTGCGGTGCCTGCGCCCGCAGGAATGCCGCCAGACCGCCGCTGGCTTCGACTTTCCCGCGCGTCCATTCATCAAGTTCGCGCCACGCCCCATCCAGCGCCTGAACGGTCAGATATTCCGCGCCCGTCATTGGCGGGACAGACAGGATGATCTGCACCATTTCCGCAGGGGTCGGCGTTTCAATGGGGGGAATAACACTTGTTTCAGGAGTATTACAGAGCGCCGCCAGATGCCGCACCGCGAAGTCGCGCCAGAACGCCAGCGCTGGATTTAATCCCTCCGTGCTCTTGCGCGCCGCGAGTCGGAACAGACCAGCGCCGGAACCTTCCCGTTCGAAGGCCAGCACGACGTCGTCAAGAAGGGCGCTGCTGACGCTTTCCGAATCGCTTGAAAGGGGCTTGCAGCGCAAGTGCCCAGAGGGAGCAACGACCAGCTCAAACATGGATATTTCCCATAAAAAACACATTACGGTAAACCATGGGGGTTCGGTTTGGCACCCCGGAAAATTTTTCTCGAACCAGAGAATTTCCGTTGCTTTGACTATATGTAGAATACCCTATCCCGTCAATGCCTTACGAAAAAGCCCCGTGAGCGATGCTCACGGGGCTTTCCGTAATTTTGCACATATAACATATCCTGGCGATCATCCGTAAAAGTCACTCTATTAGAATCACCGTTGCTGCGCGACGTAAAAAATGCCAATTATGATGCGTGCCTTAAAAAAATATCGGATTACTCCAGGCTGTTTTGCCATTTTTATCGACACACTCTATCCTGACATAAACCGTATCCGGGGGACAGGAATACGACGCCTTGGTTATTTCCGTCTTACCTTCAGCAAAGAATGATTTGCCCCTAGCTCGGGTGGAGATAAAATTTATCCGCTGGCAAGGGGAACATTCAAACTGAACCTCGTTTTTGCGGATATGTATATCCTTTATTTCCGGGCCTTGCGTGGAATAAAAAAATCCTCTTGTGATTGCCTCGAAAATCGACTTTTCGGTTTTCGCTGTTGCTTTTACCATTATCCAGCCTCCTGGCATACGCCCAGGCGTCATGGTGTGCATATCATCAGCGGCAAAACCGAAAACACGCCGACCGTCGCCCAGCATATCGTCCCAATGCACGGCCGATAACCCTCTCCCAATACCGTCACAAACAGTATTGAAAACTTCCACCCCAAGGAACCCGTCGATTGTGGAGTAGGTTTTGCTATGGACGCCAGACCAGTAAGGATGCGCGATGATAAGATGTGCGCCCTTCTTCTTTGCGTGCCGGGCAAGCATGTTTAAGGAACCGAACTTTCGTCTTTTCCACTCTTTTTTCAAGCCGAAGCAGACGATATGATGAGAATCCGGCTTCTGCTGGAAATCCAGTTCCTCGGCCGCAATAAGCAAAACATCATTCGGGCTTTCTTCCTGCGTTCTTTTCCAGTGATCCGTGAGAAATACAAAATCGTAGCCATGCCGCGCATAGCTTTCCGCTATTTCGGCTGGCGTAAGTTTTCCATCGGATGCGATGGTATGAGTGTGGGTGTTTCCTTTTAACCAGATACCTTTGCGTGTGAATGGATTAGCGAACTTCATTGTTCTTTCCTTTCATTATTGAGTATGTATATCGCCAAAAGCTTTGCTTCTTCGCCTTTTTTGCATTTTGGCACATGGGGAATTGTTCCATCGAAAAAAAGCGCGTCTCCTGCCGACATGACAATCTTTTCCCGACCGTATTCAAATATAATTTCGCCAGTGAGAATAAAAATAAACTGCTCGCCATCTGTTGTCACAGGCTTCCGCCTGCTTTCCGGAGAAATTGTAAGCACAAAAGCGTCAATGATTTCTCCGCCAGTTCTTCTTGAACCCAGCGATTCATAAAAGAACGCAATTGCGTCATCCCGCTCAACGGCTTGCCGTTCCTCCACTTTTGTGAAAACATACGTTTTTTCATTTTCATCCATGCCGATGCCGCCTACCAGCTCCCCGACATCTTTGCCTAAAGCCTTTGCAATCGATAATAAGACAGGCAAGGATGGAATTGCGCGAAAATTTTCTATTTTGGACAGAAGCCCCTTCGAAAGCTGGGTTCTATGCGAAACCTCGTCCAGCGTTAATCCCCTGCCATTACGGGCATCCTTTATTCTTTGCCCCAGTTTGATCAAATCATTGGTGCCTTTGCGTATCATATACTATTCTCCAGTCCCATGGAAATTATACAAAGCATTGCGAAAGCCAGGCCTGCGGCTTTGCGCCACGTCAACGACTCTCCCAGGAAAGCAATCCCTGCCAGCGCCGTGACCATGAAACTGAGCTGCGCTATTGGCAAAACCGTGCTGGCGTCGCCTAACTGCAAAGCCAGCGCCATAAACAGTACTATTCCGCAAATTAAAATTCCAGAGAGAAGACCATAACCCCAGACCACCACGTAATCCGACGCCTGACTTTTCCCTTTAAGGTTGTGGTAAATGATACCCGAAACAATCCAGAGAATGCCGTTGATCGCCAGAAAAGCATTTGCATCAACGGAAGGAAGCAGGGCATATTTGTACGCCAAACCCATTCCTGCGCGTAATAATGCCGCCAGAACAATCACCCATAAGCCAAAATAATCGTATTTATCAACACTTTCATGGCCACATTTTTTAAAGAACAATATTGAGGCGCAAATGGCAAAAAATATTCCAGCCAACTTGCCTGGGCTGGGGTTCTCTCCCAGCAATACAAAGGCCAGTAAAACCGCAGGTGCCATATTCAACCGGTAAATTGCCGCACAAACGCCCACCTCATTTTTAGCCATTCCTTCTATCAGCAAGATATTGGCCACAGATGAAAAAAGGCCTGCTATTATTCCCCAAAGCCAGAGATGGGAAGGGGCAGAATTAAAAAAAATCTCCCATCCTCCGCACCGGAAAATGAAAAATAATGTCCATACCATACCAATTACAGACATATAAAGTCCGACAGATTTCTTCCTGGTGGCAAACAGTTTAAACACAACATCATTCAGCGCCGCACAAAGCATGCTTCCCAGGGCAAATAGTATCGCAGTCAAAGCATAATCCTCCCCTCTAAATGTACTATATGTTTCATATTTGTCAACACAACAAAAAAACTTTTCCCCTCCCCCTCCGCTACCTGTGCACCAAGCGAAGCTGGCGCAGACAAGCCGGTAGTCAATCCGGTACATTTAAAGGCTAGCCACCAGGCAGGGCCTTTCGATGTTCATGTAACATCATTGACTCCAAGGGCGACGAAAGTTTTTTTGGGATTGAGGGCATGGCTGCGCAGGGCGGCGGCGATATT
>JAGUZQ010000109.1 GCA_020060765.1 Planctomycetota bacterium | reverse complement strand
TTTCCCGGATGTCGCGTTCGGTTATTCGTTCGTTCTTCATGTGTTCCGTCCGCGCCGTGTGGGCAATGATTTCCGGCTGACTTAATATAACCCGCAGCTATCTCATGACCCGGGGAGAGGATTTGAACCTCTGACCTCCGGGTTATGAGGCCAAAAACACCCGTTTTTACAAGTCTTTGCCGCCAAAGAGGTTTCTGCCTAACCCCTTTGGCATCAGGGATCTGAACCTACGTCCATGCTGAGCATGTTCGTCATGTTCAGCAACTCTACACGTGGCAGTTTACGTGGCAGTCGGATGGTTGTCAAAAAAATCTTTGGGCGTGTTCCAAAAATAGTGCAGGAGGGACATTGAGATATTGGCCACCAAATCCGTGATCTCTTCTGACTTGCGTGGTCTGAATATTTGAGCTATTCTTCCGGTTTCGTTCTGCCTTGTTTTAGGGCGGTGGAAAAATGTTTTCCCTGCTTCCGCGCCCAAACGGCAAAGCGTCAAAAACCGGAGAATGTTATGTCAGTCGCGCTTCAAACGCTCCTTTTCCTCCTTTCACGTCACGTCCACAAAGAACTCATCGCCGAGAACCAGTTCCTCAAGGTTCAGAACGAGATTCTTCGCCATAAGCTCGGCAAGAAACACATCATACTCGACCATGCTGATCGGTCAAGACTAATGAAGTTTGGTAAGGAACTCGGCAGTCGGGTGAAAGAGCTTTTATCTGTTGCCTGCTACCGCACCTGGCGAAACTGGTGCCGGGAGGAAAAGGAAAATGTCCGCCCAAAGAAGATTGGCCGGCCGCGCAAGCCGGAAGAGGTGCGGGAACTGGTGCTCAAGTTGGCGCGCGAGAATGAGCAATGGGGCAACAATCGGATTGCAGGAGAACTGGGCAAGCTCGGCATCAGCATTGACCCGAAAACCGTCAAGAATATCCTCAAGGCGCACGGCTTGTACCCACGCATACCGCCAGGGCGAGACGAGACCACGTATGCGGAATTTATCCGCAGGCATATGGATACATTGATTGCGTGCGATTTCTTCAGCAAGGAAGTGAAGACCATCTTCGGCAAGGCTACGGCCTATATGCTGGTTTTCATTCACCTTGGATCACGACGGGTTTGGGTGAGTCCGTCCACGTACAATCCCACCGGCGCATGGACGAATCAACAAGCAAAGAACTACCAGATGCAAGCGGAGGACATGGACATCCATGTTCGCTACGTCATCCGCGACCGCGACAGAAAATACAACCAGGGTTTTGACAAGCTTTGGGAAGACGAGGATGTGGAAGTGGTGGACACGCCGATCGCGGCGCCAAATTGCAACGCATTCGCGGAATCCTGGATCTCGAACGCGAAAAGAGAAGCCCTCGACTGGTTCACGTGCTTTTCACTCAATCATCTCGACTATATCGTCCATGAATATGAAAAGTTTCACAACACCGTGAGGCCGCATAGAGGGCTGGGCAATGCTCCTCCAGACAAGCGGAGTTGCAGCTCATCGAAAGGCGTCGTGAGAAAGGTGTCGTTTCTCGGTGGCTTGTTGAATCACTATTATCGTGACGCGGCTTGATTGTGGAGGAACGCTAACAATATTTGGAGATAAATGACAGATCTCAGCAGGATATTCAAGGGATCCTATCAAGCACACTTGCATCCTTGTCTTCCTGCTTGTGATCTGGACATAAATTGGGTTATAATGGTAACAATTGTACTGAGGGGCTATTATGCGTAAGAAGCAAAGCGAAGAAGGTGACTTCCCACGCGGAATTGAAGTGCTCCTCAAGAAGGCAGCGGTGGACCCGGAATTCCGTACGCTTCTGTTGGCGGATCGAAACGCAGCAGCGAACGCAATCAGCCTTCACCTGGATACATGCGAAGAGATGATGTTGAACGCTGTCCCCGCCGCGCAATTGCAACGAATCATCGAGAACACAAGAGTAAAGCCGGAGCAGCGGTTCGCGTTTCTCGGCAAAGCTGCTGCCGTTATGCTCGCCGCCCTCGGCACTACGGTAGTTACAGCCGGCTGCTACGGCCACACGGTAGACACGCCGCCTCCGAACAGGCTCGCGAATCGCGGATCGCAAAAGATCGACGATGCCAAATCGCCGGAGCTCAAGGCGGAATTAATAGACTTGAAAGCCAAAATCGAAGCCATGGAATCGGCTAAAATGGCATCGGACACAGATGTAGATGCGGAAAGCGTGATGCGAATGAAGAAACAAAGCGCTGTAACGATCGGCGGATCGATGGCGGCGGATATCGTGATTATTCGCCGAGAGGAACAACGCGCAAGCGGCCAGGATCCGGATGCCGAAGGCGCTCCAGCGCTGCCACGAAAAGCGGTGAAGGCGGATGTCGAGAAAGCGGAAGAAAAGGGACAGAGCGATGATAAATAAGAAACCGGATCGGCCCGTGGAACAGGAAGCGATCACTACGACCATCGTCGGCGGAAGGCCGCCGGGCTGCGGGCAACCAGTGGGCATGGTTCCGCGCGGCATCGAGGTCTTGGTGAAGAAGGCGGCGGTCGATCCGGCATTTCGGGCGCGTTTGCTTACCGAGCGCACCAAGGCGGCGGACGAAATCGGCCTGCGGCTTGAACCGTCTGAAGTAATGATGCTGAACGCCGTGCCTGCCGCGCAATTGGAGCGAATCATCGCAAACACCAGGGTAAAGCCCGAACATCGCGGGGTATTCCTCGGCAAGGTGGCGGCCATGATGCTTATGGCTATCGGCATGCAGACGCTGAGTTGCGATTGCGATAATGTAGGTTCTACGCGCGGTGTGCAACCTGACAGGCCGCCTGAACAGAAAACCGAGTCGTCCGAGTTATTGACAAAAGGCATCCGCCCGGATCGCCCGCAACAGATGGAGAAGGATGCTCCTCAAAATCAACCCGGCGAGAGAAGCGAGAGGATAGTTCTCGGTATTCGTCCTGACCGGCCGCAAGAAGGCGAATAGTCATGGCCGATATCACCCTCGTCAACCTGAACATGCTTTTCATGCGCTATGGCGAAGGGATAGAGCGCGAGCTGCACGTGCCGCTCGGGCCGCTGTACCTGACCCGCGCGCTGGAAGACGCAGGTTTTTCCGTGGACTTCCGCGATTACCAGACAGTCGCCAGCGACGATCCGTTCGAGATGGAAACGTTCCTCGCGTTTCTCGCCGATCCGGCTCCGGTCATCGGCCTCTCCTGCATGGCTAATCTGTTGCCGTTTACGATCCTCGCGATTAAGGCGCTCAAGGCTCGCTATCCCGACCGTAGAATCGTCCTCGGCGGCGTCGGTTCCAAATCGGTCGAGGATAAGATACTCACCCGCTTTCCCTGGGTTGAAATCATCAGCCGCGGCGAGGGCGAGATAACCGCGCCCGAACTGCTGCGGGCTCTGCACGACGGGTGCGACCTGTCGACGGTTAAAGGCATTTCGTATCGAGCAAAAGGCACGGTGCATCACAACGCGGACCGGGAGCGGATCGCCGACCTCGATGCGATTCCGTTCCCCGCCTGGCACAAGATCGACCTGAACCGCTACGCCGGTTACGGCATGATGACCAGCCGCGGCTGTCCGTACCCCTGCACCTTCTGTTCGGTCGCGCCGGTGTGGAACCTGGAAAGCCGTTTCCGCAGTCCGGCAAACATTGTAGCCGAAATGAAGGAACTGAACCGGCAGGCAGGCGTGGACCTTTTCCTTTTCCAGGACGAGTTCTTCGTCAGCAGTCGCGAGCACGTCGTGGCGTTCTGCCGGGAGCTCATGAAGAGCGGACTCGACGTGGAATGGAAAGCGTTCGGTCGGGTCAATCTCGTGGACAGGGACATGATGCAAGCCATGGCGGATTGCGGGTGCGTTGAGCTTCGCTTCGGCATCGAGTCAGGTTCGGACAAGGTGCTGGGACTGACAAAAAAGGGATTCACCGCCGCCGAGACGCTGGACGTCGTGCCGCAGGCGGTGGAGATTTTCCCGCGCACCGATACGTTTTTCATCTGGGGATTCCCTTTCGAAACGATGGAGGACTTCAACCAGACGCTGTTCCAGATGGTGAGTTTCCGCATGATGGGCGCGCGCATCCTTCCCAGTCTCCTCTCGCTTCTGCCCCAGACCGAAATCTACCGGGAGTGGAAGGATAAGGCGGAACTTGAATTCTGCCCGTATCTTCTCCCGGAGTTTGTCTTCACCGGCCACGAAATCTGCCACGGCGGCAACATGGAAATCCCGGAAAAGCACGCAGCTTATTTCGATCTGATCCGCGAGAATCCTGACATCTTCCCGGGTTTCCTCCATATGGGATTGGAGGACAACGTGCTGCCGAAGCTTGCGCTTCTGCGGCAATTCGGCTTCTATCCGGATCCAAATCTGCAGGAAGCGAACGCGGAAAGCTGCGGCGCGCACTCGCCGCACTACCAGCCGCCGCAGGAACTGGCGACGCGAACAGGGAGGTAAACATGGGCGATGACGGAATTCAGGCCGTAATCAAACGTGCGATCGCAGACGATAAGTTTGCACAACTTTTATTGGCTGACCGCAAGACCGCTTTGGAGAAAATCGATCTCCCCGCAGCGGAGAAAGCCGTGCTCCTGGCCGCGTCGAACGTGCAGCTCCGGCGCATGATCGAGCAAAGCCGGAAGCGCTCCTGGATTTCGCGCATGACACTCGGAACGGCGGCGGCGGGAGCCGCACTCGCCGTTGGAGCCGCGGTCATAATCTACCCGATGACGCTTACGGCCGGCATTCGCCTCGAAGATAATCGCTCCACGTTAGCGGTTCAATACCTTCATCAACTCTCTCTGGCCGAACGCCAATACCGCGACGAATACGGCACGTATGTTGATATGGAGGCATTGCTCAAGACATACAATATGCGTGAGGAAATGGATCTGTGCACTCGCCAGTCACGCTATAAATTTTCCATCGAACTCAAAAAAGACGGAACGTTCGTGGCTATCGCCAGGGACGCTTCCGGCGAAAAGCCGAATTGGATTTCCGGACCCGATGGTTCCGTTCGTAAAGCGGAGGACAAGTAATGCCCCGGCAGGATGAGAATATCAGGCGCATTCTCGGCCGCGCGGCTCAAGACGAGGCTTTTCGTAATTCTCTGTTCTCTGACCGCGCGTCGGCCTTGGAAAAGGAAGACCTGTCGGAAAACGAACGCCTGATGCTTCTCGCCGCTTCCGACGAGCAACTGCGCAAGATGATTGATGCCATAAAAGACAAACCATGGTACGAGCGGAATCTCGCTATCGGCGGAGCGGGCAAGCTGCTGATCGGAGCCGCCGCAGTGGCTGCCGCCGCGGCCATTTTCACGCCCGCGACTTTGGGGCATTCTCGTGAAGCGGCTTATGAGGCACATGCACTTTCGTCTCTCAAGCAAATCTACCTCGTGGAAAATCAGTATCGCGAGGAATACGGCGTCTATGCGCCGGAGAGCGTACTGCGAACGAAAGATGAAGTCCGCCAGATTCTCGAACAGCACCAGCGCCCCCACGGGTATGAAATCATTATCGAAAGCAGTGACGAGACGTTCGCCGTCACCGCCCGCCACAAGACGCGGGCAGATACTCGGCCCATGCTGCGGATCGGGCCGGATGGAGAAGTCCGGATTTTGCCTTCGCCCAGGCAGGATTGAACACCTGGACGCGCCCGGGACTTCTCAAGCGACATTGCTTACTATTCCGACGCTGCCTGCGAGTCGAACCGGTGGAACGCGCCCGCGCCAAACGCGGCGACGTGCACTTTATAACCTTCCAGCGCGAACCATCCATTGTCTTGGCCGGAACGGGGAAGATGGAAATCCTGCGCGGGAATGAATCCGTATCCGAAGAGAAGCCGTCGGTCACCCTGATCGTTTTGACAGATATCCAGAAGTACAGAGACATGCCCCACGCCTCCCCGTCCCGTGGAGTCGGGTTGGATATAAAGATCGCCTGGATATAGATCCGACTCGTTCACTTTGGCAAGATCGCGGGCCAGGGATGCGCTGTTCGCATACATCATGACAAAGTGAAGATACTGCTCGAACACGGCCCGGTTGTCCTGTTTCTTCACTCCGGACATGGCATATGAAATACGCCGACCGCTCACTGCCAGTTCATTTCATCCTCCTCCGCCTGATTTATCCTGGCGCAACGGTTTTATGGCATAGCCTCGTATTGTTTTTGTAAAAAAAATTTGACAAACCTAAATAGCGATGTATTCTAATGGTTAAGATAGTTAACTATAAGATAATACGGGGAGAGGAATGTCGATTCAGGCAGTGGAAAGAGCACTTTTAGTGCTGGATATGCTGACGAAGGGACCGCTTTCGCTAATCCGGGTCAGTGAACAACTTGGCATTACCTCACCGGGAGCGATGAAAATTCTGCGTACTTTGGAGCAGCGCGGCTTGGTCAGGCAAACGGAAAACAAGCTGTACATGCTTGCCGCCGGTTGCTGCCGACTGGCTCGCAGTTATTGCCGGCTTTCAAGTTTGCCGGATCTCGCGAGGGAAGAGATGACCCGTATTTCTCTCGAAACCCGTAACGATGCGATTCTGGCGATCTTGGAGGGAGTGGAAAAGGTGAATCTGCTTCGACTGGATGCCTCCAGGGCATGGAACCACCTTGAAAGTGCTGTTCCGGAACGGGTAGGCGCCGCACTTTCCCAAGCCACTGGCCGGGTGCTGCTAGCTTTCGCGCCGGAGATTCTGCTTGAGCGTCACTTGGCCGCATATCCCTTGGAGCGTTTCGGCGGCGGGTTGCAAAACCGGGAGGAAGTAAACCGCGAATTGGAAAAAGTGCGTGAGCGAGGCTACGCGATAGTCGATAACCCGCGACACGAGGTGCGCTACCTCGCCGCGCCCTTACGCGATGCGACCGGAACTGTTGTCGCCGCACTGGGCGCGCATCTGGACAAATCTCAGTCGCTGTCCGAAGGTATTGCGTTGGTTTGTAAGGCGGCGGAACGCATTTCCGCCGCGTATGGGAATTGATCGAGGCGCGTGGGCGCTTCTTCATCGATATTATGGAGATAAAAAATGAGTACCGTGCGTGAACCAGCCAGGGAGTTGAAGGTAATCGAAAACGTGGATGTGGTGGTGGCAGGCGGCGGACCGGCTGGAATCGCCGCTGCCGCAGCTTCCGCCAGGCACGGCTGCAAAGTGCTGTTGTTGGAAAGATACGGTTTTCTGGGCGGCCTGGCCACCGGTGGGCTGATGGGGCCGCTCTTTGGATACGGTTTCGGCCGCACCGGCCTGATCCTCGGCGGGATTCCGGTGGAGATAGTGCGGCGTCTGCAAAAAATGAACGCGGCGCCGCCTGAAGCCGAACTGGGCGGCTGGAACAGCATCCGCTTCGATCCCGAGTCGCTCAAGCACGTTTCCGATGCCCTGGTGCTGGAGTCGGGAGTAAAGCTTTTACTTCACGCCTGGGTGGTGGAAGTCGTCCGCAGCGGCGACGCCATCGATGCGGTGATTATCGAAAGCAAATCCGGCAGGCAGGCGGTCAAGGCGAAGATGTTCATCGACGCCACCGGCGACGGGGACGTGGCCAACTTCTGCGGCTGCAAATATACCAAGGGACGCGCGCCTGACGGGCGCATGCAGAGCATGGGCACCAAGTTTAAAATCGGCGGCGTGGACATGAAAAAGGCCATGGCGAATCTTGCGGAGGAAAAGAAACGCGTCAACCAGGCTATCGACGAAAAACGCATCCCCGCCTATCATTCGTTCAACGGGGAAATCAGCGAACAGGGCGTAACTTTGCGTTCCAACGAAATCACTCCCACCGTTACCCGCTGTCCCGGCGACGCCACTAACGTTTACGACCTGACCCGCGCCGAAGTCAACATTCGTCGCGACACGCTGGCTATTGTCGATTTCTATCGCCAAAACATTCCCGGCTATGAGAATTGTTATCTCATGGAAACGCCCGCGGTGGTGGGCGTGCGGGAAACCCGGCAGATCGTCGGCCTGGACATCCTGACCGGTACGGACGTGCTGAACAATCGCAAGCGCCCCGCAGACACAATTGCGCGCGGCTGCTGGTTCATCGACATCCACTGTCCTCTGGGGCTGTATTGCGGCAAAAGCAATCTCTGCGACAAAAACTGCCAGATCAAGCCGGATTGCCACATGAAAACTAAACACCGCGACCAGCTATACGATACCCTGTACCAGAACAACTATCCGTGCGAGGACAACTGGTACGATATCCCCTATGGCTGCCTGGTGCCGCAGTCGATGGACAACCTTCTGGTAACCGGGCGGTGTCTATCCGCCGACCACGGGGGCATGGCTTCCGCGCGGGTGATCGCCACCTGCTTCGCTCTGGGCGAGGCGGCCGGAACCGCCGCGGCGTTGAGCCTCGCCGATAACAAACTTCCCCGCGACCTGCCAGTGGCGAAGGTGCAGGAAAATCTGCGACAAGTTGGCGTGCCGCTGTGATTATTGCGACAATAACGGGCGGATGCGGAGATATGCCCACCGCATCCGCCCTGTATTTGCGACAGAAAAATTGCCAGAAGGATAAATACGCATCCTGTTTGTTTTATCGTTATAACCAGTGTCGCTTTCGCCTTTTGCGAGCAAACGTTTGCTCAGAAATCGCCCCCCCCTCCCCTGATTGTTTAGCTAAAATCTCCGGCAAAATACTTTTCCGAGAACTCCTTTTCACGCAAGGCTGTTAGAAAGATAAATTTGACAAAGAGAAAAACTGGGTTACACTACTAAAAGCATTTAGCATAGAGAATAACAATGCCTGACAGACAAAAAAAGCCCACTATCCGAACCATCGCACGCAAAGCAGGCGTATCGCCGACCACGGTTTCGTTTTATCTCAACGGTCACGCCGAGGAATACCGCCTTGCTGCCGAGACTTGCGATCGCATTCAGCGCGTGGTGGACGAATACAAGTACACGCCGAATCTGCACGCGCGCGCCATGTTGGAAAAGCGGACGTATCTGGTCGGCGTGGTTATCGGCGCAATGGCGGATTCGTTCTGGGCCGATTTGTACGAAGGTTTGGAGGAAACACTGGAAGCGGCGGGGTATCATATCCTGGTCGGCACTTCGCGCGACGACCCCGCGCGAGAACGCAAGCATTTCGAGTTCATGCGCGCGAAAGGCGTGGACGGGTTCATCTATACCCCGGTCATGCTGGATTACGCCCGCCCCGCGTTCGATCCGCAAAAAACCGCGGCGGGGGCGCCGGTAGTGGCAATGCTTCACCCCGTGCCGGATGTACCGTCAGTCTATACCGACCATCCGGCGGCCTGCCGGGAAGTGGCGCAAAATCTCCTGTCCAGAGGGCATAAACGAATCGCTTACATCGGCCCGTTCAGTTCTTCGGGGCTGACCCGTTCGGACGAACGGTATCTCGCGTTCCGCGAAACGCTGCTGGCGGGAGGCGCCGCGGTTTCGCAATTTCCAACAGCCGCGGATTTTCTCGCAAAGGCCGGGGATTTCACCGCCGCATTCTGCTATTCCTCCGGCGACGCCAACCGGATCGACGAATTCCTGCGGCAACGTGGCGGTAAAGACAAATTATCCCTGGTTTCCTACGGCGGGACAAGGGCGAATCCTCTTTACGATTGCGGAATGGCACGGGTGATAGAGCCGCAACGTGAAATCGGCGCGCTGGCCGGACGCCTGTTGCTGGATATTTTTGACGGTAAAGACGTAGCTACCGTCATGCCTCCGGCAATATTCGAACCGCGGCAAAGTATTTTTAACGTTGATTCTCCCAAGGGGAAGAAACAAACCTGATTTAATATGTTAATGAAAGGCAGACAGATGGAAGATATTCTACTCACCCGCTGCGCCAACAATCCGATTTTGAAACCGGTGGCGGGGCAAAACTGGGAATGCGCCACCGTTTCGAATGCAGGCGCGGCTTTACATGACGGCCGCGTCGTCATCCTGTACCGCGCCGGCGGCACCGACATCAAGGAAAGCGCCCCCCGCTGGCCGGTGTCGCGCCTGGGGTTCGCCTCCTCGCCCGACGGTTTTAATTTTGACCAGCGCCGCGCACAACCCGCCGTCGATGTAGACCGGGAACGCGAGTGGGTAATCGGTGCGGACGGTGTGGAAGATCCACGCATTACCAAGATCGGAGACACGTATCATATCGTCTATGCCGTAACTTCGCTCGAATGGGACCGCCTCGCTCACGCCACGACGCGGGATTTCGTCACGTTCGAAAAGCACGGTTTGCTCCTGGGCCACGTGGCGCAACGGACGGCGGGGTTGTTCCCGGAAACCGTCAAGGGCAAATACCTGCTGATGCATCGGCCGATTCCGAACATCTGGATTTCCGAAAGCGATGATATGAAAACTTTCGGCAACCCGCGCCTGGTAATGACCACCAAAGTCGCGCCGTGGTGCGAACTCAAACTCGGCTTGGGAGGGCCGCCCATCCGGGGGAAGAACGCGTGGATCCTGATTTTCCACGGTCGCGACCGGAAGCGCGTCTATCGCCTGGGCATCGCCTGGCTCGACCTGGAAGATCCGACCAGGATCATCAAGGTGCAGAACGCCCCGATTCTGGAGCCTACGGAACCTTACGAAAAGGGACGGGATATCTACCCGGACTGCGTCTATGCCTGCGGTCACGTCGAGTTGGGCGGGAAACTGATCGTATACTACGGCTGCGGCGATTCTTTCCTGGCTGCGGCGAGCGTTGACCGGGACGCGCTGGAAATTTGAAAAGGCAGGAAATGCGCCGAACGGGGTTATCTGGCGATTTATCAAAAACTTACGTACGTCATTCCCGCGCAGGCGGGAATCCAGTGGAGAAACCGTACGCAACACCTCCTGGATTCCTGCCTTCGCAGGAATGACAATGCGAAAAAAACTCGTTCAAGGCATAAGAAGAAAGACGCGGGAAAGATTCGGAGGTACGCCATGAAAAGAAACTTTCGCAAAAATAATCGAAAACAGCGCAGAACCTTCACGCTGGTGGAATTGCTGGTTGTTATTGCCATCCTGAGCATTCTGTCGTCATTGCTCATGCCTTTACTGTCGAGGGCGATGAACGTAGCCAAAAGCACCGCGTGCATGAATAACCTGAAACAGTGCGGATTGGCACTGCGACTCTATGCCGACGATTTCGCCCTGTGGCTTCCGACCGCTATCGACTATAACTACGCAAGTACGGTTGAATGGGGCGAAATGCTGGCGGAAAAATACGACTATCTAGCCGATGGGAACGTCTGCGTCTGCCCCTCCGCCAAACCTTTCAAGCTACATAGCGCTTCGCCTTTCGCCTTCACCTACGGCCTGCCGGCTTACAACGCGGACGAGTATCACCGCATGAATTTCCGCCGGATGAAACTGCCCGCGCAGATGGAAATCCTGATCGACACCGTGCGTTCCAGCGGCGCGTATTCCGGTTGGCAGTGTTGTCTTTCATCGCGCCGCGCCGACGGAGGGTCGACCTCCCGTCCCCATCTGCGGCACCAGGGAAAGGCGAACGTTGTTTTCGGCGACGGTCACGGGACAAGTATCGGCGCTGGTTCCAATCTCTCCCAATACTGGCATTCCGCCACTGTGATTAGTTTCGGTGCGGTCTATGGCGAAGGCGTGGACGGGCCATACGGCGAAAACGATTTTTGACCTCCCGAGTTCCAAGTTTTCCATGTTGAAAAAAAACCACGCTCGTTATTTACGCGTAAGTAGAACCGCATGAACCGATTTTCAAGGGAACGAAATTTTTCCGTTGCACAAGCAGGATTGATGACAGGAGGACAGGCATGTTGAGCAGAACCCGGCTTTTTTATCTGGTGGTCACGTTACTGGGGGCGACCCTGGCGGCGCGCGCGGCCGACGGCAGCGACTGGAGCGAATTCGGGCGCACGGAAGACGCCGCCGCTTTCGGCTGGAGCGCCAAGAATGCGGGAAAGATTTCCCTTTCGCCCGAGGCAAAAGCCGGAGGCGTGGCGCTGCGGGTGGACGGATCGACTGAGCGTTATTGCGGCGTCACGCTTCGCCGTCTGCTCAATCTGGCCGATGCCAAGCCTGGCGATACTCTCGCGTTCCACCTGAAACAAAATTTCGGCAGAGGGATATTCGTCAATTTTCAGGCGCAAGGCGAGAACATTTACCGGCACGTTGCCATACCGAGCGGCGAATGGGCGCGAGTGGAACTGGATATGGATCCCGCCAACTGGACCTGGACCGGCGGCGCGGCCAAGCCCTGGGGGAAAATCAACGCGATTTCGATTTACGCGCAAAATTTCGACCGGGAGGAAGAGTTTCTTCTGCTCGACGGCTTCAGTTTGTCCGTGAACGGCGCGCCGCTTAATCCCGAGACGGCGACAATCGAGCCGACCGGTTGGACTTTCCCTCAGGAAAGCGCGGACGCCTGGTTTCTCGGAAACGAACGGGTCGGCTGGGCGATATGCAAAAAAACGGGGCGTCTTATCGGTGGATGGGATTTGGCGAAACAGGCTAGATATGTCACCGAGGCTTTCTCGCACTATTATCTCGACGATCCAAAAACCATGTTAGAAGCGACAGAGGCGGAGGATGTAGTGGATGTACCGCAATATGACGCCGAAGCACAGACTCTTCGTTTCGACTGCCGCAATGCGGCGTTGCCCGATCTTTTAATCCGGAAGACCTGGCGCGTGCAAGGGGACGAGATCGTGCGGGTTACGGAATTCGTCACACCTTCGGAAACGCGCCGGTTCATGACGCTCAACACCGAGGTGCGGCTGGTACCCGGTTATCGCAATCAAGGCTGGTATTACGGCGCTTCCGGCCTGGGACCATGCCTCCACGCGGGGAAAATCAGCGGACGTCGACGCGTGACGGAATACCGCAAGACAACGAAATGCATGATCCTAAGCCGTCCGGACGAGACCCGCAGTTTCGCGCATTTCCGCACGCGCCTGGACGGTAACTTCGCCTGGCCGTTCTGCACCACCGGCATTTCCGGCTATAACGAAAAAATGAACTCGCTCCTTTACACGGACGAGGGGTGGGAGATGTCGCTGGGAACCTCGCCGGTGAAACCGGGGCGGCACACCTCGTACGAAGAAGTTTTCCGCCTGTTCGAAGGGGACTGGCGCGATTTTCTGCGCGTCGATTTTCCTTCCCGCCCCGAAGTGCGGGAAGAGCTGGCGCGCATTCCCGCCTCTCCGGAATGGGCTGGTAGTATTGCCTGCTATACCAATTTTAGCAGCATGAACCGGCTGAAAACCATTCTCGACATGACCGAAGAGGGTTGTGTAATGGTTCTGATGTCTAGCATGATGGGGTGGGCGGACTATTACCTGGATCAGGGTATGCCCGGACACGTCGGCGGTCGGATCGAGGGCGAGGAACTGCGCGACCTGATCCGCCGCATCAAGGCGCTTTCGCCCCGCGTCAAGGTCGGCATCTATACCGCCTGTTACGCCACTACCTATGAATCGCGCATTCTCAAACAGCATCCCGAGTGGTTCCGGCGGAAAGACAAGGACGGCAACCCCGTCTTTTTCTTCCCCGGCATGTGTCCGAATTACGCCAGCATGTTTTCCAATCCCGACTGCTACCGGGAAATCGTCGGGCAGAACGACCTGATCTTCGACTATCTCGATTGCGATTTTCTCTATCTCGACCTGCCCGACGGGGCGAACGCCGTGGATTGGGAAACCGGCGAATTCAACCGCGACGATTTCTGTTTCCGCTTCACTCTCGACATGAAGCGCAGCGCCGCCAGGCACGGGCCGGATAAACTGGTTTTCCTGAACGGCAAGGGCGCCAATCCCTACGCGGACGTGAATTTCACCGAGGCGCGCAGCCAGCTCGCCGCCGGCTTCTGGCGCAACTTTGCCGGCATGGCGGAAGCGAGGGAAATCTTCCTGGAAAAGACCCGCCCCGCCATCCGCACCATCCCGCTTTATTGGACTAATTCGGTCAACCGGGATTACGTCAACCGCGCGCTGGCCTTCGGCTGGACTCCGTCCATTACTTACGGCGACCCCGTGGCGAAACGCCCCTTCGTTCGCGCGGCATACGAAATGGGGAACGCCTCTCCGGTCAGGGCGAACTATTCTCCGGACTGGCGCAAAGACCCCGAGACCCTGCTGGAATCCTTCCTGTTCCGCCGCCGGGACGACCGGGGGTATGTCTTCTCTCTCATCCATCACGCGCCAGAACAGGCGAAGGGAAAACCGGCGGACAAGGCGGCGAAAGTTTCGGTTTCATTGGACCTGGCGGGGTTGGACTTGGATAAAAACAAACGTCTCGTCGTCTGGGCGCACGAAATCGAAGACGCCTCCAGTTTTGAGGGAAAGTGCCGCGCTTGCGACGTGCGGAAGACTTACGCCGAAACCGGCTGGGTCATGGAGCGCGCCGTCCGGCGGCGTTTGGTGTACGAAGGGCCGTGGCGTGAAAAACTGGAGGTTGAATTGGAAATGACTCCCGCTATCCTCTATCAGCTTTACCTGACAGATATGCCTGCATTCGTCTATTCTGCCGACAGTCATCCCACGGATTATCTGTTTAACCGGAATCTCGGCGTCAAGCTGGAGACGGCGGTCGACGAGGCGGCGAAGACGTTAAAAATTGAGGCTGATTCCGAATGCGGGACGGCGGAGGCGCTGTGCGCGATTCCGTCAGGCTGGCAGGCGACGGCGGTGACGCTGGACGGGGCGAAGATCGAGCCTGCATGGACGGGTGAGGGAGACCTGGGCCTGTTCCCGGTCATGACGCTTCCGCGCGGCAAACACACGATAGAAATTTTGTGTGCTGATGCAGAGGCGGAACCGCCGGCCGGAATCGCGGTCAAGGCCGAGGTTGCCGAAAAGGAGATAACGGTCGCAATTCCCGAAGCGCGGGAGGCGCTGCTGTCGGTGCGAAAAGACGGGCGGATTTTTTTTGCGCGTAACGCCATTGAGAAGGAAGGACGCCTGTCGGTGCCGCTTCCGCCCCGGCGCGAAGGCGGAGCATACGCGTTGCACGCGCTCGCCGTCCGCCACGCAGACGGTTCATGGCGCAAAGTCGAAACAAATCCGGTTGACATAAATATCCCGGCCGCTTCGCTTCCGCCATACCGGGCGGAAATCGAAGGCCCGAAAGAGATTTCCGGTTCGAAGGAAATGACGGAGATAAACCGGACCCTGCGCGGGGTACAGGCGCTCCGTTCCGCCGTCCAGACCACGGCCACTCCGGTAAACGGCATTCAGCCGCAACTGGCGGGGCTTGTCGCCCGGGTCGAGCCGGAAACCCTGACGCTGGAAGCGGGAACCACGCGCAAGATAGACGATTCCCTCGGCGCGGCGTTCGCCAGCCTGGAGTGCGACGGGTTGCGGAGGCTGCATGTCCGCCTGTCCAATACATATTGCGAAGAGCCCAATCTGCGCGGCCCCAAGACGCCGTATTCCGGGTACCGGCGTTCCCCGCGCGAGTTCGCCGGGCTGATGGTGGATTATCATACCGATATGGGCTATATCTGGCGCGTGGCGCTTTCTACCGGAGTGCTCAACAAGGACGGTTCCACCACCACCACATATCCCGAAACTCCCGCCGCCCGTCTGCCCGACCGAGTGCTGAATCTTGGCGATCTGTTGCACGAGTCGTCTGCGCGCGAGTTTTCGCTCAATCTCGAAGCCTATGCCCCGCCGAAATGGGACGGGCGCGTCTGGCTGCACCTCGGCAGCGACTGGGTCGCGTCCAATCGCCGCCTGACCCTTGAAATCCTCGCCGCCAACGAGGCGGTTGCAGGCGAATTCCTCGCCGCGTCCGACCCCAACGACCTGGCGCGTGAGTACAGGGAACCGAAAAAACTCACTATTCCGCGCGCGCCCATGCGTCCCACCATCGACGGGCTGCTCGACGACGAGATGTGGCAGGAAGCGGAAAAAAGCGGTTCGGTAGACAGGTTTTTCCTGGTAGGAGGCAAGGGGCGTCCCGCCATGAAAACTCACGTCCGCATGATGTACGACGACGGGGTCCTTTATGTCGGCGTCCGCTGCGGGGAAACCGGCCGAGAGACGCCTGTAGTCACGGGCGGAACCATCTGGAGCGACGACGAGGTGGAGATATTCCTCGATCCGGCCGGTGACGGCACGAATTACCGCCAGTTGCTGGTAAATTCGGCAGGCGACGTTATGGAACGCGGGCCCAACGGCGTGATCCGCATCGGCGCCGAAGTGAAGGCCGTCGTGAAGCGGGGGGAAAAGTGGGAAGTGGAACTCGCCATCCCCTTCGCCGGACTGGGGACGCAACCGCCGAAACCGGGAGACGCTTGGCGATTCAATCTCTGCCGTCACCGTCCGCCGGACGAAACAGGACGCGCTGAATTAATCACGTGGAGCGCGCTGGAAACCGGCTTTGTCGAACCGGCTAACTTCGGAACGCTTATCTTCGGGCGATAGTATCGCTTTTGTACGGACTTGGCAAGGTCAGTATACACCAATCCACTTTAGGAATAGTGAATATCTTCACTAGGGGAGCGACAATTCTAACTTTTGCCGATAGCTCTGGTGACGGAATGGATGGCTCAGTCGAAGAGTAGCATCTTGGAGGATAATTAATGCTTGATCCGAATATTCTTAAACCGATTACCGGCTCTTTTGTCAACCCCATGCACACAGACACCGGGACGAATAACTGGGGGCGGAAAGAATGGGAGAATAATTTTCGCCTGATGAAGAACCTGGGGATGGATACAATCATCGTGATCCGTTGTGAGGTCGAACACAACGGTCAGCGTTGGTCGGCGCTTGATCCACGCAGCACTACTTGGCCGGAAGACCCGGATTTGCTCTCGATGTTTTTTCGATTGTGTGATGAAACCGAAATGAAGCTATACCTTGGCGGAACGGAAAGCATTACAAATTTGCACCAAGGAGAATGGCGGCAGGAGATTGCCGATAACCGTGAATTTTACGAAACCATGTTGAAACGGTTTGGGCATCATCCGTGCTTGCACGGGCTTTACTTAACAATTGAGGCTTTGCCCTGGCATTTTAATTTTTTTGATATCGCCGTGGGAATAGGTAAATGCATGCGGGATTTGGCGCCGAACCTGAAAACTCTGTTCTCGCCAACCTTTAATGGCTTAAAGGGGGATTTGTCCAGCCATTACACCCCCGAGGAATTTGAAAAATCCTTTTCTCCCCTGTTCGATCAACTTGGCGGAATTTTGGATTTTTGCGCATGGCAGGATAAGTTCTGCGACGTGCCTTGCCAAATGGGACAAATCCTTACGCATCCGTTGGACGCTTGGTATGAAGCTGCGGGGCGAATGATGAGGCGAAATGGCATTGAGCTTTGGGCAAATATTGAAGCCTTCCAACGTTCGTCGCAAGCCTATGTCCCTAGTCGAATTTTCCGACAGGCGGATTACCGCACGCTAATTGCAAAAATTGAAGCGGCCAGTCGTCATGTTGAAAAACTGATTACCTATGAATTTGCAAGTTGCTTAAGCCCCGACGCCGAATGGGGATCTTCCGGGAGATTATTGCAACGCTATATCGAAGCACTCGGCTTGTACCATGAAAAGATTTAAGCTGACGGATATTGAGTAACCGTCCGGTGAAGCTTTCAATTACCCACAACTCTTGCAAGCACGAAACCAAGGTGAATGCCCGTTAATCGGGAAAAGCCGCGCCATAGAACCATATTACCTGGCGGCGAATCCCCCTGGCGAGCGAGATAGCCGCCAAGCCGGGCGACCGCGTCAAGGTAAGTCGCCACATCTTTACGCCCGGCCTTCGCTGGATACATGTGCTCCAACTGGTTGATAGCGCAGGTTGGAATAAAATTCGCGCCGAAAAACCACAGGTGGGATTTCCCCCAAGAGCAGGCGTCCGCTATTGACCACTTTTGCCACATAATTTCGCCCTTTCTTTATTCGAACTCAATTTCCCCCCACCATTTACACCCAACAGCAATAGCTAGGCAAGAGTTTCGCCATTAAGCAACGAGTAGAAGCAAAGCTATTGGCAGTTCTATTTGTTTTCATTGCCCCTGGGTCACGACAGGGGTTGTGAAAAAGCATTTGCGCAAAAGTTGCAGGCGCAACGTGCGCAACATGTCTTCGATATCGGAATCTTCTGATGCCTGTACCAAGCTCCGGCGTTAGGAGAATCGATGCTCGTGTCGACATGCGCGCATCCTTTCTTTGAGAATCTTGGTTGATTACCATCCCTTCCTGCGTATATTTCCAAAGTGGGCTTCGCCCACAACCCAATTGAACTGCTGAAAATACGCGCAGTCTTCCTTATGATACGGGTTTCTCACGACCTTTATCAGGAGGACTACGCGTGGATTCCTTTTTAACCCGCTTCGGCGACAAAATCAAGGGCGTCATCATGGGCTTCGACCGCATCGTCTTCAAAGGCTACCACCGCGCCATCACCCACGCCACCGGCGCCATGAACTTCCTCCGCTCCAAAAACATCCTCAACAAAAACTTCAAGCAATGGGCACTCGAACAATCCGCCGCTATCGTCGACTCCGCCAACAGGTTTTCTCTCGCGGAATCAGGACGTCCCATCGAATACCTCAATTCCTGCAACCTGCGAAAAGAGGAACTCGCCATGCACGTCAGAAAGCACGCGGCATTCGAACCGGACTCATCGGCGTCTGGTCCTGCCTCGAATCCTGCACGACCTTCCGCGCCAAGTTCGATCCCGTCCGGAAATTCCCGCAACTTCATCCCGATTACGCACACTGCAAGCATCTCTACTTCTATTTCGACCACGCCGATTACGGCTTCTGCGGCGTGCGCCTGCAAACCTGGTTCCCGTTCTCCATCCAGATCGCACTCAACGGACGGGAATGGCTGCGGCGTTCGCTGGATCGCCGCGACATCGGCTACGGGAACTTCTGAAGCCAGTACTGCGCTCCTTTACCCGCCAAGGCCGGAAGATCCGAGCGTTGGAAGTAACGGGCAAAGACCGCGAACTTCTGCAGGCGATTTCCAACCCGAAGCACGGCGTTTCGGGAATGAGCAACCGCAGTCTGCGGGAACAGCTTGGCACAACCTCCTGGGGCAAGGGGCTGACCACGAAACATCTGTCGGCGCGGGTAAGCCGCCATCTGAAACTATTGCGGGAGCACGGCATTATCCGGAAGCTTCCGCGGCAGAACCGTTACGTCTTGACCATACGCGACCAGCAAATTACGACCGCAGTGAATGCAATGTTAGGCGTATCAGCGCAAGAACTTATAAAACTGGTCGCCTGATTTTTTTGGCAGCGTTGAACGCATCAGGCACTAAGCCATTCGACTTACGTCGCCGGCATCTCCACGACCAGGACACTCCTGGGAGCTATATAGAGTTCTCCGTTTACCTTCTTTTCCGCTCCCCAACACACCCGCCCTCCGATAAAACCCTTGGGCAAATGCAGTTCAAATTCAGTTGAATTGAAATAGAACACAAGGCGTTTTTCGCCAGTTTCCAGGCTGCGACGATAAACTCCTTCCGGAAGTTCGTCGGGCAAATCTAATTGGAGAATACCGCAAAGTCTTCGCAAAGCCTTACAATACGAATGCCGGTCGGAATGGTTTTCATAAAAAGACGCGCCTAAACTGGTGCCGAGAAAAGCGGTTGAGACGGAGGATACGATCCCGCCGGAACCGTCTTCCCAATGTCCCGATATTTCCCTTTCGTCCAGCGCATGCAGACGGCTGACATATCCCGATGCCGGTACGCGAACTCCTAAGACATCCAGATATTCACATACGTATTCCGTAGAAACACGCTCGAATATTTTAGCTCCAAAAAGCTGCTGCATAGGCATGGCAGGCCATTGTGGTCGTACCCAGGTACGCTCGTCACGTAAACCAAGTCCTTCTTCCGCGATAATTCGGCCACCGTTTTCCGTATATTCGCGAAGAACCCGGAAAGCATCCTCAGTCAACATGAATCCTTGCGGAATATAAAGAAGGCGAATTCCGTCGAGGAATCTCTCAAGCGAACGCGTGTCAATCATGCGGCAGGTGACGCCCAATTCGCGAAAAAGAGCATACGTGCCCATAAGAGCTTTCTTATAGTGATATGGATACCCGCCTTTCAGAGAAAAATCGTTCCATTTCCCTGGTGTTCCCGTGGTTTCGATACGATTGATCAGGTCGCTTTCCCGATCGTACAGAATACCGATTCCGTCCTCCGCCACTTTCGCATTCATGAAAAATGATTCGTGTTTATGGATAAACTCCGCAATGCGTCCGCTTTCGTGCGTGATATCCTTGAAAGTTCCGTCGATGTGCACTAAACCCGCCAGATCTTCTTCACTTCCGACGCGCTCCGCCCGATACTGCCAATAGAGTATCCCTTTCGTTCCACAGGCAAGCGCGGACCAAACGCGAAGATTGAAATCATACAATCGCGCCGGTGGATTCCACTTTCCCCAATCAGGATACAGTTCATAAACCCAAAAATACGGCGAAACGTTGCGCATCCAATCGCAGACGAGAAAAGGCGTCGCTTCGTCGATGCAATTCATAAAGCGATTGGCCGTGCTGTACGACATGCCGTAAAAATCTACGTTCTCTGCATTGAGAACATCATCGGAAACATCCCCGGCAATATCCTGCCTGACCATGGGAGTGCCGACATGGCTTATTATTGGGCGCGTGTCGTCGTGCGATTTTACCGTGTCATACACGGTTTTCAGGCGTCGGCTCAACGCTTCGTGCGCCCACTGCCGCCACAAGTACAGTTCCACATAATCATAAGGCATTCCTGGAACGCCAATGCTATCAAAACTATCCCATGCCTTGCCATATCTCTCATTCATGGCTTTCACGGTACCGAAACGCCGCTCCAGCCAAGATCGATATCTTTCCAACGAATGCTCGCACGCGCAATCATCGATGGGGCGCATGCGAGGTTCGTTCCAGATGTTCCAGAGCAGCAGGGACTCTTTATTCTTGTATCGCTCCACGACAAGAGAAACAAACCGCAAAGCCCGATCCATAACCTGCGGGTTTTCAAAACACGGCCACCAACCCCCGACGTAATACGCCCCGTTCCCCCCCGGGCGAATCGGATTGCCATGCATGTCGCGACGGGCGCCGTCCAGTTCCGTAAAAGCGTATTCCGGAGCAGTTTCGAGCATGAACTTAACGATCACCGCCTTGCCGTGTTTCTCCGCCAGGGAAAACAGCCGGTCGCTGTCTTCAAAATTATATTGTCCGCATCGCAACTCATGCCATCTCCATTGCAGGCGAAGCTGGATTGTATCGATTCCGGCGCCTCCCATCCTGGCCAGATCATCTTCCCATTCGTCGGGAAGCGGTGTCGGTGCGCGGTAGTATTGCGCACCTAGAACAAACCTGTCACGGACGGCTGGTTTCATTCTTATCCCTTTTATAATTGGCAGCTAGTACCCTGTCAGTTTTGAATCACTGGATAGAGGCGTTTTAGCTTTATCCTCGCATCCGTGGTCGTAAATTGCCAGTTCACATATTTGCCTGCGCC
>JAGUZQ010000100.1 GCA_020060765.1 Planctomycetota bacterium | reverse complement strand
CTGGTAGGCCTGGTCCTCGGCATAGATGGCGCGGGCACGGGCCTTACGGATCTCCTTCGAGGTCGGGATGGGCTGTCCGCCGCCGCCGAGGCAGCCGCCGGGGCAGGCCATGAACTCGATGAAGTGGCACTCGCTCAGCTTGCCGCCCGCCTTGATGTCTTCCAGCACCTTCTTGGCGTTGGCGGTGCCGTGGCAGATGGCGACCTTGACGACCGCGCCCTTCAGCCAATCCCAGTTCGGCACCAGATGCTTCAGGATGTCCGGCACCGGGCCGACGGTGTCGGGCACGGTGATTTCGGCATACTTGATGCCTTCGAAACCGCGCATCGGAATGATGTCGGCGTGTTCGTAGAGGTTCTCCACCGGAATGCCGAGCACCAGTTCCAGCACCGTGCGCAACGCCGCTTCCATCACGCCGCCCGTCGCGCCGAAGATGACGCCAGAACCGGTCTCCTGGCCGAACGGATCGTCAAACGCTTCTTTCGGCATGTCGGGCAGATGGATGCCTGCCTCTTTAATCATCTGCGCCATCTCGCGCGTGGTGAGGCCGTAGTCCACGTCCTTGAAACCGCTGTCGTTCATTTCGGGGCGGTTGCATTCGAACTTCTTGGCCGAGCAGGGCATGAGCGAGACCGAGACGATGTTCTTCGGGTCGATACCGTGCTTCTGCGCGTAGTAGGTCTTGATGATCGCGCCGAACATCTGCTGCGGGCTCTTGGCCGAGGAGACGTGCGGCAGCATTTCCGGATAGAAATGCTCGATGAACTTGACCCAGCCGGGGCTGCAACTGGTGAACTGCGGCAGCGCCTGCGAAGTGTCGCCCTGCACCAGCGCCTTGTAGAGACGCAGGATCAGTTCCGTGCCTTCCTCGATAATGGTCAGGTCGGCGGTGAAGTTGGTGTCGAAGACCTTGTCGAAACCGCAGCGCCGCAGCGCCGCGTTCATTTCGAGAGTCATGGGCGTACCCGGTTCCAGCCCGAAACACTCGCCGATACCGGCGCGCGGGCTGGGGGCGGTCTGGATGACGACGTGCTTGGTCGGGTCGTCGATCGCTTCCCATACTTCGTCGGTGGGGTCGTTGGCGCGCAAAGCCCCGGTCGGGCAGCGGTTGATGCACTGACCGCAGTTGATGCAGATCACGTCCCCCAGCGGCTTGTCCATGAAGGTTTCGATCGTGGTGTCCGCCCCGCGGCCGACGGCTTCCAGCACGCCCACTTCCTGCAGATCGATACAGGTACGCACGCACCGGCGGCAGAGAATGCACTTGTTCATATCGCGCACGACCGAGTAGCTGGAGCGGTCGATTTCGAACTTCGGCTGTTCGGGATGGCCGAAGCGGAAGAAATCGACGCCGTATTCCTTGGCCAGCGCCTGCAGTTCGCAGTTGTTGTTGCGGAAGCACGCGTAGCACTCGCCGTAATGCTCGGAGAGCATCAGGTCGAGAATATGCCGCCGCGCCTGCCGCACTTTCGGCGTGTGGGTCTTGACCACGATGGGCTGGGTGATGGGGTAGGCGCAGGACGCCTGCAGGGTACGCTGTCCCTCGACCTCGACCACGCAGATGCGGCAGACGCCCGCGATGCAAAGGTCTTCGTGATGGCAGAGGGTGGGGATACGCACGCCCATTTGCTTGGCCGCTTCCAGAATCGTAGTCCCGATCGGCACTTTGGTTTCCCTGCCGTCGATGGTGACGCTGACGTTTGCGCCGATGCCGTCAGTATCGGTCGGCTTGACCACCTGTTGTCCGCGCTGGCTGACCGGGGCGCGGCTGGCGGCTTCGTCTGTAACTTTATTAGCCATGAAAATCTCCTATAGAAATAAACCGCGGGTCAGGCGTAGACGCCGGTCCGGCCGATGATCTCGCTTTTGAAATTTTCCACAATGCTGAGGAAGGCGTTGGGGCTGGACTGGCCCAGGCCGCACTTGCTCGCGGTCTGCATGGTCTCGCCCAGCTTGCACAGTTCCTTCAGGTATTTCATGGAACAGTCGCCGTCTTTCAGCATCCTCACCCCCTCCAGCAGCTTGACGTTGCCCAGCCTGCACGGGGTGCACTGCCCGCAGGATTCCTCCACGAAGAATTCGAGGAAATTCTCCGCCACTTCCAGCATG
This sequence comes from Planctomycetota bacterium, assembly GCA_020060765.1. GTDB lineage: Bacteria > Planctomycetota > SZUA-567 > SZUA-567 > SZUA-567 > JAGUZQ01. The sequence goes on along the minus strand of JAGUZQ010000100.1, from coordinate 10,836 downwards.
TCGCGGTCGGGGCCGAAGACGATGACCGAACCGCCAGTGGCGATGTCTTCATAGGCGATGGCGCGGTCGAACTGACTGGCCGGGACGCAACGCCCGGAAGCGCCGCCGATCTGCACGGCCTTGGCGTCGGAGCCGCCGACTTTCTTCAGCAGTTCCTTGATGGTGATGCCCATCGGGAATTCATAGACGCCGGGGTTTTCCACGTCGCCCGAGATGCTGAACAGTTTCAGGCCGGTGGACTTTTCCGTGCCGATGCCCTTGAACCAGGCGCCGCCCTTGGCCAGAATGCAGGCCGCCCAGGCGAAGGTCTCGACGTTATTGACCGCCGTCGGATGCCCCATGAAACCGGTGTCTACCGGGAAAGGCGGACGGTTGCGCGGTTCGCCCCGCTGGCCTTCCAGCGATTCGATCAGCGCCGTCTCCTCGCCGCAGATGTAAGCGCCGGACCCCATGTGGATATGAATATCGAAAGTAAAGCCTTCCTTGCCGCCGGCGTTGGTGCCAAGCAAACCGTTCTCGCGCCGCTTCTGCAGGACGTCTTCCAGCATCTTGCGGAGATAAGTGTATTCGCCGCGCAGATAGACGATGCCCTTGCTCGCGCCGATGGCGTAACCGGCGATGGTCATGCCTTCGAACAGGAGATAGGGCCATTCGCTCAGGATCACGCGATCCTTGAACGTGCCCGGTTCCCCTTCGTCGGCGTTGCAGACAACGTATTTCTCTTCGTCCCTGGCCGCTGCCGCGAGGTTCCACTTCACGCCCGTGGGGAAGCCCGCACCGCCGCGACCCTTCATGCCCGAGGCGCTGATTTCGCCGATCACGTCGGAGCGCTTTAAACCCAGAGCCTTGGTCAGACCCGCGCCGACCTCGACGGTGTTGAAGGTGAATTGGCTGTATCTGCTGTCTGTCATACCAGTTCCTCCTGCATCATCTGTGCCGTGTGGGGGCCGAAAGCCTTGCGGCAGGCTTCAAGAATGTCGTGCACCTTTTCCGGGGTGACCCGGGTGAAAATCTGGTCGTTGACCAGCATCGCCGGACCCTGATCGCACATCCCCAGACAGTTGGCCCATTCTAGGGTAAACCGGCTGTCAGGGGTGGTTTCGCCGAATTCGATACCGAGTTCGGTTTCCAGCTGGTGGGCGACCTTGTCGGTGCCCTGCATCAGGCAGGAAACCGTCTGGCAGAGCCGGATGACGAACTTGCCATGATAATCCTCGCTCAGAAACTGGTAGAACGTGACGACGCCGTAGACCTCAACCGGGTGAATGTTCAGCAGGTCGGCGATGATCTGCATGGCGAAGTCGGAAATGTGATGGTAACGCTTCTGCACTTCCTGCAGAATGGGGATCAGCGCGCTGCGGTCGCCGCCGCATTCCTCCACCAGCTTCTTCAACTCGCCGGTGAGTTTATCCCTTTCGGTAACCAGCATGGTTTATCTCCTAATAGTAATTTTGAACTCATGGAATATACGTAATTTCTTTTATTTCGGTGCGTTCCGGTACGTGCGCACGGGTGTATATCGCAAGCGTTTCGCCTTCACCTAACCCATCCAGGCAGATGCGTGGGAGTGGCCGGGAGGCGATGCTGATATCGCTGCGGTTTAAGCGATATTTAGCATCGACGGACGGGCGCGACTACGCAGATGCCGGACGGATAGTCAGATGCTAAAAACCTCCCGGCGATTCTCAGCCCTTGAGCAAAGCCTTTACCTTCTCCACCAGAACAGCGGGCTTGACCGGTTTTTCCACGAAATCGTCCACCGGAATTACGTCTTCGTCCTTGCCGAAATCCATGCCGGTCACGCGCCCGATGCTGGTCATCATCAGGATCGGGCGGTCGAAACCTTCCTTCTTGAGATCCTGCGCCATGGCGATGCCGTCGTCTGGTTGTTCCATCATGACGTCAAGCACCAGCAGATCAGGTTTCGCCTTCCTGATGGCGGCCATGCCATCAGCGCGGTTCGGAGCCGACGCAACCTCGTGTCCCTCTTTTTCGAGAAACAGCGTGGTGGCGGCGACAACATCCGGATCGTCGTCAACGATCAGAATTTTCGCCATATCCCTCTCCTTGAAAAAATAAACTCGAAAAAACTACACGCATGAAATCGATATGTCTTCTTTGGGTAACTGGCTCAACCCCGCCTAACCAGGCAGATGCGTGGAAGGCGCGTGCCGCCCGCGCAAAACTTCCGCGCCCCCTTCGTTTGCGAATTTACCTTTAAACTCGCACCCGTCATTCCCGCGAAGGCGGGAATCCAGGCGGCGAAAACTCCGCCTAACCGAAAAGCGACCACGAAAAATCGATCCGCCCTCAACTCTCGCCCCGCCTGATCCAACTAGGCAAATACGCGGGAATGGCCGGGAGCCGGACCAGGAAACGAAAAACAGATAAATAAATCGGACAAGCCCAATCGTGCGATATGTCACGATATAATTGTGTTATATATCACGATTTCATTAAGTCAATCTTTTTTTTCGGAAAATTCTGCCAACCCCACCGTTTTTCCGCTTATCCCTGTGGAATATTTCCGGTAAACGACAGTTGCCAACCGTGAGCAAATCCCTCACGGTATGACTCGTTCTTGTCATCTCGTTCATTGCACGCCAAAAGTCACCGCAGTTTCAATAGCCGCACCGCCACGTCGGTTTTGAATGATTCCGGTTGCAGGCGGATATCTCCATCGGGGGCATCGAGTTCGTAGGTCGAAATCACTTTCGCGGCGTAGGGGTCGAACCATTCCAGGCGGTATCTTCCCGGTGCGAAGTTGCGCAACGTCACCGCTACGTCTTGCAGTTCCGACAGTTGCAGTTTCTGTTTCACGCGCCGGTACCAGATGTTGTCGCGGTTCTGCAGCCAGACCAGGCTCTGCCTCTGCCCGCGCAAGGCGAGAATCCGCAGCGTTTCGTTTTCCGCCCGCATCGGCGCGAATTCGTCTTTCCAGTCGACGTCTCTGATGAATTCCGCCACGCCTTTGTAATGATAATACAAGTCATTTGGCTCTATATAGTTATCCCACCACCACAGCATCGGCACTCCCGCCCCGCCGCTCATCAGCCCGGCCCAGAGGCTGTTATGCAGCGCGATTCCGGTGGGGTCGTCGAGGTTCATCTGGCTGGAGCTGCCTTGCCCCATGTAACCGAACTCCCCTACCAGCGCGGGTTTACCGAATTTCGCCACCCGTTCATACGATTCCAGCGCAAACGCCGCCGCGTCACGCTCCACAAGGCGGCGGGAATACTCTAAACTGTTGATATAACAGTGGTACTGCGCCAGATCGATCCGCGCGTCTTTCCATAATTCCGGCCACAACTGATTCAGCCCTAAACTGCTGGTAACAGGGTGTTTATAAGGATCAATCCGCCTGATTTCACCCGCCATTTCCAAAGTCCATGGCAGCAATACCTGGTCGCGGATTTCGTCAGTCGAGGGGCGGCGGTTGGCGAAGTCTCTGGAGTATAAGGTATAGTCGGTTTCGTTCCAGATTTCCCAGGCCAGAAGACTGCGGTAACTGCCATATCTGGCAATGAGATAGCGAATCCGTGCCAGTTGCTGTTGACGCGCTTTTTCAGTAGTGAAAAACTCGGCGCGAGTGCGGCAGGGGCCGCCGTTACGGGCATTGAATGGACTGTCGTTCCAGTTATGTTGGAAATCGTAAAAGTTGTCAAAGCAAAGCTTTACATAAATTCCGCAATCCTGCGCCATTGTCAGCACCTGATCGAGCCGCCAGGCGCCTGTTTGCTCAACCTCATATGGCTTAATGGTTTGCAGATTAAGACCCCAGGTGCAGAGCCAGATGCGGGTATAATTCTCGCCATTTTCTGCCATTTTCCGGAAATACTCGTCATATCCGTAAGTCCCGTTTTCCCGTGCCACCCAACAGACATTATGCCCCAGCAGGAAAACCGGCTCACCATTGTCAAAAACCAGTTTTTGGACGTGATTCGCGCCGGAATGAAGGAATCCAGGCGGCATTTTGGCAGGTTTCGACGCCACAAACGCAGTTGAAGCGGAAATATTCTGCCCATCTTCCGCCGCGACAAAAACCGTGACTTTGTGTAAACCAGACATTTCGGGACAATAACGCACCCGCCATTCGCCGCCGCCGAGTGGGGTCAGTTGTTCGTGATTATTGGCATCGCGCGCGCGTTCATAGGCAAAATAGTGAAAACCGGAGACTTTTCTGAGCGTGCCGTCAGGCAGGATAATCTCCGCGCGCAGGCGATTCTCGACCATAGAGCCAACCAACTGGTTGGTTGGTTTCCCGGTTATCCTGGCTTCCCAGAGATCATACACAGCCACGTTGGAGGGAGCCTGCACCAGCAAGCCATCCTCCTCCCCGGCATGAATTTTCGGCAGGCAAACCAGCAGGCAGAAAAAAATCAAAGCAGATTTTTTTTTCATATGTCGGACTCCCACACCACCTGCGAGAGGAAAAATGTTACCCCTCACCCCGACCCTCGCCCCTTGCAAGGGGCGAGGGGGAACTCTCCGAACCAATGATCTTGACCTCGTCCCGGCGTGTCAGCGAAGCGGCTCCCACCAGCATTGCCGCCAGCGCCAGCAGCACGGCTTCACCCGCCAGCAGTTGTCCCTGCGGCAGCGCCAGCAGGGTATGGTGGCTTTGCAGAAATTCGAACGATTCGCGCAGATCAAATTTGCGGGTCTGCTCCGGCATCATGTCGCCGTACGTCACCAGATAATACGTGGTGGAAAACAGTGCGGCGTAGGCGCAGCCCAGCGCGGCGCACAGGCGCTGGCTGAGTGCTCCCGCTCCCAGCATAAACACCGCCGCCAGCGCCGGCAGCGCCAGCAGAGCGTAACGGCTGGAGACCGCGACATGGCCGTAAGCCTGAACCGTCATACCCGCCATGTACAGCAACGCCGCCCAGGCGACGGGAATATGCAGCAGCAACACCCAGCCCCGCGCCGCCGCCTGCCCCAGCCGCTGGCGGCTTTCGCGCCGGAAGAGGGCAATGGCCAGCAGCAGCAGACTGAACCACCACAGCTTGGCGAAAAGCCCCTTCATACCTTCAGGCGTGGGACGGAACATCCAGGGTCCCTGATGGATATTGTTGTAAATGAACAGATGCGCCAGATCCTTGAACCGCATTTTCCAGGCGGCGGACAAAACTCCTCCCAATCCCGCGTGCGACTGATCCGAAGCGACGGCGGTGATGTTGCCGGTAAGGGTGCCGGTACGGCGGTAATTATCCAGATGAAACGGCCCGATCGCGGCAGCATAGGCCAGCAGGAAGCAGACCGGCAGCAGCCATTCGCGCGCGCTTTCCCGTCGCCGCGCCCACGCCTGCCACGCAAACCCCGCCAGCAACACCGGCAGCAGCGTAATCGCCGTCAGCCGCGCGTAAACCGCTAAAGCTGTCAGCAGTCCCGCGACCCCGGCCAGCATTATTCTTTGCCGCAGTTTTTTCCTGACATGATGCTTGCCCTGCTCGTCGCGAGGCAGGTGGTAATAGACGTAAAGAGCTGCCGTGCCGAGCACTATCGCGAGCGCGCTGTTAGACACGCGCGCGCTGTTATACATGAACAGGGAGCTGCTGGCGGCGATGAGGGCGGCGGGGTACGGCACCAGCGACAACTTGCCATCCGGCAGCCAGGCGCGCAGGATGAAAAACCAGAGTACGATAGTGATAGCCGCGAACACCACGTTCAATATCCGCGCGGCGTCAGCCCAGTCCTCGAAACTCTCCAGCAGGAAAAGCTTTTTCATGAAGATAATAACGCGATAATAAAATGGTCCGTGCTGCGCCTGGAAGTACGTCCGGAAAACCGGCACGCCCTCGGGCGCGGTCTGCCCGTCGTGGGTGGTCAGGGCTATACCCTCGAAATGCCCGGACGATTGCGGCGGGTGCGGGTGGCGCTGGAGAAAGGCGATGAATTCCGGGTCGGGGGTGATGGTCTCGTCGGGAGCAGGGAAGCGGCCGGTAGTCTCCAGCGTATGCGCCACCGCCAGGTAATTATACTCGTCCCAGCCCTCGAACGGCAGCAGCGCCGATGACAGCCCCACCCCCCGGCATAATACCAGGAGGAACAGGACGACTGCGAAAAAATATTCGACCCCGAAAGATTTGCGCATATTCTCCTTCACGGACAGAGGCCGCTGATTTTTGAGTGGAGAAAAAAATGGTACGGCGTATGATAATCCCTGTCAAGCGGTAAGAGGCGCCAGGGAACTATCGTGGCTTGATGGATAGATGGCTAACTGGCTGACTGGGCTTTAGAGGCAAGACGGTTTAACTAAGGAAAAACCTTGTACCGTCATTCCCGCGCAGGCGGGAATCCAGGAGGTGTTGCGTATGGTTTCTCCACTGGATTCCCGCCTTCGCGGGAATGACGACCATACGTTTTTCTTTAAAACAGCAAAGAAAAATGGTAAGCGCACAAATTATTCTTAAACAAGTCCTCAGCCACTTAGCCAGTCAGCCAGCCAACCAGGGGCAAAACTCTCGCTGGCTTGTCGGCGTGGACGGAGAACAGATGTCGAAAAGCGGTTGGGAAGTCGAGGGAAAATTATTGCGCGGCGAGGATTTCAGCGGCGAATCCTTTGCCGGGGGAACCCTCCGCGACTGCGTCTGCGAAAGCTGCAACTTTTCCAACGCCGATTTCACCGACACGAAATTGCAAACCGTGGTGTTTCGCGAATGCAAATTACTGGGCGTGGACTTTTCCAAGTGCAGCAAATTTCTTTTTAAAATCGAATTTGAAAATTGCACTATTTCGCAGACCGTTTTTTCGCGACTGGATCTGGGCGGGATGTCTTTCGCCGGAAGCAGGATTATCGAATGCGATTTTCTCGACACGAACCTGCGTAAGTGCAGCTTCGAAAACGCGGATCTCAGCGGCAGCGTTTTCCGCAACGCCGACCTGCGCGAAGCCTCGTTCGTCGGCGCAAAGGCATATGCCATCAGCCCCGGCGCCAACCGGCTGAAAGGCGCGAAATTCTCCTTTCCCGAAGCGCTGTCGCTGCTGCACGAGTTCGGGGTTGAGATTGTTTATTGAAACCATAAATCGGAAACACCATGCGACTTGACAATCCGGTGCTTAACCGGGAACTGATTGAAAATTTACGCAGCCCCCGCGCGTTTATCATGCAGGCGATTTTTATTCTCGCGCTGGGCGGGGTAGTGGTGGTGGCGTGGCCGCCGGAGATGGAACTGGGGCTGCAGGCGGAAATTTCCCGGAAAATCTACCAGACTTTCGCCTGGGGGCAGTTCGTGCTGCTGGCTCTGCTCGCGCCGGTGCTGTCGGCGCCGTCGGTGGCGGGGGAAAGGGAGCGCAAAAGCTTCGACCTGCTGCTTACCTCGCCCCTGTCGCCGACCGACATCGTCTGGGGGAAGTTATTGAGCGCGCTGGTGTACCTGCTGCTGCTGGCGTTTTCCAGCCTGCCGGTGTTTGCGTGCTGCCTGCTGCTGGGCGCGGTGGGCGGCAGGCTGATCGCCTCGACCTACGCCTTCCTGTTCGCCGAAGCCTATGCCTGCGGCGCCATCGGCCTGGCCGCCAGCACCTTCATCGGCCGCAGCCGAAACGCCCTGGCGGTAAGTTATGTCGTTATCCTGCCCGCGGCGATGGTGCTGATTTTCGCCAACCCCATCTTCAACGTCCCGGCAATCGTCACCCTCTCCCTCTTCCTGGCGCTGGTGGGAACGGTGCTGCTGGTGCTGGCCCAGCGGCGTCTGCGCAAGCCTTTCGACCAGGCGCCGGTCTCCGCCGACGAGGAAAACCTGGAGGAGCAGATCGGGCTGGTGATTGACCGCCGCCGCTTTCCCGACAGCCTGCTTTCCCCCCGCGGCTCCGGCCAGCCGCTGGACGAATCCGGCAACCCCGCCTACGAAAAAGAACTGCGCTTCGAACTGTTCGGGCAAGGCACGCTGCTGATCCGGTTTCTGTTGCAGGCCAGCCTGGTGGCGGCGCTGCCGTTCTTCATCGCCGCGCTGGCCACCAACGGGCTCTGGCTTTACGGCTATTATATTCTGGTTTTCACCATCCTGATCGCGCCTGCCCTGACGGCAGGCGTTTTCACCCAGGAACGCGAGCGGGGCACGCTCGACCTGCTCACCACCACCGCCCTGGGCGCGGATCGGATTATCCGGGGCAAACTGCTGTCGAGCCTGCGCAGCATCGGGATGCTGATCATGTTCCTGCTGCCGTTTATGCTCATGATCTGGGCACTGTCGGTTCCGATCCGGGAAAAGGTCGGCGTTTTTTACATGACTGCTGGCACCGGCGCGGTGCTGCTGTCGACGGCGGTTTTTGTCGTGCTGCTGTCGGCGTTTTTCTCCCTGGTCTGCCGCACCACCCTGCGCAGCATGGTCGGCACCTACGTGACGCTGGCGCTGCTGTTTATCCTGCCGGTGGTGCTGCATATCGTACTGGTGGGATTGGCGGGAGCGAATCTGACCGACGCGGGCTGGCTGGGCGGAGCCTCGCCCTTTTTCACCCTGGCTTCGTTCGAGGCCGGAGAATACCGCGCGGGAACTTTTTTCCTGCCTCTGCCAAACGACGCGGCAGGTGGATTCCTGGCGTTCTACCTGCTGTTTTCCCTGGGAGGAAGCTCGTTGCTGCTGGCGGGTTTGTACCGGCTGTTCAGCCCCCTGTGCCAGCACCGGCATGACCGGGGGATGTGACTTGCGTTGGCGGAAAATTATAGTATGCTGTTCAGGGATTGATTTCACTCGAAAGGTTCATCCATGGGTTATGTCATCGGCGCGGCGGTCGTTATCGGCCTGATCGTAGTGGTCGCGTATATCTTCATCTTTGCCCACCGCACGCCGGAGAAGGAAGCGTCGCCAGCCACCCGCGCGCCGGAAAACGCCGAGGCGCGCGAGTCGCGGATCGACCAGTCCGTGCGCACCATCCGCGACGTGCTGCTGCGGCTGGCGGGAAGCATCCAGAAAGTCGACGCCGCCGCCGACAATTCCTCCCTGGCGCTGGCCGCCGCCCGGCAGCAGATCAACGCCCTGGAACTGAACGCGGAACTGGGGGACGCGCAGGGACTGCTGGTGAAAGAGATCGACCGGGTCATCACCTCCAACTCCGCCCTGCGGCAGGAACTGGAGGCGGCGCAGAGCAACCTCGCCCGCCAGCGGGAGGAAATCGAAAGCCTGCAGACGGCAGTGCGCACCGACACACTCACCCGGCTGGGCAACCGGGCGTATTTCAACGAACGCCTGCAGGAAGCCATCGAACGCTTCGGCCGCTACCAGGAAACTTTTTCCCTCCTGCTGCTGGACATCGACCATTTCAAGAAAATCAACGACACCCACGGCCATGTCGTCGGCGATGACGTGCTGCAGAAACTGGGAGCGATGCTGAAGGGGGCGCTACGCTCCAGCGACCACGTGGCGCGCTACGGGGGCGAGGAATTCGCGATGATCCTGATGAAAAACGACGAAGTCACCGCCCGCAGCAAAGCGACGGAAATCCTGCGCGCCGTGGCGGGGCACAAATTCGGCTCGGTCAACAGCGTCACCTTTTCGGCGGGAGTGGCGCAGATCCAGCCCGGCGACAACGCCAAAACGCTGGTCGAACGCGCGGACAAGGCGCTTTACCTGGCCAAGGAAACCGGCCGCAACCGGGTCTGCTCCACCCGCGACCTGGCTTGAAGAGCCTGCGCCAACCGCAGTCTCTTGACGCGCGCGCGGCGTTGGCATAACTTATGATGATATGCTTGAAGCCGTAATCACGCACAAGTGGCATCTTTTCCTGATGGCGGGTCTGCTGCTGTTATCCGGAATCTTTTCCGGCTCGGAGACGGCTTTGTTCTCGCTCAAGCCCGGCGACCTTAACCTCCTCCGGCGGCGCGGCAAAACCCTGGATCGCGCCGTACTTGCCTTGCGCGCCGACCTGCGCGACTATCTCATGACCGTGCTGTTCTGCAACATGGTGGTGAACATCCTGTTCTTCGCCGTGTCCACCACCGTCGCCGCGGCGCTGATGGAAAACCGGCCGAGCGCGACGGTGGTCTTTGGCCTGGCCTGCCTGCTGCTTGTGATCACTTTCGGCGAGGTCACGCCCAAGACGGTGGCGGCGGCGGCGCGGGTGCCGTTCTGTCTGGCGACGGCGCTGCCCATGCTGTGGCTGCACCGCGCGCTGTGGTGGGTGCGGCTGGGGCTGGGCTGGTTCGTGCTGATGCTGGAAAGGCTGGTGAACGTCAAGCCGCGCTCCCGGAAAGTCCTGGCCGGAGAATTGAAACTGCTGGCGGAACTGAGCCGTGCCGACGGCATCATCAGCTCCGACGAGCACGAACTGATCACCGGCGTCATCGACCTGCCCGACGTGCGCCTGCACGAGATCATGATTCCCCGCGTCGATGTGGCGGCGGCTCCTTCCGACTGCCGGACAGAGGAACTGCTGGAACTGGCCCGAAACAGCGGCCACTCGAAAATCCCGGTGCGTGACGTCAAAATAGACGAGCTTTGCGGCTGGGTCGACGCACGCGAGGTATTTGTCCTGAACAAAGGCGATGACGGAATCGGCAGATACATACGCAAAGCGCTGTATTTCAGCGAACTCGACCGCGCCGACCAGGCGCTGGCCAGGCTGCGCGACTCCGGCATTCCCCTCGCCATCGTGGTGGACGAACGGGGCAGCGCCATCGGCATCGTCACCGTCGCCGATATCCTGGGAGAAATCTTCGGCTCTTTCCGAGAAGCCGATGACAAGGCCGACGAGGAACCGGTTGTCGAAAGCGGAGAAAACGAATATCTGCTGTCGGGGCGGGTCAGCGTGCGCGAATGGCGCAACCTCTTCGGCGTAGGCGCGGAACTGCCCCGGGCGGCGACGGTGGCGGGGCTGATGGCGGCGCTGCTGGGCCGGACG
>JAGUZQ010000098.1 GCA_020060765.1 Planctomycetota bacterium | reverse complement strand
GTAAGTTTTTCGTAATCAGAAGTTATCAGTGCCGCGCCGGTAAAGAAATTTCTTAGTCCCCTAGAGCCTTAGTCCCTTAGTCCCAAATCCGATTTGCCCTCTTTATTATGGGGCGCTGTACAATGGAGAAAACGGAGACATACATGAAAAACAGAAGATTCACCCTTGTGGAACTGCTGGTGGTGATTGCGATTATCGCGATTCTGGCAGGTCTGGTTTTCGCGGCGATGAGCGGGATGAAGGACAACGCCAATAAGAACAGAACCGCGCAGGTGATCTCGGCCATGTACGGCGGGATTGAGGCGTACAAGCTGGAAAAACGGATGTATCCGATGCCGGAATCGACCAAAGACTACAATATTACCACCACCACATCAACCGGTATTCTCACCCTGCTTTCCGGGTTCTGGAACTACGACGCCACCTTGATGGGAGCCAGCGGCACCACCCTGCTGGACGGTTGGCAGACACCGATTTATTATTACCAAGGTACGCCAACAACGAGCGCGTCCGGACCGACTGTAGCCGAACGGAAAGCCGTTTATGATAAAATTGACGCTGAAACAGACGAGACTGTCATGATATTTTCCATGGGTCCGCCCAAGTCCGACGGCACGTTTGACGTCGACAAAGCTATTTACAAAAGGAAATAATAATGAGCAGGATGCGCGGGAGTTTTACGCTGGTGGAGTTGCTGGTGGTGATTGCGATCATGGCCATTCTGATGGCGCTGATTTTTCCCATCGTGGGCGCGATCACCAGCCGCGCGAAGCTCCACGGTTGGCAGGGGCAGAGCGCCAAGATCAAGGCGGACAAGGAGTGCGTTCTGTACTATCTCTTCGAGGAACAGGACGGCAACGTGGTGGAAAACCTCGCGACGGAAAACCCCGACCGGCAGGAGATCAACGGGAAGATAACCAACGCGAAATGGGACAAGGGGCGCTGGAGCCAGAAGGGGGCGCTGAAGTTCGACGGCAGCGGGGATTATATTGAGGTAAAATGGCCATACAATCAAGTTTTAACAAGCTATACGGTTGCTGCGTGGGTCAGGGAAGGCAATGGCACCAGTGACACGTGGGCTACGAAAGGCAAACTTTATGTAAAGACCAACGCCGCGTCGTATTGCTATTATCTTTCGGGTACTGCGCATGATGCTACACCTATGCCGACAAAAATCATTGAAACAATTCCGCCAGCAGCCTCTACGACATTCAAGATCGGGGCGAACAATGCAAGCTCTTTATTCTTCACTGGGATCATTGATGAGTTTTTTATTCTCAGCAGAGCCATGAGTTCTACGGAAGTGGAGGAACTTTTCGAGGCGGGTTCGCCGTGAGCGCCGTGGTGTGCGCGTTGGTGGCGGGCTAAGTCGCGCGGAAGTTTGTATGGCAAAGCTGTAGCGAAAACAGGCGCGTACGTCACGCATTGCCAGACTTGATGGAGATAAGATGAAAACCGCGAAAAGAAAATTTACGCTGGTCGAGTTGCTGGTGGTTATTTCGATCATGGCGATCCTGTTCGGATTGATTACCCCGGTGTTGCAGCCGCTGCGCGGGTCGAAAGGGGTTGACTCCTCGGCGCGCAAACTCCACGCCGTCATGCTCAACGCCCGCGCGCTGGCCGCCAAATACAACGGCGTCTACGCGGTGACGTTTAATAACGTGGGCAGCGGCGGCGTGCAGTCCTATACTTGCGATTACAACTGGTACGCGGTGGTGGGACTGAATAAAAGAAGTAAATTCGCCAGTGATAATTCCAATACTTGGGATCAAACCCATGTCGAAGCGGCACAGGTAGGGCCGAAGTACAGCATGAAAAACGACCTGACCGCGTTTCTGGCGTTGAGTTATTCTGACGGTACTGACAAATGGAGCGACGTGGGCACAAGCGGACCCAAATGGACAGGTTCGAGTAATGGATACAACGGGGATTTCAGAATTCAATTTTTCCCGACAGGAGAGGCTTTATTTGTGACGACAGGGTCTTGTGTGGCCGATGGAGCGGAGCAAACCGTTGCTATCTGCAAGGAAGGATTATCAACCAGCGTATCATACTACGCCACCAAGCGGCGGGTTGTGGTGAACAAATACTCGGGGAATATCAAGTTCCTGACGAATTGAGTGGCTGCGCCACACGCATATTTCGCAGGCGAACGAGAAGCGGGAAAGGCGTCGCACTCCCTTCGTTCGCGGAGAAAATATAAACTCACGGGCGTCATTCCCGCGCAGGCGGGAATCCAGGCCGGGAAAATGACGGAGGTATCACATGAAACTAATATCAGGCAAGTCGAAACGCGGGTTCACCCTGGTCGAAATCAGCGTGGCGCTGCTGGTGGTGGCGTTCGGGTTTATCGCGGTGCTGGCGGTGTTCCCGGTGGGGCTGAAAATGTGCCAGACCACCAACGCCAACCAGACCACCGGCCTGGCGGCGAAATCGCTGTATGGCAGCATATATATTGATACACCGCTAACCGGAGATTATGAAGGGACTATGAAATATTGCGGTTTTTATGTCCGCTATGGCAGAGTTGACAGTATGAATGCGATGTATATGGATTTTTATGGCGACGGGGGAGCCATGAACACTGCGGTGGGAACGCCTGGTGGTGCCAACAGATTGGGCACATACTGGGCTTCCTCACCTGATTGAACCTATTTAGAAGGGGCAACCGATGAAGATAAAACGCGGGTTTACGCTGGTGGAACTGATGGTGTCGATGACGCTGGGGCTGATTATTCTGGGCATCATCGGCTACGCATTCAACAACGCCTCTATCGCCTCCTCGCGGGGCATGCGGTCGCTGGACAAGAACCAGCGCGCGCGGATTCTGATGGCGCGGCTGGAGCGGGATATCACGGCTTCGCATCCGTGTTTCCCGATAAACATTACGGTCTCCGGCGTGGAGTGTGTGACTTCCGCCGCGCGGCTGGATGCCAATTACGATGGCGATGTGGTTGATGCCGGTGAGAATACGGATTTGCGTTGGGTCAAGTATGCGCTCAACAACGCCGGTACCGGAACCACTGCGGAAGATGACTGGCTGGACATTTTCCCTCCCTCAACTTATCCCAATCCTCCAACTGCGGCGGCTTATGGTACTGGTGTAAAATTTATCGAGGGAGTGAAAGCTTTCAAGATAGAAGCGTACAAGGACGGCGCAAAGCTAGGCTCGTTACCGGCGACAATAGCCGCAGTTGGCACTAACGGCGCCTCCCCCCGATCCACTGTCGACAGTCTGAAAATAACCTTCAACTTGGTGGACGAATACGGCGACAACGGCACCACTTTTGAGCATATGATTCCTATCCCCGGTGCGAACTGACTTAACACGGAGGAAAGACAAATGTATATCGGAGAAATAAACCTGCCGGTCGCTACGCGACCGCTTTGGGTCGGGCGCGAACGCGAGCGCGGGTCGGTGCTGGTGATGTGTCTGGGGATACTGGTGGTGATGGCGCTGATGGCGACGGCCTTCATCAGTTCTGTCACGCTACAGCGCGATTCGGCGCGCAACTACGATCGCAACGCCATGGCGGAACTGGCGGCGCTGTCGGGCAAGGCGCACGCGATCAAAAAGATGGGCAGCCTTGCCGCTGAATTTCAAACAGGCGGTACAATTGTTGACATGTGGAGATTTTATGGTATTGCTGATATAACTGATGCAAGTGATAAGCAGTTTATTAATGCAACATATCAGGGAAGATCAAAATGGTTTAATATTAGTTGGTATAATAAAAACTGTACAGAAACTAGCACCGCTGGTGGATTGGGAACAAATTATCCCTATGAATTGCGCTATGCGGTTGCCGCGGTTGATTTGGCGGGGTGTATTCCATTGAATATGATGAATGCTACAGATATGGCTAATACTGACGCATTATTTTCTGATGTTAAATTTTCACCAGCTCATAATGCCGCATATTCCTTTTTGCAAATAGGAGGAAAATGTCCTACAGTTGATATGTCAGGAGTAGAGAAAAGATATTTGATGGTGGTTACTCCTTTTGCATCTGATGCGCTTTCATATAGCTTGGGTATTCCGCCTGTTAATGTAACTTTAGGAATTGTGCCAGTTGGTGGTGCACCAGTAACGCGATTTTTTCGGGTAATGGTTCGGGGGCAGCTTTATGACTATAATAAAACTGCTGTGATTAGCGAAGCAAACCTGGAGTTTGTATACAATAATACGGGTGGGTGCACCATGTACCAGCGCTGGATACTCGATGACTGAGTTTTTGCGAAAGCTATTTTCAGGCAAACCGTCTTTCTCTGCCTGTCCTTGCGGACGGGCAGGTTTTTTTATTGTGGGCATGTTGTTGCTGGCGGTTTCGGCCTCGGCTGCGGAGATTGAGCTGGCGCCGGTCTACGGTTTTTCCTCCCGCGCGAAAATTGGCTGCTGGACGCCGGTTACGGTCGAGATCGTCTACTCCCCCCGCAATCCCGCCGATACGCTTGACGCGGAGTTGCGTTTGGGATTTCTTACCGGCGAATACGGCGACCACGCTGCGTACAATTCCGTGCCGCTGGCGATGGGGGCGGGCAGGAAAAAAGTCACGCTCTGTTTCGTGCAGGAGGAGGGGCAGAACGCGACTCTGGTCGTGTCGCTGCACAACCGCGTCGACGGCGCGGAACTGCGCCGCGTGCAGGTGGTCAACCCCGAAGGTTTGGCGGGGGAAGACGCGCTGTTGCTGAGGGACGATGCGACGCTGGTGGTGGCGTTGGGCGACGGCGGCGACCGGTTTTGCCTGAACGACTGGCGCCAGTCGCGCCTGCTGGAGGCGGCGACGCACAATCTGCCCGGCTTCGAGCGCGATAACGACAGTCTGGTGGTGGCGGGTTTGAGGGAAGATGACGCGCCTGACGTGTGGGCGGGTTATCAGGGCGTGGACGCGATTATCTGGGATGCGGTTGCGCCGGGAAAAATGCGTCCCGCGCAACTGGCGGCGCTGCGCGACTGGGTGGCGCGGGGCGGGCGGCTGGCGCTGGTTTTCCGGGAAGGAACCGAACTGGCGGCGTTGGGCAAGCTGTTGCCGGGAAAAATCACGCGCAGGAAAACGCTGGTCTTGCCGCGCGATGAGGGCGGCAAATCCGCTTTGCCGGAAGACCTCATGCTTTTTTGCGCAGGGCAGTGGCAGTACGACGGAGGATTGGAAAAATCGCTTCTGGTTGGTGACGCGGAGGTGGAGATATTGGAACTGTCCGACGTCGAGGGGAAAGTGCTGGCGCGTTGCGGCGGGGAGCCTGCGCTGGTGCGCAAGACTTTCGGCGCGGGGTCGGTGACGCTGCTGGCGGTCGATCCGGGAAAGTTGCCAAGGGGCGGCGCGGCGGCTATGCTGGGGCGCGCGACGGGAGTGGCGTTTGACCCGCTGGACGTGCTGGAGATATATTTCCGCAACCTGAAGTCAGATGATATAATCGGCGGCAAGCGGCACGCTTTCCGGCAGGGACAGTCCGAGACCGTGCCTGCGGCGCGCCATTATCTGTCCGCTTCGCCGTCGCTGTCGGCGGTTTCGTTCAAGTTGGTGGCGGGGTTCCTGCTGGCGTATTTTCTGCTGGCCGGGCCGGTGGAATATTACCTGCTGGCGAAATTTCGTCTGAAGCGGTTTGCCTGGACAGTGTTCGTGCTGCAGATTATCCTGTTCTCGGCAGTCGCTTACGGCGGCGCGATTTATCTTCGGGGCGACCGGGCGATTGCGCGCGTCTTGCGGGTGAACGACTATTATCCCGCCGCAGGCCTGTCGCAGGAAAATATTTTCACCGGCATCTATGCCAGCGCCGCGGGAAAAAGCGATCTCGATTTCGGCGGCGATGCCTGGCCGGTCTGCCTGGGCGACAAGAGCTACGAGCGGAAGGAAGACAACTACAACGATGAATTCGAGCAGGAACCGGAGTTCTCGCCCGGCGGCTGCGCCAACGGCCTGGCCGATCAACTCGCGCGGGGGCGGTCGACGGTGTTGCGCGGCGTGCCGTTCCGGCAGTGGTCGATGCGGTGTTTTGCCAGCGTTTCCATCGGAGAAGAAATGCCGCCGGTTATTGGCGAGGTGAAATATTCCGGGCGGGAACTGACGGGCGAATTGACGGCCGGAACGGAGCTGAAAAACGCGGTGCTGATCGGGCGGCTGGGAGTGTATAAAAAAACCGACTGGCGCGCGGGAGAGAAGTGGCGTCCGGACAAGCCGCTGGAATTCAGTGACTATATGCGCGGGCTCCTGGCCGACAGCGGTTACGTCGCCGGTTCCGGTGGTCGCAATGAGCTGGCGCTGGCGCGAAAAGTGGAGATACTCAGTTTCGCCCGCTGTTTGAACGGCTGGCGGCGGATGCTGCTGATGCAGACCTTGCTGCGGAGCAGGCCGGAAAAACTGCCTGCCCTGCGGCTGGCGGAAAACCGGAAAGACATCGTGCTGCTCCGGTCGGAAGAGCCGCCGCTGGCGGCGGGGCTGACTCTGGAGCAGATTTGGAACATGAAACTGCGGGAAGACGAGCGCTACCTGCCCGACCTGTCGGAGGTGATCCGGGAGGGGGGAGTGGTGTTGCTGGCGCAGGCGGGATTCAAGCCGGGTGCGGTCGCGGTGGCCGGTAAGGAACTGGATGAGGAAGGCGCCTGCCTGCTCAGGATTATTTATCCCGCTGGCGGCGCAAGCGGGGGAGGGGATGATGATCTCTACGGAAGCTCTTACCAAAAAGTATGGTAAGCTGACCGCGTTGTCGGGGCTGGATCTGAACGTGGCCGAGGGCGAGATTTTCGGCCTGATCGGCCCTAACGGCGCGGGCAAAAGCACGACGCTGAAAATCCTGGCAACGCTGCTCCGGCCTACTTCCGGCACGGCGACTGTCGGCGGCTTCAAACTGCCGGAAGAGGGCGCGAAGGTGCGCGGCATTATCGGCTACATGCCGGATTTCGCCGGGGCGTACGAGGATATGCGGGTGGACGAATACCTCGCCTTTTTCGCCGCCGCTTACGGCATTACCGGAAAAAAGGCGCGCGGCGTGATCGGCGACGTGCTGGAACTGACCGACCTGGCGGAAAAAAAAGAGGAATTGGTGGAAAGTCTGTCGCGGGGCATGACGCAGCGGCTGGGCATCGCGCGGGTGCTGCTGCACGATCCGAAAGTATTGCTGCTGGACGAGCCTGCCTCGGGGCTGGATCCGCGCGCGCGGGTGGAGATGCGGATGCTGCTGAAGGAACTGGCGGGAATGAACAAGACCGTGGTTATCTCCAGTCACATCCTGTTCGAACTGGCGGAACTGTGCACGACGGTGGGAATTATCGAGCGGGGGGAACTGCTTTACAAAGGCAGCGTGCAGGAATTGGTACGCCTCTGCCGGAGGGCGGATATCATTCACGCGAAAGTCGGCGGCGAGGAAAATCTGCGCAAAGCCGTGGAACTGCTCGCGACCGACGGGCGGGTGGCGGAAGCGGTAGTCAAGGGCGAACTGCTGGAGGTGCGCCTGGCTTCGCCTGAAACCGCCGCGGATTTCGTGGCGGAAAAACTGGTCGGCGCGGGGCTCCCCCTGCATTACCTCAGCGAGGAGCCGGTTACTCTGGAAGACGCCTTCATGCGTTTGACCAAGGGGCAGGTGGGATAGTCGCCAGTTGACAGTCTCCAGTCGCCAGTGATTTCTAGTACAAGCTTTCAGGCGTGATTGGGTGGAATTCAGTATTGCGTCCTAGGAATTACTCGGAACCAAGTAGGATGGAGATTCAAAATGAAATCTATGATTTATGTGGTTTTCATAGCATTGGCCGTTATGTTGGAGTGCTTTTCCGTTACCGCGGCAGAAGGGGTGCCTGTGATTCACGATGGAGAGTATAATGGATTTATCATCGTCTCGGATGCGGACATGATAAAAGCCAACTCTCTGATATTGTATTTTTATTCGCATCCAAACTTTTTACTTTATCTAGACCCCTCTGAAGTGAAAATTAGCGAGAAGAATATCTCAGGTGAATTGAGTGAGGGTGGAGATTCTTGTGTATTAATTACTTCCGAAAAAGGTTTTGGTGCGTCCACATCCTTGATGTTTCGGACCAGATTTTTCACCGACAATATTTGGGTGAAAACAAAAATCATCTCAAAGGGCGATAACTACATTCAATGTGAGACACTTGAGGAACATATCTACCAGAAGGGCGTCAGATTCGAATTGCACAGCTTGCCCGAAGGAAAATATTTGTTCATGGAAATGCCAAACGGACGGAATGTTACTTGCCTTGAACGTAGAATAAATAAAACCAATGGGTTTACGTGGTATGGAGATAATGCCATGCTGAACCAGTTGACGTTTGTCGACGTGAATACTGTTAAAGACTATGATGCAGCCATCACTCCTCGAACTTCGCCCTCAGAGAATCGCATTCCAATTGCCCTGCAGGCGAATAACAAGAATGAATCTGGAACAAAACCCATCGTTACTTACGCGCTTGTAGAAGAGAGAACCCGAGAAGATATCAACGAAGCAGTATGTTATGCTCTAACAGACCAGTTGACGGTCTTTAGGCTTATATTGCCGAATAGATCTGACGACCCTATGATCGTGGTTTCAGAACAATCACCTGCACTGACAGGCTCCATCAAGTTAGATATTGTCGATAAGAAATCTGGCTATTTTGAAGCCCAAGTAAAGGTTGTCAGACCCTCTGGTGGCGCGGCAATTGACTATACACTTGTTGTCGAGATCCTTGATTCTGAAGATAAAGAAGACGGCAAGAGCAAAGTCAAAATGACTTTCTCTAAAAATGCAAGCGATAGTAAAAAAGAAAAGGTTTATCTTTTGACTAAAACCTCATCAAACGATTCCCATATCTATTTTTCTCGTCCCGGCGAGTAGTGTTGTGGCTTGATCCAAAATGCAGGGCATGGTGAATTGGGAAGCGAAGCCGAGAAGAAAAAAAAACGATCCTTGAACGAGGTGTTGCGCCTCAAGGTGTGGACTATTAAAACTATTTTGCATTCTTGTCCGCCATACGCTCGCAAAAACCAAAACTGGCTACTGGAGGATGGGAGACTGGAGACTCAAAAATGGATCAGGCTTTCCACCCGGTGGCCGGTTAGCTTGTCCCGGCCGTGCAGGAAATCCAGTTCCACCACGAAGCCGATGCCGACAACTTCCGCGCCGGTCTTGGCGATCAGTTCCAGCATTCCCCCCACCGTGCCGCCCGTTGCCAGCAGGTCGTCGATCACCAGCGCCTTGTCGTTTTTCGTCAGCGCGTCCTCGTGCATGCAGAGAGTGTCGGTGCCGTATTCCAGATCGTAGGTGACGTCGATGGTTTTGTAGGGAAGCTTGCCTGGCTTGCGCACCGGCACGAAACCGACGCCCATCCGGTAAGCCAGCGCGGTGCCGAAGATGAAACCGCGCGCCTCGGCGGCCAGGATTTTCGTCGCGCCGCAACCGGAAAACTTTTCCGCCAGTTCGTCCACCACCTGCCTGAGCGCCTTGGCGTTACCCAGCAGCGGGGCGATGTCCTTGAAGATGATGCCTGGCTTGGGAAAGTCGGGGATGTCGCGGATCAGTTCCTTGGGATTCATTCTGATTGCTCCTCATCTGTCACCGGTTCCACCTCCTCGCCGAAAGAGGAAACCTGCAAGACCGGCAGGAAAACGTATTGCTCCCTGCATTCGATTTTCGTGTTGGCGGGAATCGCCGGAACGCGGTCGAGTTCCTCCGACAGGGCGAGGGCATAGCCCGCGTCTTTCACCGCGGTAATCAGGCATGACACGAAATACAGCCTGCCTTTTACCGTTACGTCGCCTTTGCTGAGTTCGGCCAGCTTTTCCAGTTGCGCTTCCTGGTTTTCGCCGAAATCCAGCAGCAGGCCGACGAGAAAGCCGTTTTCGGTTTCCTTGCCCGACGCGCGCCAGACCGCGATCTGCTCGCCAGGAAGCTCCGCCCCTTTTTCCAGCGCAGCGGGAGAAAAGAGGCCGTTCACGCTTTTGGAGGCGTCGATGATGCGGGTGGAGCTGCTGGCGAAGACAGGCCTCTTGTGAAAGCGCGGAAGTCGGCATTTTTCGGCAAATGCTGCCCAGGAGGTCACCGGCTCTCCCGCCGGCGGCGTGGGCGGAGTTTCAATCCGGATCTGTTTTACCGGAATGTTGAGCGAGAATTCCAGCCCGCAGCAGTAGGGATGCACCCATTCCGTCCGGTCGAGCGGATTCTGTCCCTGGTAGCGCGGCGGCGTCAGGATGGACTGGCGCAATTCCTCCAGCGGCGGTCCTAACGCACCGCCTTGCATGATGACCGCGGAGATGATCGCCGCCAGCACCAGGGTCAGCGCAAGGGCGGAGTAGATGCCTATCCTGATTTTCGAACCGGTTTGGGCGCGCTTTTCCGCCAGTTCGCCGCGGGTGGCATAGCGGGTGCCGTCGGCGCGGACGCCGGGTTCGCGCGAGGCGTCGGCGATGGCCGAGGTAAGGGAAAGTTTCCGCCCCAGCCTGATGTTGAACCCGCAGGCGGGGCAGTTGGTGCTTTTCGCGTCCAGCGCCTTTCCGCACGAAGGACAGGTGGCGGCGTTGCGGGGAACGCCGACCTGCGTCCGGGTGGAAATAGGCGCAGTCATGAAGACGGTGGCCTCGGGATCGGCCAGGGTGGATTTGCGCTCCGGTGCTTTTCTGACCGAAGGCGCCGGGGGTTGCGGTTTGACCGAGTGTCGGCGGGTGGACTCGCTGGCCAGGGGCGCGCGGTAACCTTCGGTGGCAGCGGTTTTTTCGCCGGGAACGGTAAGCGGCATCTTGCAGCCGGGGCAGCGGATGCGCTTGCCGGCCAACTCGTCTTTCAAGGCGTATTGCGCCCCGCAGGAATCACACTTTACCCTTATCGGCATACCCTTGTCCTGTTCGATCCGAAAACAAACAAGATGATGATATCCGACGCCGCGCTTCGATGCAAGGCGGAAACGTGTTGTGTGTAAATGTATCGCAAAAAAATGCGGCAGCCGCAAGGGCTGCCGCAGGTGCTGTGGCGGGGCGTCGCCGTTATTGTCTGCTTGCCACCCGGCTTTCGGGAATGACCAGTTTTCTGCCGACACTCAGTCCCGAGGGCGTGACATTGCCGTTGGCTTTCTGGATCAGATAATACATGTTCCCGTCGCCGTAGAATTCCTGGGCGATTTTCCAGAGCGTGTCTCCGTCCTTGACCGTATAGCTTCTTTCCTGCTTGGCAGGAGGTATGGGATTATGCTGCGGCGCCGGCGATGGCTGCGTGAAATCGCGCGGCGCGGGTTGCGGCACCCTTTGCGGCTGGGCAGGCTGTGGAATCCGGTTTTGCGGCGCGCTGTCTTTGAAAATATCGTCAAGTTGCCCGTCCAGTTCCTTGAAATTTGGCATGGGAGGGGCGGTATTCCGCGCCGTCGCCTCTTTGCCTCCCAGCACGGCCAGCGCCCGGTCGCGGGCTTCCGACAGTTGCGCCTTGCTGTCGACGTTCTGGCGGTTGGCGGAAAGCAGGTCGCCGAAGTCGTTGATTTTTCCTACCCGGCTGACGAAACCGAAAAACAGCAGCAGCCCCGCCATCATGGTGATGAATACTCCCAAGCGTGGCTGGTTATGATTTTTTTCTTCGCTCATGAATTCTCTCCTCGGTTTGACGCTGTGCAATTCCTCCCCTTCCAGGGAAGGTCAGGAGGGGTGAGAGCCATTTCCCTTTACCCCCTCTAACTCCCCCTGAGAGGGGGAGGACATAAAAAACTGTGCGTTGGGACTATTGTTTAGCGTTGCATTAAGAAATCCGTTCATCCTACCTATCGACCGGATTTACCCGCCGCTTCAACCTTTTTCGGAAAAAGAACGGAATCCCGCTTGTCTGTTTGTTGCGACCCTCGTATAGTTGAACCTGTTTGCATTTTTTTTCCGGAAGGAATGTCATGAACAAGATAGCGCCCATACCTGTGGAATCTGAAAACTGCGCCTGCGTCCGCGACCAAGCGGAAATCGCGGAGAAATACCGCGAACTGCTGGGCGACGAATCCCGCCTGCGCGCGGAAGCGGTCAGCCGGATTTACTTTCCCGAAAATGCCGCGCAGCTTTCCGGCGCGCTGCAAGAATTGGCCGGACTTGGCGAAAAATGCGTCCTCTCCGCCGGGCGCACCGGTATCACCGGCTCGGTCGCCCCGATCGACGCCGACGCGATCGTTTCGCTGGGAGGACTGAACCGGCTGCTGGCTTTCGGTCGGGACGAGAACGGCTATTACGTGCGGGCCGAGCCGGGAGTATCCCTGGCCGACCTGGCGGAGAAACTGGCGTGTAAGGAGCTGGACAATCTGCCCGGCGCGTCGGCGGAGGAGCAGGCGGCGGCGCGGGAATTCATGGCCGACGAAGAGTTGTCGCTGTGGTTCCCGGTCGACCCGACCGAGATGACGGCGCATGTCGGCGGCGTGGTGGCCAATAACGCTTCCGGCGCGCGCACCTATCGTTACGGCTCGACCCGGAAATGGGTGCGCGGACTGCGGGCGGTTTTCGCCGACGGGCGGGAATTGTTTGTCCGGCGCGGCGAGGTCAAGGCCGAGGGGCTGTCTTTCGTTTTTAAGAATGCCGACGGCAGTCAAACGCCCTGCGATATGCCTGCCGTGGTCATGCCTGACACCAAGTGCACCGCCGGTTATCACATCGCCCGCGATATGGATCTTATCGATCTGCTGGTCGGCAGCGAAGGCACGCTGTGCGCGTTCGCCGAGGTTGAGTTGCTACTAACGCGCAAGCCGGAATCCATCCTTGGCGTGCTGGCGGTGGTAGACGATGAGGAAAAGGCCTTGGCGCTGGTGGAAAACGCGCGTACGCGCGAGGCTATCGAATTCGAGGCTATCGAATATTTCGACCACGACGCGCTGTCATTGCTTAAACAGAAAAAAGAGGAAGACGGCTCTGGCAGCCATATTCCGGAAATCCCCTCCTGGGACGGCGCGGCGGTGTATCTGGAAATCGCCGGAACCGAAGACGAAACCGAGGAGGCTTGCGTTCCGCTGGAGGAACTGCTCGACTCGGTCGGTTCCTCGCTTGACGATACCTGGGCGGCGATGGAGGAAGGCGAACTGGAGCAGCAGAAACTGTTCCGGCATTCGGTGCCGGAGGCGGTCAATTCGATAATCGGCCAGCGCGCGGCGAAAATTCCCGGCCTGCACAAGATCGGCACCGACATGGCAGTGCCTGACGCCGCCTTGCGCGAGGTGTTTGCGTTGTACCGGCGCGGCTTGGCGGAGGCCGGATTGCAATCCGTGGTCTTCGGCCACATCGGTAACAATCACGTGCATGTGAATATCCTCCCTGCCGACTTGTCGCAACTGGCCAAAGCCAAGGAATTGTATGTAAACTGGGCGAAAGAAGTAGTGCGGCTGGGCGGGGCGGTGGCGGCGGAACACGGCATCGGTCGCCTGAAAAAAGCTATGCTGGAAAGGCAGTACCCCCTCGAAATTCTCGACGGGATGCGCGGCATACGTAAAGTTTTCGACCCCGCCGGAATGCTGGCACCGGGGGTGTTGGTCTGAGTTTCGATTTGCATGAAGCATTCGGAATTCAATCGGATGACGGAGAATAAAATGGCTTGGCGTGATGCAGTAATTGCCGTATTGGTTTTAATCTTGGCTGTTACATACTTCGCTAATTGGAGGGATCGTGAAAATCATAAAAATGATGTGATTGATATGCAGTTAAACTATGATAGGCAGATAATAAGTCTGGGTGAGGAACTGGCCAAAAAACAGTTCGAGTTGAAACATGCGACCTATTTTTGTATTGGTTTACCATCGGCCGACCCGGAATATAATGGTCTTCCTGCCTGTTACCTGGGATGTATGGATTACTCTATGAATGGCGTTAATGTCAGACGTGCTTTTGTCGGATCCTATAACAGTACTCTTAACCGGTTGGTAGAGCAATCTTCGAAAAAATGAAAGTTCGTGGGAGGGCGTGAACCGGTTTGCATCCGGCAGATTGGTTTGCAACAGATACGGAGAACCTATGTGCGGAATAGTGGGATTTGTCGGCAGCGGCGGCGCGATTGCGGCGGTGGTGGAAGGACTGAAAGCCTTGGAATACCGGGGCTATGATTCGGCCGGCATTGCCTTCGCTTCCGGCGAGGGGCTGGACATTATCAAAACCAAGGGGCGCGTGGCCGATCTGGAGGAGAAGATTCCCGCCTCTACCGATTCCGACGTCGCTATCGGCCACACCCGCTGGGCGACGCACGGCGTACCGGCGGAACGGAACGCCCACCCCCACGCGGACGCCGCCGGAAAAATCGCGCTGGTGCATAACGGCATTATCGACAACTACGCGAAACTGCGCAAAGACCTCGAAGACGAAGGGGCGCACTTCGCTTCTGAAACCGATTCCGAAGCGGTGGTGTTGCTGATCGCACGGGAATATCGCGGCGACCTGGTGGCGGCGGTGGAGAAAGTGCTGCCCATGCTGGACGGCACCTTTGCGCTGGGGGTGGTGGCGGCTGACAATCCCGGCCTGATCGTCGCTGCCCGGCGCGGCAGTCCGCTGGCAGTGGGGCTGGGGGAAAACGCCAACCTGATCGCGTCCGACGCCGTGCCGATTCTGCCCCACACCCGGAAAGTCGTGTTCATGGAAGACGACCAGGTCGCGGTCATCACCGCCGACGAGGTCAGGTTCCGCGCCGACGGGAAAGACGTGAATCCGGTGGTGACGGAAATAAAATGGTCGGCGGAAGCCGCGCAGAAACAAGGCTACGACCACTTCATGCTGAAGGAGATTTTCGAGCAGCCGCGCGTGTTGGAAAATCTGGTGCGCGGCAGAATCGCTCTGCCCGACGACATCTCCCTGCCGCCGGAACTCAACATGGACGGGATGGAAATCCCGGAGCAATATTTCGCCGGAGTTTCGCGGATTATCATGATTGCGCAAGGCACCGCCTATCACGCCTGCATGGTCGGGCGCAACATGATCGAGCGCGTCGCGCGGATTCCGGCCTATCCCGAATACGCCGCCGATTTCCGCTACCGCGACCCGATTCTCGACCCGACGGTGCTGGTGATCGCCGTTACGCAGTCCGGCGAAACCGCCGATACTCTCGCCGCCGTGCGGCTGGCGCGGGAGCGCGGCTGCAAGGTGATTTCCATCGTCAACGTGGTCGGCAGTTCCATCGCCCGCGAATCCGACGGCGTCTTCTATCTCCATTGCGGCCCGGAAATCGGCGTGGCCTCGACCAAGGCGTTTACTTCGATGATCGCCGGGCTGTACATCCTCGCTATCCGCATGGGCATGGTGCGCGAGACTCTCTCCGTGAATGATGCGCGCAGGCGCTGCGAGAATCTGGTCACGGTCGGCCATCGGGTGGAAGGCATCCTGTCGACGGCCAATTACGTGCGCGGCATTGCCATGAATTACAAAGACGCGTCTAACTTCCTTTTCCTCGGGCGCGGCACCGGCTGGCCGCTGGCGATGGAGGGGGCGCTGAAATTGAAGGAAGTGTCTTACATCCACGCCGAAGGCTATGACGCGGCGGAAATGAAGCACGGCCCCATCGCGTTGATCGACGAAAATATGCCTGCCCTCGTAATCGCGCTGAAGGGGCGGCGCTATGAAAAAGTGCTGGGCAACATCCAGGAGGTGAAGGCGCGGCAGGGCAAGGTGATTGCCGTTGCCAGCCACGATGACAACGAGATTCACAAGTTCGTCGACGACGTGATCTACGTCCGCGCCGACAGCGGCATCATGAATTCGATCTGCTGCGCGGTGCCGCTGCAACTGTTGGCGTACTATATCGCCTGCGCCCGCGGCTGCGACGTGGATAAGCCTAAGAATCTCGCCAAGAGCGTGACGGTGGAGTGATTTGCTTTGACCCCGTTTCGTGCCGCCTTTATAATCGTGCTTAGTTGGGGTGAGGGTTTTTTTTACGCGAAGGAGAAAGCATGAACAAGCATGTGATTCTGGGTGTGCATATCACCAATCGGTTGAAGGATGCGGTCGCGGTGCAGGCTGCTTTGACGGAATTCGGGTGCAGCATCCGCACGCGGCTGGGGCTGCACGAGGCCAGCGAGTCGGTCTGTTCCCCTGCCGGCCTGATGCTGCTTGAGATGGTGGGCGGCGAGGCGAAAGCCGACGAACTGGCGGCCAAACTCAAGGCTATACCCGGTCTGGAAGTAAAGAAAATGACTTTCGGCCACGCCTGAGTACATCGCCTCAAAGTAAAGGGGGTAACCGGATTTGGGACTAGGGGACTAAGGGACTAGGATTTTTTTTACAGGCTAGGAGCCGATAACCTTCGATTACGAAAAACTTAAGGCAAACCGGGAAATCTTCGACCGGAGTCTTAGTCCCCTAGTCCCTTAGAGCCTTAGTCCCTTTCATGTTTTGCCCTGCGGGGCGCTGTACTAAGCTTGGCGGGAGAGGCGTCCATGTTGCATCTGATCGCGGTTGGACTCGGCGGACTGGCCGGGGCGATCGCGCGTTATGGTATTTCCAATTTCGTGAACCGGAAGATGGGCGCGGGCATGCCGCTGGGCACGCTGGCGGTGAATCTCATCGGCTGTTTCGCGGCAGGGTTGCTCATCACTCTCGCCGCCGAGAGGAATCTTTTTTCCGAGCAGACGCGCTTGTTCCTGATCACCGGTTTCATGGGCAGCCTGACCACGTTTTCCACTTTCGGTTACGAAACGCTGTTTCTCGCCCGCGACGGCGCGGCGGACGCGGCCTTATTCAACGTCGCGTTGAATGTGGTGCTGGGGGTATGTTGCGTGTGGGGCGGTATGTCTTGCGCCAGAATAATACAAGGATGAACAGTAACATGGATATTCGGCAACTTGAGGACAGGCTTGATTCCCTGGATAGCGAAACGAGAAAAGCGGCGCTGGGAGAAATCGAGGCTCGGCTCAAACGCGGCGAAATTTCCACGCCTGATCTGTGCGGTTTCGTTAACGTGCATCTGCACACGTGTTTCTCCTTCAACGCCGACGGGCACAGCCCCTCGCGCCTTGTGTGGGAGGCGAAAAAGGCGGGGCTGGACGTAGTCGGCGCAGTCGATTTCGACGTGCTTGACGCGATGGGCGAATTTCTCGCGGCAGGCGATGTGCTGGAAGTCCGCGCCAACGTGGCGCTCGAATCGCGGGTGTATATGAAGGAGTATGCCTCGCGCGACATCAACAGCCCCGGCGAAGCAGGAGTGGCGTATTTCATGGGAACTGGTTTCACCTCCCTGCCGGAAAAGGGCAGCGAGGCGGAAAAAACTCTCGCCATGATGCGTCGGGGCGCGCGGGAGCGAAACGTCGCGATGCTGGAGCGCCTGCGTGCGACTCTGGCACCGCTTCAAATTGATTATGCCGCCGATGTGGAAAGCTTGACCCCTTCCGGCAACGCTACCGAACGGCATATGCTGGAGGCGTTGGATAATAAATCGCGGCAGGCCTTTGCCGACGAAAAAAAGCTGGCCGCTTATTGGATGGAAAAGCTGGAACTGCCTGCGGAAAAAGTTACGGCTCTGCTGAAAGACGTCGCCTCCTTCCGCAATGCGATCCGGGCAAAATTGATGAAGCGGGGCGGGGCGGGTTACGCGCAGCCGACGGAGAAAACTTTCCCGCCGGTCGAGGAAGTGGTGAAAATGACCCTGCATTGCGGCGCGATCCCCTGCGGCGCGTGGCTGGACGGCACCAGTTCCGGCGAAGCGGACGCAGGCGTTTTGCTGGACAGTTATGGCAAGCTGGGCTGCCTCGCGTTCAATATCATTCCCGACCGCAACTGGAACATCTCCGACCCGGCGGCGAAAAAAACGAAGGTGGCAAAGCTGGCGGAAATCATGGCGGAGGCGAGAAAGCGCAATCTGATCCTTTCCGTCGGCACGGAGAAAAACAGTTACGGCCAGAAATTCGTCGACAGTTTCGACGCGCCGGAACTAGCTCCCTACGCCGACGATTTCCGCGACGGCGCTTATATCCTGTACGGGCACACGCTGCTGCAAAGCGCGTTGCGGCAGGGGCGGGTCAGCGCCTGGGCGCGGGATACTTTCGGCGAGGATGCGAAAAAGGCCAACGACTTTTATCTGCAAGTCGGCCTGCTCGGGTTCCCCGCCGCCGACGCGAGGCAAAAGCTCGCCTCCCTGGGACAGGGCGCGACGCCGGGGAAAATACTTAACGCGCTGTGAACGGTAAAGAGCATATGTTTAGACGCGCCGTCGCATTCCTCGCCGTCCCCCGCTGGCTGTACGGGCTGGCGTTGCTGGCGTTCGCGGCGGGATGTTCGTTGCCGTTTGTGACTTGCAACAAGCAGAAATTCTGGCTGTATGAAGAGGCGCTTTCGCCCCGGGAGCGCCTCTTGCTGTTCAATCCCGACCAGGACGGCTGGCTGCGGTTGTCGTGCGATTTTCCCGGCTATTACCATACCGACAAAACCCGCGTCAACCGGCCGGTCTATCCGCTGGCGGTGTCGCTGCTCGGCAGGACGGCCAACGGATTTTATCATTTTTCGCAACGCGGATTCGGGGCGTTCGCCGAGCCGTGCACGATGCGACAGGCGTATTTCGCCGCGCTGTTGCTGAACCTGCTGGTGCTGATTTTTTCCGTAGTCGGGTTTTACCGGTTGCTCGAGACGTGGGGATTTTCCACGCTGGTCGCCGCCTTGAGCGCGGCGCAACTTGCGCTGCTGCCGAGTGCGGTGTGGACGGTAAGTGAGGCAACGACCAACTTCATCGCCGTCGGCATTGCAGTCGCGGTCTTGTGGCTCGGTACGGCTTGTTATCGCGCCGCGGAAAAAAACTGGCAGACGCCTGTGCGCTGCGGTCTGTTGCTGGGCCTCATGATGCTGGCCAAGCCCGTGTACGATATAGCGGCGGCGGTGTGGATTGTCCTGCGCGTCAGGCGCAGGTGGCTGGCGTTGGCGCTGCTGGCGGGTCTGCATCTGCTGCCGCTGCTGGCGTGGATGCTGATTCTGCGCGGGTTGGATTTACGTTATGAAAATTACGAGGTCAAGGCGTTCGGGCATGGCGTGTGGGTGTTCCGCGAATTTCTGCACTGGCCGATTTCGCGACAGCTGGAATTCCTGGGCGGATTTTTATGCGACTACGCTTTCGCGCTGACAGGCGCGTTCGGCTATGTGAATATCTTGCTGGCGGCGGCGGGCGCATGTCTGTTGAAACGCGGAGGCAGGGGAAAATGGCTGGGCTGGTGGGGCCTGGTCATGCTGATGAATCTGTTGCTATTGTTCGCGATCAGGAAACCGGCGCCATATCTGGCCGCGCAGACCTTCGTGGCAATTTTGCCGCTCGCTGCTGTCGCGATCGACCGGTTGGGCGAAATCACGGGAGAGAAATATTACGTTCTGGTTACGGTTATTCTGATCGCGGCGGGAACGTGCGCTGCGCACTGGGCGTATTTCCCCGCACATCTGGCGTGGGAGATTTTCCGCTAGGTAATGATAAGTGGCGAATATGAATAAGGGGAAACTTATTTCTTTTCCGGCTCCTTAACGCCGCTCAACGCGTTTATCTCCGCGACGATTTTGATGAACTGCTTGTCTTCCCGCATTTCCTTGAACTGGGGAATTTTCAGCAGATTTGGTTTCAGGATTTTATTGTCGTTGTTGGCTTCCTTGATCCAGGCTCTCAATTCGGAAATGCACTTCTGTTTCTTGCCGGTGGCGGCGGCGAGCGCGGCGAGATTGAACCGGACGGTCGGCATGGGCTCCTTTTTCCGGGAAACCACGGTGTGGTATTCCTTATAGCTTTCTTCGTACTGCTTGGTCTGGAAATAGCAGTAGGCCAGTTGCCCGCGGAGATCCAGGTCGGATGAATTCGCGTGCAGGGCGTTTTTCAGGTCGGCGATGGCTTCATCGTATTTTTTCTGCCGGAACTTGATGATGCCGCGATTGCGGTACGACTCGGCATTGTTCCGGTCAAGCTCGATGGCCTGATCCAGTTTCGTCACCGCCTCGTCGCTCTTGTGGAGAAGCGCCTCCAGGACGACGCCCCATTCCAGCCAGGTCTCCGCCCGCTTTTCATCCAGCTTGGTCGCCGCGTCGTAAGCCTGGTTGCACTGGTCTTCCTGTTTCATCAGCGCCATCACCTTGCCGGTCAGGCACAACGCCCACGGCTGGTTCGCTTTCTGCGACAGGGCGGCAAGATAGGCGGTCGCTTCCTGATATTTTTTCTGTTGAAACAGCGCGTCGACGGCTTCTTCGTGAAACGATCGCACGCCGAGTTTGACTTTCGGCAACAGAAGGAAAAACCTGTTTTCCGCCAGTTTGGTTTTCTTGAACGCGAGCAGCTCGCTGGCGTAAATCCAGTTCAGCGCGAAGTTTTCGGGGTTGGCGTCGGCCAGTTTCCCCAGCTGGTCGAGAGCATCTTCCTTCTCTTTTTTCTCTACTTCGGAGAGTTCTCCCGCCGCCTGTCGAACGAGTAAATCGTCAAGCTTCAGAGCCAGCGCGGAAGCCTCTATCTGCGGTTCTCCCGTTTTCAGCGATTGCAGCAACCTAAAAAAGTTTTCCGCTTCCTTGCGCGACGACTCGGCGCGATCCCAAACCGCGAGGAAAAATTTCAAGTCCAGCGCCTGGGGATACATCCGTCCCGCACTGGACAACTTCAGCCTGGCCTGCTCCGCCTCGCCGTTATTCCACAGTTCCCAGGCGGCGTTGAATTGCGCGAGGCCAGCGTCTTCCGCCTTTGTGTCAGGCGCGATTGCGCAGAGCGCGAACAGGGCGAGAACGGGATATCTTTTGCATGGCGTTAGCATGGTTTTCCCCTATGTGCGGAGATACATTTTCTTTTTGCGCGATCCGCACCCGCGACCAGCGGGAGCGCGGAAACATTGACGCTCCGATATTGCTTGCAAAAAAAGTCAGTGGCGACCCGCCACCATGCGTTCGATTTCAGCCAGCAACGCGGCGACGGCTTCGTCGGGCGCGAAGGTTCCCTGCGGCATTCCTTTTTTGAACAGGGTCATGCGCCCGGCACCGGCGGCGAGGCCGATATCCGCTTCCTTCGCTTCGCCCGGTCCGTTCACCTCGCAGCCCATTACCGCCACTGTGATCGGCAAGGTGAAGGCGCGGAGTTTTTCATTTATCTCGGCGACGATTTTTTCCAGATCCACCGAAGTCCGTCCGCAGGTGGGGCAACTGATCAGTACAGGGTGGTCGCGCAGCAACCCGGCCGCGCGCAACAGCTGTTTCGCCGCCAGCACTTCGCGTTCGGGCGGGGCGGTGAAGGACAGGCGGATCGTGTCGCCGATGCCGTCGGCCAACAGCGCGCCGATGCCAATGGCGCTCTTGAGCAGCGCCTCCTCTTCCGGTCCGGCTTCTGTCACGCCCAGATGCAGCGGGTAGGAGCACTGCTTGGCCACCAGGCGGTTGACCGCGATGGTGCCGAGCGGATCCGGCGTTTTCAGCGATAGAACCAGGTCGCGGAAACCCATGTCCTCGAAGCGCGCGACGTATTCGATGCATTCCTCGCACAGCGCCTGGGGAATCGTGCGCGCGTCGTTACTGTTCTTGTGTTTGATCGAGCCGGAGTTGACGCCGATGCGGATCGGGATGCCGGCGTCTTTGGCGGCTTGCACGACCAGGGCGATGGCCTCCCAGTCGCCCATGTTGCCGGGGTTGATCCGGATTTTGTGCGCGCCTGCCTTGATTGCGGCCAGCGCGATGCGGCAGTCGAAGTGGATGTCGGCCACCACCGGCAGGGGGCTTTGCCTGACGACCTCGGCGAAAACAGCGGCGTGGCGAACCGAAGGCACCGCGCAGCGGATGAGGTCGCAGCCGCAGTCGGCGGCGAGGCAAATTTGCTTAAGGGTTCCGACCGGATCGTCGGCGGGGGCGTTGGTCATGGTTTGCACGGAGACGGGCGCGCCGCCGCCGATAGCCACCCTGCCGACCATAATCTTGTTGCTTTGTCGGCGCGGGGGAGGGGGGAAGATGCTCAAGAGTTGGTGAACTCCGCTCTGATGGCGAAACCCTTGAACAGCGGTTTGCAGGCGCGGGCGACGGCCTTAGTGGTATGGTTCTCGTCGATGTAGGCGAGTTCCTCCCCCAGTTCGAAGGGGATGGCGCAGATGAAACGCACTCCGCCGTCGGAGATGTTCATGACCTGCACCGGGAGTTTCTTCTGGGAGCCGACAAGCTTGCGTACTTCGGCGTGCTTGTGGGTGACGATCCTCTCGCTGTGCCGCCGTTCACTTTTGGGATTTTTGGCTTTCATGCTGTTTCCTCCTGGCAGGATATTATTACCCGATAGCCGTGATTCCGTCAAGACTGTTCCGGCAAACAAAATGCCCGGCTCGTGGGGACCCCAAGCCGGGCATAAAAGATGCTACTCACGGATACTGACTTATTTCTTCGCGGCCTTTTTCGCAACCTTCTTCTTGGCCGGAGCCTTCTTCGCCACCTTCTTGGCCGGAGCCTTCTTCGCTACCTTCTTGGCCGGAGCTTTCTTAGCTACCTTCTTGGCCGGAGCCTTCTTCGCTACTTTCTTGGCCGGAGCCTTCTTTGCTACCTTCTTGGCCGGAGCCTTTTTCGCAGTCTTCTTCGCCATAATCTTCCCCTTCTTTGTTTGCGCGGATACCTTACCCGCTGTCGTCTTGGCAGGAGTCCCCTTTCCCGCCTTCTTTTCCTTGATCGCCGCCTGCGCCGCCGCCAGCCGCGCGACCGGCACGCGGAACGGCGAACAACTGACATAGTTCAGGCCGGTGCGGTGGCAGAACTCCACGCTCATGGGTTCGCCGCCGTGCTCGCCGCAGATGCCCAGTTTGATGTCTGGGCGCGCTTTGCGTCCGAGTTCGCAGGCCATCTGCACCAGTTTGCCCACGCCGTTCTGATCCAGCACTTCGAACGGATCGTAGTCGTAGATGCCGAGTTTGACGTATTCACCGAGGAACTTGCCGGCGTCGTCGCGGGAGAAACCGCAGCCCATCTGGGTGAGGTCGTTGGTGCCGAAGCTGAAGAACTCGGCGACTTCCGCCACCTCGTCGGCGGTGACCGCCGCGCGCGGAACCTCAATCATGGTGCCGATCTTGTAGGGAATCTGGGTCTTGTTCATGTTGGCCTTGGCGAAGACGGCGGCGATAGCCTCTTCCGCCACCGCGCGCTGGTTCTTCAGTTCGTTGACGTTGCCGATCAGCGGGATCATGATTTCCGGCTGCACCTTCAGACCCGCCTTCTTGATTTCGACGGCGGCTTCCATGATCGCGGTGACCTGCATGTACGTGACTTCCGGATAGGTCAGACCCAGGCGGCAGCCGCGGTGACCCAGCATCGGGTTGAACTCGTGCAGCGCTTCCACCGTCTGTTTGATGGCCGCCACGGAGACGCCCATCTTTTCCGACATTTCCTTCTGCCCCGCGTCGTCGTGGGGGAGGAATTCGTGGAGCGGCGGGTCGAGCAGGCGGATGGTGGCCGGGCGGCCTTCCAGCGCCTTGAAGATGCCGACGAAATCGTTCTTCTGCAACGGCAGCAGTTCGGCCAGAGCCTGTTCATACTGCTTGACCGCTTCCAGCGCCTCGGTGCAGCACTTGCCGCAACTGGCGCAGGCGGCCTTGAGTTCGTCCAGGTTCTTGGCGTTGTGTTCGTCGCGCAGTTTCTTGACGGTTTCCGCCACGAGAATCAGGCGGCGGAAGCTGATGATGCGGTCGCCCTCGAAGAACATGTGCTCGGTGCGGGTGAGGCCGATGCCCTCGGCGCCGAACTTGACGGCGCGGACGGTGTCGTTGGGGGTGTCGGAGTTGGTGCGCACGCCGAGTTTGCGGAACTGGTCGGTCCAGGCCATGAGCTGGGAATAGTCCTGGAACAGATCCGATTTCTTCGGGTCGAGCTTGCCGTCGAGCACCTGCAGGATTTCCGACGGCTTCGGTTCGATCTTGACGCCGTAGACATTGCCGGTGAAGCCGTTGATGGAGATCCAGTCGCCTTTCTTGAAGGTCTTGCCGCTGATGACCATCTGATCCTTGGAGTAGTCGATGAGGACGTCTCCGGCGCCGGCGACGCAGGGGGTGCCCATGCCGCGGGCGACGACGGCTGCGTGGCTGGTCATGCCACCGCGCGCGGTGAGGATGCCTTGCGCCACAGCCATGCCGCCAATGTCCTCGGGGCTGGTTTCGATGCGGACAAGCACCACTTTCTTGCCGGACTTGGCCATGGCTTCTGCTTCGTCGGCGTTGAAGGCGATCTGGCCGCAGGCAGCGCCGGGAGAGGCGTTAAGACCTTTGGTGAGCAGGTTGCCCGACTTCTCGCAGGCGGCGAGGTCGTCTGCGGAGAAGATCGGCGCGAAGAGCTGATTGAGCTGCCGGGCGTCGATACGCATGACCGCTTCTTCGGGGGTGATCAGTTTTTCCCGCGCCATGTCCACCGCCATCTTCACCGCGGCGAAGATGGTGCGCTTGCCGTTGCGGGTCTGGAGCATGAAGAGCTTGCCCTTTTCGATGGTGAATTCCAGATCCTGCATGTCCTTGTAATGCTTTTCCAGCTTGTTGCGGATGCCCACGAGCTGGTCGTAGATTGTCTTGTTCACGGATTCGAGGTGGCTGATGGGCTGCGGGGTGCGGATGCCGGCGACGACATCCTCGCCCTGCGCGTTCATCAGGTATTCGCCGTAGAATTTGTTTTCCCCGTTAGATGGGTCGCGGGTGAAGGCGACGCCGGTGCCGCAGTCGTTGCCCATGTTGCCGTAGACCATGGCCTGGACGTTGACGGCGGTGCCCATCAGGCCGCGGATGTCGTTAAGCTGGCGATATTTGATGGCGCGGGGGTTGTTCCAGGAGCCGAACACCGCGTCGATGGCCTTGGCGAGCTGATCCATCGGGTCGGTGGGGAATTCCTCGCCGGTATCCTTGCGTACGACTTTCAGGTATTCCTCGACGACAACCTTAAGCTGGTCGGCGGTGAGGTCGGTGTCCTGCTTGGCACCGTATTTTTCCTTGACGCCCTGGAGGGCGTGCTCGAAGTCATGGTGCTCGCAGCCCATGACCACGTCGCCGAACATCTGGATGAAGCGGCGGTAGGCGTCCCAACCGAAGCGCTCGTTGCCGGTGGCGGCGATGATGGCCTTGAGGCTGTCGGGGTTGAGGCCGAGGTTGAGGACGGTGTCCATCATGCCGGGCATCGAGGCGGCCGCGCCGGAGCGGACGGAGACCAGAAGCGGATCCTTGGAACCGCCGAATTTCTTGCCGGAGACTTTTTCCAAGGTGGCGAGATTTTTCTTTACTTCTTCCATCAATCCGGCGGGCCACTTCTTGCCGACCTTGTAGTAGTCGGCGCAGCATTCGGTGGTGATGGTGAAACCGGCGGGAACGGGAAGTCCGGCGTTGGTCATTTCCGCGAGATTGGCGCCCTTGCCGCCGAGCAGCGCCTTCATTTCCGAGCGTCCTTCGGCCTTGCCACCGCCGAAGAAGTACACGTACTTCGATGCCATTAATTTCTCCTTGCAAAAAAACATACATTCTCTGTCGTGCGAGTTTTGTTGCTGGCTATTACTGCCGACGCACGATAACAAAAACAATCATCTGAGTATATGTATAAACGGGAGCGACAGTCAAACAAAAACTGTCTTTATAAAAAAGCCGACAGGCAAGTTTCTATTCGCCGTCGGCGTCCGCATTATCGTCATCGTTCCTACTCGGCGCAGTCGTGGCAGTTTTCTGTTTCCGATTTTCGACTGCCTGTACATAGCGCAGGCGGAGGTCGGCGAGCAGGGACTGGAAATACTCTTCTTCTTCCGCGCTCAGATTGCCCCGGGTTTTTTCCTGCAGAATGCCCAGCAGGTCGATGGAATATTTGGCGTTAGCCAGATCGATTTCTGTTTTATTGGTGAGGGGATTGGACATGAGTCCGAGGTGCATCATGGTTTGAATCGCCAGCCCGGCGAGGAACTGGGAGAAGTTGGCTTCCGTCGGTTTGCCGGCGGAACCGCGCTTGTTGTTTTCCTGAATGCTTTCGCTCACCCTTGCCGCTCCTGAATAAAACGAATAATACAATTTCAGCATTATGTAAAAAAAGTCCGGCTGGTCAAGTGATGATTGCATTTAGTCGGTAAAAAAAATCGCAGGCGAGAAATTTAATCCGCAGGGGCTTGCCGTCACGCGCGAATTGCGATAGGCTGCTGAGGGCGGCGAGGGGATTATTCTTGAAAGGAATATAGCCATGAGTAACGAGTTGAAAACCGATAGTGGAAACGTCGGCGCGCCTGTGGTTCCTTTGCCGGAAACCGCCGTAAGTAAAAAGTCGGCGTGGTGGAAAATCGCGCTGGCGGTTTTGCTGCTGGCTCTGGTCGGTGGATTTCTGGCGCGCAACAGAATCGCGGTTAGTGTAGTGGAGTCGGTCGGCTCCAAAGTGGCGGGAGTTCCGGTTACGGTGGGCGCGCTCGACGTTTCCGTCTTCGGCAGCGGCGAGGCGGGCGAGTTCAGCGTCGCCAACCCGGCCGGTTTTTCCGCGCCTGCGGCGCTGTCGGTGAAAAAAGCTTTCGCGGCGGTGAAGATTTTTTCGCTGTTGGGCGACACGATCCGCGTGAATAAAATTGAAATAGACGGGGTCGAGGTGAATTGCGAAACCGCCGGAACGAAAAACAACCTGGCCATGATTCTCGCTTCGGCGCTGTCCTATAGTTCCGGCACTGGTTCGGCGCAGGGCGGCGTTGTGCTGTCGGAGGGAGAAATTAAAAACATAAAAATAAACATGGCCTTCCCGGGCGACGCTTCCGACGCGTTCGTGATTTCCATCGACAGCGTTTCCCTCTCGACCGAGAAAGGCTTTGCCAGCCTGAAGGGTTTGCGGGTCGGCAATCCCTCCGGTTTTTCCGACGCGGCGGCGGTGGAGATAGCTTTCGTCGATATTAAATTTTCGTTTCCGGCGCTGCTGATTCCGGATGTGATAATCGACGAGATCGTGGTCGACGGCGTGGCCGTTAATCTGGAGCCGGGTGCGCCTGACAGCAACCTCGGGCGGCACGAGAAACTTTTGCGCCAACTGGACGAGATCATGGGCGGGGGCGGCGGCAGCGTGACGGTGCGACGTTTTTTCCTGAAGACGGCCACGGGACAGGCCGGGCCGTTTTCGGTTACGCTGGCCGACATCGAGGTCAAGGATGTGTCTTCGCGGTCACTCGCCGGAAGCGTGGTCAACATCGCGCTTGCTCTAACTCCGCAGATGGGCAAGTTCCTGGGAGACGTCGCCAGCGGCTTGAAGACAGGCGTGCTGACCGCGCCCAAGAACCTCGGCACGGGACTGAAAGCTATCGGCAAGGGCTTCGGCGGATTGTTCAACAAGGGAGATGAAACGAAAAAATAAGTGCAAGCCGATATTGACCCAAGAGGGCGTTCTCAAATAATTGAGAATGCCCTCTATGTCATGAATTTGCGGGAAAGCAGCAACCGGATAAAAAGCGGGCCGCCGACGAGGGCGGTGATGATGCCGACCGGAAGTTCCGTGGTCGAATGCCACAGCCACATGAACAGGCTTCGCGCCACGCAATCGGCCGCGGTCAAAGCCGCGCCCCCCAAGAGAAATGACGCAGGCAGAACCAGGCGTTGATCGAAGCCGCTCATGCGGCGCACCGCGTGCGGCACGATCAGCCCGACAAAGCCAATTGGCCCGACGAGCGAAACTACCATTGCCGTCGCCAGTCCGCCGCCCACGAAAACGGCGGTCTGGACGCGATTTACGTCCACGCCGTGGCCGGTGGCCATCTCCTCGCCCAGCGCGATATGATTCAGCTCCGGGGCGTTTGCCAGCAGCAGACCCAGCCCCGGCAGCAGGAACGGCAGGATAGTCGCCAGTTCTTTATATCCTACCACGTCTATGCCGCCCATGAGCCAGCGGTTGATCTGGAGCAGTTTGTGCGGGTCGCTGATATATGTCAGCAGCATGATAGCCCCGCCGCAGACGATGCCGAGAGTTACTCCCGCCAGGAGCAATGTATGTGTGGAAAGCCCTTGCTGCTGCCGGGCGAAAAAATAGATGATGCCGAGAGTCGCGCCCGCGCCGACCATAGCCATGAACTGCATCGATGAAAGCGGGCCGACCGGTACGGAGAGCGCGGGAAAGGCGATGGCGAGATAGGCTCCCAGCGCCGCGCCGCCAGTTACGCCAAGAGTATATGGTTCCACCAGTGGGTTGCGGAAAAGCACCTGGAAGGACGCGCCGACCAGCGCGAGAGTTCCGCCCGCCAGGAATCCCAACAGCACACGCGGTATGCGTTGACCGATCAGGACAGATCCACCGGGATTTCCGTCTCCGCCCAGGTACGACAGCAGGTGATCGAGCCCGATGTGTTCCGTCCCGATCCACGGCGCGATCAGCAGCACGGCCAGCGACAGCAGCAGGTAGGGGATTATGCGGGAATTCATCGCGCCTCCTCTGGTTCGACCTGCGTCGGCAACACAATAGGCAACCCGCTTTGCGGGTGGCGGTGAAGCAGAATATCAGTTCCGTACAAATTGCGGATCGCGTCTTCGGTCAGCACCTGCCGCGGCGTTCCCTCGGCCAGGTAGGTTCCGTTTCGCATCAGCACGATCCGGTCGGCGAAAAGCGCGGCCAGATTCACTTCATGGGTGACGACTGCCACGGCCAGCCCTTTCCGCGCCAGTTCGCGCAGCAGGCGGAAGAAGCGGACCTGATGATGAATATCGAGCGCCACCGTAGGCTCGTCCAACAACAGGATTTCCGGTTCCTGCGCCAGCACCGAGGCCAGGAACGCGCGCTTCCGCTCGCCTCCGGAAAGCTGCGACAAGGGACGCTCCCGCAGGTTTTCCAGTTCGGTCTGGCGGATAGAGCGATCCACTATTTCCCGGTCTTTCCGGCTCAAGGCGGCGAAACCGGAGACATGGGGAAACCGCCCTAGCCCCACCAATTCCTCCACGCGAAAGTCGAACTGAGCCGCGATCTCTTGCGGCAGGTAACCCAGGCGCTTGGCCACTTCGCGCCGCTCCATCCTTGCCAAGAGATTGCCGCCAAGCATCACTTGCCCCGAACGCGGACGCAGCACGCCGGCGGCGATGCGAAGCAGGGTGCTTTTTCCCGCGCCGTTAGGACCGATGAGTCCAGCTATTTCGCCGGGATGCAGAGCCAGGCGGGTTACCCGCAATTCGAAGCCGCCGGAAGCATAGCCATGGCAGACATTTTCGACAGTCAGAACGGCGTCACTCACGGAAGGCCTCCGGATGCAGCACTCTGGCAAAGGCTTCGGCGGTTTGCGTCACGCGGGGACCTGGCAGGAGCAGGTAATCGCCAGTCAGATAGTAGATGCGGTCTGTTTTTACAGCGGGAAGCGAGGGAAGTTTGTTCCAGTCAGCGCGTAAGGCGGCGCGCTGTTCCTCGGTCAGTTCCTCGGGGCTCAATTCGAGGATAACCTCGGTGCCTCGCATTACCAGCGCTTCCTTCGATATCGTGGGCCAGTTGCCCTTGGCGTCCGAGAAAACGTTTCTGCCGCCCGCGAGATCGATG
This sequence comes from Planctomycetota bacterium, assembly GCA_020060765.1. Lineage (GTDB taxonomy): Bacteria > Planctomycetota > SZUA-567 > SZUA-567 > SZUA-567 > JAGUZQ01. Next base: position 93,779 of record JAGUZQ010000098.1, on the reverse strand, counting down.
ATATCCGACAGGAACGCGCCTGCCCCAGGCGTCATCAATCCGCTCAATCTGCCGGGCTGGCGGGAGAAGGTCAGGAAAACGGATGGACGGGAATAATTTTCCACCCGTTCGCGAATCCGGGTCAATGCCGCGTCCCAGTCGCGCACTGCCTCGGCGGTTCGCTCGTTTGCGCCAAGGCGCTCGCCCACTGCCAGCATGGCTGCGCGAATATCGGGCAGAGTTTCGATTTCAAGAGTAAAGAAATCGATTTCCTGCTCCCGGCAGAGGTTCGCGATTATTTCGTGCTTGCCTTGGGTCATAATGATATCGGGGTGCAAGGTAAGGATGCGTTCGCGGTTGGGATTGATCCATCCGCCGACGTTTTCCCTGGTTCGAGTTTCCGGCGGATAGGTGCAGAAGTCGCTTACCGCCACCACCTGGTCGCCATACCCAAGATAAAAGACGATTTCGCAGATGCTGGGAGTTACCACGGCGATACGGCGCGGCGTTTTAGCAATACTGCCAGCCTGGCTTGCGCGCGGAGTAATGCGTTGATCGGAAATGACATTAATCAACCCTGCCAGCAGGAAGCCGACAACAGCCAGACCCAAAGCGAGAAGCACATTGCGTTTGCCCATGATCAACTCCCCGCAAATTTTGAAGCAAGCAGGTTCCCGCGCCTGCAGACCCTACAGGCCGCATCCGGAAATGTCAAGACCTGTTTTGCGTCGTAAATTGACTGCCTCATTTTTTTATTTGCGGTTTTCTCAAAAAATACTTGCTAAATGTTAATGGGTGGGGTAATAAAAAGGAAGTGAACCTTAATGGTTCCTGTGCGCTCTTTAAAAATTTTATACGGGCTGCGAAAATGGAAGACGGTGAAATTCCGTCGCTGACGCGCAGCTGTGACCGGGAGTATTTTTCCGCGACCGCCACTGGGTGCAAACCTGGGAAGGAGGCCGCAATTGAAAAACCCGGAAGCCAGAAGACCCGCGCCCGTAGTTCTACGATTCATCCTCGCGAGTGGGATGGCGCCCGACGGCATGACATGTCGCCCCGCCCTCATCACGAGGACGGGGCTTTTTTTTTGCTATGCGGAGAGGGAAAAATGAAACACATCGGTTCGCACCTGTTTTTTCTGTTTACCATTTCAATTAATCTTACGGTTTTCGCCGGTGAGGATACGGGCACGGCAGGCGGCGATGAAGGTGACGCCATAGTCGTCACCGCCACCCGCAGTCCGGAAAAGATCAGCCACACCGGCGGCAGCATTTCGGTCGTCACCGCCGAGGAGATCAAGACCAACCAGTGGCGCACGCTCGACGAAGTTCTGGCCAGTGTCCCCGGCATAGTAGTGCGCCGCACCGGCAGCCCCGGCAGCACTACCAGCATCAATCTGCGCGGCCAGCCCGCCAAGCATGTCGTGGTGCTGATAGACGGCGTCGAGGCCAATGATGTCTCCTCCATCAACCGCGGCCCCGTCCTTGACCACATCCTGACCGATGATATCGCCCGGGTGGAAGTACTGCGCGGCAGCCAGAGCACTTTGTACGGCTCGGAAAGCATCGGCGGCGTTATCAACATTATCACCAAGAAGGGCGACAAGAACACCGCCAGCGCCTACACCGAAGCCGGTTCTTACGGTACGGTCAAGGGCGGCGCGGAGTTTTCCGTCGGCTCGGATAAAATCCGTTTTAGCGGCGGCGCTTCCCGCGCCCACTCCGACGGTTTCTCCGCCGCGCCCGAGGACAACGGCAACCAGGAAGACGACTCCTACGAGAACCTCACCCTGCACGGGCGGCTCGACCTGCGCCCGGTGGAACTCCTGCGCCTGTCGCTGATCGGTCGCCACATCGACAGCGAGTTGGACGTCGACGACTGGGACGTGAACAACGCCTGGCTCAACCGCCTCGCCGACGACACCAACGACATCATCGATGCAAAAAGCGATTTTCTGCGCGGAGAAGTCGGACTGGAATTATGGGACGGCAGGTGGGAGCAGACTTTCGGCATCGGCTACACCCGCCACGAACGGCGTTATTTCAACCCCGCCGACCGGGGGCTGAATCTGCGCAAGGAAGAGAACGACCGGTTCCTGGGCACCATGCAGAAACTGGACTGGCAGAACACCCTTCGCCTGCACCGCACCAATACCCTTGTTTTCGGCGCGGAGACGGAAAAGGAAATCTATCGCCACGAAATGAACGTCACCCAGTCGAACTTCAACGACAAGGATTACCGCTTCGAAGCCACTACCGACGGTTTCTATTTACAGGATCAGATCGACCTGTTCGACTGCTGGACCACCACTCTCGGCGTGCGGCGCGACGATCATGAACAGTTTGGCGGCCATACCACCTGGAGCGTAGCCACCACGGTCAGAATCAAGAAAACCGGTACCCGCCTCAAGGCCAGTTTTGGCACCGGTTACAAGGCGCCTTCGTTGTTCGAACTTTATGGCCGCAGCGGCTACGATTACTTCGACGGCATCGTCGGCAATCCCAACCTGAAACCTGAAACCAGCAAAAGCTGGGATTTGGGTTTTGAGCAGAGTCTGTGGGGCGGGCGCGTCGCTTTCGGCTCTACCTGGTTCCTGATTAATACCAAGGACATGATCACCTGGGAAACCGATCCCAATACCTGGGACGGCTTGTACAGGAATACCACTCAGGTGCGTTCGACTGGTCTGGAATCTACCCTGTCCTTCAAGTTGCCGAAAAATCTAACTCTCGATCTGCGTCATACTTTTACCGAGGCGAAGGAAGTCAAGACCGACCGTTTTCTGCAGTACGTGCCCCGGCACACGGCTCACGCCACTGTGACCTGGCGCTATCTGGACAATCGCGGCACTCTGGCTGTCTGCGCGACCCATGTCGGCAACCGCTTCGAGGATCGCGCCAACAACGAGAATCTGTCGGATTATACGCTGGTCGATGTCGCCGCGTCGTACAAGATTAACGATTACTGGACAGTAACCGGGCGGGTGGAGAATCTGTTCGACCGCGCTTATGAAGACACCGCCAATTATTCAGTACCTGGCATCGGCGCGTTTATCGGAGTACAAGCGAGTTTCTGAATATGGTCAGGAATTATTTTTTCATAGCCGGTAGCCTGTCCCTCGCGCTGCATGTCGGCGCGGGGGCGGTCTGCCTGAATTGCGGCTGGTCGGACAATACGAAGCGGGCGGAAGTGCTGTTCGACCCCGGCGAGTCGGCGATCGAGTTGACGTTGTCCGCTCCTTCCCGCGAAAGCAAAGCGGAACCCGCGCCGCCGAAACCTGAACACGTCTTGCGCGATTCTCCTCCCGCGACCAGAACTACGGTCGCTCCCAAGTCGGCGATTACCTGTTCAAGTTTCGCGGTATTGCAGCAGGACGGCGAACCGGAAGACCTTGCTCTGCCGGTTGCGGAAAAGCGGTCGCCGACGCGCCAGCGGGTTCATGACCGAGCCGCCCCGCCGCTGCCGAAAATCATGCCCTCCGTCTCCTCCGCCGCCGGGGACGACCAGCGAAAGGGAGTCAAGTCCGGCGCGTCAGTAGCCGAGTGTCCCCGCCCGGTGTACCCGCTCAAATCGCGCGACGAAGGCGAAAGGGGTGTCGTGATTTTCCAGGTGGAAGTCGACGCGACGGGCAAGCCGGTCAAAATCGAGCTTGAAACCTCCAGCGGCTTTCCCCGCCTCGACCGCGCGGCGCTGGAAGCGGTGCGCCGGGCGCGGTTCCATCCCGCCACTTCCGACGGCAAGCCGGTGCCGTCTGTCCGTCCCATGAAGTTTATTTTCCGCCTGGAAGAATCATAAACTCGCATTGATCAGGCTTTGCCCACCTGTTCAAACAAAGCCTCGATCCGGGTGGCGAGCTGGCCGATGTCTGACGGGGAATAATCGGTGCTGAGGCGGAGATACGGCAAGCCGAGTTTGTTGACGGTGAAGTCGCGCAGGGAAACGCTTTCCAGGTCGTATGTCAGACAATTGCTCCAGGCGCAATCGATGATGCAGTCGGGGCGGTATTCCTCGCAGAGAATCCGGAGGCTGTCGCGCCTGCGGAGGTTAGGCGTCATGACCGAACAGGGAAGATGGAAATATTTTTCGGCAATCGCGCCGATAATGTCGTCAGCGCTTTCGTCGACGTCTTCCAGCAGCGGCTTGAGGCCGGTGCAGTTTTCCTGGCAGACAATCAGCCCGCCGGAATTCTCAATGCAGTCGACCAATTTTTCCGCTCCGTGCGCCATGGGCACGCCGGTCAGCAACACCCGGGGCTTTCCCTGGGCGCAGATGGGAGGCGCGGCGCGGAAATAGTTTAGCGCCTGTTCCAAAGCCTGCAGGTAGCAGGGAAATCCGCTGATGATGCTGCGCAGGTCGAGCAATTGCCGTCCGGTCAGCGGCGGATGGTCGGTTTTCATCAACGCCGCCAGCTCGCGGCGCAGGCTCCGCTCGCGGTTCATCAATCGCGCCGCCGCGCGCAGGGATTCGTCACTGATGATTTTCCCCAAGCTATTTTCCAACTCCACCAGCAGCGCGCCGATTTCCGCTTTCCACAAAGCCAGCGCCGAATCGCCGTCCTGTTTCTGCGGCAGTTCCAGCACGTGCAGGCGGCGGGTTTCAGCCAGCAGCTCGAACATTTTCTTTTTTCCGTCGCAGGTGGTTTCAGCCACCACCAGCGCGGACATTTCCAGAAACGGGTTGCTTTTCTGCGCGTGGTAACCGAATGTGGATTTTATCAACGGGCACAGCCCGTGCGGGATGACGGCCTCGGCGGCGGGAATGGTCTGCTGCGATCCGCCGCAGAGGCAGACGGGAATCGCGCCCGCCGCCAGGATCAGTTCGCGCGGAGTGAATTCGCACATGATGCCGACTACCGCCCGTCCGCGCGCGCGTTGGGCATTGGCATAGGCCAGGCAGTTGCCGATCATATTGTCGAACCACTGTAATTCCGCGGGACGTCCCGCTTGCGTGCCGCAGCAGCAATTGCTCATGAAGCTCTCCCGTCAATACGACTTGGCGAACGTCACCCGCCCTTTGGACGGCTGGCCGCAGACCACGCATCTGCCCACACCGCCCGCCTCGCGGTCGAAAGGCACGCACCGGATCGTCACTGTCAGATCGTTCTTGACCTTTTCCTCGCACGCCGCGCCGTCGCACCAGTGGCTACTGGCGAAGCCGCCGTGGATTTCCGGCTTTTCCTTGTCCTTGGGCGTGAAAAACTTCTGGAACTTTTCATAGTCATTGATTTCGCGCGTATTTTCCTTCCGGAAATTCAAAGCCTTTTCCAGCAGCCCGTGCTGGATTTCGTCCAGCAAGGCCGCGATGCCGCTGATAAATTCGTCCTTGTTCTGGCCGTACTTTTCCTTCGCGCCCCGGTCGCGCCGCGCCACGAACACGCCGCCGCTTTCCATGTCGCGAGGGCCGACTTCCAGCCGCACGGGAATGCCTTTCTTGACCCACTGCCAGCCTTTTTCCCCGGCGTTCAGGTCGCGGGTGTCGACCACCACCTCCACCGGGCGACCGTGATAAACCTGCTGGCGGAGTTTATCCGCGATTTCGTTGCAGTACTTCTCTATGCTTTCGCGCTCGGAATCCTGACGGATAATCGGCAGCAGCACGACATGCGACGGTGCCAGGCGCGGCGGCATCACCATGCCGTCGTCGTCGGCGTGAGTCATGAGCATCCCGCCGATCAGGCGCGTGGACACGCCCCAGGAAGTCGTCCAGGCGTATTCCTCCTTGCCCTCGCGCGACTGGTAGAGGATGTTGCTGGAGCGGGCGAAGTTCTGCCCCAGAAAATGGCTGGTGCCTGCCTGCAAAGCTTTCCGGTCCTGCATCATCGCCTCGATGCAGAGGGTGCTGACCGCGCCGGGGAAACGCTCGCCCGCGGTTTTCTCGCCGGTGAGGACAGGCATGGCCATGTATTCCTCGGCGAAGGTTTTATAGACTTCCAGCATCTTGCGCGTCTCTTCCCACGCCTCGGCGGAGGTCTCGTGAACGGTGTGGCCTTCCTGCCAGAGGAATTCGGTCGTGCGCAGAAACAGGCGGGTGCGCATCTCCCACCTGACCACGTTTGCCCATTGATTTATCAGGATAGGCAGGTCGCGGTAGCTCTGCACCCATTTCGCGTAGGTCGCGCCGATGATGGTTTCCGAAGTCGGGCGCACCACCAGCGGTTCCTCCAGTTCTCCCGCCGGAACGAGCCCGCCGTTGGGGCCGGCTTCCAGGCGGTGATGGGTGACCACGGCGCATTCCTTGGCAAAGCCCTCGACGTGTTCGGCTTCTTTTTCCAGGAAACTAAGCGGGATGAACAGGGGGAAATACGCGTTGACGTGGCCGGTGGCCTTGAACATTTTGTCCAGGCCGTCGCGGATGTTTTCCCAGAGCGCATAGCCCCACGGACGGATCACCATGCAGCCGCGCACGGCGCTGTTCTCGGCCAGTTCGGCGGCTTTCACCACCTGCTGATACCATTCGGCGTAATCTTCCTCACGGGTCGGCGTAATCGCCGTTTTCGGTGCTTTTGCCACGGTTTCTCCTCTTAATATATCAGCGAAAAGTTAATTGCAGTGTTACTGAGTGGCAAGGCTTCGCCTTGCCTTTAATCTTCCGCGCACCTGCCATCCAGTCCCCTCTCCCCCTGAGGGGGAGAGGGCTAGGGTGAGGAGGTCACCAGAAATCATTGTGCTCTACAGACTGCGCGAAATTATGAAAAACTTTTTCGGACGCTTCCCCATTTCGCGAAGCGAATCCCCACCCCCTCAGCAACTCAGCAACGCCTTGCGCCGCGCGGCACGCAACCACTGGGCGGTCTTCGGAAAATCGGAAAAACTTTTCAAGGGTTTAAGCAAACCGGCGCCTGGCTTGATTCCGGCAGTCTGGAGCAGCGCCATGTCCTGCAGGCTTTCCGCCCACACTTCCCAGCGGATGCTGTCCAACGGGCCTTCCGCGCCGGGATAAACCACGAAGGTGTCGCCGTGCGGCCAGCCCGGCCACAGCCGACCCGCGCTTTCGGTAAAGGGATCGACCAGTTGCTGAGTGGCGCGTTCGTGCCAGTAATTATATCCCCAATGCAGAAAGCCCTGCATCTGGAAACGGTGGAACAGCCAGCCCGCCATGCGAATTTTCGCCAGCGGCGTGTCGAACAGGCGGTTGAGAAAACGTCCTCTGGGGCCGCAGCAGAAATAACACCAACTGGGAATATTTTCCGCCCGGAACTCCAGCGCGGTGGAAATACTCGGTACCGGCAGGTCGGTCAAGCCCTCGCGACCGTAGCGGATGTCGGACAGCGCGTCCATCACCTTCATCCAGGGAGCGAGTTCTTTCAGCAGCGCCCGCGCTTTACGATAATTCTCCAGATGCTCGTCGCCGTGCGGTTCGTCGGAGACGTGGAAATAGCTCTTGTCGAAAATCTTTTCCTGGCGCAGGAATTTTTCCAGCTCCGGCAAATATTGTCCAAGGAATTTGCGGTATGTCGCGCCGGTGGCGGGAGTCTCTGGCTGCCACAACAGCTTGCCGTCGCCGTTAGCGCCGTCGTAAATCCGGATAGCGTGCTTGACGCCCCACTGCGTGAAGGGATGGCACCACTCGAAGCGCGTCAGTCCCGCCTTGCGCGCCACGTCTACCCAACGCTTGACGTTTTTCCAGTCGAAGCGGTAAGAGTCGCGCCCGGTCTTGGTGACGGCCAGCAACTGGCTGGGATTCTTGACCCCATCCAGCGGCGGCGTGAAGACAGGGACATAAACCGTGTCCTGCCCGTGCTCGGTCAAGTTACGGAAATAGGCAGGCAGCAGTTGCCAGAGTTTCTCCTCCCACGGTTTCAGGCGGTACCAGTCCAGCAGCGCGTCGGCGTAAAACCAATGCGTAACGGGAAAATCGCGACGCGGTTGCAATACGAGCTTGGCCACATCGACAACCAAATTCAACTCCGCCTGTTTCTTCCCGTCCAGTTTCACCGTCACGCGCACCGACCGCGCACCGGGGCGGCAGTCAGGCGCGACAGTGAGTGTGAGCCAGACAGTGGTGGTCTCTTCCGGCGGCAGTACGAACGCGCTTTCGTCAAAGAGGGGGTCGGGTACCAGGCCCGGCAGGAATTCTGCACCCTCGCGCTCGTCGGCAGGAGTGCCGGTGTTGATATGCGGCATCGGCACGTAACCCACACGGCGCAGGCGGACAGAGACGCCGCCAGCCGCCTTGGCCGATACGTCTACTTCCTGCTGCGCTTCTCCCGGCAGGCGCAGGCAGACCTGCGCGCTGAGGCGCTCACCCCGCGCGGCGTCGAGTTTCAATTCCCGCGTTCGTGCGGGCTTGGTGGCGGGATAGACCCGTCCTAATGAATCTTGCAGCCAGCAATACAGCATCCGCATCTCCTGTGGTAAAGTCAATTCCGCTACTGGCGGCAAGCAGGAAAACGGCATCATGCCACCTGCCATCCGCAAAAGCAAAAATGCTAGTATATCCCACGGAGGACGAAACACAAGCGTACGGGTATGACAAAAAAAATTACCTGCCGCCGGTGCATGATTACGGCATCCGCAGGTTGCGTTGCAGGGCTGGTTATGCGGTATCGCCCGGAGTTTGCGCAGGACGGCGCAAGCCTGCCTCCCGCAGCCAGCAGTACAGCACCGGCACCACGAACAGGGTGATTACCTCGATCATCATGCCGCCGAAAGAAGGGATCGCCATCGGCACCATGATGTCTGCCCCGCGCCCGGTGGAGGTCAGCACCGGCAGCAGCGCCAGCACCGTGGTCGCCGTAGTCATCAGGCAAGGGCGGATGCGTCGCGTTCCCGCCGCCAGCGTGGCGGCGCGAACCGCCTCGACCGAATCAGGCGCATGAGCGGCGAAGGACTGGTCGAGATAGGTAGCCATCACCACCCCGTCGTCGGTAGCGATGCCGAACAGCGCGAGAAAACCGACCCAGATGGCGACGCTGAGGTTGATCGGATGAATCTGGAACAGGTCGCGCAGATTGAGGCCGGATACCGTCACGTCCAGGAACCAGTCCTGCCCGTACAGCCAGATCAGGATAAACCCGCCGGCCCAGGCGACGGCGATGCCGCTGAAGACCAGCAGGGTGGTGCCTGCGCGTTTGAACTGAAAATAGAGCAGCAGGAAAATCAAAAACAGCGCCACCGGCAGCACCAGCATGAGCCGTTTTTCGCTGCGCACCTGGTTTTCGTAACTGCCGGCGAATTTGAAACTGACTCCGCCGGGAAGAACCAGCCGCTTGTCCGCGACGGCTTGCCGCAGAATCCGGTCAGCCTCGTTCACCACGTCCACCTCGGCGTAACCGGCGCGCTTGTCGAACAGCACGTAGGTGACCAGGCCGCCGTCCTCGCTCTTGATGACCTGCGGCCCCCGGCGGTATTGCACCTCGCGCCCCGCGAGCAATTCCCTGAGCGGAATCTGCTGCCCCCGCCGGTTGGGGATCAGTATGCGACCCAGTTCCTCGATGGTGTCGCGCTGTTCCCGCTGGTAGCGCAGGCGCACGCGGTAGCGCTCGCGGCCTTCGACCGTGGTGGTGACCGCCATGCCGCCTACGGCAGTCTGGATCACCTGCTGCACGTCGGTGACGTTGACACTATAGCGGGCGCTGGCGGCGCGGTCGATGACGAGTTCGAGGTAAGGCTTGCCGACGATGCGCTCGGCCGTGACGGCCTCGCTCTTGACCGACGGCACCTGTTGCAGAATCTTCTCGATCTCGATGCCGACTTTTTCCAGCTCCTCCAGGGTGGCCTTGCCTTTGCCAAAAACCTTGACGCCCATGGGCGCGCGCATTCCGCTTTGCAGCATGACGATACGCGCGGCGATGGGTTGCAGCTTCGGCGCGGAGGTGGTGCCGGGTAGGCGGGTCACGCGCACGATTTCCTCCCAGATATCGTCGGGATCGCCAATGCCGGGCCAGGCTTCGCGACCGGGATTGAGCGCCGGGTCAAGCGCGGGTCGCCAGAGTCGGAACGGCGTGCCCTTCGGGTCGGGAACCAGTCTTCCGTCGGCGTCGCGCGCGAACGTTCCCCTGACGGTGTAGGGCTGGCCGTCGGTAGCGGGAACAGGGTTCCCTTTTTCATTGCGGAACAGGTCAGTCGCGGCGGGATCGTGCCGGAAGGAAAGACGATTGCCGTCCTGGTCGATAAGATACTCGGGCAGATAGTTGACGATGGTTTCGATCATGCTGATCGGGGCGGGGTCGAGAGAACTGTCTACCCGTCCGATCTTGCCGACCGCCGACTCTATCTCCGGCAGGGCGGCGAGGGCGAGATCCTGTTTCTGCAACACATCCATGCTTTCGCCGATGGAAGCGTGGGGCATGGTGGTGGGCATGAAGAGAAACGAGCCTTCGTCCAGGTCGGGCATGAATTCCTTGCCGATGCCGGGGAAGCGGTGTTTTGCCCATACCCAGGGCGCGCTCAGCCGGAGCGGCTGTTCCAGTCCCACTACCGCCGCCGCTTTCGGAGCCAGGCCGAACACGGTTTCAAAGCCCAGCCAGGAGGTGGCGCCCCACAGGCAGATAGCGGCGGGAATCAGGAGAAACTTCGCCTTGTTGACCAGGCACCAGCGCAACATGCGCGGATAGCCGATCTGGAAAAAATAGAACAGGCCGAGAATACCGCCGACCGCCGTGCCTACAAACAGCAGGTTGGCGGCCATCCCTTTTTCGATGCCCAGGGGTAGCCAGCTCCTGGCAAGAAAAACCGCGACCACCACCGCGGCGACATAATTGGACGCGGTCAGGAAAATACGGCGCAGCCGGTCGGGAAGCCGGGACTGTGCGAAGCCGTACACCGCCACTCCCGCCAGCGCCGCTGCCAACAGCCAACTATGCAGATAAAAGTAACCCGCACCCGCTACCACCAGCAGTGCTATCAGACGGAAATAGCGCCACCACGGCGCAGGCGCGCCTTTCCGGCTGAACAGGGTCAACGCCAGCGGCGGAATAATCGTAAGCGCGACCATCAGCGAGGCAAGCAGGGCGAAAGTCTTGGTAAACGCCAGCGGCCGGAACAGCTTGCCTTCCGCCGCTTCCATGGTGAAGACCGGCAGGAAACTGACGACAGTCGTGAGCACGGCGGTCATGACCGCGCTGCCGACTTCGACCGCCGCGCGGTAAACCACATCCAGCGTCGGCTCCTCGGGCGGGGCTTCGTCCAATTGCCGCAAGATATTTTCGTTAAGCACGATGCCCATGTCCACCATGGTGCCGATAGCGATGGCGATGCCGGAGAGGGCGACGATGTTGGCGTCGACGTGAAACATCCTCATGGCGATGAAACACATCAGCACCGCCAGCGGCAGCAGCCCGGAAATCAGCAGCGAACTGCGCAGATGCAGCAGCATCACTACCACTACGATGATGGTGACCAGGATTTCCTCGGTCAGGGCGCGGTCAAGCGTGCCGAGAGTTTCATAAATCAATCCCGTGCGGTCGTAGAATGGCACGATCGATACTTGCGAGCGCACCTCGCGGGTTGTGCCGTCGGGCTGACGCAGGGCGACCGTCTTGGCGGGCAGGCTGGGGGTGAACTCCCGGATTTTCTGTTTCAGCCGCTTTATCACGTCGAGGGGGTTGGCGCCATACCGCACCACCACCACGCCGCCCACCGCTTCCGCGCCGCCCTTGTCCAGCGCCCCCCGCCGCAGCGCCGGGCCCAGCGTCACCCGCGCCACATCCTTGACGCGAATGGGGACGTTATCCGTTTCCTTCACCACCGCCTGTTCCAGATCGGCCAGGGTTTTGATAAAGCCGATGCCGCGAATGACGTATTCGACCCGGTTGATTTCCATGGTGCGCGCGCCGGTGTCGAGGTTGCTGTTTTTGACCGCTTCCGCAATCATGCCCAGGCCCACGCCGTGGGCGCGCATGGCGTCGGGATCGACGTCGACCTGATACTCCTTGACAAAGCCGCCGACCGACGCGACTTCCGCCACGCCGGGAACCGCCGTCAGTTCGTAACGGACAATCCAGTCCTGGACGCTACGCAGTTCCTGCGGATCCCAGCCGCCGGTGAAATTGCCCTGCGCGTCCCGTCCTTCCAAGGTGTACCAGAACACCTGTCCCAGCGGCGTGGCGTCGGGGCCGAGGGTTGGCTTGACTGCATCGGGCAGAGTTCCGACCGGAAGCGAATTCAGCTTTTCCAGAATGCGCGTGCGCGACCAGTAGAATTCGACGTCTTCCGTAAACACGACGTAAATGCTGGAAAAGCCGAACATGGAAAAACTGCGCACCGACTTTACGCTGGGGATGCCCAGCAGCGCGGAAGTTAGCGGATAGGTGACTTGATCCTCGATGTCCTGGGGAGAACGCCCCGGCCATTCGGTGAAAACTATCTGCTGATTTTCGCCGATGTCGGGAATGGCGTCGACCGCCACGGGGTCGCGCGGTATGCCGCCCAACTCCCAGTCAAACGGCGCGGCAATCAGTCCCCAGGCCACAAACGCGGCCACGGCCAGCGCCACGACCAGCCGGTTCTGCAGACAGAAAGCGATCAGCGCGCCGATCCAGCCGTCCTCAGGCTTTCCCAGCGGCTTAACGGGATTGTCCATGCGGCGCCTCCTGGGGGGCAAGAGTCTCGCGGATTTCCCCGCAAGTCAGCATGGCGGAACCGTAATAGGGATTTTTTACTTTATCCCCGAGCTGCAGCCACTCCGCGCCCTTGCCGCCGTCAGCCATGGGGCAGAAAGCGATGCGGTGGGGAACGGCGCCGACGTGGCCGAAAGTTTTTTCCAGCACGATTACCGGCTTGCTGACGTTGAGAAAGATTTTCCTGGCGCCTTCAATTCCCGGCAGATGCTTGCGATGTTCCAGCGCGGCGGCAAGCTGGCGCGATAAATCCATCCATTGCCTGTGCGCCTGTTCTTTCACCAGCGTCATATCTACTTTCCCCAACGCGTCGGCCAGCCGGTCCAGCGCCGCGCGCGCTTCGGTTTCCTGGTCGGATGCCAGCGCCTGCTGCGTTTTCAGATAGGCTTCATACAACGGCGCAAGTTGTTGCAGAAAAGCCTGGGGATTCTCCCGCGGTTTTGCCGCCTCCGGTTCAGCCATTTTCATGTCAGGCGCGGCGGGCTTGTCTTCCTCCGGGCTCATCATGCTGGGTTTGGCCTGAAGTTGCAGCGCGGAATCTATTTTGAAATTGCCCTGCGTCACCACTTCCTGCCCTTCCTGCAAGCCGGAGCTGATGACGTAAAAATCGCCTGCCCGAGCGCCGACCCGCACCTCCACGCCTTCGTAGGTCGGCCGCTCCTTGCCCGGCACCTTTACATAGACGATGGCTCGCCTGCCGGTCGTCAGCACCGCCGAGGCAGGCACCACCAGCGGCGGCTTGGTTTCACCGGCGGCGGCATAACCCAGCTCCTCCGCCCGCACCAGCGGCATTCCGCACACGTCGCAGGCGCCGGGAGCGTCCTTGATCACCTCCGGATGCATGGGCGAAATCCACTTGCCCTGCAGGTTGCGGCTGACCACCTGGTCGTCCTCCGCCACCCGCGCCCTGACCAAGGCGCGCGCGAACATGTTGGGGCGCAAGCTGCCGTCGGGATTTTTCACCACCACCCGCACCCTGATCGTCCGCGTCTGGGGATTCAGCACCGGATCGATAAAGGAAATCCAGCCCGGGAAAATCCGGTCGCCGTAGGCTTCGGTTTTGATCTCCACCTCCTGCCCGTAGCGCAGCCGCGCGATATCGCTTTCGTAAGCGTCCAGCATCACCCAGACCAGCGACAGGTCGGCCAGCGTATAAAGCGGCTGGCCGGTTTTGACATACGACCCTTCGTTGGCATTTTTGTGGATAACGATTCCGCCCACCGGCGCGTTGATCTGCACGGTGGCCGAAGCAGTGCCGCGCCGTTCCACTTCGGCGATCTGTTCCAGACTCAGACCCAGCAGGTGCAATTTTTCCCGCGAGGCGATGACGGTCTTCTCGGTGGAATGGCGTACCATTTCGCTCGCGCTGCCCGCCAGGCTTTTCACTGCCTGGAGCGATTGCAACAGTTCCTCCTGCGTCGAGAACAGTTCCGGGCTGTATATCTCCGCCAGATGGTCGCCGGCTTTGACCGGGATGCCGGTATAATCCACAAACAGGCGATCCAGCCGCCCCGGCACCCAGGCGGCAATGGTTTTCAGCCGCGTTTCGTCGTAATCGACCTTGCCGACCAGGGGGATTTCAATATCCACGAACCGGCGCGCCACCACGACTGTCTGAAGGTCGGACATACGCATGGCTTCCTCGCTCATGCTGAGTGACCTGGCACCGGTGTTTTCATCGCCACTGTCTGTGGCGGGAATCAGATCCATGCCGCAGAATTGGCATTTGCCCGGCTCTGCCTGTCGCACCTGCGGGTGCATCGAGCAAGTCCAGATTATCGCCTTGCCGCTGTTTTTATCCGCATGACTTTCATGAGGATCATCGGTTCCTGCAGGCGTGCCGCTCCGCCCCAGCCGGAAGCCGATCCCCACCAGCAGGATACCAACTGCAACCAAGATGATTATCTGCTTCAAATGCCGCATGTCTTCCCCTTTCAGGCCTCATGTTGCAGAGACGCTCACATTTTTATTATCTAGCAAGCGCCGCACCAACAGAGATTTTTTTATGGTGCGCAGACTGTAATCGAACAGAAATATACTCCCGGTATGCTCGCATATATTAATGTTACGCTACGCGATTAAGGTTGATGATGGCGATGGCGTTTAGAAAGTCAGCGGACATCCTGGCGCAGTTCGCGACCGGAAAGCATTTCCAGTTCGGCCAGACGGATTGCCTGATCCACCCGGGCGCGTTCCGCCAGCAGGCGCAGTTCCAGCAGGGTGCGCTCCGCGTCCAGCAGATCGGAGAAAGGAGTCTGCCCGGCCGTAAACGCGGTGCGCGAGGCGTCCAGCGCCTGCTGCGCTTTCGGAGCCAGCGTCTGCTCAAACAGGTTCAGCTTGCGCGCGGCGTCGCCGTAATTGAAAAAAGCCATGCTCAGATCGGCGGCAAGCTGGTTATTCTTTTCCTGTAGCTCGCTTTCCGCCGCCGCCCGGTTTGCCTTGGCCTCGCGCACCCCGGCGGCATACTTTCCCCACCAGACGGGAAGGGAAAGCTCCAGCGTCACCATCACCGGATCCTTGCCGTTATCCGGCAGGTTCATGTCGGTGCGCCGGTCGGTTTCGATGAAGCTCGCGCCCAGGCTGACGTCGGGCAGATATTGCGCGCGCGCAACTCTCTCCCCCGCCGCGGCAGCCTGAATTCTGGCGCGGGCAGCCTTCAGTCCGGGATTCTCCGTCTGCAACGCGGCCAGTAATTCCGCTTCCGCCAGCGCGGGCAGTTCCTGGGGCGCGTTTTCCGGCCAGGGCAGTTCCAGTTCCGGCGTGCGCCCGATAGCGGCGTTCAGGCGCGCGGCCAGCGCCGGACGCAACTGGGCCAGGCTTTTCTGCCGCTCTTCCAGTTTGCCCAGTTCCACCTGCAACCGGATCAGCGCCGGACTCGCGGCGGCGGCGGCTTCGTAGCGGGCGCGCAACGCCCCTTCGAGATTCTGCAGCAGTGTCAGATTGTCCTGCACCACCAGCAGCGCGCGGTTCAGATAATAATACTCATAATAGGCCTGCCGCACCTTGAAGAAGAGGGCAAGTTTTTCCGCGTCATACAGGTATTGCCGGGACAGCGCCTCGCGCACCGCCTGGTCGGATTTGCCCGCCAGCTTGGTCGGCCAGGGCACCATCTGCATCAGGGCGAAACGGTTTTTCTGCGGACCTACGCGGGTTTCCACCTCGCGGATGTAGCGGCTGTAGCTGAAAGTGGGGTTAGGTAGCGCGCGTGCCTGGGGCGCTTTTTCCACCGCCGCCGCCCAGCGGTAATACGCCGCCCGCAACGCAGGATTGTGCAGCGCGGCGTAAGCGAGGTAGTCGCCCAGCGCCGGTTTTTCGGGAAGACTTTCCGGCGGGGAAAATTCGGCGCGACCGGTTTCCTCCAAGCGCAGAACCTGCCTTGTCTCCCGCAGGTCACTGCGCATGACCCTCTCTTCGGAAAGCGAACAGCCTTCCGCCGCAAGTAGCGCCATTACGGCTATTGGTAAATATCCGCGCATAACCTGACTCTCCGCATTTCCCGGGTTCACCCATCCCGAACCTACGGTAGATGAACCATAAACTTTCGTCAACAGGAAAAGCCCGCATATGCTGAAATGCGTGGATCAGAATTTATTTTTCATTAGGCACGGATAAATAATAGACCTACGCAAAAACAAAAACTTTTGACCGTCATTCCCGCGCAGGCGGGAATCCAGTGGTGAAACCGCACGCAATAACGCCTGGAGTATTGATTTTCGAATGATGTTTAAAATAAATCTTCTGGCAAACCGCAACCGCAAAAGTTAAAATCCGGTTCATATCAATTCAAGTTGGCAGTGGCCGGTATGCTGACATTCTCCTCCTTCCAGGGGGAGCTAGAGGGGGTGAAAGGGATAAGGCGTGCACCCCTCCTGACCTCCCCTGAAAGGGGAGGAACTGTCGGTCATTATTAGCTTGAATTGATATCAGCCGCTTTTACCTTATATTCATGATGAGGAGCAAGACCGTGATCGATATCCGCCTGTTTCGCGAAAATCCCGCCTTCCTGAAAGAAGCCTGCCGCCTGAAACGCGTCAACGTCGACGTCGACGCCGCGGTCAAGCTGGACGAGCAGCGCCGCGACATTATCCAGGAAGAGGAAAATCTGCAAGCCGAACGTAACCGCGTGTCCAAAGAGATCGGCGCGAAGAAAAAAGCGGGCGAAGACGCGGCGGAAGTGATGGAACAGATGCGCAAAGTCGGCGACCGTGTCAAGGAACTGTCCCAGCAGCGCGGCGAAATCGAACAGCGCCTGCACGACATCGCCCTCTCCATCCCCAACCATCCCGGCCCCGGCGAACCCGAAGGCGCGGGTGAGGAGCAGAATGTCGAAGTCGCCCAGTGGGGCAAGAAACCGGCGTTCGACTTCGAGCCGAAACCCCATTGGGAGCTGTGCGAAAAACTGGGAATGGTCGACTGGAAAGGCGGCCCCAAACTTGCGGGCAGCGGTTTCGTTTTATATAAAGGCACCGGCGCGCGGCTGGAGCGGGCGCTGATCAATTATTTTCTCGACACCCACATCACCGAAAACGGCTATACCGAATTTTTCCCGCCCTATCTCTCCAACCGCGACTGCATGACCGGCACCGGGCAACTGCCGAAAATGGCGGAAGACATGTACCACTGCGAGAAGGACGACCTCTTCCTGATCCCCACCGCCGAAGTGCCGGTCACGAACATCCACCGCGACGAAATTCTGGACGACAGCCAGCTCCCGCTGTATTACACCGCCTACACCGCCTGTTTCCGGCGCGAGGCAGGGGCGGCTGGCAAGGACACGCGCGGCATGATCCGCGTCCACCAGTTCAATAAAGTAGAGATGGTCAAAATCGTCAAGCCCGAGACCAGCTACGCGGAACTGGAAAGCCTGCGCGGCAACGCCGAAAAACTTTTGCAAAATCTCGGCCTGCATTACCGCGTGCTGCAACTGTGCTCGGGGGACATCTCTTTCGCCGCCGCCAAGTGCTACGATCTGGAAGTGTGGGCGCCCGGCTGCGACAAATATCTGGAAGTGTCCAGTTGCAGCAACTTCGTCGATTTCCAGGCGCGCCGCGCCAACATCCGCTACAAGGACAAGGAAACGAAAAAAACAGTCTTCGCCCACACCCTGAACGGCTCCGGCCTGGCCTTGCCGCGCGCGATGATCGCGGTAATCGAAAACAACCAGCAACCCGACGGCACCATCCGCATCCCGAAAGTCCTGCAACGCTACATGGGCGGGATGGAAGTGATCGGCGCTTAAGGCGAGAACTACCGCATCAAAAATTCCCCCTCTCCCCGGGGGAGAGGGTCGGGGTGAGGGGGTTCCTATTTTCCTCCGAGCCACCGGAATAGTAGAAGGAATAGCTATGCCTGCTTTGCGAAAATTCATTGTTCGCGGGACAATAACAATCCTGATTATGGTCGGCTTGTTTATGTCTTTTCTGGCAGCTACGCAAATTACACGCAGCGCAACGATCAGAACCTTGTCCGAACAACAATCGCCCAGCGGCAAATATCTGGCGACTATCACCTTTTGGTCAGACTATGGCATGATAGGAAATCCTCTGGGTCGGGGTTACCGTTTATGTGTGCATGTAGGCAATAATCCATACGGCCTTAATCAAATTGTCGATATGAGTGTTTATCCCTCTGAAGACGAACAAGTCCCCGAGTCCGATTCCTCAAGTCAAATCCTCTGGTCGGATGACGACCGGTCGGTCACCTTCATCTTTCGCGGCAGAAAGATAACGGTGGATATACCGAAATAACAGGGAATGCCCTCTGGTGACAGCTGCGGAAAAATAAATTGCAAAAGCCACCTGATTCAAACGGTTGCTCAGGAACGATGCAGCAAAGACTCCGGCAATTCGCAAGCGCTGAGCAAAAGGGCGATTTCACTCCAGGTGCTGATCCGGGAAGTGTGGCCGCATGGCTCCATTCCGTCCATAGTCATAAGGCGTTCGCTGATGGCGCCAGGCGGCAGATCTCCCCAGATTTCCTCCTGACCGGGCCGGACGATCATCTGGGGAATGCAATGGGCGATATCTTCCAATTGCCGTATATAGCGCTCCTCGCCGGTGAGTTCGTAAAGCGTCAGCAACTCGCGACCGGAAGCGATGCAGATGCCGGGGGCTCCGTGCTGGTTCTGGATGTTGGCGAATACCGCCCCCTGCGGGTGGATGCCAAGTTTTCCAAGCGGCGAGTCGGCGGGAAGTTTCGCGTCGTAGCATAACACCCAGGTGGAGAATAGATCCGCCGCCTGCCGGGCCCATTCCAGATGTTCCGCAGTCCCGGTGGCGGCATAAAGATGAACCAGTCCCGACAGCAGGGCATAATTGCTTTCGCTGTCGACCGACATCAGCGCATCGCCTACCCCGCCACAAGTGTAGCCTTTTTCCAGAAAGCGGCTGACGTAATATTCTGCGAGTTTGACGGCAGTGTTCAGATATTTCGAGTTATTAAACCATTTTGCTCCATGCGTCAAAGGCTCAATGCCGAAGACGCCGCAGGCGCTGTCTCCCCAAAGCACATCGCCGGTATCCCTGTCAACAGTGTAGCCGAGATGACCGAAACGCGCCGCCGTATCGACCATTGCGTCAAGGTTACGTTTGGCCGCAGACTCCCACGCAGAGTCAACCGCCTCGCCTCTTGAACGCACCAAAGCCAGCGTTTTAAGGACGTCGCGAGTGCAGTCAAGTGATCGACGGATCAGCGAAAAGGCACGGCATCCAGGGCGTTTGAAGCCGAAACTGCGCCAATGAACGCCATCGTAAATGCCGTGGAAATAACCGCTGGGCGAGACGGCGCCACGACAGATTGTGTCGAGCATACGGATAGCGCGGCGATAGCGCCCGGGATTCTTCGAGCAGGCCATAGCGAACATGGTCACGCCGCCGCCCGCCCAGCCGGTCTGCAGGATTCCCCCCATCTGGGTCTGGTAATAGCCGTTTGCTTCATCCCAGTTATGCGCATCGAGTTTACTTTCAACCAATTCTGCGGCATCGGCAAAACTCATTACCGTGCGACAGGCATTCCGGCTACGGCAGGTGAAGCCATATTCCGCGATTTGTCGCACAAAAGCGGGAATAGATTCTGCACTTGCGGGAGTAATGCGGATATCGCAGCGAATCGGTTTATCCGGTTCTATGACCATGCCTGGCTCGTTATCAACGTCGATCCAATCGCAAAAGCGATAGCGGCGCCGTCGCATGACCGGCAGGCAGACTTCTGCCCGTACCGGTTTTCCGGGCAGAGTCTGGAGGTTGACTCCTGTAACTCCCCAGTCGCCGTAAACCTCGACTCCGATTACAAATCCCTGTTTGCGCGCCGGATCGTATACTCCGATCGCCGGAATGGCCAGGGCATTGGCGGCGAATTCGGCACGATAGCCCGAGTCTGAGGTCAGGCGAGGCACGTCGGTTATAATGATAGGCCCGTCGGGCGTGACCCCTTCCGTCAGCGGGTAAGGGCAATAAGGTTGCGGCGAGACGATGAAACGGTTGCCGTTGTACATATTCCCCGGCGCAATGACATAACTCTGCCAACCCAGATCCAGATCAAACGGCAATGAAATCTGCACACCTTGGCGGCGGCGGTCAGTGTCAACTCTGGCAGTCAGTAAGGTTGACATCGGCGTAAGCGTGGTATCAATGGTCACGGTAAGGCCTGCCGCTAGAGTTCCTTCTTCACCAATACATATGCCGTTAGCTCCTATGCTTTGGGAAACCGGTTCCTGGGATGCGTCGTGAGCGGCAAATTGAATTGCGCCTAACGTAACTCCGGCGGTCATGGCTATGCGGGCCTTTTTTTGCATATATATTCCTCGCATTGTTATATTCACAACCCAGTTGCATAATTATATAAGTGTCTATTTACTTCACAATACTCATCTGTTATCCACCAGCAGCCGCTCCACCGTCTCCACCAGCAGCGCCGGCTTGATCGGTTTGTCCAGCACCACGTCGACGGGAAGGAAGTTTTCGTCCGGCTGGAAACGGTAGGGCACGTTTTTCTCTTCGTGCACGCTGGATAGAATAATGATCGGCAGCTTCGGCAGTTTCAAATCCTCGCGGATGGCGCGCGCGATTTCAAACCCCTCGAAGCCGGTCGGCAGCATCACGTCCAGCACCACCAGATCGTAAACGTTTTCGCGCAACGCCTTCATCGCCTCGCCGGGAAAATTCGCCACCTCGATCAGGTAGCCCTTGCTTTCCAAAACCAGCCGCGTCGCGTCCACGAAATCCGCGTCGTCGTCCACTACCAATATCTTCCGCATGGGAATCTCCTAAACCCGCGCATTATCCTTAATCACAATCCCCCCGATCTCGCACCCCAAATCGCGGGCAATCGACGGGCACTTCGCCTTGAGCAGGAAAAAGATGCGTCGGCTTTTCTCCTCGCTCAAGGTCTCGTAATTTCCCTGCCCCTTGGCAATCACCAGATCGGCGGCGGCGAACTCCTGCTGAAAAGAGGCGGAACATTTCCGTAAAACAGTGCCCGGATAATCCGCCCCGTTGTCGATCACCCGCACCAGTTTCGTCAGCCCCGTCTCTTCCGCGTCGGCCATCGTCGCGTCGTTAATGATAGGCTCGCCCTTGACCGCCGCCGTCACCCGGCCAAAGCCGATCTCCTCCAGCAGCAACTGGTCGAACACGATCTCCCCCGCGTTGTCGGCGAGATACAGGATTTTCTTCGCTCCCGCCAACGCCTGCCGCAGTTCTTCCAGATGACCGACCGCGTAAGCGCGCGCCAGCGAATCCTCGATAATCTTTTCCAGCGAAAAATCGCCGACATGCGCGGTGACGCCGAAGTCGATGATGTTGCCCGCGATCGCCAGCCGTGCCGCCACGTCCAGTCGGTCGCGCGCCTGTCGCATGTGCTTTTTCATTTCCGGCAGCAGGGCCAGCGCCTTGCCGTTGAATTCCCGTTTTACATTAATATATGGATCGGCGTTGCCGGTGAGGTTGCGCACCAGCACATGCACCTCGCGCCCCATCTCCGGCGGAGTCTGGCTGAAAGACAGCCCCGCGCCGACGCGCATGGTCTCGCGCAATATTTTTTCCTGCACCTCCTCGTTGTCAGTCGCCATGCGCGCCGCGTCCAGCGCCTGCCGCACGAAGCAAGGCACGCAATCGAAAAACGTCTTCATCCAAACTCCCGTAATTGCGGTAAAACAAAGCTGTAGTAACTCAGATTATACGCCAATCGCCCCGCCGAAGCAACGCGGCATCTGCCGCGAGAGCAGGAAAACCAGGCAAGCGCACAGCAACCATCGCGAATACTCTAATCCTGGATTCCCGCCTGCGCGGGAATGACGTCCGTAAGTTTAGTGCCATAACCACAGCGGAAAATAAATTCCCTCGCCCCCAAAGGGGAGAGGGAAAAGGTAAGGTGCAGGCGTCGCTCAGGCAAATCAGCGACCCGCCGCTCACGCCGCCTTGCTTTTCTTGATCAGGTTTTCCACCAGTACCGGCAGATAATCGGCGGCATAGATTTTCGCCAGGTCGATGCCGTCGCTGGCCGCGTATTCCTTGGCTTTCTGCACCGCCAGGTCGCGCGCCTGCCTGCGTTCGATGTCGGTCAGCTTGCCGTCGTCCGCGCCGTTTTTGAGCACGCGTACGTATTCGTCATAAACCGTCTGCACGCCGCTTTCCAGGCACTGCATGGCGCGTTCGAGGTTGTACTTCTTCACCGCCGCGCGCCGCTTGAAAAACCCGAACACCGCCGCGATGGCGGTCATCCCCAGCGTCTGCACTTCCGGCAGCGCCAACGAAGCCAAAATTCCACCCATGTCTGCTCCTCTTGTAAAAAGAAATGAATCGCCCTCATCTATGTTATCGCCGGTGCGTTTTGCACCCGCATGTTGCATACACGCTGACGCCCGTACAATACTCCCGCGTAAAACTAACGATATCGCCATCCCGTCGAGGCAGATGCGTGGGAGCAACCGGAGGCGATGCTGATATCGCTGCGGTGTAAGCGATATTTAGCATCGTCGTAGGGCGCGACTACGCAGATGCCGGTCGGATAGTGAGTTGCCGCAAAACGTCCGCCAGCTCGATCTCCGCCAGAATCCGGCAACCTTCCCTGCAGGATTGATAATCGCAACTTCCGCGTAGCGAGTAGCACGGCGCCTGGCACCGACGCGGTTTTTTGTCAGAATCCGGTTTCCAGATAAAACGCGCCAGCGGATACTGCGCCAGCGTCACTTCCGGATTAGTGCTGCCCCACAAGGAAAGGCTCTGCACCTGCAAAGCCTCGGCCAGATGCAGAATGCCAGAATCATTCACAATCGCCATTTTGCATAACGACAACACCGCCGCCGCACGGTCAAGAGTCAAGCCGCTAACCCGTAAACCAGTCATTCGCGCCAACGGTTCGGAAAACGCATGCAACGACAACGGCGTCAATCCGCTTTCCCATAACCGCCGCGACAGCTCGACCCACTTTTCCTTCGGCCACGTCCGCCGTTTGCCGCAACTCCAGGGAGCGAGCGCAATCAAAGTTTCCTTGTTCCCCTCCCAGCCTTTTCCGGAAAGATAACCGCGCGCCCATTCGCGATTTCTGTCTGACAGAAACAGCGCAGGCGTCGACGGCTCCACTCCCGCCGTCTCGCAGAAAAGCTCAATCCTGCTTTTATATGTTTCATGCCGGTGCTCGCGCTCGTGCCGAAATGCGGGACAGAAAAAATCGACAACCAGATCAGCGTCCGCCACCGCCCGGAGATAAGGCCAACGCGCGGGATTGACCGCGCCATCGCGATCGCGCCGCTCCTGCCGCCTGACCGGCAGATACGCATCAGGCGGACAGGAAAACTTTTCCACAATACATTCATATTCCGGCAAACCGACGTAAACGATTTCCGCCCGCGGATATTTTTCCCGCAATCCCCGCACCGCCGGTTCCGTCATCACCACATCGCCCAGACCCCCCGCCTCGCGCAGGATTGCGATTTTCATGCTGATGCCTCCGGTAGAGTGACGGGCAAACGGGTAACGGGTAGATAGCTTGAATATTCAACGGCAACCGGAACCCCAATCCCCTCTCCCCCTGAGGGGGAGAGGGCTAGGGTGAGGGGGTCACCAGAAACCGCATACTTGAATATTCTGCCTGTGCATCAATCGCCATCCCGATCATAAACGCAATATCCCAAGCTATCGCAGACGCGGTTTTCTAAATGGCGATCTGACACTTTCAAACAATTTCCGCAACCCATCTACCCGACAGCCCGTTAACCCGACAACCCGTCAACCTTCAGTTCAGCAAGCACCCACGCCGCCGCGCGGAAGCAGGTCTGCGTGATCCAGCACCCCAGCGGATCGGGTTGGCGGATGTCGCCGCATTGATGGATGGAGTTAAGACGGCACCCGCCGCCGCAGACGTTGCGCAAGCCGCACTCGGGGCAATAGGCGCGCTGATAATAGCGATTGTCGCGCCACTGCGCTTGCGCCGCGCAATCGATGCCGTGCGGCAATTCGCCGACGCCGCATTCGCCCAACCGGTGGCACGCGAAAATTTTCCCCGCCGGATCGACCGCGAAATATCCCACGCCTGCCCCACATTCCGAGGGCGCAGGCGTACGCATCGCCAACCGCTTGGCGCGCACCGTGAGGTGATGGAACTTCGGGCTGCGCCCCTCGCGCAGTTGTTGCACAAACCATTCCGCCGCACGCAGGTATTCCGCAAACAAATTTTCTGAAGGCTTGACCGGTTTCACTTTTTCACTTCCATGATCGCTGCCACCGCAGACCGACGAATCATTGGCGCAAATCGAGGTGCATCCGCATCCGCCGTCATCTGCTTTCCGGGCAGGCTTTTTCCCGCACCCTTCGGAAATATCAGCCGGTTCGACCGACACGTTGCCGAAGCCGTATTCCCAGGCGATTTCGTTGAGATGCTGCAAGCGTTCAACCAGATACGATTCATTTTCCAAGCCGTCGAAAGTGCCGCGCAAAGTCGTGCGCCGCGCCAGCGCCGGATATTCCGCAACCATTTTCAGCCCGGCCAAGGTGTCGTCATACGAGCCGCTTCCGTCGGCGCGGGGACGCGCGGCGTCGTGCAGATGTTTCGGCCCGTCGAGCGAGACGATCATGCCGAATTCATTTTCCGCGAAAAATCTCGACAAATCGCCAGTCAGCAAAACCGCGTTGGTAGTGACGGAAAATTTCGCCCGCGTCCCCCGCGCCCGCGCGACTTCCTGCGCATATTTTACCGTTTCGCGGATCAGTTCCGGCGCGACCAGCGGTTCGCCCCCGAAGAAGCCGATCGTGAATTCGCGCCCTGGCGGAATCAGGTCGACCGCCTGTTTTGCCGTGTCCAGCGACATGACGACCGGCTCATCTTTTGCACTGCCCGGTTCGGCAAAACAATAACGGCACCGCAACGGGCACGCGTGCGTCACTACCAGCACCGCCATCTGCGGTTTCACGTCAGGCAGATTAAACACCGGCCGCGCGGTCATGACTTCCTCGGCTAACGCCGCGCGCCGACTTTCCTCGTCGCAGAGATACAGGCGCATGTCATTAGGCTCGTACAGAAACTTTTTCCCGCCCACGTCGAACCCGAACGGTTCGGCCTTGACCGGCACGGTCGGCCACCGGTCGCGCGAGTGACTCCATAACGGTGTCAGCATTTTTTTCTCCTTGTTTGCGTATTGGCCTACGGGCTTACTGGCAAATGCAATATGGTTTAGTTCTGTTTTCAGAATAAATCTTACGGTCGTCATTCCCGCGAAGGCGGGAATCCAGCAGGTGTTGCGCGCGATTTCCATTGCCTGCCGAAAACGTCCCCGCTATACTCCCGGCTTGCGTAACTGTATGCGCATTAACCGGAGAACACACATGACCTCTTCCGCCCGCGCCACTGGCGCCGGTCTGCTGGCAATCCTGATCTGGTCCACCTCCATCGGCGTGACCCGTCTGATGGAGGAAAAGCTGGGACTGTTCACCTATTGCTCTGTTCTTTATCTTGGTTCCGGCTGTTTTCTCGCGACGCTCGACGGTTTCCGCAAGCGGGACGCGTTTCATTCTTTCCGCGTCGCGCCGCGTTTCGCGCTTTTCTGCGGAGTGCCGTTCGTGCTTTACGCGCTGGGTTACAACATCGCCTGTCTGCTGCCCGCGCGGGAATTGCTGCCGCAGGTGGCGCTGGCCAACTATCTCTGGCCGGCGCTGATCCTGCTGCTGTCGGTGCCGATTCTGGGCAACCGCGCGCGCTGGCTGCCGCTGCTGGCGGGAACCGCGCTGGCGCTGGGCGGACTGTTTGTCTCGATCTGCAAACCCGGTTTTTTCCGGCTGGCGCTGGCGGAGTGGCCTGCGTTTTCGCTGATGCTGGGTTCGGCGCTGCTGTGGGCGCTGTACTCCAATCTTGCCAAACTGTTGAATCGACCGGGTACACCTAATGCCGTCGCACTGTTCCAACTCTGCGCGGGTGCGGCGTTCGTGGCGTTCAGGTTTTTCTCCGGCGAGGACAGCGCGTGGGACTGGTCGCTTACGCCGTACCTGGCATATGCCATTTTTTTCCTGTCGGGGCTGGGCTATTTTTTCTGGGAAATCGGCATGAAGGACGGCGACCAGATCCTGCTCGGTTCCGTCAGTTACGGCATCCCCGTCACCTCCACCCTGTTCACCTGCCTGGTGCTGGGTCAGTCCCTCACCCTGCCGCTGCTGGCGGGCTGCGCGCTGGTCGTCATCGGCGCGACTGTCAGCCGCAAAGGCGTCAGCGCCCGCGCTGCGCCGGAATAATTCACGAAACCACAATCGTTCCGGAGCCCGAAACCCCGCTGCACAGATTCCAGCAGAACATCGGTTCGAAACAAAAAGTATGCGCATAGGTGCAGGCCGTCGGGTCGCATTGTTCCGAGGGCGTGCCGGTGAAATGCCCGTACGCGCCGCCGGGCGAGGTGACGCGCCAATGCACTTCCCACGAGGTGCCGTTGTAATAAAGTGTCACGCGATGATAGGCGGTAATATCGTACTGCCAGGTGCAGTCGCTTACCCAGGTCACCGTCCACGAGCCGTTAAAGGTGCCGACGTTGCAGATCGACGGGAAGCCGCTGAGGGCAACGGTGTAAGTTTCGGCAAGATAAGCCGAACAGGGGCAGTCCTCGCATTTCGGATCGTCGCCGGCGCAGCCGCCTTCGTCCTCTTCCTTGCAGCCGATCGGCACCAGGATTTTCTCGCCCGAATGCGTGCGCACCGCCACGGCGTTTTCGTCCTCCTCCGCCGCCGCGACGGGGATGATGATTTCTCCCGCGCCCGCCCGCACCGCCACCGCGTTGGCCGGGGCGGAGAAACACCCGTTGCCGCACACCGGTTTCAGAATCCATTTGTCGCCGGTCTTGACCGCGACCGCGTTTTCGTTGGCGCTGTATTCCATGTTTTCCCTTTCGGCTGACAGGTTGCCGGGTCGTCGGCAAATCCCCTCTCCCCCTGAGGGGGGAGAGGGCCAGGGTGAGGGGGTCACCGGAAAGCGTCGAATTGCTGATTGACAAGAAACATTGCCACCCCATCCCAACGAGGCAGATGCGACTACGCAGATGCCGGACAGATAACCTGTTGCCAAAAACGCTTATTGCCTTAAATCCGCGAACGAAGGGAGCGCGGAAACCATTAACGCCCTGTATTTGCTTGCAAAGTATGCCTGTGCGGCACGCACCACGCACCTCACACCGAATCGACCGCCCAGGCGTAGAACGCATCGCCCCAGGTCGCGCCCGCCGGATCCTGCTCGACTACCGAGTACATCCCGCTGCCCGCGTCGGAAAGAACGCGCACATACTTCGCCTCGCGGGCGTTTGGCACCACCACCCACTCGAAATTGAAATTGAGATAAACCGTCGCCGTCTCCCCCGCCGCCGGACGCACGTCAAACGGATCGTAAGCGGTGAAGGTCTGGCAATAAGGCTCGCAACTCTTGTCGCACTGCACGACCGTCAGGGAACCGTACTGCTCGGTCGGCGCGGTCACGACATTCACTTGCCGCACCGGCGAGACGGTTTCCGACGACGCCGATTCGCAATTGCATTCGCAACAGCTCTCGCAGGTCGACTCGCAGCCGAAACTTTCGCACGAGACTTCGCACCCGGTTTCGCAGAACGACTCGCAACTGGTGTCGCCGGTTTCCGCTTCGGAGCGGCAGGACAACTGGCAAGTCGCCTCGCAGGAAAATTCGCACTTGAGCGTGCAGGACAATTGACAGGCTTCCTCGCAATTGCTTTCGCACGCCCACTCGCACGCCGCTTCGCAACCGGCGGTGCAGGACAGTTCGCACCCCGCGCTCTCGCACCCGCCGGTCTCGCAGTCGTGCTCGCAACTGCTGGCGCACCCGCCCCACCACGGCAGCCGCACGCGCAGTTTCACCCGGTCGATATCGCCCTTGGTTTTGTCGCCCGCGTGATGCGTCACCGCCGCCACCCGCCCGAGAACCGGCACGGAAAACAGCGCCGGATGCGCGAGGGAAACCGTGTCGTGAATCTCCACCGGCACTCCGGGCAGATAGGTTTCGAACTCGAGAATACGGTAACGATGTTTCCACCGGCGCAGCCACCAGCTCGCCGCCTCCGCCACCTGCCGCCGGTTTTCAAACGCCCAGAGCGAAAGCGCCTGGTGATGCGCGCCGGTCAGGGCTTCGGCTTCCGGGTCAGACACCGTCACCGCCGCGGCCTCGCCGTGGTGCACGTATCGCGCCGTGATCTGCGTAACCGCGCGCTCCTGTTCGTCCTCAATCAGGTTCACCGATTCCAGCGCCAGGGCATCGTCGTCGAAATACGCGACCGCGCTGCCTGCCGCATTATTCAAAGGTAGCAGTCGCACGCCGTCCGCATCCCAGACAAGAGCCAGCCGCGCCTGAAACGCCAGGTCATGCACCGCCTCGCTCACGCTTTTCAACCGGTCAAGCGCAAACGCCATCACCACATCGGCCCGCGCGTAAGCGGCGGCGGCAAAGCTGGTCTCGTCCAGATCGGAAGTCGCCAGCCCTGCCGAATTCAGCAGCAGATCGCGAATGATTGAAGCAGGATTGTCCAGCAATTCCTCTTCCGCGTTTTTGCAACCGCGCAGGGTGACGTACAAATCGTTTTCCAGAAACTTAGTGCCGGGGATGTCGGTGGGAAAGCGCCGCACCGTCACCGTCGTCACCGCGTGGCCGAGTTCCGGAAAAGAGGTCGAGTCGTTCGCGTCGACCGCATAATATTGCGGCGGCAGCGTTACCTCTCCCCGGCGCTCGCTCACCACCACCTCGTCGCCGATGACCACGCGCGGCTCGACCACGCCGAATCCCTCCACCGCATCCACCGCCACCGACGGCGCGTCATTCACAATATATATGTAGGTATCGAGAAACTCGCGCACCGGCTCGCCCGCGTAGTGGATTGACGGAAGTGTCGCGATGGTGAACTCGTCGCCGATCGAAGGGGTCGTGGATTTTCCATGCGCATCGAGAAAAGGCCGAACCAGGGTCAGCGCGCCGGTCTCGGCCACCGACTGCGTGATGCGGCGGTACTGCAACCGCTCGCCCACCGTCATGCGCACGAAATAACCGGCGTACACGTTGTCCTCGGTCGCGCTCAGACTGGTGGCGCGGATGATGAGGTGATTGCCGGAAGTGTGCGACAGCGTGCCGCTTTCAATGGCGCAGCCGCGTTCGGTCATGGCGAAGGTGTTGCCGGTGAAACTGCCTTCGATGATTTCCTGGCCGACCCGTACCTTGATCGTGCCGGAAGGAAAACGCGACGCGTCGGTGACGATCATCTCCGCCGACATTGAGCCTGTGGAAAGAGCCAGTTCCGTCTCAGCGCCGCCCTGAACCAGCACCGCTTTCACCCGGTGCGGATTGCCATACACCAGCGGCAGTACCCGGCCTTCGTCACGCGCGGCGATTTGGGGAAAATCGTCCGCCGTCGCCACCCGCGTCACCGGACGGTTTTCAAACAGGCGCACGATTTCGCCGATAGCGAGGATCAACTCGCGCCCGTCCTCGCGCCACTCGATTTTCCCCGCCACGCCTGTGGCCAGCGCAACCAGGTCGCCGCTTTCCAGCCCGAGAAAATGCTGGTACAACGTCACCGGCTTGGAGTCAAACGCGCCTGCGTCGAACAACTCCTTTAGCGACAGGTCAGCGTCAAGCAAAGTCACGCGCACATCGTTCCGCGCCGGGTCTTTGCGTTCGGGCAAGACGGTTTCGAAGCCGGCGACGCCTGCGATGCGTCCTTCCGCCGCGACTGGTTCGCTCAGGTCGCGCTCGGCATACCACAGCGTTCCCCAGCTTCCGCCACATTCTATTTTCAACACCAGCGCCGGTTGCGAAGCGAAAGCACCGCATTCCGTTTGCGCCGCGCTCGTCAAGGTTTTCATGGTTGCTCCTTTTGGGTGGTCGGGTTGTCGGATGGACGGGTAAACGGGTTGTTGGGTAGATGAGGGGAATTGCTATATCAGTCAACCCGTCTAACAGTCAACCTGCCCCCCCCTTACGCTCCTAACTCCGCCAGCCGCAACGGCACGCCAACATCCCAGATTTCCGCCGCGCGCCGGACAAATGAAAGCTGCGGTTCGGCGAAAGACGCTGCATACTCGTTAGCCGCCGCGTCAGTGTAGGTGAAGGAATTCTGCATCCCGACAGCGGTTTCATGAAAGAATGTCGCCAGTCCCTCTTTCTGCGCCGAAGTCAGTCCTGTAAAATTTTCCACGCGCGTGAAATTTTCCAGCCCGGCGTCGTAGACGTAACGCTGCCCCGACGCGCTCAGCCCCGCCGCCTGCGGACGCGAGGTTTCCGCCCTTGCCCCCGGCAGCGGCGCAGGCAGAGTCAGACTGCTTTCTCCCAAAGTTAAAGTAACAGTTATGGACATATGCTCCCTTTCGCCTATTTCCGGAAGATATTAAATTCATAAAACACAGTTCGCGCCACGGTCTTGGCCGAAAAGTCGCCTGGGGGCGTTTCCCTCGGGGAATACCCGACTCGTGCGCAGCGTCTGCATTCCCACACCGGGGTGGAGAAAGTATGGTTATCCAGCAGCCTTATCAACGCATCGTCGATCAAGTCCAGCGTTTCTCCGTCAAGTGAATAGGACGTGAATTCCGCCTTAATGGTCAGCGCTCCCGTGGTTTCGTAAACTTCGCCGCAGTCGGCGTCGAGCGCGTAGATCACGCACGGCGCGTCGTCGGGAAGAACCGCTCCCGCCGCGCGCACGGAGTTGTCCGACGCCAGCAATGCCGCCAGCGCCGAATCCCCGGCCAGCCGTCCGCGCAGATATGTCCTGATTTCCCGCAGCGACACTCCGCCGTCAGTCACCCAGAAATTCACGACATTGCCGGTCGTCACTCCGCCGGAACCGGCGCTTTCCACCTTCGCCCAATATTGCCCTATTGTCAGCGACAACGCATCGCTGCCGTCGCCAGAGATCACCGCTTTTGCCGTCCAGGAAGTTGCCCCGACCAAGGCAGTGTAAACCGTATTCGTTGTGCCGGTGTCGCTGCCGGAAACCGTCGCCATCGCGCCGCTGCCGTTGCCGTTGTCCGTGACGCTCAACACCGGCGCGTCAGGCGCATCCGGGCCTTCGCCCGCGGTGAAAAGCGTCCACGCGCTGGCGTTACCGGTTTCGTCCACGGAACGGACGTAATAGGAAATGCTATCGCCCGAAATGTCTTCGTCGATGAAATTGGACACCGACAGATCGCTGAAAGAATCGGCATCGGCGAAAGTCAGAAATGTGCCGGATGTCGCCCATTCTGGCAAACCGTAACCATTTTTCGTCAGGTAATAGGTCGTGCCGTCGACGTCGCGCCGCAATTCGCAATGGGAGAAATCAGCGTCGTCCGGCTCCACCCAGATCATCGCGTAGTTGTCGGTTTCAAACAACGAGAACTTTGTTGTTGTCGGCACGTCGGGGGGAGTTGTGTCAGTTGCGTATGTATCACACGAATAATCGTCAAAAGAATCGCCTGCTGTAGTTGGAGTTATCCGTGACTTTAAATAGCGATAGCGGCAGTTTGTGCCACTAACGGCTTGTAACTCCGCCAGGGTAAGCCATGACCCGTTCCAGGAAGCTTCAGCCTCTACTGCGGCGGCGTCCGCGAAACTCTGATCTGTCGCATAATCTGCGTACTGAAATTTCACTGTTGGCGAACCGGTTACAGTTCTGGCCGCGGTTGAATTGTCCCATGCTAAACCACTGCCAGCATCTTGTAGTGTTGCGCTGGCATCATGTATTAACACGTCACCGTAATTACGATAGTATTCAGTCGGCGGGGTGTAAGTCGCCGGTTTTTGCGAATCGTAAAACCGGAAGTCAGCCATCGTACCGCGAAAAACACTGGCGGGCGTGATGACATTTACGGCAAAAATACCGATGTCTCCGGTTGGTGCTACCAATTGCCCGACACCGGCAACAGACAATGCCTGAACGCCGTCAACGGAAATAGTCGCAGTACCCTGTCCAGCGCCAGCAGAGCCGTATGTATACCGTACATGATGCCACGTATCGGCCGCAATGACAGCGCTGGCAGTGCCGGTATTTATTACGCTTGAGCCAACACAGTACAGCCAAAGTTTACCAGAATCACACCAGGTGCTTAACATGGTATTGCCAGTAATGTAACGGCCAAATAGTGCGTTACTGCCGGACAATTCCGCTGAAGTAAATTTGATTCGAAACTCTACCGTCCAGTAATTTCTCCAGGCGGCGGAACTAGACGTTGAACAAATATGCACGCCGTCGCCCTTGGTCGCATAGGTTCCTGCGAATGGCCCGGCGACGCGGGCCAGGTTTGCGTCGCGAGTGCCATTGATTGCAACGAGCCCGGTATCGGTAAGCGTCGTGCCGTCGGCTTCCTCCAGGCGATGGGCGCGGGAAGCCAAATCGTTGACCGTGACGCTGCCGTCGGCGACGGTGCAGTTTGAGATGGAAGTAAAATTCGCAGTATCGGTAAAAGTAGCCATGTCATCTCCCGAATTGATTATTCAGCCGCGAGGCAGGGGCGTACCAGCAGCCGGTCACGCATCTCGCCCGCCACGCGCGCCAGTTCGCCGGTGCGGTCTTCCAGCCCGGTGATGGCGGCGGTGTTTTTCTCGATCACGGCGGTAGTCTGCGCAAACAGTTCCAGCAGCCGGCGCACCAGCCACGCCAACAATGCCAACAGGATTGCGGCCAGACCCGCGAACCCATGCTGCACCACCGGATCGGTAAAAGCGTTGGTATCCATGTTTGTCCTTTCTTGTCGGGGGAAGGGGTTGACAGATAGACGGGTTGACAGATAGACGGGTTGTCGGGTTGATGGGAAAAACTCTTCTATCCCGTCTACCCGTCCACCAGTCAACCCGTCCACCAGTCAACCGGCAACCGCCAATTCCGCCACCAACAGTTTCTCCGCCTGCCCCGCCTCGACGCGGCAGCCGGTCACGTCGTAAGTCACG
Organism: Planctomycetota bacterium; assembly: GCA_020060765.1. Lineage (GTDB taxonomy): Bacteria > Planctomycetota > SZUA-567 > SZUA-567 > SZUA-567 > JAGUZQ01. The sequence continues at coordinate 60,859 of JAGUZQ010000098.1, read as the reverse complement.
CCTTCCACCGTTACCCGGTCAGCGCCGTCGGCATCGGCGCGCGGACGCAGATCGGTGTCAGCGGCGAAATATCCGCGTGCGAAGGCAAGGCTGACTCTGCCGGTTGAGCGGATCTCGGCATCGGAGCGCTTCACCTCGATCAGACAGGGAACGTCGCTTGCGACCTGCGCCCAGGTGCGTGCTGCTCCTCCCGCCCCGTCGACGGCGAGTGTCGCGCGTTCGATGGTTGCCCGTTGCCTTAACAATGATTTGATTGACATGGTTGCCCTTCCTTATATATAGTTGAATTTTTCCGCCCGGGATAAGCGCGATGAACTACGACAAACGCTGTTGCCGCCTGCGAAGATGGACTGTGCCGTGCGCGATGCTGTTTGTTTTTTCTGTCTTGACAATTGCCTTAAGGGTCTTTTTAGGATGGAGTTCCATCCTCTTTATTCCATTCGCGTTTGCGGTTTCGCCATTATATATTCTGGCAAGATTTATCGAAATCTCCACGCCGCATGGATTCATGGATCCGCTGATTCCGGCAATGATCGCACTAGTGTTGCTTCAGTATTATTTCCTGTGGTGGAGCGGCTGCATGTGGCTGCAGGCGGATTTGAGAATTCACTGGTTGCATTGGCTAGTGCTTTTTTTATTCATTGGTGGTTCAGCTTTTCGACTTCTTTCTTATCTCTAATAAAGTCCTTCCAGGGTATTCGCGATTATGCGCACCGACGACCATACCCGCTGTTGCCGCCTGCACCGATGCGATTTCTCCCCCCCTTCCAGGGGGAGTTAGAGGGGGTGAAAGGGGAATGGCATTCACCCCTCCTAACCTCCCCTGGAAGGGGAGGAACTTATCCTTAACTTGAATAGCGCTCACACCAGCATTTCCCGAAACTCCGCCAGCAGCGCGCGCGCCTGGTGCGGCCAGTCGGAGGTGTCGTAACTGACGGTGTAGCTGCCAATATTTTCCGACTCGATGCCGTCGCCTCCCTGGTGGCCGCGGTGGAAAAAGTGCGCCGCGAGAATATTGGCCGCCTGCTCCACCGCCGGAGGAATCGCTTCATACCCGGCCACGTAAACGATTTTCACATTGCGCACGCCGGGCGAAAACACACCCGCCATCCGCGTTAATAAGCCTTCCTCCGGATAAAACGTATACTCGCTTTCGGGCAGCAAAGCACCGTCGTCGAACTCCATCGCAGAGTCGATATGCACGCTGGTCACGCTTTCCACCGGACGGCATTTCAACACCACCGTGCGCGCGCCCACACCGTCGCGGATTTCGATGCGAGAGCCGTACGCAAATTCGCGCCCGCAGTAATGCTCGATCGCATCGGAAGCCGCGTCGATCAACGCCTCCAGCAACTCGTCATGCTCGCTCGCTCCAATTCCCAGATAAGTTTTCAATTTCGCCAAACTCGTCAGGTCTGTCGAGGCAGACATTTTCTTCTCCTTGTTTTGGTTGTCAGTTTTACGGAACTTGCCATTCCCGCGCAGGCGGGAATCCAGGCGGGGATATCTTTGCAAACCAGAACAACTCGTATTCGCAAAAATCTCCGGCAAAGCTTCACAAAAAAACCTTTTGCCCGTACCAGTCCATGCCTCCTGGATTCCCGCCTTCGCGGGAATGAAGTTCGTGGGTCTTGGAGAATTTTCACCATTTGTTGTCTTCCAATGCAACAGTCCTCATCTCCTCTCCCAGCACCCCGATAATCTTCCGCGCCGTGTTATCCCAGGTGAATTCCTGCCGCACCAGTTTTGCCGCGCGCGCGGCTTTGCGCAAAGCCCGGTTATTCGCGTAATCTTCCCGCACCTGCGCCATTTTTGCCGCCAGCTCTCCCGCGTCGCACTGGCACAGGTTTCCCACCGCGCTGGGCACCGGTTTTCCTTGCAGGGGATAGCCGTAATTCGCGCCCAGATAATCCTTCATCGCCGTGCAGTCGGTCCAGATCGCCGGGCACCCGCACGCCAGCGCTTCGAACAACGTCAGCCCGAAACCTTCACCAAAAGATGGAAACACGAATGCGTGACAACTTTGGTACAGCGACGCCAAAACCTGTTCCGGCAACCGGCGTGAATCAAATATTACGTTACCATGTATCGCGTATTTGCCTGTAACAGTCGTCTTCAGATATAATTCTGCAGCAGGATTGTTTTCAAATAGCTTCCACGCCTGCAAAATGACTTCAAATCCCTTGCGCGCATTAGGCGCACCAACCCAGAGATAACGGAACGGTTTTCTCTGGTCATAGTGCCGACGCACATAACGGTATTGATCCGTATCCACTCCCAAATGCACGCAAAGGACTTCCTTATCCGGCAGCGCCTGCTTAAAAACATTCACCAGGAACGGCGCAGTCACCAAGATAAGATCCGCCCGTGCATACGATTCCGCCGCTTCATCTGTCAGCGAATCGCTTTCCCACGCGGTATAAAGTACATTTATCTTGTCCGCGGCAGGCTTGAATACGGACGCGCTCGCGACGTGAAAAGCGATACGCGCGTCTTCCGAAAACTCTGCTCCCTGTGCCGCCAGCGCCTGTTTCACGCGGGCGTTATGCACCGAATAGCCATAGGAATTTCCCATCCCCTCGTATTCGGTCGCGTAATGCACGCGCATGCCTATCCTCTCGCGAGCAGTCCCAGACGCGCCCGTTCCTCGTCAGGGGTGGTGATGCCGTTGGCGACGCGCGCGACCATATCCGCCCGATCTTCGGCGCGCACTGCCGGCACGGGATTGTCGAACCGCGCCGCGATTTCCGGGGAAAACGTGCTGCACAAGTCCTGCGTAAGCTGAGCCTCGATCATCCGCAGTTTCGGCAGGATCGTGTTTTCTGCAAAGGTGTAGAGCATTGCCTCGGCGGACGCGCGGTTGACGTCCTCGGCGATTCCCGCCACTGCCGCAGGCACCCCGAACACCGACAGGATCTCGTCGCGCGTCATTTTGGAACTTTCCAGAAAATCCATCTCGCGCGGACTGAACGTGAAGGGACGCACCTTCAAGCCCTGTTCGAGAATCAGGGTCTTGCCTGCGCGTTCCGCGCCGCTGAAACCGGCGGCAAAAGTTTCCTCCAGCCTGCGCCGCACATCGGGCGAAAGCTTCTCGTCGGTCTGGATTGCCAGACCGGGAAAAGCGCCGGTTTCAAAACTGCGCCGCTCAGCTGTTTTCATCGCGGCGTGCGCGTCGACTGATTCGGCTGCGGCCTGCAGTGGCCCTACCCCGTAAAATTGCGACTCCGGTGACGGGTATTTGAGATGAATGATTTCATCGACCTCGAACCGCTCCTCCACTCCAGCGTTGCGGAAAATATAGCCGTCGATAAACCGTGTACGGCTGGGCAACACGCGCATGTTCTGGCTGGGCAGGATCCAGATTTCCGCTACCGCCCCGAGGCCGTTTCGCGCTACGTACCAGAAGGCGTTGCCGGTCAGTTCCAGAAACATCACCGTCTTCATCCACAAGCCGACGGCGGTTTCGAAAGGGTTGACCTCGCGAAAAAGTTTCGGCAGGGGATGCGCGTGCGGCAATTTCTCGCCAGTCTTCTCATCAAGAAACATGATCGGCGTGCCTGCGACTTTCGCCGCAATGCTCCGGACCGCCACGTACACCCAATGGCGGCACATCCGCACCTGTTGCTGCGGGTCATCCCGCCATAAAGCCTCGCCTGTTCCGGGTGCGAACGAGCGGAACACCGGTTTTATCGATTTCGTTTCCCGCCCGCGCAACATTTCCCAGGCGGTTTTCATGCGTTGCGTCAATTTCATTTTGAGCTCCTGCATAAGGGGACTAGATAATCATCACTTCCGGCGCGGCGTTGTTGATACCTGCGAAAGTCAACGCCAGCGCGTCGGCGTGGTCGGGCGAACCGGAAAGCCGCCCGCGCAGTTCCACCTTGTCCACGATTTTTATCGCGCCGCTGGAGGAATAGGAAAAAGTCAACGCGCCCAGTTCCCGCCGCAATTCGGTTTCGTTTTCCGGAATTGACAGGCTGCCGTCGGGCGACAGGCTTTGCCTGAGCCGCCAGTAGCATTCCGCGCGCAGATTGGAAAAATGTTCGGCGTCTTCCGCGCGACTGGCGGCCAGCACCGCGCGCACGTAATACCCCTGTTCGCGCAAACGGTCTGTCACTCCCGCGCCGAGTCCGGTATCGTCTACAAACACTTCGTTGGCGTCGAGATTGAATTGCTTCATCAGCGCAATCACCCGCCCCGCCGTCTCCATCGTGCTCCAGCCGTGCCGGGCTTCGAGATGCAAAATCTCTGTTTCAGCGTGTACAAGAAACACTGTCGAGTCGTTCCCCTGCCGCGCCACGTCCACGCCCAGGCGCAATTGTCCGCGCTGTTCTGGTTTTGCCTTTTTCAATTCCAGCCACTTGCGCGGCACCAGCAGATTGATGTCGTCCTCGGGAAATTCGCCCAGCACCCGCGCCTGCCACAACGGCGAATCCTCGCCCCATTCCCGCCTGCGCGAGTCCAGCCAACGTTCGGTGACCAGCCGAGGAAACTTGACATCGCCGCCGACGTTGGGCGAATCGAGACAGGAGATATGCACTCTGTCCCAGCCCGAACCGTCGCGAAATGCTTCGTAAAACAATCCGGCGGGTCGGGTGGGATTGCCGATGGCGAGAATTTTCCCCACCCGTCCGGTCAGCAAAGTTTCCGCCGCGTGCCAGATTTCCTCACGCACGCCCGGTGCTTCGTCGAGAATCACCAACACATGTTCCGCGTGAAAACCCTGAAAGCGTTCGGCTTCGTCGGTGGAAAAGCCGATGGCGAAGGAATCGGGACTGATTTTAATCCGTTCCTCCAAAGAGGTTCCTCCCAGTTGCACGACCGCGAATGCGTGCAGGCGTTTGATCTCGTTCCACAAGATATGCCTGACCTGATTCCACGTCGGCGCGGTGGTAATGACTTTCGCGGGATGATGCGAATAAAGAAACCATAGCGCGGCGGCGGCGGCGATGAAACTTTTGCCAGTGCCGTGGCCGGAGCGCACCGCTACCCGGTCGCCGTCGCGGAGCTTGCGCAGGACTTCCAACTGCTTTTCCCACGGTTCCACGCCCAGTACGTTTTTGCAGAAAAACGCCGGGTCGCATTTCAGGCGTTCCATCAGGTTTCTTGCAATCGTGGCATTCACTTTTGGTATCTCCGTTTGTAAGTTGCTGAGATATGCGGTATCAGCTTATGCTTCGCTTGTTCGACGTTCCTCCGCGAATTTGTAGACCAGTCCGGTCTCGACCCAGCGGCGGTGGAAGAGGTCGCGATTGTGCGCGTAAAACTTGTGTGAAGAGACGCCGCTATGGCCGCACTCGTGCATGGATATGCTGGCAGGGACATAAAGTATTTTCTTGCCAGCATGGCGCAGTTTCATGCACAGATCGGTGTCTTCGAAATACGCCTGTACATAAGCTTCGTCAAAGCCGCCTGCGTCCTCGAAGTCGCGTCTGCGCACCAGGAAAACCGCCGCCGTCAGCATATCCCGCTCGCCTGGCTCACGCACGTACGGATCGTCCAGATCGGCGGGACAGTCGCGATGCACATGGTCGTAGCACAGCGAAGCGGGATTGTATTCCGAGCCGCAACTGTGAATCCTGCCGCGCGGATCAAGAATAAGCCCGCCCGCCGCCGCCGCTTCGGGATTGCTTTCCAGCGCTTCGACCAGGGGCGTGACAAAATCATCCCGCGCCTGCACGTCGGCATTCAATAATAATATGTACGGCGCGCGCCCCAGTTCCGTGCCGACATTGCTGGCGTGGGCATAGCCGGTGTTTTTCGACAATTTAGCCGCACGTGCACTCACATTTTCCGGCACGTGTGCGAGAATCGTTTCCTCCGGTTCGTAGTCGTCGCCGTCAATGACTACTATCACATTGCACAATTCCGGCGTGGCGGTGAAAATTGCATTCATGCTTTTCAGCAGCAAGGGCAGATGCCTTTCCGCCCGGTAGCAGGGAATGACGACGTCGACCTTGCCGTCCATCGCTCCGCGTTCCAGCAGAGGCTCGACCAGGACGTCATCAAAATCAGGTGCTGGCATGTCATTCCTTTCTTGGGTTGATGGCTTATTGGGTTACTGGGTTTATACTCGCTGGGAGTACATTAACTTTTGTTTATGAGTTGCTGCAGATTTATCAAAACACGGGTCTTTCTCTAAATCGTCAGCAACACCGCCTGGATTCCCGCCTTCGCGGGAATGACGTGCTTCTTGTATCACTCGCATAAAAGCGGCGGAGAAGCGCGGGAGAGCCGCAGTTATTTGTCAGCGCGCCCGTCCCGACCGGCTCGCGGACTGGCCGTGGTCAAACCGGATGATGCGCCTCCCCGCCGCGAAAAACTTGATAACGCTTGGCTATTTTCTTCAGTTGCAAATCAAGATCGCCTGTATGTTGCTATAGTATCCCCTCATCCCTGCCCTCGCCCAAGGGGAGAGGGGGAGGCTTTCAGTTTTGCGAGGGCAGAAATGGTTTCCGCAGGATTATGCCGTGATGCCTGCTCCCTTGACGAAAGCTTCGCTCAGGCCGACCTTGCCGTCGGCGCGCTCCCACACTTTTACCCAAGTCTGGTGTTTCTCGAAAGCGTCGCCGCCGAAGGTGGTCGATTCCACTCCCATCTCCTCGCGGTCGAACCAGAGGTAATACCCGAGGTCGCCGAAGAAAATGGTGTGATCAGGCAGATTGTCCTGCTGGCCGACCGGGTAGCCCAGGATGCGGCTTTCGGGAACGCCCGCCACCATGTCGCGCACGAAGAGCGGGCGGCCGTTGTCGTCTTCCAGCGAGTAGATGCGGCGCAGGTTGGTGCCGTTCATGATCCAGCGTCCGCGCGTGCGGTACTTGCGCGGCAGGGTCTGTTCCAGTTCCACCAGTTTGGCGAAAGTCAGCGCGCCGCCGACCGAGACCGATTCGATGCCGGACGCGGAGTAGATGCCCTGCGGCTGAGTGGTGCCGTCGCCTACCGCGATCATCTTGTCGCGTTCGGTGGCGATGGCTTCGCGGAACAGCCGCGTGACGAATTCGACGATGCTGGGCGCGGAATCGGCCACCAGTTCGCGGCTCATCTTGGTGATGGCGTCGGCGCGTTTCAGGCTCCAGGTCAACTGTCCCAGCACGGGATCGCTTTCGCCAAACGCCGTATTTTCCGCAGTCGCGCCGCCGCGCCAGGTGATGGCGATGTCAGTAGCGAGACTGGGAACATTGCCGGTGTCGGCGCGCACCGGCACTACCCGCACGTAGGGCGCGAGTTCGGACAGGTCGGGCAGGCGCGCGATGATTTCCTCGCGGAAACCGTCAGGCACCAGGTAGCCCCCGGCGGTGGTGCTGCCTTCCGACAGCGCCTTCAGTCCCAGCAGGTCGCCCCCGAGCACCGCGCGGAAAAAACGGTAGCTCCGTTCCTTGGCGGGCAGGTTCGCGTCGTCGGCGCCGGGGAACATGGCGTGCTTGCGGTCGACCTTGGTCAGCCCGGCGTCGCGCATGGCCTGGTGCGCCTTTTCCTCGATGACCGGCTGGAAGCGCCTGGCCATCTCGTCAAGCAAAGTTCCGAACTGCTGGTCGGAAAGATTCACGTTCTCGTTCATTTTGTTCCTTTCTGTGTTGGGTTGACGGGTGGACGGGTTGACGGGTTATCGGGAAGATTCCTCACCGCTATGTTCCCCAATGACCAGTTTGTCCATGCAGCCGATTCTCACCATTTTTTATTTTGCGCCTGACGGCGCGCTTTATATAATGTATACAGTTTCGTCTGGGCGAATTTTCACAAAGGATGACACATGACAGAAGAAGCCGTTGCGGTAGCTCCGCAGGAGTTGATACCGGAAGACAAGTTCCGTCTTGCCGTCGAGATGAAGAATGCCGGGCACAACGATATCGAAATCGGCAGCCGCCTCATGCAGGAAGGTCTCGACCACGAAACCGCCGGGCTTATCCTGAAAAACCTTCCCGTCACCGAAGAGATGAAACAGCGCAAGACAGACGCCAATAACGATATGCTGTACGGCATCATTGGCCTGATTGCCGGTGTCGCCATTACCGCCTTTACCTACTCAACGGCCAAGCCGGGACAATCCTACGTCGTTGCCAGTGGCGCGATTATCTTCGGTATTCACCGCCTCGTGCGGGGGTTGTCGGCGCCGCGATAGCAATGTTCCCCCTCACCCTAACCCTCTCCCCCTATAGGGGGAGAGGGGACTTGTTTTTTCGCTTGCGTCGTTTTGCGTAGACGCGAAGGTTTCCCCTCCTGGATTCCCGGCGGCGGGTCGCCGCTGACTTTTTTCGCAGGCGTTATCGTGCGCATGTTATTTCCTCGCGGTCTTCGCCCGCGGTTAATGTATTGCGAAGGTTTCCCCGCCTGGATTCCCGCCTTCGCGGGAATGACGTTTCGTACGATTCCCTTTAAACCGCGAACGAAGGGAGCGCGACAGAATTATGCGTTCGCCAACGCTTGCGAGTATGCGTGTGGCGCAGCCACCCCGCGGGCCAGGTCGAGGCAGCGGCGGGTGAGGCGGGGGGTCAGCGCTTCCACCATCTTGCGGCCGAGCACTCCCAGTTGCGCCAGTGTGATCGGTTTCGGGGCTCTCTGTTCGAGACTGTCGCGGAGACGGATGCTCTTGATGTGGGAAAGCATCCGCGTCAGCGCCTCGGGATTGGCTGGCACCGGCACGGCAGAGACTTCGACCACCTCGGCTTCAAGCACGTGGCATCCGCCGGGAGCGTTTCCGCCCGACGGCAGCCGGTTCCATTTTTTCGGAATAAACCCGACCGACCAGGCATTCAGGAATCCGTCAGCGTAGAGGTCAAACACCTCGCGCGCGAATTCGGTCGACGCGAACAACACCCTGGCGCTGACTTCGCGCGGGCCGACCGTGACATTCAGCACTTTTCCCACCGGCGGCAGAGACAGGTCGTGCGCCCAGAGCACTACCGGGTTTTTCAGATAGTTGGAAAAGTCCAGACCCGTCGGCTCGACCACATCGCCCTGGCGGTCGCGCGAAGCGGTGGTGAGAGTCACCTCCAGAGTGCGCGTGTCGCGGTCGATACGGGTAGGCTCCACCGTTACCGGCGTGCGCGTGGGCGGCGCCGGGAGTTCGGGATTGTTTTCGTATGCAGACATTTGTTCTCCTTTTCAGGGACTCAGTCCCTCATCCGTCATATTCGCCGAGTTGCGCGCGAGTTCAGCCAGTTGCAGCAGGCTGCGCGCGGCCTGATCCTCGGCGGTCAGGTCGCTGTCGCCCAGCCCCAGAATTTTGTCGCGGCTTTCGATCGCCGACAAGGCGATGCGATAGTCGTTGTTAGCCAGGGCTTTCTCGACAATGTGCTCGCGCTGCTCCACCGCGCGCGCGAGTTTGGCGATGGGAGCGCGCCGTTCGTGCAGGCCGCGTAATGTTTCGTAGGCGCGCTCCAGCCAGTTGGCCGCCTGCGTGGGGCGCATCCCGTGCTCCCGGCGCAGGACAGAAAGAATCCGCTCCTCGGACATGCCCCGGCGCAGGCATTCCAGCGCCACCTCCGCGCCGTCGCGCACCGTGACAGACGCCTCAACCGGCTCCGCGCCGGGAGACAGGCTTTCCAGGCGGTCGGCGTCGGGGCGCGCCTTTTTCCCGTTTCCGTTTCTGGTTATGGTCAGGTTCATTTGGTTTTTCCTTTGTTGGGTTGACGGGGGTAACGGGTTGATAGGTTAATGGGTTAATGATTCGCGTCAGATTCAGACAACCCGTCAGCCTGAATTCATCCCGCCAACTCACGGGAGTATTCCTGCAAGTCTATGAAGTCCGCGACTTCGCGTTCGTTCACGCTGTCTGTGCCAAGCTGCAAAGCCTTGACCACCAGCGGCGGCAATTCCTCGCGCGGCGCGTTGGCGATAACATGGCCGGCTACGTCAAAAGCGTCTCGGTCGGAAAAATCCTCTGACTCCTCCGGCAAACTCAGCAACTTACGCCACCTGGCATAGGCGGGAAAATTTGGCCGCTCCGCCGTTCCGGTTGCCACTACCGGCCAGCCGCGACGTGGCGCAAATTTTTGCATCTTCCGTATTTTCGTGTTATTTTCTCTTGACATGACTAATCCTCCTGAATATTATTTTATGATTATCTTAATATTGTTTTATATGCTTTCATGAATTCAGGTACAGGCGGCGCGAGTGATTTTAGTTTTTGCAGTACACTAAATCACGTTTTAGAGTTAAGCCGGTACGGAAGATTTTTCAGCAACTGCCTGTCTCCCTGAAAGACTGGCGATGGAGGCCAAGGAGCTTGGAACTGTGTTTGATTTTACCGCTTTCATGATTCAGTATTACAGCTAAAGTGTGAAGCAGCAAGAGTTAAATCAGAATCCAGTCTTTTGATTTCTCAAACACGTTATCAATTGTTTTTGTTAAACCCGATAACGCTAATTAGGGGCTTACCTGCTTAAATGTCAATGAGTTTTTCCGCATTTTTTCATGTTTAATTGTATTGCTTTTATTTTCATATACTTGTAAGGAGAAAAAAATGGCTGAAGATGCTCCCACGATTGCGGAACGGGTGAAGATTTTCCGCAAAAGCTGCGCCGGTTGCAGCACCCAGCAGGCTTTCGCCGCGGCTTTGGACATCGACCAGCAGCGTTTGAGCGGCTACGAAAACGGCACCCGTGTGCCGCATCACGTTGTCGCCAACATGGTGCGCATGGGCGCCAATCCCTACTGGCTGTTGTTCGGGGAAGGCGAAATGCGCGGCGGCCCCAACGCCACCGAAAATGTGCGCGACATGGCGATCAAGGCTATCAGCCTCACTTCCGCCGAGGTCGACGACCGGCAGCTCGCCGAGTTTTACATCCTGCCGCTCTACTCTGACGAAGTTGCCGCCGGTGTTCCGCGCGAGGTGCGCGACACCGAGATCGAGGGCCCGGCCATTATCCACCGCGCCTGGTGTCCCCATCCGCGCGAGACCGATTACGTGCGCGTCCACTCCAGCGGCAACAGCATGGAGCCGACCATTCCCGCCGGGGCGATCGTCACTATCGACCGCGCGGAAAACGAGCCTGAACGCCTCGTGGGCAAGGCGGTGGCTATCAGCCTGCGCGAAGGCGGCGTGACCCTGAAGCGGTTGCAGCGCACGGCGCGCGGCGGCTTCGTGGGCGTGCCCGACAACCCGACCCACGAAAACCGCGCCATCCACCTCGACGACGGCGACCGCATCATCGGCCTGGTGCAGACGGTGCATGCGCGGATCGGGTGAGGGGGGGTGGTTGTTCGGTTGACGGGGCAGTCGTTGGGGTAAGAGAAGATTAGCATGGCGTCTCTCTTTTTCTCCGGTTTTCTGAGGAAAAAATGGATATATCAGAACGCGTATACGCATTTATAGATGAATTTGGCACTACGACTTTATCACCCAAAGACAACAGTCATCTCTATATTTGTGTTGCCGTTGTGATACCAGAAAATAAAATCGATGATTCAAGAAGAAAATTAGAATCGATTAAGAATAATGAATTCAATGTTAATGGAGTTATGAAAAGCGTTAATATTGGCACAGACAATGTCAGGCGAGCCCGCGTTTTAGAAAAGCTAACCGAGATTGAATTCAAGTATTATGCTCTCATTACAAATAAAAGTAATTTAGACCCCAATTCTGGCATGAGATGGAAAGGTTCTGCGTATAAAAGGATAAGCAGAATATTATATAGCCAACTTAGCACTGAATATAACCATATTTTTGTTGTAAAGGACAACTATGGCAGGCGCGAATTCAGAGATAGCTTTAATGATTACCTTAAAAAGCACAACCTCTGTTCTAATCTCTTTAACAGCTTTGAACATAATTTTATAGATTCAAAGAATGAAATATTCGTACAAATGGCAGACCTGGTAGCCGGAATGCTTGCGTATATTTATGACGAAAAGCGAAAGAGTGAGTATTCAAGTAGGTATCAAGAACTCCTTGCTCCACATAAATCTTATCTTTCAGTTTGGCCGCTAAGGTTTACAAAAAGTGATCGAAGCTCTCCTGAAAACACTGTGGAAATTGATGAATACTTGAATTATATCTTAACGGAAACTGCTTTTTCTTTTGTAAATCAGTATGATGGTGGAACAAAAGAAGAATTCTTAATGCCAGCAGCCGCATTAAGAATTCTTCTTTCAAGAGAGCAGTATTCAGGCAACCAAGAATATATGGATACCTCAGTTTTGGCAGAGAAACTCAGGAAAGAAGGTTTTTGCATTACCCCCAACGAAAACACAAAGGTGAAGAGGTATATTGGGCATAATATTACTGCCATTCTTAGAGACAATGGGATCATTATAACCGGTACTGATAACGGAATTAAGGTTGCCTCTTCTCTTGCTGACATACACAACTATGTTCGCCGTAATGCTTCACAAATTGAACCTCGACTTATGAGATTGCAAATAGCCAGAGAAGTTGTAAGAAAAAGGTGCAATAATTATGACTTCTTAGATCGTGAAGAATTCGCAACCATTAAACGCATCACAGATTCTTTCACGGCATCACGAGACGATATACTATTGAAAAACAACTACGAAGTTGAAGAGGAATAACAATTTTGGCCGCAAATTAGGCGTTGTTCGCACAGGGTGTGGAAAAGGAATGCGTCTCCCGTGGGCTTTCGCAATGGCTGAAATAACCATGAAAAGGTTGAACCCATGATGAAAGAACAGATACTCCGGGTCGCGTGGTATAAGGCGAAACAATGGGACGACCTGTTGGAGGCCAGCGTTGACCGCGACGAACTGGAAGACACCTACTTCGAGTGGGTGCAGAACTGGATAAAACACGAAGCCATGTTCGCGGAACAGGGACTGCGCATGGTGAAGGTCGAGGTAGACGTTCCCGAATTGGTGGCTTGGTGTAAAAAGCGTGGCATCCCCCTGGACGGCGAGGCACGGGGCGCGTTCGTCGCCATGAAAGCGCCATGAAACTGAGAGAAGTTATGTTCAGCTAACAGATATCTATTGTTTGTCGTTCCTGCGGAGGCAAGAGTACCGTGGGAAATCGCACGCAAAGCCGCCTGGATTCCTGCCTCCGCAGGAATGACGAGTCGAGAGTTTAATTTTTTCTCGCGTGGCGCAGGCGTTAATGTCAGCGCCACGCTCTAATATTAATAAAACATAAGTGTTTGTGGTAAAAGAGAATACACCCCTTGGGTTACATGCCCGCAAATCCTTGCGACTTTATTTGTATCAATTTATCTACTTTTAATTTATATTACTTGCTTACCCTGTCGATATAGTGTATGCTTATGTGGCAGTAATAATTCCAGATATCCAGATTAATATGACCAAGCGTGATCCACGCTTCGCGGACTGGTTATTTATCTTGTTGCAAAGGTTCTGGCACATGGTAAATCCACATTCTTCCCAACAGGCCGCCTCTGAAAGCAGGTTTCTGAAAGTTTCCGCTTTCGCCCAGAACGCGACCGACGCCTTTTTTGTCTGCGATCAGAACGGTAACATCGTCGACACCAACCGGCGGCTGGAAGAATTTACCGGTTACGGGCTGGACGAACTGGTGACGCTCAATCTGGCCGATCTGCAACTCGACCTCTCCCCCCGCAAGCTCAAGGCGTTTTTCCGCTGCCTCAAGAAAAACGGCAGCGTCAGGATCAAGCGCGTCGCCAAAGGCAAGGATAAATCCGCCCTCCCGGTGGAGATCAGTCTGTCCAATATTCCCGGAGAAGGCAACTCCTCTTTCCTGGGGGTGGCGCGCCTGCTCGAAAAAGAGTCGCGTGAACTCCCGGACACGAATTCCATCCAGGTGCGGAAAATGGAAGCGCTGGGGCAGATCGCCGCCGGCGTGGCGCATGACTTCAATAATCGATTGGGCGTGATTCTCGGCCACGCCAGCCTGCTGAAAAAGAAAACCGAGGGCGATGAAAGCCTGCTGCATTCGCTGGACAAGATCATCTCCGCTTCCCGCCAGGCAGCCGACCTCGCCAAGCAGTTGCTCAACTTCTCCCGCAGCAACCTCGAACGGCACGAGACAGTCGATATTCACCGCTGTCTGGGCAACGTCATCGCCTTGCTGGAGCACGGCATCGACAAGCGCATTGAAATCCGCCCGCGGTTCGGCGCGGAAAGGTGCCAGGTGGCGGGAGACCGCAGCCAGTTGGAAAATATCTTTTTCAATATCGCCATCAACGCCTGCGACGCCATGCCGGAAGGAGGAACGCTTTCGTTCCGGACCATGGTTGAAAATCTTCCCCACGAAATCGATGGCGAGACGTGCAAGCATGTCTGCATCGAGATATCCGATACCGGCAAGGGGATTCCCGACCACATCATCGGCGAGATTTTCAAGCCGTTCTTCACTACCAAGGGGCCGGAAAAAGGGACGGGGCTGGGTTTGTCTATCGCTTACACCACGGTGAAGCGCCACAAGGGCAACATCGGGGTGGAAAGCGCGCCGGGAGTGGGAACCAAGTTCACCGTCAGCCTGCCCCTGGTGAAAAATGACAGCACGCGCTTCCTGCCGAAAAAAGCGGAAAAGGTGATTGAAGGCAGCGGTAATATTCTGGTCGTGGATGACGAGCAGAGTATCCTGGAAATGGCGGAAGAGTCGCTGCAGTGCGCGGGTTACCAGGTCACCTGCTGCCAGACCGGCAGGGAGGCGCTGAAAATCTTCGCAAAAAAGACGGACGGCTTCGACATCGTCGTGCTCGACATGATGATGCCGGTGATGAGCGGGGAGGAGCTTTTCCGCGAGATGAAGCAGATCAAGCCGGGAATAAAGGTTCTGCTGACTTCCGGCTACAGCCGCGGGGGAATGGTGGAGAAGGCGCTGGCCGCCGGTGCTGACGGCTTTATCCGCAAGCCCTACGATATTTTCGAACTCTCCCGCAAAGTGGCTCAAATCCTGTCGCGCAAGTAATGTTCAATCGCGCAAGGCCAGCGCGCCGGCGGGGCAGACGCGCGCGTATTCCTCCGCTTGTGCCAATTGCGCCAGCCTGCTCCAGTCATCCAGCGGCATCCCGGCCTTGATTCCCAAGCCGCGACCGACCAGGCACAGACCGGCAGTCACCCCATTTTTTTCGCTTAATTTTTCGCACAGCCCGCAGGCGATACATTTGCCCGGCTCGTAAATAATTCGCGGATTATGGTCGCGCACCGCAAACGCAAACGGCCTGTCGCCGTGCCGGGAGAATGACGCGCCCAGTTTTTCCGCCACTTCCCGCAGGCGGCAGTCTGCCGCCGCCCGGCAGTCGCAATGCAGACACCGCTTCGCCTCGCGGGAAATTTCCGCCGCCGCTGTTTTTCCGGAAAACTCCGTTCGTGCTTCCGCACTGGCGTTTTTGAGAAAGACAGCCATCTCCTCCGGAGAAATGCTGCCCAGATGCACCGACCGCCGACGGGAAAAGGTTCCTGCATCAATCTTTAAATAGCGCAAGACCTCGCCCGCGAGTTTCCGTCCGGCTCGCAGGCAGGCAAAAAGATTCGGTTCTTCCCGACAGATAAACACGTTGTCCGGTTGCGCGGGATTAGATTCCGGCGGAGAGATAATCACGTCCGGCTCGGGCGCGGAGCCGACGGTTGTTTCCAGTCCCATCTGTTCCAGTCGCCTGATTTCTCGCGCCATGTCGCCGGGGAAAGGCAGTTCCTGAATTTTCCCGCAGACGGCGCAAGATACTCCCTCGCGCAGCAGAAAATAAGCCGCCGCCAGCCCGGTTGCGCCGGGACTGTTTAACAGCGCCTTTCGGTTAATCTTCTCCCTGCAAGCAGGCGCGGATGGGGTTCCCTGTTGATTTTCCCGTGCCGACAGATGTTTGACAATGCCGCCGATATTCACCGCCCCATCGTGCTGTGCGCGTCGGCAGGCGCGTTCGTAAGGAGCATCCTCCACCTCCGCGACCAGTGACAACAGCGGCGTCTCCCGCAGGACAAGTTCCAGGGCTGAGTCGAATTTTCCTGCCGCAACCAGGCGCAGCATTGCCGGAATATGCAGCCCGGTCGGGAACACGGTCTGGCAGGGCGCTTCGCAATCGCCTGCGTGGTGGCGCAAAATCAGTTCCGCCGCCTGTCTGCGGGCAGACATGATGTCGGCGGTTTCGCTTTCCACTACCATGCCTTCGCGCGCGACAGTCGCGCAGGAGGGGCGGAGTTTCCCGTCGATCCTGACCGCGCAGACCATGCATCCCGCCCCCGCTTCAAAGCCTGGCGCGAAGCAGAGCGTGGGGATGTCGATTCCCAGTTTCCGCGCCGCCTCCAGCACGGTCGCGCCTGTCGGCACGTCAACCGGTTTTCCGTCGATAATCAGTCCCGGCATATCTGCTCCAGGGTAATGGCTTGACAGGCGTAGGCGCAGAGGCCGCATCTGACGCATTTCTCCTGATCGATGACGTGGCGTTCATAGGGCGTAAAGGCAATCGCCTCGACCGGGCAAATCTGCGCGCAGCGGGTGCAGCCGATGCAGTTGTCGGTGATGAAATAGCGCGCCAGTTGCCCGCATCTGCCGGCAGGACAGTTTCCCCGCAGGTGCGCCTCGTATTCCTCGCGGAAATAACGCAGGGTGGTCAGAACCGTATTCGGCGCGGTCTGTCCCAGGCCGCAGAGCGAAGCGTCTTTCACGTATCCGGCAAGTTTTTCCAGTTCCTGCAACTCCTTTTCCCTCGCCGTTCCCGCGCAGAGTTTTTCCAGAATTTCCAGCATTTGCCCGGTGCCGATCCGGCAGGGCACGCAGCGACCGCAGGACTGCTGGCAGATAAAGGCCATGAAGTAGCGCGCCAGATCGACGAGGCAGTCGCGTTCGTCCAGTACCACCAGTCCGCCCGAGCCCATGATTGCGCCGGTTCCGGCCAGCGCCTCGTAATCGACCGGCGTGTCGCAGAGATTCGCGGGCAGGCAGCCACCCGAAGGCCCGCCGATCTGCACCGCCTTGAGCGCGTGCCCTTCCTCCATGCCGCCGCCGAAACGCTCGATGATTTCGCGCACGCTGATTCCCATCGGTACCTCGATCAGCCCGCCATTCCTGACCCGTCCGGCCAGCGCGAAGACTTTGGTGCCGGAACTGGAGCCGGTGCCGACAGCCGCGAATTTTTCGCCGCCGTGCCGGATGATCCACGGAATGACCGCGAAAGTCTCGACATTGTTGACCAGCGTCGGTCGGTTGCGGAAGCCGCTTTCGGCGGGATAGGGCGGTCGCGGACGGGGAAAGCCCCGTCTTCCCTCCAGCGAGGAAATCAGCGCCGTCTCCTCCCCGCAGACAAACGAGCCCATGCCCTGGCGGATTTCCAGCGAGAAGGAAAATTGCGAGCCGAGAATATCGTCTCCCAGCAGGCGAGCGTTTTCCGCCACGCGCAACGCCTCGCGCATCCGGCGCACCGCCAGCGGATATTCGGCGCGGATGTAAAGTATTCCCCGGCGCGCGCCCACCGCCAGCGCCGCGATCGACATGCCTTCGATCAGGCGGAACGGATAGCTTTCCATCAGCATCCTGTCCATGAACGCGCCGGGGTCGCCTTCGTCGCCGTTCATGATCAGGTATTTTTCCGCGCCGGAATTCTCTCGCACCTGCCGCCATTTTTTCGCGGTCGGGTAACCGCCGCCGCCGCGCCCGCGCAGGCCGCTGGTTCCGATCTCGCCGATGATTTCGGCGTGAGTCATATCCAGCGCTTTTCGCAAAGCTTCAAAACCGCCGCCGGATTGATATTCCCGCAAGTCGCAGGGGGCGAATCGACCGCAATCTTCCAGCGCAATCAGCAGTTGTCCGGGCGCGTTCTCCCGGTCGGATTTTTCCTCCGCCGGAGCTTTTCCCAGCAGATGATCGAGTTTGACCGCGAGCGTCGCCGTTGCGTGTCTGAGCAGACCTGGCGGAGTGAAATGCCGCAGCAGCAATTCGCCGACATCCTCCGGACGCACCCGCAGATATAAATGCGACGATTTATCGGCAGAGATGATTTCCAGCATCGGCGTCTGGTAGCAGAGGCCGACGCAGCCGACTTCCTTCAGTTTCGCGCGCACGCCGGTCTGGCGCAGAAATTCCTCCGCCGCGTCCCGCACCTCGCCGCAACCGCGCGCGATGCAACAGGACACCATGCTGATGCGGATTTCGGCGTCCGTATCCGATACTTCCGGTTCTATTTGCGGATTTGTGCGTTCAACTTCGTAGCGGAGAAAATCCTCCAGTGCCGTACCGATCGAGGCAGGCGTGAGATGGCCGAAGGTGAGGTCGCCGATCTGCATGGCCGGAGCCAGCGTGCAGCAACCGAGGCACGCGACTTCCCGCAGGGTGAAAATCTTTTCCGGGTCGGTGTCGGCGCCGTCTGGAATTTTCAGGTAACGCCTGATCGCGTCGCTGATGCGGGGCGCGCCCTTGACGTGGCAGGCGGTGCCGTGGCAGACATGTATTTCGTATTTTCCCGCCGGGCAGTGCCGGAACTGCGGATAGAAAGTCGCTACTTCCCACAGCGCCGTTTCCGGCAAACCGCTGTTTGCCGCCAGCCAGCGCAGCGCCGTCTCAGGCAGATAACCGTATTTTTCCTGCACCGCCTGTAGCAGTGGCAGCACCGCCTCGCGACCCGAGCCGATTTCCGCCAGCAGATTTTCCAGGCTGCTGCTGTCTTCCGCAGATAAATGATTATCCGTCATTGCCGGTTCCAATGCAGAACAGATGCTTTTTCGTGCGGACAAAAATCCTGCCCGCGACCAAAGCGGGGGAACTTTTTACCGGTTCGCTGATTTCCGCCGTGCCGACCGGTGCAAGCGTTTTACCGGCGGAGAAAATATGCGCCGTGCCCTTTTCGTCGAAACAATAAACCTTCCCGCCCGCGCCTACGGGAGAGGATTGAAAAGGCGTGCCGCATTCCTGCTCCCATAACTTTTCGCCGCTGGCCGCGTCGTAACAGGTGACCTTGCCCCCGCTGTCGGCCAGGAATATCAGGCCGTTATAACACAGCGGCGAAGCGATATTCGGCAGGCCGTCAAACGCTTCCCATTTCAAGCCGCTTTGCGTAATGTCGCCCGCGCCGCCCGCGTCGAGGCAGGCCAGGCGCATACTTTCGGTGGCGGCGTAAACGCGACCATCGGCGTAGACCGGCGAGGCGGTGTGTTCCCCGCCCAGCAGATTCGCGCTCCATAATTCGCGTCCGTCTCCCGCGTCGTAAGCCTGCACCAGCGGATCGGCAGTGGTCACGATGATTTCCCGCCCGGCGTGAATGGCGCTGATCGGCGTGCTCCAGGAGTTGGGCACGGCGCGCGGGGTTTTCCAGATTATATTCCCTGTATTTTTATCCAGCGCCAGCAGAAACGATTTCCCGTCGGAGGCGAGCGAGCCTTGGTCGAATTGTATTATCAGTTTGTCCGCGACCACGACCGGCGAGGAGGAATGGCCGTAATTGTTGTCAGGTAGTTCACGCGGGGAAAGTTTTTTCGCCCAGAGAACGTTGCCGGAAAAATCGAGGCAGGCCAGATCGCCGGTGGCGAAAGCAACAAACAGCTTTTCGCCGTCAGTCGCGGGAGTGGCGGCGGCGTAGACGTCCTCGTCCCACACATTCGGCGCTTCCGCCGTTCCGCCCGGCACAAGAATTCGCCGCTCCCATTGCGCGGCGCCGTCTTTCGCAGAAAAGCAGTAAACCAGGCGGCTGTCTTTGTCGGCGGCGGTAAGAAAAACCAGTTCGTTCCAGATAATCGGCGAACTCGCTCCCGGCAACGACAATTCTTTTTTCCAGATAATACCTGTTCCGGTAGCGGCATTCCAACTGGTCGGATACGGCTCCCCGACGGCGATTCCCGCGCCTTCACGGCCGCGAAACCGCGCCCAATTGCGGCGGAAGTCTTCTGCTCCGGGAGCGGGTTTGTCCGGCTGGAGAGGAGGCGTGAATTTTTCGGCAGGGACTTTTCCATGCGTCAGGATAAAAGCAAAAGCCATTACCAGCGCGAAGCCCGAAACTCCCGCCAAAGCCGGTCGCGCCAGAGCAGCGGAGATCGGTTTCTCCCCGGGCTTGCGCACCTCGGGCAGAGTCCTGGCCTGGAGAAAAATATTGCACAGGAAAAAAAGGCAGACCAGGAGCGCACACGCAAGCGCGCCTTTTCTGACGAAAATTTCTCGACGCAGTTGCGCCTGCCGATATTCCGCGTCCAGCCGCCGGATTTCGTCCCGCCCGCCGCCATCTTGTCCGCGCAAGTCAACCCTGGCTTTTTCCAGCAGCGTATTCTTGCGCATTACATCCCGGTTCAGTCGCGCAGCGCCGACCAGCAGCGCCAGTACGGCAACCGCCGCCAGCGCCAGCGCGGTTTGTGCCGCGCGTCTTTTTGCGATTTCGGATAGGAACTGTTTGCGCATAAGAAACCTTTAACCGCAAGACGGTTAAATTAAGGGAAAAACGTGTATCGTCATTCCTGCCTTCGCAGGAATGACGTGCGTAACTTTATTCTAAAAACAGAACGGCATTTCCTTAATTAAACCGTATTGCCTTTAACCGCAATGCGGTTTATTTAAGGGAATGACGATTTGTAAGTTTAATTGTCAAACGGTACTATTTTCAATCTCGCCTGTTCGCGCGGGCAATATTCATAACAGCGCCCGCAGGCAACGCACGCCGCCGGGTCGGCTTCGTAGTCGCGCCTCGGCGGTCGCACCGTCAGTAAAATTAATTTCATCCCCAGCAGGAACAGCAGAATCGCGCCGCCTGTCGCCGCGCCAGCTTTCATCTGCCGCCTGATTTTTTCCGCGCGGAGCAAGACCTGTCCCTCGTCGCCGCGATTGATCCGCAAAGCGATCAGCGGAAGGTTATCTTTCGGAGTCTCGCCCAAGTTGCGTCTATTTATATCTTCCGCCAGTTTAACCGCTGGATGTTTCGCCGCGAGAAAAACTCCCAGCCGCCCTCCCGCCAGCGCACCCAGCGTCGCCAGCACCGGCAGCAGCAGAATCAGCGCGGCGAGGATTTTCCTTTCCCGCGGGGCGGTTTTCCGCTCTACTCCGCCGGGGACGGGAATCCGGATCGCGTTATAGGGACAGGCGTCTTCGCACAGGCGGCACCGGATGCACTCGTCCGGGGTGATGGTAATCCGTTTCCTCGCCAGCCGCGCGCAAGCCTTCAGCAGCACGCCGTAGGGGCAAATGAAACGGCAGTACGCGCGCCCGATAAACAGGCAGACAAACAAGACCGCGCCCCAGCCTGCCAGCGCGGAAACTTTTCCGCTCAGGCGGAACAGGCTCACGAAGGGATCGTATTGGCAGATGAGAAACTGCCCCCCGGTCGCGGCGAAGAGAATCGCGGTTGCCAGAAAAACATAAGGCAGCGTTCCCAGAATATGTTCCAGCCACTCCGGCACCTTCACCGGTTTCCACAGCGCCAATTCCTGCACCGCTCCCAGCGGACAGACCGCCGCGCAGAACGTGCGCCCGTGAAACAAGGCAAACAGCAGCGGCAGAATGAAAAACACTACAACCACAATCGGCAAGGACGCGATTCCTCCCGACAGAAACAGCGCCACGTTCTGAATGCTGCCTACCGGACACACGCAACCTTGCCGCCAGAAGCCGAAATACAGCAGCGACAGCACCGCCAGCGCCACCAGTCCCCGCCTGCTGCGCGCGCGGTGCGCCAGGAATCCGGCGGCGAGCAGCGCCAGCGCCAGCAGGGCGATATCGACGATCTCGCATGAGGAAACCGCCGGATGCGTTGTTTGCGGCAGGGAATAACCGCTTTCGAATTCCGGCGGAGGGAAGCGGAATTCCTCGCCCGCGCCCAGGCGGCAGGCAGTCAGCAGGACAGCGAAAATAATCGGCAACAGTCTCATTCGGCTTTTCCGGGTTCTGATTTTTTCGCAGCCGCCTGTTTCAATAAATACGGCTGATCGGCAGGCACGCGGGAAAAAGCCTGCGCCGGGCATTTTTTCGCAATCGCGCATTCGTTGCAGTTGACGCAACGGTCGTGCCTGACTTGCAGGAACAGGCTGCCGTTGCCGAATTTGGCGCAGCCCGCGACGCACTTGCCGCAGCCGACGCACAGCGCCTCGTCGATGACGTATGCGTAATACGGGTCTTCCACGAAACTTCTCTTGATCGCTCCCGTAGGGCACAGCGCATTTTCCGCAGCGGTGTCCAGTTTTTCGGCGTCTGGCTCGAAATAGCCGGTGCATAATTCGCAATAGCCGCACATCGCGAAGGCATGGACGCACTTCACCGCCGACGGCTCCAATACGCATTCCGTCGCGCACTTGCCGCACTGGATGCACTTATAAGGATCAAGCTGCCAGACGTATTCGCGCTTTTTCCCGGAACCGGCGGCATAACCCAGCGCCGCGCCTGCCCCGGCCAAGGCCAGCAGGCGCCCGCCGTCGCGCAGAACTTCCCGCCGCGTTTTTTTATTTTCCGGCATTGCCCGGCTCCCCGTACCCACGCAGCATCAAGGCTCCTGGATGCGCGCAGGTTTCTGCTATCTGGCAGCCCCGGCAGACGCCAGCGTTTACGCACTCGCCTTCGGTCGCGGGAGACTTGCCGCGCGTGCCTGCCCAGCCCAAGGACGCCAGCGCGGTCAACGCTGCTCCTCGCGCCAATGATTTGAACAGTTCGCGTCTGGAAATATTGTCCATGTCATTATTCCGATTTTGCGTCTGTGATTTTTCCATAAACTGCTATACGATTTTGCGTCGGAAACAGCACATAGATTTTCCCGTCCGCGTCCACCGCCACATCCGGTTTGTCGCCGGGAGAGAAATCCTTTTCCTGAACCAGTACACCTGAAAAGTTCCCATCGCTGTCGTAAAGTTTGATGCGCGGCTTGCCCTTTTCGGCAGTGACGTAACCGCCGTCCGGCAACAGGGCAATGGCGATGGGGTTGCAGCAGCCGCAGAAATCCTCCGCCCTTGCCGAAGGCTTGCCCCACCAGTGTTCCAGGTCGCCTTCGACCGTATAGCTTTCCACCCGGTGGCGACCGCAGTTGGTTACCCGCAGCAAGCCGTCTTTCGCCAGCGCCAAGTCCATGTAGGGGCTGGGAAGGATCAGGCCGGGAATATTTTTTTCCGCATTTTTCGCGCCAATGGCGCGCACGTATTTTCCTTCGACAGTGAGGATGTGAATCAGCTTTTCTCCCGCGTCGGCGATAAATACCAGATGCCCGTCTGTGGCCAGCGACTTGAAAAACGCCTGTCCCTTTTCCGTCGCCCAGATTTTCCGGAATTTTTCCTCGTTCCCGGCATATAGCTCTGTCTGCGAAATCGCCAGCAGTTTCATTTCGCCATTATCCCGATATCCGGCGACGTCGTTAGGGGTGAAGGTTAAAAATATATGCCTGCCGGGAGCAACCGGCTTTTCTTCGATAAAGATGTCTCTGCCGCCGCAAATCGCCAACACCCTCTCGTCGACTATAGAAACTCGCGCAAGGCTTACGTCGCTATAAGTATTTTCCGCCAGCAGAACATAGGGTGCCGTTTTTACCGGAGCATCGTCATTTTTTTCAGTATAGCGATATCCCGGCGGAATCTCCCGGTCGATCCGGCGCTGCTGTAAAAAGTGCAGTGCCAGCATCCCGGCCAGCACCCCCGCCAGCAGCGCCGCCCCGATCACTCCGCCGTTTTTATTTGGTTCGCTCATTTTTTCTCCCGCAGATCGACACAGACCATTCTGGTCAGGTCGCGCGCCAGCAGTCTCCCCTCCACCAGCACCAGCGGCCCCCAGGAATCGTGACCTTCAAGAATTCTGCAGCCGGAGATTTTGCGGTACGCTGACGGTGTCGCCTCGACCGTCGACAGGTTGCCGAAATCATCCAGGATATAAATGACGCCGTCGGCGATGATAAACGGCCCCAGGCCGAATGTCTCCCCGCTTTGCCATTGCACTTTTCCCGCCATGTCGAGGCAAAGCAGTTGCCCCTTGGGTCTGACGCCGTAACTGGTGCCGTAAATGTGATTGTTATAAAAAACCGGCGTCTGTTGCTCGGCGGCGAAAACTTCAGGAGCGAGCCGCGCGGTTTCCTCCGCGACAAAATTTCCCTTCTCCTCCCGCAATTGCAGCATGACGCTGCCGAGATTATACCCGCCGGAAAAGAAGAGTTTTCCTTCTCCAAGATCAACTGGCGTCGGCACGATCACCCGTCCTTTCCACGCCGCGCTTTGCCAGAGTATTTTCCCGTCTTCCGGCGACACTCCCGCCACCCCGCCGGTCGCGGCATAGACCAGCATCTTTCTGCCGGAAAATTCGATCGGCAGGATAGACGCGTGCGTCATCTCCCAACCGCCCGGATTTTCCGTTTTCCAGACCACTTTCCCGCTGGCGCAATCCACCGCGATTAGCAGTTCCTTGCCGCCCGGCGCGAGTACCGTCTTGCCGTCGGCAAGCAGCGGGCATTGCCCCGCGTACCACTGCGGCACGGTGGCGCCGTAGTCGCGCGCGAGATCAAGTCCCCACAGCAGGCGACCGGTCTTGCGCTCCAGGCAGATGACGTGGCATTTCGGCCCCAGCGCGACCACGTAATTTTCGTCCACGGCAGGCATCGTACGCGACATGCCGTGATTGCGTTTCACGTTGACAGGATAGGCGTAGCGCCAGATTTCCGCGCCGTCCTCCAGCGACAGGCAGCGCAGCGCGTCCTCGCGTTTCTCCTGGTCGTAGTCCAGAATATAGACGCAACCGCCATAAACCACGGGCGCGGCATAGCCTTCCCCCAGTTCGATTTTCCAGAGAATATCAGGCTCGGAGTTGCGCCATTCCCTGACCAGCGGCACGGCGGAGCGGATGACATTGTCGTGGTTTTCTCCGCGAAACTGCGGCCAGCAGCCGGGCAGGGGAGACGGAGTGCCGGTTCCTTGTTGCCAGTGCCCGAACTCCAACCCTTCCCGGAGGGTGGAAACTCCTGCCGAAACGCGATCAGTTCCGGGAAGGCGCAGCCTCGACTCCGGCGCTTCGCCGACCAGCCACCAGTGAAAAACGAAAAGGCCAAAGATAAAAACTGTTGCGGGGAAAATAACGTCGCGTGAGACCAGTGCCATGCTTTCGCTCGCGGGGAAAATTATCAGCCCAGGCAGCCCTGGGCGATTTCGTTGCGCAGGCGGGAGGCTTCCAGCGCGTGCGCCCGGGCTTTGCTGGTAATGCTTTCTGCGTCATCGTAACTCTCCAACTGCGCCGCCAACCGAAGGAATAGCTCTTCGCAGGAACCTGGCGCCTTGGCCAGCGAGTCCAGTTCCGTACGCGAGGCATGGCTGCGCAGGGAGACCAGCCGGTTGGTTGCTTCCAGCCGCATCGCCATCCGCTTGGCGATAGGCACCATCAACGCCGGTTTGCTCTCCGCCAACTCCAGGAATTCGGTGATGGGAATGCACTGCAGCACGCAGGGAACAGAAGCCCTGACCGTGGCGATCCGCTTGGGAGCCTCTTTCAGCAGTACCGCCACCTCGCCTACGATTTCGTCGTGCCCGATCCGGCCGATAATGCTCGAACCGACCGTCACGTCGAGAATGCCCTTCTTGACGAAGTAGACGGTGCGACCGAATTTGCCTTCCTCGCACAGCAGATCGCCGGGTTTGAGGTTCAGGACGCCGGAACGTTGTCGCATCGCCAAGGCCTGCATAATGATGACGGAAGTGTCGCGGCGCTGATGGAGCAGTTCCTTGCCTTCCTGTGCCTGGGGGAATTTTTCCATCTCCTCGAACAGATGTTTCAATTCCGGATGATGGGGGAACAGCGGCGGGATTTGTTCCAGCAGGTGAGCAAGATCGACGGCGAGGTTGCACTTGGCGCGGGAAACCGCTTCCGCCAGGTGGGAAACGTCGCGTGCCACTTCCGCCAGATCGCGCAGGCGCGCGGCGAGACTCCGGCAGACCGTCAGCCCCAGGCTGGCGCGTTCCAGCATCGCTTTCTGCAAACCGTTCCCGCCGACGGGAATGTGTTGCAGGGCGGTGTCGTCGGCTTGGGCGATCAGGCTGGCGGAGCGCCGCTGCAGGAAAAGCCCGCCCTCGCCGATCACCGCGTCCCGGGTGTTGAACACGCCCACCCGAATGCCTTTGCCCAGCACCTCGGCGATTTCGGGCTTATCCTTGTCGGTGTTGACGTAGATCGCCACCGCGCCCCGCCGCAGGACATACAGGCAATCGGCCTCGCTTCCTTGCAGGCAGATAGGCTCGTGTTCCCGGTAAATTTTTTCATGCTGCTGAGTCATCCGTTCTCCGCATTTATGGACACTATGTTTAGATTGAACCAAGAGGAAAGGGGCAGGTCAACCAAAATCCGGCAGCCGAGGGCTATTCACCAGGGCAATCGCATCAAATGATGCAAAATCCGCCGGAAAGGGCTGAATAGCTGAATGGCTACTGGATGCAATTATCATTAAACGTGGCATTTTGTAAAGCGAAACAGTTATCAGTTTCCCCCCCAGTCGTCGCTGTTGCGCGAAAGCTTCCGCGAGATCGCTCAGGAAAGACATGAACATATTTCGATTACCGGATTTAAAACATAGGTCGGCAGCTTCTTCAGTTTTGCTCACGCGAATGTACGATATGTTCGCTTGACAAGCGATATTTATGGAGTATATTTGACATATACCAAACAGGAGCCAAAGCGTGATGAATTCTGCTTTCCGCAGTGGGGAAACCGCACGCAACACCTCTCGGCCACGATATTTGTTTTACCGATGACAGGAGGATTTTCGTAGGCGAGACCGACACTGCCGACCGCGCGGGGTATTTACGGAAGTGCAAACTCTGATTATGGAAAGGGCATGAACATGAACGATAGACCGGAATGGCTTGATCCCGGCAAGTTGCGCTGGGCGTGGTGGGCGTGGGAACCGGATTACGCCTATCGCCGCCAGGGTCACCCCATGGCAGGCGTCATCGGCAATGCCCGCTGGCTCCCGCGCTGGTACGACCGCATCCACGCGGAAGAAACCGTGGAGATGATGGCGGCGGCGGGAGTCAATCTGGCGGTCACCCATTTTTTCAAAGGCTTCGGCCTGGAATACGAACAGGAAGGAATGGCGCGGACAAAGGAGCTGGTGGCCAGGTGTCACCGCAACGGTATTCGCGTAATCGGCTATACGCAGTTTGGCACGCTTTACCACGAGCAGTTTTTCCAGGAAGTCCCCGAAGCGGAAAAGTGGCTGGAGCTGGACGAGCAGGGCAAGCCGCGCGCCTGGAGCGGGCTGTATTACCGCTCCCGTGCCTGCTGTCGCCACAGGGAGTTCATTGATTATCTGAAAAGGTGCATCAGTCATGGCCTGACAGAGACGGGACTGGACGGAATCCACTTCGACAATTCGTATAGCATGCCCTGTTATTGCGAAAACTGCCGACGCGAGTTCGGGGAATTTCTTAAGCGGCAGCCTGAGCCGCGCGAGCGTTTCGGCCTGGGCAGTTTTGCTAAAATCGGTTTGCCGCCGGAAGCGAAACTGGAGGGAAGCATCTATGACCCGTTGGTGCAGGAGTGGATTCGGTTTCGGATTGAGGGGTTGAACGGCGCACTGGGGGAGTTGCGCAAGCATATCCGGCAATGCAATCCCGAGGCGGCGATTATCGCCAATCCCTGCCTGCCCCGGGGCGAAACCAACCTCGCCGCGCTGCGGGGAGTGGAGCCGTTTTCCTACGGGCGAACCGTAGACATGATCTGGGCGGAGAACGGCCAATTCCCGCGCGCGGAAAACGGCTGCGTCGTGCATCAGGCGCACGCTTTCCGGCTGGCAGAGGCGGCTGGCTACGTGGCGGTGCCGACAACCTGGAAACACGACGCCGAGGGTAGCGGCCTGCCGAAAAAAGGCGCAGACGTCGTGCTGGGGCTGGCGGAGACGATAGCGTTTGGCGGGCTGCCGGGACTGAATTGGGCATTGCGCGCACGGGATAAGGGCAACGGCTTCCTGTTCGACGAGGCGATACTGCGCAAACCGGCGGAGCATTATTTGCAATTCTTCCGCCAGCATGAGGAGCTTTATGCGGAATCGCGTCCGTTCGCGCAAGTGGCGCTACTCTATGGCGCCAGCGCCAATATGTTCGACCGTCCCGCCTGCTATCCGTGTTTTTTCGGCATGGAGCAGATCTGTGTACAGAAGAAGATTCCCTACGCCATCCTGTCCGACTCGGACTTGAGCCGCCTGAGCGAATTCGATCTTTTGATCCTTCCTAACGTCTCCTGTTTGGGTGAACGTCGGGCAGAGGCGATTACCGCATACGTGGAAAACGGGGGTTCGCTATTGTTGACCGGCAGAACCGGCGAGTGCGACGACAATTTCCGCGAGTATGAACTAAACGCTCTGGAGGCTCTGCGGGGACACCAGCGCGTCGTCTGGCTGCCTGACACGCCGGAAAAAGCGGTCAACGAACTGCCTGCGGGCTATTCCGTGCGGGTCAAACTGCCTGCCGCCGCCGGGAAGCTGGCGACGTTGATGGGAAAGCTTCTGGGCAAGCGACGGCTGCTCGCAGTCGATGCGCCCGACACTGTCACTGCCGAACTGCGCAGTTCCGGCGCAGGCGTGTTGTGCGTGCATCTGGTCAATTACCGCAACGAACGCGCCGCGCGGGGTGTCACAGTGGCGTTACGCCCCGATCTGGTCGCAGGAAGAGAGTTTCACTATTACAGCCCCGACGCCTCCGACGCTAAAACCGGAAAAGTAGCCAAACCGGTCAAACGCGGCAACAGTTACAGATTTGCCCTGCCGCCGTTGAAGACTTACGGCATCCTGGCTCTTACGGAATAAAGGATCACGCCATGATTACCGAACTGGGAGTGATCCTTGCATGCCGCTGATGCCATTAAAATATTTTTTGGCTTTGAATGCGTCAATACTGCCCACGCAATCCCTTGGCGGCGTATTTGCGTCACCTCCGTGTGGAAACAGGCCTGCTTCTATTCGCCAGTCCAGAGTACGCTTGTGGGTGAACCGTTGGGCGCGTCTGCCATCGCAGTTACATCTCCATATTCATGACCTAAACGCAAAATGCCGGTATGCCCGTCACCATAGCAAATATCTGCCGCATTGCTGTGTCGATAGCACGCACCGGTGTTGCCTGACGGATCCAAGGTACTCACCACGCCCCCCTTGTACACGTCAATCAGAAGCATGTATTTGGACGACTGTTTTATCTTGGCGCGTTTGATGTGATAAGACACTGTATATAGCCCCGTGATGGCTTTGGCTGCGTAGTAGTTAAATGCTACGTTGGTTTTGATCGGATTGGGGTATGCGGCAGGCCAGCCCCCTGCAGGCGGCGGAGTTCCTGACTTCCATCGTTCAAGATAAACACTCGTCTGGCTTGGGCAAAGATAGCACGGCGGAGTCACCTCATACGGGGCAAGGAACCACATCCAGTAGACGTTAGGGTTATCAGAGTAGCGCGAGAGGGGATATTGCCCGATCCAATCGTCAGCGTACATAGTGAACCCAAGATAAATCTGCTTGAACTGGCTGGCGCACTGAACCGCCCGCGTGCTTTCCATTGCGGATTTCAACACTGGCAGCATCAGTCCTGCCAATATACTGACTATGCTTATCACTACCAAAAGCTCTACCAAGGTAAATCCATTTCGTCTCATTATCATGGGAAAGTTCCTTTTGTTAGTTGTTTAAGCGAAACGTCGTCCAGAGCACACCGTCTACCGTCTTGCATGCTGAAATCCAAAAAAAATCCAGGCTGCGGTTCTTGTCCGTTGAAGCATGTCGCAGGAAGCTGAAATGTACACTCACGAATAACCCAGGCATCGTCCGTTGATTTTCCGAGAGACGGATCTGCATCCATGATAGAATATTCCCAGTGTGTTCCGTCAGAAAGTTGCCCGCGCAGGCTTGCGCGCACACAGCAGTCTGCCCGTATGCTAAAGCGTAATGTATAGGGCACTTTTGTGTTTAATTGGACAAGACGCCGATGCTGGCGAAATACACAGCAGGCTCCCAATGCCTCGCTCTCGGAGCCACAGAAAGTCGTTTGCATGTATCGATTGCCGCTTTTCTCCTCAACCAACATCACTCGAAACTGCCCGTTCCAGAAATTATGTGTCCACCCCATGGCAACTTTATGAGGAGACGGGCTTACTTTGTCTTTTGAATGAGAATTGCTGACAAGGCAATCAGCCTGCATGTTTCCATTCAACAGCAGATTTCCGTCCGTGTTTGCAAACAGAGGTGGTGCAGGCGAAGAGGTTCCTTTAAGTGTTAAGGCTAGCGGCGAAAGCAAGTTCGTCAAGATAAACCTCGTACGCTGATCTCTTGCCCCGTTGCATAGCAGGTTTTCAGCTACGAATATTGCTGCGCCCTGCCCTCGTGCCAGCACGGAGAGATAAATTCCTTCATCATAACAGCGAGTTGCATTGTACCATGAATAGATCCGACAACCATTTCGGTCCACAGAAAAGTCGGGCGAGAATTCGGCGGAGGCAAAAATTGCCGGCATTTCTGCTTTTGTGTCTGGGAAAGCCAACACGGCTGGGAAAGTTCGCTCAGGAAGCTGCTGGCAGGAATAATCCCGGATGCCGATAAAGAGTGGCGTATACCCCCAGAGGCGCAGTGAAGAACAACCTCCCGTGGTGGCTACTTCCAGGCCACAGAGTTTGCGGATGCGTTCCGATAAAGCGGCGTGGCCCAGAAACGCCACTGTGCCGCCGCTGACTACATAATCCTCAAATGCTTTGATGGACCCTTCGTCGCACGTGGCTGTTACTATGGCCAGGGGGAAATTCCGTAGCAGCGTCATTTCGCCAGTTCTTAGGTCTACGACTTCAACTCCGATATCCGGCATTACGCTAGCCTTTGCTGCCGCCACTTCCGCGCCTGTGTTTGTCAATAAGCCTATCCTGAAATGCGGCATTTCTTCTTCAGCAGACGCGAGCCATGCAAAAGAGGAAAAAGCTAACAATAGCCGCAAAATGAGTGAGAGCCGCATATGAATATCCGTTTATTTAAAAATCAATGTAGGATATCGATCGGTATCGTGAAAGCTTGTACTCCAGACCACGCCTGAATACTCGAGTTGGCGTCGCGATCTGCCAACCATTACTTTCCATGTAGTGCCAACCTTTGGCGTGTCCTTTAATATGGCGAAGTGTTCATCCTGGAAAGCATTCCAGGGAATAAAAACTTCCGCGGTCCATGCCGTCATGTGATCCACGGCGATTTTCACGCTCCATTCAGGATTCCATCGGACGATATTGATAATTGTGCCGTCAGGCTGCTTCTCTGGCATCATGTCCAATTTTTGCCCACCGATATTGAATACCATATGGGCGCGTACGCTCGACTCAGGAGCAGGCAGAAAAAACAGCTCAATTTCGTCATCGTTGAATATCGCGAAATCATCCCGTCGCGCGGCGCCGGCAAGCATGTCATCCGTTCCTGGCTCTATGCAGCGGAACGCGGCATACAAGCCCTGATCGTTATAGAGAAATCGCACCGAGGTCTGCGCTTCCGGAAACACAACTTCTCCGCGGCGAGTCTTGCCTATGGCTATGAATGTTTCAGCGGCAGGGGTTCGCGCCCATGCCTCCTCATCGACGATACCATCCAGATTGACAGCTTCTCCCTCTTTCAGAAGTGTAGCGCAAAGTACGCGGCTGTTCAAATTTTCCTGAACGTCATTCGGAACCGCGCGTTCAGAACCAGCCGTACCTTTTTTAACTATTTCCTCAAGCTTTTCAAAACGGGGCAGAAAAAGAGTGTCGATCAGTGAGTTGTCCCAATGCACGCCAACCCGCTTGCCGTTTGCAATTCCGCAGGATTCAAAGCGAACCCCGTTAACGTTCTCGGCTTTGAGCTTCGTGCCTGCGTTGATAAGTTCATCCTTGCCTGTTTCCACCATAGGCAAGATATTTGCGATATCATTATTTTTCAGCTGCTGATAAGCCTTCGCATACAATAGCTGCGGTGGTCCCAAAAACTTGAAAACCAGTGCGTATTTTCGCAGGTCTTGGGCATCCTTACGCGCTTGCGGAGCTAAAGTATCGTCCGCGAGTACGCGATCCATCGCGGCTACCGCCCGGATGCCAGCCTCAATCTGCCGGCTAACTTCGCCGACAGGATCCGGCAGGGAAATTTCACTCAGGTTCCACTCATTGATCCGTTGCACCGACGCCTGCATGATGATCTCTGGCATTCCAACCCACATTGGCTTGAGCGGTTGGCGCCAATATTCCAGAAACTCCGCCAAGTGTACTTCCCCATATAACTCCCGCAACACGGGGCGAAGAACTGACTCCGGCAGATTAGCTCCCATTTGGTCGAAAAGGGTAAGCCCATATTTTTTACTGAACGAATTTTCTCCGCCAGGCGCATTCACGTTCCATGAATACCAAGCTTTGAGAAGCCTGATAACGCTTCGGTCGTTTGCCCATATATTGTAATAGCAGCTTTGAGGATGAGGAAAGAAAAACGTCTTAGCGAAACGCGGCTGTTCTGAAATATACGCCCGATCAACCCCCGCGATTTTCCCTTGGTCAATGATTGCATGAAAGATTTCGTGGTAACAGGCTATGGGACGATTTTCATAGTAGCGACCGAGTATCTCATATTCCTCCCTGGTACCCTCACGCAGCATGATGCCAACATCCTTCGGCATGAGTTTGCCTAGTCGCGGGAAAAATTCGTGGTAATAATTGCTTCTTTTGAGATATGCGGGGCTATAGGGGTGCACTATTGCGTACACAACCGCGCCTGGGATGCCTTTTTTGATTGCCGTGGAATATTGCTGTATCAGGTTGGCATCCGCCGCTGCGCGATCATCGCCGAAGCGTTCCCTGTCGTGAGCCGAACGGTTTGGCCAATTTTCATTTACGGTGTCCGGGTGGTGCGCGAATATGATATCATAACCGAAATGCGCAAACGCCCGAGCCAGCTTAGAATAGCGCTCCTGCAACAGTTCGTCGTCTCCCCAGGTGTGGTAATAGCCAGCCAATTGCATTAGATTATTGTAGCGGGGATTGTTTTCATTACCCTTAATCGGCGCCACCCCCGTCCAAAAAATATAGGAAAATTTAACGCCGTGGGCGTGTCCATAATCAGTAATCTCACGCACCCAGTTATATCCGCCGCTGTCAAGAGCATCCAGAATCGCTTCATTGGAATAGCGGCCAAAAGTCTTGAATCCCAGATCCACGACATTGATCTTGTATGCAACGACTTGCTCGCGGATGAATCGCTTTGCGGTTTCAACAGCGCGACGTGATTTCTGCTCGTCCTTATCTGTTATGTTTTGCATCCAGTTCAGGAGTTCCATTTCCGAGTCCAGAACGCGCAGTTTGAAGTCTGGCCAGTCGCGCACCTGCGCGGGAAGAACTAATAGATTGCCCTCTGCCGCCGAAAGCATACGCGCAAATGTGACACAAGCGTACATTGCCCCCTCCGGGTCGTGGCCTGCAAGAAGCACAACGCCGCCTCCGTCTGCCTTCGGGCGCACATCGATGGCATAGCCTTGAATTTCATCAGGCGTCAATTCGGCCGCACCTTCTTCAACAAGCGGCTTGGCATCAGCGGTTCCCAGCAGAATGCGCCAGCCACCAGGCGCATCCTCTTCCTGGGCGGATTCTTCTGGCAATGCTGCACAGCCAAGATCGGTTATCGCCTTTTGCAGGAGAGACAAACCGCTACGGACTATGGGATGTTCCGTGCAAACTATGATCCTCGCCTTATCTTGTTGAAGGATAACGTTGTTCCCGGATACATTCGTCTCTCTTGGCATGGGTACCATGGATGGGAACTCAGCCGCCTGAATGATTCCGCTGGCAATAAAAAAAGCCAATGACAGGCAGTATTTTCGCGAATATTTTGACATAAGTTTTTCCCTTTATTGTTTTTCAAATAATCAGAATGTAATGCTGTCACCATTGGACATGATAATCCGGATCGAAATCGGACGTTTGCGGCGCACGGATAAAAAATCCGCTTTCGCGCGACAAGGTCTTGGTCAAATCCGGTACGCCTTTTACCTCGACGCCGAGATTGGTTAAAAGCGTGGAATAGAAACGACTGCGCTTGGCCCCGGCACGACGGATCGTATGATCGGGAATAACCTCCCGCGTTGACCACGCCGGCAATAAAACCAGACGCCCTTGTCCGAAAGGAACCACAGCCATAATCGCCGGATTTAGCGGCAAGCTCGCGTTGGCGGGTACATTGACAAGCACTGGGAAGCAGACCGGTTTTCTCCAGAAAAAATCCGAGTTCCCCAAACCGCTCAACAATCCGCCGGGCTGGCGCAGAGTGGCCCGCCACAGCGACTGTTCCCGGAGTTCAACCGGAAACGGCAGCCAGCCTAATTGCGGGACGCTGCCGGTTTCGCAAAACAAGAGCACCGTTCCGCCTGCCTGCGCATAGGCCAGGATTGCGTCCCGGAGAGGCGCTGCCGGTTCCTCGGACGCATCCAGAGCCAATGCGGCTGCTCCGGCCAGATCCGCAGGCAGCTTGACATTCCTGGTCTCAGCCGGAATGTTCTCAAGCGCCGCAGCCACGGCGTGGCCGGGAATGACGGCAAGCTTTCCGTCGCATTGGGAATGACTGCGCAAGCCATCCTCCAGCAGGCGTTGCACCAACAGCGTCGCCACGGGGTCTGTTCCAAAGCGATCCGTGACGTCTAATTGACAGAAAGTCATTCGACCGCGACCGGACCGGTATTCCACCAGCGGAGTTTGCCAGAGATCGAAGCCGGAATCCAGCAGTACCCGGAAATTGCCGACGTCAGGTTTTTCAAAAACGCAGGTCGTGACGATGCCTTCGTTCCCCCATTTCTGAAAACGGCGATGATCGTAATTCCACGTTTCATATTCGTTGGGAGGATATGGCGCAATCAGCGTCGAGGCGCCTCGCCAGTCGGCAAAATCTTCATTGCTCAGTCCGGAAAACAGCGGATGATCAGGCGCGCGGATAAACACCCGCCGCTGGCTGGCAGTCTTCAGGTCTCCTTCCGTGTCCTTGAAGTCATCCTGCGGAAAAGCCGACTGTTCAAAAACCACGACGTTCAGTCCGGCCAGGACAGCCTCGGGCAACCGGAGCAGGTTGGCCAGCTTGGCAAAATGCGGCGTCAATCCTTCGCGCCCCACCACGAGCAGCTTGATCTCCGCCAAGCTGTCAAGATTTTCCAGCAAATTGAAGGATATTCCCATCTTTGCCAGGAGAGGCCTGGTGCGTCCCGCCGGGTCATAAAGCGCCACCGCCGGAGCGATGTCAGTACAGGCTAACGCGGACAGGGGCGGAAAAACCTGGATCGGCAATTCGTCTTCGGTGCGGTTAGCGCGGGTAAGACGAAGCCGGTATTCGGTGCGGCTTGCCACGCGAGGCAGAGGAAAGGCAAACGGGAAAAAGGCTGTCTCGCCCTGACGCGCCAGTCCTTTCGCCGAACAGGTCGTCACCGGCATTCCCGCTCCGTCGATCAGGGAAATTGTCAAATCCAAAGACTGATCTACGCCGGTTTCATTAACCGCGACTACTTGTTTCTGCAATACCTCATTGCTGGCGTAGGCGTGTTCGACCGTCGTAAAGCGTTTTTCCGGCCCTCCCAGAAAAAGAAGCAGCGGGCGCATGGCGCGCCGATAAGCCGCAACGGCCTCGTTGTCACGAATCTCTAGCGGCAGGGAATCGTACACTTTGGCTTCCAGGGTGCCGTAGAAACGATCCAGGCACATGCCGCGTTTCGCCAGGGCTTGCAGTCGCGGCGATCCCTCTGGTCGCCACCCGCTTGCCCATACGCAGTTTTGAATTCCCTGGTTGGTGACGCCGTGGTGCCATATTTCCGGAATGCCATATGCCCGCCATGCGGGAATAACCCGTCGACAATACTCCGCCATCACCGCCTGAGCCGGACGGCTCTTGTAATAGACGGTAAGTCCCGCGCGGTCTTCCTGACGATCCCGCGCCTGATTGCGCTGTACGTTCGAGAGCTCGCCGAAGGATTCCGCCAAATCCGCATACGCGGAGTCGCCTGAAAAGCGAGCAGCGTGTTCAGCCTGGGCAGATTCTATTTCTGCAGATCCGAACCGCTTCTCTCCCCGCCCGGTCTCTCCATTGCCCCACTTTTGCATGCGCCAGTTGCGCCAGTAAAACCCGCAGCTTCCCGTAAAGTCGCCTTCCTCCAGCACCAGCGGTTTCTGTCCTTCCGTCGCCCACCGGCTCGGCCAATCCGCCAGTTCCTGCACGGGAATGCCGAAATTCGGGTAATGGTAGGCTGTTACGAATCCGTCGTAATCGCCGCCGCCGTTGTTGAGCGGTCGCCCGCCCGGATCAATGCTGCGGACGAATGCACGCAACCGCAGTGCCGCGTCCCGCTGCCGGCGCGGATATTCGTGAGCATAGCCGGTCTGGTAACCCGACAGGCATTGCGGATTGGTCCAATTCGGATAGCCGGTGGAAACGGCGCGCGGGGAGCGGAGTTTCGCCACGCAGGCGTGTTGGCCGTAACGCTCCAGCCAAGTGCGAACCAGGCGGTGAAGTCGTTCCTGGTAGGTCGGATTTTCCAGATAGTCCTTCACCTCCTGGCGAATAAAGCACGGCAGAGACAGGGTGACCAGAATCCCTTCCTCGTCGGCGATTTCGTAGAACCGGTCGGAACGCATCCGGTACTGGATATCCTCAAGATTAGCGCCGAGAACGGAAAAATCGGTCGGATAGCAATTATGTCCCAGGGACTTCATGTAACGGAAAAACGCGCGTACTGATTCCGGATCCTCGCTGGCGAGATAAGCGGGTGCATTTTGGGTATCGCCGTACAGGCGAATCCACTTCCCGTTCAAACGATATCCCCGTCCGTCCACGACCAGTTCCCGAAAGCCGAAACGCGCGTCCCAGACGTCAACCGGTTGCTCGTTTCCCGCCAGGACTTCGATGCGCCCTTGGTACAGATTCGGCGTGTCCGGAGACCACGGACTCGGATTTTCCCAGGAGGCGTCGCTGTGAAAATCCACCGTATCGCCTGCGGGAATGCGCACCTCCTCGCCGCGAAAGGTCAGTTCCGTTGTTTCTCCCCGGAAAGCGGAGAAGCGGATCCTTCCGTAAAAATCGGCCTTGCCCGCATTCACGAGGCGACCGACGACAGAGAGTCTTTTCCGTTGCCAGGACGTGACGATCTCCGCGTGTTCTAGGTAGACATCGGCGGGGCGGCTTTCGAGCATCAGATCGGCGATCACGCCGGGGAAAGGGGAAATCGCCAGCTTTTCCTTGTCGCCCCATTCCGCCCCGGCGCCAAACCCGACGACAGTATCGGTCTTTTTCTCGGCTTCGTTCAGTTCCGCCGCCAACCGTTCGGGCGGAATCTTGCGAGCGTCGACAAGCAGGACAAGCTCCTGTTCGATGCCCGGTTTTATCCAACTGGAAATATCCACGGTTCCCGAGCGCCTGAGCGATCCCGCCTCCTGCCCGTCTACGAAGACCAGCAGGCGCTCGCCCACGCTTTCGCACCGCAGGGCGACCCGGCGTCCCTGCCAGTTGTTCGGACAAACAAAAGTCCGTCGCAACCAGAGGCGCGCCAAGCGGTTCAGCGGAACGTCCTGAAGGCTGGTGACTGGCTGCAAGTCTTCTTTCGCCAGCACATCCGCACCGTCCCGTCGTCCCCACACGCCCGGGACTTTTAGCCAGAAATGAAATTCCCGCGGGGGCTGATCAGGCGCATCCTCTCCCGTCACGGGTTCGGCTTCCCAGAGGCTGTTCAGCGTCACCGCGTCGCGCGTGGCCGTTACGCTTCGCTCCGCGCTTGCCAAATCCCACTCGGGTTTAACCTCAGCCGCAAACACACTGGTCAAGGCGAAAAGCGCCGTCGCAAATAAACCGGTCGCGCAGAGACGTCGCCAACCGGTTACTCTCCTGTCCAAAAGCGGCTGGAGGGCGAGTCGTCCGGCCAATTCCATTGCACGTCGATAAAGGGCGCGGGAAAGCATAGTGTTCCTCCATGACCATCATGATAAGAAAGATTAGCCTTGGTTCTATGGCGGTAATCAACGGATGTGTTTCCTCCGGTGATTGGCTGCAGACTCCCGATGGAAAATCCATTCACAATGTCGGCAAGGAGCAGGCATTGCGAGGGATTTCGGATGCGGGAGACTTTTACATGCTTCCACCCGTAACTTCCATATTGCGACTTGTTAGGGTGGGAATTGTAACCAATATTACCTCCCACCTTTTGAGGATAACTGTCGGGCCAGCCGCCGGGCGGAGTAGGCGAACCGCTTTTCCAGCGCAGATCCCAGGGCTCAGGTTGCGCCGGGCAGGTATACAACTGGGAATTTCCGTTATAGGGAGCGAGAAACCAAAACCAGACTAAAAATGAATTGGCGGAGTCGCGGAGGTGGGGATGCCACGAGCGGTAATCCTGGCCGTAAAGATCGAGACTGAAGTAAACCTGTCGTTGATTATTGGCGCAGGCGGCTTGCCTGGCAAGAGCTTGCGCGGAGTGCAGCGCGGGTAACAACATCGCAGCCAGTATGCTGATTATCCCGATCACCACCAACAGTTCCACTAGTGTAAATCCCGCCCGCGATCTCCGCCGCCCTGTCTCTGCCCTATCGTAAATCATATTCCATACTTCTTCGGATACGGGATCGAATAATCTGCCACTGCCTGGCTGTGCTTCCATTTGCTCATTATTTTGCTTAAACACGCACCTAGCTACTCGCCCAGAGCAAGCATTTAATTCAAATTTATTATTTTCAGAACCTGTTTGGGACTTATGAACCATACCTAGATTTGTCATCTCTTCACGTGAAAGTATATCTCCCGCCACGACTTTCATAATTATACCATCCCATTCTCCCTTTGCCTCCAATTCATGGCGCATATTGAGCAAAGTCTGCCCGAGACGGGTGACCATAAAACTGCC
Organism: Planctomycetota bacterium; assembly: GCA_020060765.1. GTDB lineage: Bacteria > Planctomycetota > SZUA-567 > SZUA-567 > SZUA-567 > JAGUZQ01. The sequence continues at coordinate 22,186 of JAGUZQ010000098.1, read as the reverse complement.
ATGGCTTTCAATGGCGGAAAGAGGCAGGGATGCCTTGTGAATTATGATTTCATCGGGTATTTCCTTACGGAAACGAGAAGGAACTGTCAAGTGTACTGCTGTCGGATTGTAATCTATCAAGTCATGCAAAGCCAAAGCGCTGTTATGGCTGATGACTCCTTGAGGTTGATCCTGCTGATTACGGCTCCAGAGGCACCATTTTGTGAAATCCGATTCCCTGGAATCTGGATACCCAGGAAGTCGAAATAGGCCGGTTGATATTCTTATCCAATTTCCACGCGAGACATGGTATACGTGATTGTACTTCGAGTAACCTTCGCAAATAGCCTGGTGCGCAGAAAAGTAGCCGTATTGCTGCTCTGCGATTTCGTATAGGTTTTCTCGTCTAGAGTTAATAGGTCCCGTAAATCCCATTTTTCCCCTAGTTGTAACAAGGCTGAACGCTACCATGAAAAGACGAAAATCTGTATGCACAAATCAAACCGCACGAATTCGTACTATTCGGAAAAGAGTTGGACTAAAGCTATCAATCCCGAATATAGATATATCTTAACTCATAGATTGATTGGCGCTAACGATTTCATGAATAAGCTCATCCAAATAGTTAATAACTATCTATATCCTCTCGGAATATAAGGCGTTATAGTTGCTTATAGTATTTAACACATCCTCTAATAATCCTTGCGCAAACATCCGAAAAATCTTCTTTTCTTAAACTGGCAGCTCCCGGCGAGCAGCATAACCAAAAACGAAATCGCCACCACAATAGCAGGCAAGCTCGAAATCCTACAGACCGACGCCCAGAGAATCATTCAGATGTTGTTTGACTGTATTGCCGACACCATCGTTCGCGAAGGCAGAAAGAAAGGTGGTCACTTTCAAGCCAGGCAAGGAGATGGTTGGACAGGCGCTTGGTCGTTGATGACAGGATATGGTGGCAGCTTATGAGTAGAGGTTTTCATGTTCACATTACGATGTACGAAGAAGGTTCTTGATTTTCTGCGGGTGAAATCAGATTACAAGACGATTGCGCTCGCCACGACACCCGAACCCAGCTCCAATCGCTTGCGCTTGATCTCGGCATAGTTGAGCTTCGAAAGTCGGAGCCTTGGAAATAGACGACTTCTTCTGGAGCAGTTCCGCATTCGCTCCGGCCTTATCCAGGTATCCCTGCAGATGAACAACACCTCGTATGCATTTCTGCCGGGTAGCTTATTTTTGAGGATGACAACCGTGAATGGTTACGGAATCTATTTCAGTTCCTGCAGCGCGCCAGCCAGGAGTTGCGAATATTGTTCGGAAAACTGCTTGATGTCGGTTTCCGCCTGCTTCATGATCTCCTGAATTTCCGCGATTCTCTTTTTGGGAAATTCGCTTTTCTTTTCTTTTTCCTTGTCAGACAGGGTCGGATGCGCCATGAGTTGGTCGAGCATCTTCTGGGTTTCCGCCAAGGCTTTTTCCCGGTCGAGTATAGTGATATGTCCGCGCCTGACCTTGTTGAGCAGGACATTCGCCTCTTCGCCGAACTTGGCGGGATTGCCCAGGCCGCGTTTCTTCAGAAGCGAGTCGGCGGCTTTGTTGATTTTTTTGAACGTGTCGGTTTTGCAGCCTTTGACGCAGGCGTCGATTTTTCCCTTTTCGTCGAGCAGGACTACAATGGGGCAGTCTTCCTGGCTAAGCGTTTTGCTGTCCTCGGGCTTGACGCCGGAGAGGTCGACCTTTATGCAGGATAGGAGCTGGCACTTGGCCATCATGGTGTAATCGTTATCCTGGCTTCCGAAAAGTTTGTTGAGAATGTTGTTTGACGCGATGCCGTACTTGGTGGGGATAACGTTGCCCCGGTAGTTGGGAGCCTGTTCCTGGGGCGTGACGAAGGCGATCAGGATAGGCTTCTTCCCCGCGAGATTTTCGCCGACGGTTTTCATCTGGTCGATATGAAGCTGTATCGCCTGGTTTCCTTTGGCTTTCTTGTTGTCGATTTCCGGCAGACCGCCAGTCAGCCAGTTGACCTGGGCAAGCAGCCCTGCTTTTTCTCCGGCATTTGTCGGGTTGGTTGGTTCATTCTCGCCCGCGTTGGTTGTCGCCTGGAGCAGGACGGTGATAAGCAAAATCAACGTTGACCCACGATGGCTCATTTCGCTTCCTTCCCTGAAAAGCAGGCGTCACCGGAAAGCAGCCCGTGGCTTTCTCCCTACGCCCATTGTTCTATGATCTCCTCCGCCGCTTCCGGCATGAGGCCGGTCAGGTGTGCGAGGTCGAGGACGGTGAAGCGGCTGCGGATTTCGTGCGCCTGCCGGAACGCCGTCAGCAGCCTGCGCCTGTTGCACTTTATATCTTCTGCCGTGACCGCCGCATCGGCTTCCTTTAGGCAGCCGTGGATTTTCTCCGGTTTGCGCAGTAGCGGCGCAAGCTCCGCGCGCAGGTTATCCCAGTTGTTTTTGTGGGAAAGAAACTCGCACGCCGCAAGCAGCCGCCCGCGTTTCTTTTCATATTGCGCCACCACCACCGGCCCCAGGCTGCCCCAGAACTGCTTGTTCACAAGTGGCAGGTCTTCGATGAAATCAGGCGCATCCAGCGCCAGCACGCGCCGGTAAAGCTCGCTCGTCAGCACCGTGCCTACCCCCACCTGCCGCCCGTGGAAATCGTGGGGGCGTCCGTCGACCGTGCTCATCATGTCCAGCGCGTGGCTGACCATGTGCTCGCCGCCGGAAGAAGGGGAGGACGTTCCCGCTAATGTCATGGCTGCGCCGGTCAGCAGCAGCCCCTTGAACAGCGCCTCGATCGCCTCCGGCTGGCGTTCCCTGATGCCATGCGGGTTTTCCAGATACAGCGGTTCGATTTCCGCGATCAGGTTTACCGCCTGTTCGGAATAATGGTCGCCGAACAGAAGCTGGTTCATCTTCCAGTCGGCGGAGCTGACCGATTTGGCGAGGATGTCGCCCAGACCCGCGCTGGTCAAGCGGTAATGGGCGTCGGCCAGGATTTGCGGGTCGGCCAGCACCGCCCTCGGCGGCAATGCGCGCAGCAGGGTTTTCACGCCCTCGATGGTCGGTGCGACATTGGCGGAGGTGTAACCGTTCATGCTGGCGGCGGTGGCGAAGCTGACATACGGGATTTTGCGTTCGCAGGCGAGCCACTTGGTCAGGTCGCTGATGACGCCGCTGCCGACGGCGAGCATGATGTCTGGTTCGCCGATTTCCGGTTCGATTACCGCCTTGGTGCGGTCGTCGCAGACGGGATAGCCGCCGTCCTCGGGATCGGGCAGCATGACCTCGGTCACGTCCCAGCCGTTGTCCATCAGGATAGTGCCGCCGCCGTCGACCGCGCCCCAACTGCGCTCGTCCATGACCACGGTCACGCGCCGCCCGCCGGTTAGGCGCTCCATGATCGGGGGGAGGTCAGCCAGCGCGTTTTCGCGGTAAATGATTTCGCGCGGTTCCAGCACATCGGTCGAGCCGTCGGGGAGGGTGAACTCCTTGCCGAAGATTTCAAGCGGGGTGTTGTTCATGATGGTGGTTCGGCCTCCGGTTTGCGGAAAAGTCAGATTCTTTGAATATTTCCGGGTAAAACCCGATGCGTTTACCTATCGCGATAATAAACTTCGCCTGCAATAATTTATATGCCAAAAATGCCGGAAAAGGGTTCGTGAAAATGTTCAGGAAAAAACTTGTTTTTGAACGAGTCCTTAATTAAGCCGTATTCCGAGAAAACACCTGTCAACCCGCTTACCCGTCAACCCGTTTTCACACCGCTTTCACCACGCAATAATTCTTCTTGCCCTTGCGCACCACCAGCGCGTTGTCGGTGGCGAGGTCGGCGGTGGAGACGGTGCGGTCGATATCGTCCACTTTTACATTATTAATATACGCCCCGTTCTGCTGGATCGAGCGGCGGGCGTCGCTTTTGCTGCTGAACAGGGTGGTAAGCGCCAGCAGATCCATCACGTTTATTCCGGCGGCAAGCTGGTCTTTTGCGATGTCGATAGAGGGCACGTCGGCGAAAATCGCGCCCAGGTCGGCGTCTGACACGTTCTCTATCGCCTCGCCGAAAAAGATGCGCGTCGCCCGTAATGCCGCCTCCAGGCCGGTTTCCCCGTGCACGATTTTCACCACTTCCGCCGCAAGAATTTTCTGCGCCTCGCGCGCGCCGGGATTTTCGGCAGTACGTTTTTCCAGCGCCGCGATTTCCTCCAGCGGCAGGAAGGTGAACTTTTTCAGATAACCGATCACGCTCTGGTCGTCGCTGTTGACGAGGTACTGGTACATCTGGTAGGGGCTGGTCATTTCCGGGTCGAGGAAGATGGTGCCGCTTTCGGACTTGCCGAATTTCTTGCCTTGCCCGTCGGTGACGAGAGGGATGACGAGGCCGTAAGCCTGGGCGCTCTCCAGCTTGCGCACGAGGTCGATGCCGGCGGTGATGTTACCCCACTGGTCGGAGCCGCCCAGTTGCAGGGTTACGCCTTCCTTTCGGTAGAGGTGCAGGAAATCGTACGCCTGCAATATCTGGTAGGAGAATTCGGTAAAGCTGATGCCGACGTCGCTGTTCAGGCGGCGCTTGACCGATTCCTTGGCCAGCATTTCCCCCAGGCGGAAATTCTTGCCCACATCGCGCAGAAAATCGATAAATGAGAATTGTTTCAGCCAGTCGTAATTATTCAGCAGGATGGCTGAATTTTTTCCGCAGTCGAAATCCAGCAGCTTTTCCAACTGCGCGCGCTGCCCGGCGATGTTGGCGGCTATGGTGTTTTCGTCCAATAAATTGCGTTCGGCATTTTTGCCCGAAGGGTCGCCGATCATGCCAGTGCCGCCGCCAACGATGATGACGGGACGGTGTCCGGCCAGTTGCAGGCGGCGCATGGTGATGATCGCGCAGAGATTGCCGATTTGCAGGCTTTTGGCGGTGGGGTCGTAGCCGGTGTAGAAGGAAACCATGCCTGTGGTAAGCTTTTCGCCCAGGGACTGGTCGGAAACGTCGTGCACCAAGCCACGGTTTTGCAGTTCTTGCAAGATGTCTGTCATATCTGGTTCCGTAAATAATAGAGGTTCAGAAATTTCAAAGTGATTTGATATCCTCTAATCGTTTATTCAGTTGCTTGAGACCTTCCTTGACTACTGTTTCAAAATTGTCGAGTAATTCCAGGAAAACTTGTGGATTGGTTTTTTCGCCGCAGTCGACGAAGGTTTGATAAATTTCCTCTTTTTTACGCAAAAGGCTTTCCCCGTCGCTGGCTATCGCCGCCATGATTTCCAGCACTTCCCGCCTGAATTTCGCTTTTCCCTCGCAGACGGAAGGCGTTTTCAGCGATTTGTCGAGAATATTACGCAAGGTATTGATTGAAAAAGGCTTGCGTAGAACGCCGTTGGTGACGGCCTGCAATTCCTGGCTGATGATTTTTGTATGGACGCCAGTCATGAAGTAGATAGGGAACGAGCAACCCTTTTCCCTGATTGCGCCAGCCACGTTGCGCCCATCGGTTTCAGGCAGCATGATATCCAGTAGTGCCAGTATAATCTCATGCTGGTCAATCGCTTGCAGAACTTCGTTCTGGCTGGTGCAGACGATATGCGAGACGCCGTAACTAGTGACGAGCTGACCTAGGAAATCGGCGATATCCTGGTTGTCTTCAAGAATAATGACGGATTTCTGATTTTCGGACATCGTTTTCTCCGAAAAACTGCGGGTAAAGGACATTTAGCGAAAGATTTTACCAAACAAAGGCATTTTATATAGGTATCTTCCGGAGTCAAGAACTATCCTGAGCCGGGGGATAATCAACCTAAACCGTAAGCTTGAAAAATGGTTGCGAGTATTCCTTCAGTTATGCCGATATAGTTAAGTAAGTGTTTTCCGGATCTTTACATCCGGGGCAGTATCACACGGTGATTGTATATGTCGAAAACAAAGTAGACGGGATGCGAAAGTGGCTAGACAACGCACGGTTTTAGGCCTGGATATCGGCAGTTACAGCGTGAAAGCGGTGGAGCTGACCGGCACCAACGACAATTTCACCGTCACCGGCGTGGGCTGGGAAAGAATTCCCTCGCCAGACCTGATCGAGGACACGGTGCACGCGGTGCTGGCCAACAACAACCTCAAGACCAAGAACGTGATTACCTCCGTCAGCGGGCGTTCGGTAATCGTCCGCCACGTGGTGATGCCGAAAATGGAGCAGGAGGAATTGCGCCAGGCGATCCGCTACGAGGCCGACAAATATATTCCCTACGACGTGGACGACGTTCAGCTCGACTGCCAGATGCTGGGGCCTGTCGCCGGCGGGGAGCAGAACCGGGTGCTGCTGGTGGCGGCCAAAAGACAGTTGATCGAAGACCATCTGGCCATGCTGAAGCGGGTAGGATTCGTGCCCTGCATGATCGACGTCGATCTGTTCGCCATTGCCAACGCCTTCGAGGCGTGCAATCTGCGCGCGGAGCTGGCGGCGGAGGGCGAGGCGGTCGCGCTGGTGGACGTGGGTGCTTCCAAGACCAGCATCTGCATCCAGAAAGGTGCTTCGGAATATTTCACGCGCGAGGTGTACACCGCGGGCAACGCCATGACCGACGCGGTGGCCAAGCGCTTCGGCGAGGAGCCGACGGTGGTCGAAACCATGAAGGAAGACCCCGGCGAGGCGATGGCCAGCATGAAAGACGCGATGCTGCCGGTGATCGACGACCTGGGCGGAGAGGTGAGGCTTTCCTTCGATTATTACGAAAGCCAGTTCGAGCAGACGGTCAGCCGGGTTTACCTGTCGGGCGGCACCATCATGTTCCCCGGCCTGATCGAGGGGATGGGGCAGGCGCTGGATGTTGAGACGCGCCGGTTCATGCCGTTTGAAACCCTGGAACTGGCGGTCAATGATGACGTGATCATGCAGGAAAAGGCGTCGGATATGGTCGTGGCGCTGGGGCTGGCTTCGCGTTTGCGCGGCATGGCCTGATTTTATAAACCGTTTGAAAGCGTGCAGCAGTCATGATTGAGATTAATCTACTACCGGAATCGTTGCGCAAGACCGAGGGTACGCCGCTGGGCAGGTTCATGGCCTATTGCCTGGGGGTGATACTGGTGTGCAGCCTCGGCGCGTACGTCGCGCACCACCATTTCGTCCACACGCGCGACGTGGAGGACGAACTGCAGCGGAAAATCGCCGAGAAGACCAAGGCCGAAACCACCGCGAAGGAACTGGACGAAATCAACGCCAAGCTTGACCTGATCCAGGCGCGCGTTAACGCCATCAAGGAACTTTACCGCGGTCGCATGATCTGGTCGAAGCTGCTGTACGACTTCAGGAAAATAGTGACTTTCGACGCTACTGCCAACGAAGCCAACCCGGAACTGCGTTATCTCTGGGTGACCAAGGTGGTTGCCAGTGTCGGCAGCAAGCTGGAGATGGAAGGCTATGCCTCCGCTCCCACGGAAGTGGTGGCGGTGCGGCTGGAAGAGGATTTCCTCAAGCAGTTGCGCGAATACTCCGCCTCGCAGGCGCCGGAAGTGGAGGAAAGGGAGCGGCTGGAGCAGATGCTGATGGAGGCGAAAAAATCCTGGCACAAGATCCGCAGCGAAAATCCGGAACTGCCTCCGGTCAGCCCCGACGAAAAGGAACTCAAGGAAAAGCTGGCTCTGGTGGAGAAGCGGGAATCGGGGGGAGTGGCGGAGATGCCGTTTATCAATTTCTTCCGCGAAGGCAGCCCGATACTGGACGAAACCAGTTGGCAGGCAGGCGGGCTGAACGCTGACCGGGAGTTGAAGGGCGCGGCTTTCCTGCCCGTGGGCGCGTACAGGTTCAAGATAAACATGAATCTGAAAACCCCGCAAGAAATCGAGTAATGCCGGGCGCTTGAAAAAAAACGAGGGTGAAATGAACGAAAATGTCAAGCTGGGTATAACGATAGGCGCTTTCGCCGCCGTGGTGCTGGGACTGATGTTCCAGCTTTACCGCCAGATGTCGTATGTCGGCGACGATCCGTTCAAGAATCCGACCAGCGTGAAGGCGCAGATTGACACGACGCAACGGGCGATCGAGGACGCCGAAGCTAAAATAGCGCAATTGCCCGACAAGCGGGTGGAACTGAAAAAGTGGCAGCAGGAGGAGAAGAAGGCGGTGCAGTTGCTGCCTTCGGAAAGCACCCCCGACGATCTCCTGCGCGCGATTCGTAAAAAGGCGGAAGAGGCTGGGGTCAAGCCCCGTTACATCAAGCCCAGCCGTAGCGACAGCGGCAGACCCGGCTTCGGCGCTCCCGGTATGCCGGGGCCTGGCGGCGGTGGCGGCGGTGGCGCAAAGCAGGAGGAATGGCTCTTCCGGATCGACCTGATAGGCACCTACGACCAGATTGCGGTGTTTATCAACAAGATGGAGGAGTTTGAAATCGCCGCGCCCAGCGGGCAGATGGAAAAACGGTTTTTCGCGGTGCGCGAGCTGGAGATTTCCGCTCCCGGCAACGGCGTGACCGAAGACGGCATAAACCGGTGCAAGCTTACCATGCAGACTTTCCGGTATATCGCTCCGGCGCAGATGTAGAAGATCAGGAGGCGGACGCGTGATTAAGTATGTGTCGAAAAACATGACGGGCTTGCTGCGCCTGCTGGTTGGTGGCGCGACGCTTTTCGCCGTCTGCCGGGTCTGGGCGGGTGAAATGCCGATGCCTGGCCCCGCGCCGCAACCGGGCGAGGAAAAGAAAGAACCGGAAACGCAGGAGCGCAAGAAACTCGTCGATATGGATCTGGATGAGTTGCGCGCGTTCCAGGCTTTCAAGTACGTTCCGGGCGGGCGCGATCCCTTCACCTTCCGCAAGGCCAAGGCGGAGGAGAAGAAACAGGTTGATTACAATCAGGACAACCGCACCGAAAAAACACCGAGCATCTTTCCTCCCAGTACGGAGGAGCAGGCGAGGTTCCTGATGGAGCATCGCTTGCGGCTGGAATTCCTGCTGCTGGCGCACAATTACGACGACGCTATCCGGGTGGGGGAAACCGTGCGCGCCACGGTGACCACGGAATGGGGCGGGCCTCCGACCAACGTGGACAACAACCGCCTCTGGCGCAAGATACTGTCTTATGAAAAAACTGCCCGCAGGCTGCGGCAGGCGCGCGAAACAAGACGGGAGTTCGAGGCGCTGCAACTGGAGGTGAAAGGCATCCGCTGGACTCCCCAGGGCGCGGCGGTGCTGATCAACGAAAAGGTCTACGAGCCGGGAGAACGGGTGGATGGATTGCGCTCCAAGTCTCCGCTGCAGATAGAAGTGATCGAGGAAGGCGCGGTGGTATTCATCTATAAAGGACAACGGTTCCGCAAGGAAATCGTGGCTGAAAGCGAATAAAAAGGGGAGGTGCCTACATGTTCCGCATGTTGAATAAAATCAAGAACTGGCGCGTCGCGGCTACGGCCGCGGTGTTCGCCCTGCTGCTGACGGGCGGTGCGCTGACCGCGGCGGAGGATGCCGGGGGAGACGGTGTCGAGGCCGCCGACGGCGCGCGCATCAGTCTTTCCTATAGGCGCGTGCCGCTGGAGAGGGTGCTGGAGTATATCAGCCGCTCCTCGCGCGGGGTGAATATCAAGATCAGCGTCGACGACGCGGAGGAGGAGGAAAACCTGCGCCGGATGCTGGTGACGGTCGAACTGTCCAACGTCTCCTGGCGCACCGCCGTCGACTATATCGCCAACAAGTACCGCTTCGTCGTCAACGCCGACAACGAGTCGGAAGGGGTGCTGCTGCTGGAGCGCCCGCCACGCATCACCATGAACGTGCAGGGTGCGAAGCTGACGGCTGTCATCAAGCTTATCGCCAAGCAGAGTGGTGCCAATATCATTGTCGGCCCTGCCGTCGACACTATCGAGAACGTTAGCTTCGACTTGCGGGACGTGCCTTGGAAAAAGGCTCTGGGGAGCATCCTCAAGACTTACGGCCTGGTCAAGGTCGAGGAAGAAAGCGGTATCATCCGCATCGTCTCGCCCCAGGCGGTCGAGGCTCAGCGGGAAGTCCGTGCGATAGCCCTGAAATACATCCAGCCGGAAGGCGCCCACTTCCAGCCCGAACTGGTTTCGGAAAGAGCCAGTTCCTTCGTCTCCCGCCGCGCGGGAACCACAGAAAGCAGCCTGGAGCAGTCGCTGCTGGGAGTGTTGGGGCAGCTTAAGAGCGCCGATGGCAGCGTCACCTATGAGCCGCGCAGCAACATGCTGATCATCAAGGACACCCCCACCCGCATCGAGGAGATGGTGGAACTGATCCGGGTGCTCGACCGGGCACCGCGCCAGGTCAAGGTTGAAAGCCGGATATTGACGCATCGCATCGGGCCGGAGACGATGAACTACGGCGTCAACTGGGCCAACGGCCTGATCGCCGAACAGACCAGCGGCGTGAAATACCAGAACGCATTCCCCTTCTCCAGCGAGTCCACCATGAGCCTGGGCATCCTGGAGCCGGCGTTCAAGCATCCGGAAGGGCCGTATCTGCTGGACGAGGCGCTTAAGCTGAACTGGGCGAGCAACCCCGTCGCCGCAACTCCGACCGACTCCTATACGCTGGGAACGCTGAGTTTCGAGCAGTTGAAGGCGACGCTGAAGCTCGCCGCCACCAGCAACAAGGTCGACATCGTGCAGGCACCGGAAATCGTTACCATGGACAACCAGGAAGCGACCGTCTTTATCGGTTCGGTCACCCGCTACGCGTTGTTGACGGTGGAAACGACCGACGCAGGCGCGTCTGAAGGCTTGGAGCAGAAGGAACTGATGGTCGGTGTGCAGCTGATGGTGGTGCCGCACATCTGCGGTGACACCGACCAGGTGATTCTTGAAATCGTGCCCAAGGAAGAGGAAGAGCCCAACTTCGTCAGCCGCAACGCCGGCAAGTACACGCTGGATCTGCCGGAAAGCAACATCAAGATCGCCCACACCCGGATGATGCTTAACAGCGGCGAAACCGGCGTGATCGCGGGTCTGATCAAGCGTTCCTCCACCGAAGGCGAGTCCAAGGTGCCGTTCCTGGGGGATATCCCGGTGCTGGGTTATATGTTCAAGAGCCGCAATACTTCCAAGAGCGTGAACAACACCATTATCATGGTCACACCTTGGATTCTGCGTTCGAATCACGGTGAAGGCTTCAATAAGGAACTGGAGGATATGCGCGATCTGGCTGCCGCCGGGATGTGACGCCTATTGCAATTGTCTGACCTTATTGTATATAATGGCGGTTCCGCTGATGCGGAGCCGCTTTTTCTTAGGGTTTACTGGAGCGAGTGTTGCCTGAAAACGAAATCGTGCAGAAAGTTTCTCTCCGTTTCGCCAAGACGGGTTATGCCCGTTTTTTTTCACACCACGACCTGATGCGACTTTTTTCCAGGGCTTTTCGCCGCGTCGGATTGCCGGTGCGGAAGACCAGCGGTTTCAATCCGCATTTGCGCATGGTGTTTCCCCATGCGCTGGGGCTGGGAATAGCTTCCACCTGCGAGCGGCTGGAGGTGGAGCTGGCCGACTGGATCAGGCCGGAAAAGATTCTGGAACTGGTTTCGGAGGCGGTGGTACCGGTGGTGCAGATGTTGGAGTGCGAGGTTTTGCGCCCGGTTAAGGGCGGCCAAGTGGCGCGGGTGTGCGAGTACGAGGCGGTAGGCTGGTGCAACCAGGACGCCGTGAGCGCCGCCGTCGCGGAAATGCTTACCGCCGACAAACTGGTTTTCCATCGCGGCAAGGAGGGCGAGCGCAGCGTCGACGCGCGGCCTTATCTCGACCGCATGGAACTTCGTGGCGAGGTTTTATGGATGCGGCTGCTGCATGCTCCCAGGGGCGCGGGACGTCCCGACGAATTATGCCGCTTGCTGGCGGAAAAAACCGGCAACCGCATTGAACATATTATTATCGAGAAAATAAAAATGGAACTTGCCTGAAAAGTTCCTCGAAATATTTTTCAACAACATTGAGAGCAGCACAAGGAGAAAATTTTGAGTCGCAAAAGAGGCGGAAAGAGAAAAAAGCCGGAAGACAAGGCTGAACCGCAGGGCGAAGTGAAGGCAAAGGGTCGCAGCATGTTGATGAACGTGGTCGACCCGGAGGAGGTGCGCGTCGCCCTGATCGGCGAAAGGGGGCTGGAAGAAATTTACATCGAGCGTTCCGGCAGCGGCTTCGTGCATGGCAACATCTATAAAGGCAAGGTCGTCAATATCGAGCCGACCCTGCAGGCCGCGTTCGTCGATATCGGTTCGGAAAAGAATGGCTTCCTGCATGTCTCCGACGTGGTGCGCCCCTATGGCGGCTACGAGGACGTCCTGAAAAAGCGCAAGCGTAAACCGCCCCAGGACACCGCCCGACCCAAGATAGAGGAGATGCTGCATAAGGGGCAGGAACTGCTGGTACAGATCACCCGCGAGCAACTCGGGAACAAGGGGCCGAGCCTGACCACTTTCATCTCTATCCCCGGTCGCTATCTGGTGCTGATGCCGGCGGTGCCCAAGCGCGGCGTCAGCCGCAAGATCACCGACGAGGAAGAGCGACGCGAACTGAAGAAGACTCTGGACGAGCTCAACCCGCCGGGGAAACTGGGTTACATTATCCGCACCGCGGGGATGGGGCGGGGCAAGGAGGAACTGGAGGGAGACATCGACTATCTCGCGCGCCTGTGGGACGCGATTATCGAGCAGACGCCGAAGCTGAAAAGCCCGGCGCCGGTTTATCAGGAATCAGACCTCGCCACCCGCGCCATCCGCGACTATTTCTACGACGATGTGACCGAGCTGGTCATCGACCGCGAGGAGGATTACACCCGCGCCTGCGAATTCCTGAAAATGGTGATGCCGGGTTACGAAAAGCGCGCCAGGCTTTACACCGAGGCGACGCCGCTGTTCCATCGCTTCGGCATCGACAAGGAAATAGAAAATGTCTTCGCCCGGCAGGTGCCGCTGCCCGGCGGCGGCAGCATCGTGATCGAGCAGACCGAGGCGATGGTGACTATCGACGTCAACACCGGCAGCTTCCGCAAGGGCGACAGCACCCGCGAAACCATTCTCGCCATCAACCTGGAGGCGGCGCGGGAAATCTCCCGGCAACTGCGTCTGCGCGACCTGGGCGGGCTGGTCATGATCGACTTCATCGACATGAAACCGGCCGAGGATCGCCGCAAGGTGGAAAACCTGATGCGGGAACTCCTCTCCTCTGACCGCGCCCGCAAGACCATCCTTCCCATCAGCACCCTGGGAGTAATGGAGATGACCCGCCAGCGGGTGCGCCTCAGCCTGAAGCGTTCGATGTTCGCGGTCTGCCCTACCTGCGGCGGATCGGGACTGCGCAAGAATCCGGAAGTGATGGCGCTGGATTTTGTCCGGCGGCTACGGGTGGCATTCGAGGAAAAGAAAGCCAACCTCGTCGCGCGGCTGCATCCCGACATGGCGCTGGCGGTCAACAACATCAAGCGCGCGGCAATTTCCGCATTGGAGGCGGAGACGGGACACGGCGTGGCGATACTGGCCGACTCCGCGCTAAGGGTGGACGAGATCCTAATCGATTCTGCGCCAGTCTGAAAGGGTACTAGGGTCAATACGGTTTAATTAAGGAAAAATCTTTCTGTATTCAGAAAAATCGTACGGTCGTCATTCCCGCGAAGGCGGGAATCCAGGCGGGGAAGCCCCGCTGCTATATTTCGCAAGCGTTTCAGCGCACAACAAGCATCCGTGCTTCCGTTGGTCGCGGGCGAAGAACGCACGGTAGCGTTGTGCGGTCGAATGCGCTTGCTAAGCATGCGTGTGCGGCACGCACCTGGATTCCCGCCTTCGCGGGAATGACGATTCGCAAGTTTTTAATTAAAACAGAAAGATTTTTCCTCACGTTAACCGCATTGCGTTAGGGGACACGCATGAGGCCGCGCCTGGATATCAGTCAGATTTCCCGGAATGTCGTCGCGGGCAAACGAGTAGGACAACTTAGGGTTTTCCGGAACGCCATTACTCCTCACTTCTCTTGTCTTTTATGCCGGGGATATCTGTCCCTGGGGACGATCTGCCTGCTGGCGGCGCTGTCCGCGTACGTAAATATTGTTTCGGTGTGGTGCATGATGCTTCCGTTTCCTCGCGGATATATTATCCCTAGCAACGGTTTTTTTATTTGCATTGATGTTGTATGGCATGGTTTACGCAAACTATGGCGACCTAGTCCTTCTTTGTGCTATTTCACCGTTAATTTTTTTCATACTCCCGGATTCATACTGACCCTGTGCGTTGGCCTGACCGTGGCGCTGGCTTTTCTCTTCCGCTGGGAACGCAGGCGAAGCGGCGAGGAATGGCATTGGGTCGACAAATCGATCTGGCTGTTTGCGACCGGGGTAAACATGATATTGTTTGTCCTGCTCGCCTGGGCGGGGCTGGCGGTGATGCTGTAGCGCTGAAGCCGCGTTTTTTCCGGTCGTTTCCTTGACAACCAGTTCCTCCTGCATATAAACGATTGTGAAGGAGGTGGTATTATGCCGAGTCTGAAGGAAGTGGCGGCGAAGTGCAAGGTCTCCATCGCCACTGTGTCCTACGTCTATAACGACAAGTGGCGGGAAAAAGGCATCAGCGAGAAACTGGCCGAACGCGTTGCCAAGGTCATCAAGGACTGCGGCTATCATCCCAACGCCATGGGCAGGCAACTGCGGCAGGCCAAGAGTTGGACCGTGGGCGGCCTTCTGCCCGACCTCGCGCGGTATTACAATCTTGACCTGCTGGCCGGAATTGAAAAGGAACTGGCGCGCGCGGGATATTACCTGCTGCTGGCGAATTCCGATTTTGGCCGGGACGAGGAAACGCATCTCCAGCATTTCCAGCAGCGCCACGTTGACGGGATCATTTTCTGCCCCCAGCTTTCCGGAGAGAAGCGGCGGTTGCCGGTTGCTTTGCAGGAAGGGAAAATCCCGGTCGTCCAGGTCGATAATTATTCCCCGGAAACCGGATGGGATTACGTGGTCAGCGATAACCGCCAGGGCGCGCGCGACGCGGTGGAGTATCTGCTGGCGCGGGGCAGAAGGCGCGTCGCTTTTTTGGGCGCCAGCACGCGGCTGCCGGTGGTGGCGGATCGTCTGGCCGGATACGAAGACGCGCTGAAGGCGGCTGGCATCGCGCCCGCGCCGGAACTGATATTTACCGAAGTTACGGACGACCGCGCCCTGATCGAGGCGCTGGTCGCAACCCGCGCGCGGGGGGCTGACGGGATTTTCGCCGGCAGTCTGCTTTATTTCGCGCCGGGGCTGCGCTGGCTGCTGGAGCAAGGCGTGCGGATTCCCGAGGATATCGGTCTGATTGGGTTTGATCGCCTGGAGTCCGGAACGTTGGAGCAGGAAAAACTTTCCGCAAGTTGGAGCTCGCTGTTGCCTTATGTCGAGCAGGACGCGCTGGAGATCGGCAGCCAGGCAGCCAGGCGTCTGCTGTCCTTGCTGGGCGGGGAAGAGTCCGGTACCTGCCAGATATTGGTGCCTCCGCGCCTGTATCTGCCGAAAGATGTCTGACTCATACCAGAAATGCGATATCCTCAACCCAGGCGCACGCAGCGCAAAAAGCCTGTTGACTGTTTCCGCGACTTCTGCAAAATAGGGGATTTGATTTCGCCTCATTCGCTTTGCTTCCCTCAACGGAGATTTTAGTGGACGCTTTCAGCAAGATTTTGAAAGAACGTTATCTTGTCACCGCCGCGTTGCCCTACGCCAACGGACGCCTGCACGTGGGGCACATCGCCGGGGCTTACCTGCCGCCGGACCAGTTCGTGCGGTTTCTGCGCCTGGCCGGGCGCGAGGCGCATTTCATCTGCGGCTCCGACGAGAACGGCGCGCCCATCACCTTCAGCGCCATGAAGGAAGGCGTTGGTCCCCAGGACATCATCGACCGCTACCACGCGATCAACGAAAAAGCCTTCGCTGATCTGGGAATCGCCTTCAGTATCTACGGGCGTACCCATTGCCCCCGCCACGAGGAAATCTCGCGCGAGTTTTTCGTCCGCCTGCACGAACAGGGGCATATCCAGAAAAAAACCTCCTCGCAGGTCTTCTGCACCGAGTGCGGCATGTTCCTGCCCGACCGCTATATCGAGGGCACCTGCTATTACGAAGACTGCGGCAGAACCGGCGCGCGCGGCGACCAGTGCGAGGCGTGCGGGCGCACCATAGACGCCACCAAGCTGATCGACCCCGAGTGTATGATCTGCCGGATGCAGAAACGCGCCAGCCGCGGGCATATCGAGGTGCGCGAGACCGAACACTGGTATTTCCGCCTGGAAACTTTTCAGGACGATCTGCGTAAATTCGTGGACGCCCATCCGGAATGGCGCGAGACGGTAAAGCGTTTCAGCTACGGGCTGCTCGACCAGGGTCTGCGCGAACGCGCCATCACCCGGGATCTGCCCTGGGGTGTGCCGGTTCCGCTGGACGGTGCGGAAGGGAAAGTGCTTTATGTCTGGTTCGACGCGCCGATCGGTTACATCACTTTTACCCGCCAGTATTTCGAATCCCTGGGTGAACCGGAGAAGTGGAAAGAATTCTGGCAGAATTCCGGGACTGGCCTGGTGCACTTCATCGGCAAGGACAATACCGTCTTTCACGCCGTAATCTTCCCGGGAATGCTGATGGCGCACGGCGACTACCGCCTGCCCGACGCGGTCGTCTCCAACGAATTCCTCAACCTCGAAGGCGACAAGATTTCCACCAGCCGCGATTACGCCGTCTGGGTGGACGAGTATCTGAAATATTTTTCGCCCGATGTGCTGCGGTATTACCTCACCGCCATCGCGCCGGAAGCCAGCGACTCCGATTTCGTGTGGAAGGATTTCCAGGTGCGCAACAACGGGGAACTCGCCGACAACCTGGGCAATTTCATCCAGCGCACCCTCGGTTTTGTCGCCAAGTATTTCGACAGTCGCGTGCCGGAAGCCGAAGTCACGACCGACACTGGCAAGGCCATGCTGGAGGAAATAAAAACCGCGCGCCGCGAAATAGGTGAGTTGCTGGCCGGGTGCAGGTTCAAGGCGGCGCTGGAAAGGCTGATGCGTTTCAGCCGCAGCGGCAACCAGTTCTTCGCCGAGGAAACTCCCTGGCAATCCCGCAAAACCGACATGAACGCTTGCGCCGCGACGCTGCTGGTCGGGATGCGGATTGTCGAGGCGTTGTCGGTGTTCATGTATCCGTTCCTGCCGTTCTCGGCGGCAAAACTGCGGGAGATGCTGAACCTCCCTGCGTTGATCGACGGCGACTGGCATACGGCGGCGAAACTCGCGCCGGGACACGAACTGGGCAAGGCGGAGGTGCTGTTTCCGAAAATCGAGGATGAGGCGATTGCGCCGCATCTGGCGTGAGAGGGACTAAGGCTCTAAGGGACTGAGGGACTAAGATTTTCTTTGCGTGAGAGGGCAGGGGAATTAGAGGGGAAATGTAGTCATCCTTCCCAACTGCCCTTGTAAGAGGAGGAAATAACCTTGGCGCTTTCTCTTTTGTCTCGGCAAGTTTTATTTAGTCCCCTAGTCCCTTAGTCTCTCAGTCTCTGACAGGATCAAGCGCTATGGCTGCTCCGGATGAAGACCTGTTTCTGCCCGAGGACGAGGACTTGCACACGGTCACTTCCGTGGCCGGAGCAGGGGGCAGGCGGTTGGAAGCCAAGGTGCTGCTGTTCGAGGAAAACGAACTCCGCCGCGTCCGGGTGCTGACTTTCCACGGGTACAAGGCGTTTCTCCATTATACGCGGTTGCTTCCCCACGACGCCGATTTCGAGGACATCCGCGCCTGCCTGAAAAAGGCGGGGGTGGTGCGCGGCATCGACGACGATGCGCTGGCGCTGCTGGTGGAACTGCTTAATCACGGCGAAGAGCCGGTGGGGCCTTTTCAGCTGGCGAAGGGAATCCCGGCGCTCGACGGCGAGGACGGCAAGATAGAGTTCGCTATCCAGCCCACCTCGCAGGAAGTTCGCTACGATCTCGACGAAAATGGAAATGTGGATTTTCATCGTCCCAATCTCATCCAGAACACCCTGAAAGGCGATACCGTGGCGGTTATCCATCCGCCGACCAAGGGCAGGGCGGGGGTGGATATCTTCGGCAATGAAATTCCTGCCGTCGACGGCAAGCGCGTTACTCTTCGCATGGGGGAGGGGCTCCGCGCCGACCAGTCCCTGGCCAAGCTTTTCGCTGACAGGGACGGGCGTGTCATTTTCGAAAACGGCGTACTGTCGATCTCCTCCCGCTTTGAGGTGCTGGGGAACGTGGATTACAGCATCGGCAGCGTCGACTTCGTCGGCGAGGTGATTGTGCATGGCAATGTGCTAGACGATTTCGACGTGTACGGGCGTAAGGGTGTCACCATCGCCGGCAACGTCGGTTCCTGCCAGATCAGTTCCGACGGCGACGTGTTGCTCAAGGGCGGCGTGGCGGGCAGGGGGCGGGGGAAAATTTCCGCGGGGGGGGCGGTCAGCGCCAGGTATCTCAACGACGTGCTGGTCGAGGCCGACGGTGATATCTCGGTGGAGAACGAGGTGGTAAACTCTACCTTGCGAGCTGGAGGCAGGCTGCTCATTCCGCGTGGCTCGATCCTCGGCGGCGAGGCTGTGGCTTTCTCGGGGGTCGAGGCTGGTTCCCTTGGCAGCGAACTCGGGATTGCCACCAGGATTTCCTCCGGTATGGACTGGCGCACCGAGGAACTGATCGCGGAGCTGGATAAGGATATCGGGGAAATGGAGCAGAGGGCGCGCGAGATCAACGAGAGCCTTGATCCTCTGTTGCGGGGTGAACTGGGGACGGTGGCCATCAACAAGGAGCAGAAAGCGATCCTGCAGGAACTGCTGCCTTTGATGCGCAAGCTGCGGGGACGGATCGAGCGCGCGCAGGAGCAGCGGCTGAAACTGCACGAGTCGCGCCTGCGCAACTGCGTCAACCAGATCAACGTGAACGAGATGCTGCACGCGGGGGTGATGGTGCGTTTTGCGCATCTCCGGGCGAATATGAAAACTGTCTTCCGCGGCCCGCTGTCGGTCGTCGAGGATATGGAAAAGGACATGGTTCGGGTGGTGACGCAATTCCCGCTGCTGCGCGACGCCGCGCCCGAACGCCCCTGGGTGGGAGGACTGGCCGACCACGGCAAGGGATGATTGCGCTCAAAATTCGAAGCTTTGCCTGTCTTCGGGAATGATTGTTTCCCGGTTGGTGATGGAGGATGCTTTTCTGGCGGCGGCTTCGGGTTGATCCATGACTTCTTGCCCGATATTGACCAGGAACAGCTTTTCGAATTTCGCTCCGGAGGAATGTACGCCCCGGAACAGTTCTTCCAGCCGGCAATGCGCACAGTCCAGCAGCAGCGCGTCGCAGGGTTCCCGGGTGAGATTCTTCAGGTCGACCGGATCGCGCAGGTCGCCGGAGTAGGCCACTTTCGCGCCCTCCGCCTCGAAGCGGAACCCATAGGTGCGCCAGTCGTAACCCTTCCACGGATTTCCCAGAAAAGAATTGTGCGCCGCCCTGATGTTTACGCCCCTGTCCTGGTAGACGATGCCGTCGCGGTACTCCTCCACCTGCAGCAGGAATCCCTTGGCGAAACTGTTGGAAGTGGAGAACTCCAGGTGTTCGATGATGCAGTGCCAGGGCGCCATGTGGGGAACGTACAGGCGGATGATGCGGGGCAGCGGTTCGTGCTTGACGTGCAGGTTCCTGATTCCCCACAGCAGCCGGGCGAGGCCGCCGGTGCGTCCCATCGACATCCGGCTGATAAATGCCGCCTGAAAGGTCAGGAGGTCGATTTCGCACAGCTCGGCGGTGTGGGCGCAGCCCTCGCCCGCGTCCAGCCAGTACGCGCCGGTGTCGGTTTCGATCACGGCCGAGGAATGCTGGCGCTTGGAATATTCCAGCGACTCGTCGGCGGTGCCGAGAAAAGTGATAAGCATGGTTTTGCGCCCTAACGGGAAATAAGTCGACTTTCGGAAGCCGACCCGGACAAATTGAATGCACGGCCAAAATCCAATGTTACGTCAATTTTACCCGAAAACTCCGCTGGGAACAAAAAGAATCTGCAACGCGCATGTTTTTTTTGTACCCTTTGTCCGATATATGGCAACCTACATACGGAAAGCGCGGCAGCCGGAGAGGTGAAATTATGACCGACAGTGAATTCGAAGATCTGATGACCTTGCACCAGGCGGAGATTTACCGCTATCTCCGCTACCTGGGTGCCGGGGAAAGCTCCGCCGAGGATCTGGCACAGGAGACTTTTATCCGAGCTTACCGTTCTCTGGAAAAGTTGGAATCTGACGATGACCGAGGCCGGGCGGCGTGGCTGCGCGGAATAGCCCGCAATGTTTTTCTGATGGACTGCCGTAATAAAAAACGCAATCCGGTCAGGTTCGACAGCCGCCAATTGGATGAGGCGGAATCTTTCTGGAAAGAGAACTTCCTGCGCGGCGGCGACGGCTTCGACTTGATCGAGGCACTGCGCGAATGCTTGAAAAAGCTTCCTGTCAAACAGCGTGAAGTGATAGACCGGCATTATTCCGCCGGAGAATCGCGCAAGGAGATCGCCTGCTTCCTTGGAATAACCGAGGACGGAGTGAAAATCCTGCTGAGAAGGATCAGGGCGGCATTGGGCAAATGCGTTGAGGGTCGCGGCGAGGAGGGTTTGGCGTGACTGATAATAATGACGACCGGCGCGACCAGCTGATAGATGTGCTTCTACATGAAGTCGCGGGCGACAAAAAAATCCCCGACTTGCGCGGGAAGGTGATGGCGAAGATAAGCTCTCGGAAACCATCCCGGATGATCTGGATTCTGCCGGTTTCGGTCGCGGCCAGTGTCATGCTTATCATTGGCTCCTTGTGGCTGCTGCCGGCGTTAAGTTATCCGGGTCCGGAGATCGGCCTGAATTTTACGCTTGTCAGCGGACAGGGCGGACGAGGGAGCGTGCTTGCCACGAAAGATACTGAAGCAGAGCTTAACCTGGGCGGATATTGCAAAGTCATTGCCCAGGAAGATACCGAAATCAGAATCGAGGGAAAAGATGAACAGGAGCAGATATATCTCGTCCGCGGCGGGGTGTACTGCGAGGTTGAAAGCGGCAAGGGCGGTTTTGTCGTGCAGACGGAAGCAGGTTCCGTTTCCGTCAAAGGGACAAAATTCATTGTGAGATTACTGGAAGAAAAAGACGAAGGAGAAAAAATGTTCAAGCAGTTATTCGTGAAGGTTCTGGCGGGAGCGGTGATTGTCTCCGGTTCGTGGGGACAGTATGAACTCAAGGCGGGGGAAGAAAAAACCGTTGGCGGTGGGGAAAAAGCCATAGACATACAGGCCGTAAAGCCGGAGGCGAAAAGTAAAACTCAAAGTCCTGCAAATGTTGTTGCAAAATTGGAAAAAACACGTATCAGCGTCGAATATCAAGAAGAATCTCTGGATAACATCTTGGCCGATCTAACGAAAATGACCGGAGTAAAAATCACATCCGACGTCGAATCTGGCAGGAAGGTATCCTTGAGCCTGAAAGAAATGTCGGCAATGGTAGCATTGAAATGGCTTGCCAAGATCATCGGCAGTGAGGTGGATGTGAATGAAGATGGTGTCTTCCTCAGAGAAATGACGGAAGATAAGATAAAGAAAAACAAAAAACAAAGTCCCGCCGATGTTGTTGCCAATCTGGAAAAAACACGTATCAGCGTCGACTATCAAGAAGAATCTCTGGATAACATCTTGGCCGATCTTACGAAAAAAACCGGAGTAAAAATCACAGCCACCGTCGAATCAGACAGGAAGGTATCATTGAATTTTAAGGAAGTGTCGGCAATGACAGTATTGAAATGGCTTGCCAGTAACATAGGCAACAATGTAAAGGTGGATGTGAATGAAGATAGCGTCTGTCTCAGAAAACTGACGGAAAGCGAAATGAAGAAAACAAGAAAAATCGAACAGGATAAGGAAAATAACAAAAAGCAACCGGGTGCAACTTTTTAATAGTAATAACCTGAATAATAAAATCCCCGCCCTTATCCGGAGCGGGGATTTTTTTTTGAAAGAAAGCCGTTCACGTACCCATGCAGGTGCCGACGAAGCGGGCGGCCTCGATCCAGGGGTGGTCGTCGGGAACGGTTTTGCGTTTTCCCGCCACGTCTTCCAGCGCGATCGGCTCGCACTCGTTGCCCTTGATCGCCACCATCACATCGTAAATCCCTTCCGCCAGCAGCGCCGTGGCGCGGGTGCCCAGGCGGGTGCAGAGCAGGCGGTCGGTCGCCGACG
>JAGUZQ010000039.1 GCA_020060765.1 Planctomycetota bacterium | reverse complement strand
CGCGCACGCCCACCGCCGCGCCGACGCGCAACCGGCCGCGCTGGTCGCGGGAGGCGTCGGGGAACTGGTTCATCTTGTAAATATCCTTAATCGTGATCAGCCCCGCCAATCTGTCGCCGTCTACCACCAGCAGCAGCTTTTCCACCTTGTTCTGGTGCAGAATGTCGTGCGCCTGTTCCAGCGAGGTTTCGGGCGAAGCAGTCACCAGCGGCGATTTGGTCATGATCGCCTTGACCTTGACGCTGTCGTCCATCTGGAAACGCAGATCGCGCTTGGTGAGGATGCCTACCAGCCGGTTGCCCTCGACCACGATGGGGATGCCGCTGACGTTCTGCGAATTCATGATTTCGCGCACCTGGGCGACGGTGTCTTCCGGGCCGAGGGTGACGGGGTCGGTGATGATGCCGTTTTCCGAGCGCTTGACGCAATCGACTTCCAGCGCCTGGCGTTCGGGGGAAAGATTTTTGTGGATGATGCCGATACCGCCCTGTTCGGCGATGGCGATGGCGAGCTTGCTTTCGGTAACGGTGTCCATAGCCGCGCTGGAGATGGGGATGGAAATGGGGATGTTGCGGCTGAAGCGGGTGGAGACGTCCGCGTCGCCGGGAATGATGTCGCTTTTCTGCGGCACCAGCAGGACATCGTCAAAGGTGATTCCTTCCCAGGTATCAGGTATCGAATTCATCTTCTCCCCTTATATATGAAACGCGAGCGGTTGACTTTTGGACATTTACCAAACAATCAGGGCAGTATATCAGGTAAAAAACTTTTAAGTATAACAAGGGCAGGGGTGCTGTCAACTGTAATCCGCGCAGGGGATGGGGAGGAAACCGGTGGAGCGATATTATATGGTGCCGGGGGAGGGATTTGAACCCTCACTCTGTTGCCAGAACGGGATTTTGAATCCCGCGCGTCTGCCATTCCGCCACCCCGGCATTTTGGATTTGGAGGAGTAAGTATAATCGCGCCGACAACCGATGTCAAGAATTCATTGCAGCTTCAGCAGGATCGTTCTATGAAGTTTTAACAGAAAACTATCTTTTGAATGACAATTTTTACTGGGAGAATCAGCGCATAAAAAAGCGCCCTCCAAAAAGGGCGCCTTAAGCGGAAAATTACCGTGTCACCGCTGTGACTGGCGCAAAGCCTGGTCGAGGTCGGCGCAGATATCTTTGACATCTTCCAGCCCCACCGACAGGCGAACCAGATCCTCCGGCACACCAGCCTTTTCCAGTTCCTCCGGCGAAAGCTGCTGGTGGGTGGTGCTGGCGGGATGGATGACCAGCGTGCGCGCGTCCAGGATATTGGCCAGATGCGAGCAGAGTTTCACCGATTCAATAAATTTCATGCCCGCCGCCTTGCCGCCTTTTACGCCGAAACCGTAGACCGCGCTGGGCCCGAGCGGAAAATATTTTTTCGCGTTGGCATGATCCGGGTGCGCGGACAAACCCGCGTAATTCACCCAGCTTACCGCCGGATGCGCGGCGAGAAATTCAGCCACTTTCTGCGCGTTTTCGCAATGCCGCCGCGCGCGCAGCGGCAAGGTCTCCACGCCCTGGATAATCTGGAAACTGTTGAACGGCGAAATACAGCCGCCCATATCGCGCAGAATGCCGCAACGGAGTTTCAGGGAAAACGCCAGGCCCCGCGCGACGGCACGGTCGTGGTTGCCGAAACATTCCCAGAAATTCACGCCATGATAAGATTCGTCAGGCGCGGTGATTTCGGGATAATTCCCCGCCGTCCAGTCGAAGTCGCCCTTTTCGATTGCCGCTCCACCCAGCGAGGTGCCATGCCCGCCGATAATCTTTGTCAGCGAACAGACCGCCACGTCCACACCGTGCTTGAACGGGTCGAAAATCGGCGGCGGCGTGGAGGTGCAATCCAGGAAGAACGGCAGATTATGCGCGTGCGCCACGTCGGCGATAGCGGCGAGGTCGTCAACATTGCAACGGGGGTTGCCGACCGACTCGGAATAAAGCAGGCGGGTATTGCCGTCAATCGCGGCGGCGAAATTCTTCGGGTCGGAAGAGTCGACGAAACGGACTTCGATGCCCAGGCGCTTGAAGGTGTGCGCGAACAAAGTCACGGTGCCGCCGTAGAGGTTGGAGCCGGTGACGATGTTCTGCCCGGTCGAGACGATAGTCAGCAGCGCGGAACTGATGGCCGACATGCCGGAAGCGAAACAAACCGCGCCAGTCCCGCCGAACAGCGCGGCTAGCCTTTTTTCCAGCACGTCGGTGGTCGGGTTCATCAGGCGCGAATAGATATAGCCGAATTCCTTAAGTTCGAACAGATTCGACGCGTGTTGCGCGTCGCGGAACAGATAGCTGCTGGTCTGGTAGATCGGCACGGCGCGTGAAAGCGTGTCGGTGTCGGGAACATGCCCGGCGTGCAGCGCGAGCGTGTCCAGCCCCGGACGGTTCTTGTCAGTCATGATTCATCCTTTATGATAACCCCTCTCTCTGTAAGATACACTATCTGTGACGCCTGGAAAACGCAAGCCGATTCTTGGGCAAACCCGAAGTTGGAAATCAAGCTATCCAATCCAGCGCCAAGGTGGCAAAACCGAGCGTGAACAGAAATCCGCTCACATCCGTGACAGTCGTAAGCACCGGGCTGGCAACCAACGCCGGGTCGACCTTCAACCGCCTTAGGGCGAGGGGGAGTATCCCACCCGCGCAAACCGCCACTATTGTATTGATCGCCAGCGCCCCGCCCGCCACTAATCCAAGCCACAAATTTCCTTTCCAGATCAAGGCCATGATTCCCAATAGCAAACCAAGCGCCAAGCCGTTTATCAACCCAAGAGCGGATTCCTTAAGCAAGACATAACCGAACTCGGCCGGCCGGATGAGTCGCAAAGTCAACTCCCGCAGGCTGACCGCCACGGCTTGGTTGCCGGCGTTGCCGCTCATGTCGGAGATAATGGGCAGAAAAGCCGCAAGGCTGATTACCCGCAGTAGGGTGTCCTCGAATAACACGATAACCCCAGCCGCCAGCAGGTTAAGAAAAATGTTTACCGTCAGCCAGGACAGGCGCCGCAGACTGCGTGTACCCAGAGGCATGGAGCGGTATTCCTCGCCGCCAATGATACCATGAAGCTTCATCATGGTATTGTTCGCGCGCACGGTCGCGGCGCGCAAAACGATCTTGCGGGAGACTATCCCCAACATAACGCTCTGGCCATCCACAACCGGTACCGCAAAAAAGGCGCGTTCCTCAAAAAAAGCGATCATTTCCTCCAGCGAAGCTTCCGGGTGGCATTGAGCCGGTTCCGCTATCATCGCTTCGCGCACCGGGTTCCTGGCATCCTTAAATAAGAGATCGCGCAAGCGAAGAACACCCTCAAGCTTCTCGTTTTCGCCGAGAACATAAACGTATTGCACTTCATAATCGGCATATTCTTCGGCGTTCTTGCGCAATTTATCGATAACGTCGCCCACGGTGGCGTCGATTGAGTGCGAAACGAAATGGCTGGTCATGAGGGCACCAGCGGAATTTGTCAGGTACGAGAGGCGTCGCTGGATCGCTTTCCGCTCCGCCGGGGACAGGGAGGCCATGATGATCCTCGAATCCCCGTCAGGAAGATTCTTCAACACTGACTGGCGAATATCTTCCCGGACTCCGGCGACGGCTAAAGCTGCGTTTTCCGGCTTCATCAGGGCAAGCAAGGGCGCGGAAACCAGCGGGTCTGCCTTGTGCAGAAATTTGACCATGTCGCGGGGAGGAAGCGACAAAGCCAGCCTTTGTCTTGCCTGATAGTGGAGCCTTCCAACCGCCTGCGTCAACTCGGCATTGGAGCGGGATTCAATAATAGTCCGAATCTGCTGCGTGTCTCCCCGGTCAAGGGCGTCCTCTATCTCTTTCCAGGGTTCGCGGGAGATATCTGTGGCATCCATTGTCAATTACTCTCAAAAGATGAAAACAGGAAAAGGAGCAACATCTGTTTTATGCAAGCCTGGTGAAGAAGTCTTTGAAAACGGCGTCCCGGTTCACCCACTGCGCGACCCGGATGGGATGGCGGCGGGGGTCGCGGCTGTAGGTCACATTATCATTTAACAGCGGGCTCGATTCCAGCACGGTCGGCGCCCAGGCAGGGTTGAGGCAATAGGCAATCGCGGCCATGTCCCAGATCACGCGCGAAGAACCGGGGACGTGCTTTTGCGCGTCGACGAAAATTTCGTGCAGATAGTCGCCGATGGCAGATTTGCCTTTGACGTGTTGTTCGATCTCGGCCAGACTGACGCGCAACTGTTCGGCCACGAGCTGGCAGGGAATCAGTACCAACGGCACGCCGCTGTCGAAGAGAACTCGCGAGGCGTACAAATCCTGGCGCAGGTTGAATTCGTGCGCGGTGTGCCAGTACAACGGGTGTCCGCCCAGCCACACCACCACGATGCGCTCCGCCAGCTTCGGCTCCAGCAGCAGCGCCGAAGCAACGTTGGTCGGCGCGCCGATAGCCGCAACGTAAAGCGGCGAGCCGCTGTTCTTCATCCCCAGCTCCACCAGCTTTTCCGCCGCCGCGCTCTTAACCGGCTTGTCCGCCGCGGGAAGATAATTGTCCGAACCCCGGAATACCAGTCCCTCCGGCGACACGCCCAGCCGTTCCAGCACCCGCAGTATTTCCTCGTAACTTTTCTTCATGCCGTCGCCGGGCGAGGAGCAGCGTTCGTTCAGAAAAGGCGCGGCCAGAATAGTTTCCACCTGCAACGAATCCGACAACAGCATCTGCACGATGGCGAACTGGTCGTCTATTTCGTTATACGTGTCGGTATCGAGCGCAATCCTGACCTTGCCCGAGGGAGGCGTCAGCAGGGAAACGAGTTTTTCCAGGCAGGGTTTTTGCCATGTCATAAAAATCCTTTCGTCAGTTGTCTTTAAGCTCCGGTCACACGGTCGGGCCAGAAGATTTTCTGCAGCTGCACCTGCATCCTGATTTCGAGATTGTCCCACAGCGCCCAGTCGGCCAGGTCGCCGGGATTGAGGCGGTTGGTAACCGCACTCAAAAGAACGGTGCATTTGTTATGCAGAGAATGTTTTTCAATCACCTCGCGCGCCCACTCATAGTCGTTGCGGTCGGCGATGACGAATTTAAGTTCGTCTGAGGGGCGCAGTTGCGGGATGTTGTACCAGTTGTTATGCCCGGTCATGCCGGAGGAGGGGCACTTTATGTCGATGATCCGCACCACCGGCGGCAGCAGGGGAGAGATGTCCTGCGAGCCGTTGGTCTCTACCAGCACGGTATAGTCCAGCTTCACCAGTTGCCGCGCGAGTTCCGGGGTTTCCTGCTGCAACAGCGGCTCCCCGCCGGTGATTTCCACTACTCCCGAACCGAGTTCCCGCACCGCGTCGATCACCGCGTCCAGCTCCATCACCCGGCCCGCTTTTTCCCTGGCATAACGCGTATCGCACCAGGCGCAGTCGAGGTTGCAGCCGCTGAGGCGCACGAACACGCACGGCAGCCCCGCGTAGGAGGACTCCCCCTGGATGCTGCGGAAAATTTCCGTCACTGCCAAAGCCTTGCGCATCTGCCGTCTCCCGCCGGTAGTAAAAAAGCCTCCGCGTGGCGGAGGCTTGAAAACTTTTTCCGCACCGCCGCGGTTTACTTGAATTTCGCCGCCGCTTCGTTGAGATTGTTCACTATGGCGAAAATCTGGGAAAGACCGAGCAGATCGAAAACTTCCCTGACGTTTATCGTCGGGTTCACCAGCACGATGTCGCCTCCGCTTTCCTGGGCGGTAGCCAGCGACCCGATGAAGACACCCGCGCCGGCCGAGGAAATGTATTCCACGCCGCTGAGGTCGGCGATGACGCGGAAGACATCGCGATCGAAGAGATCGGAAATAGCCTCGTCCAACTGCTCGAAGGTATGGGCGTCCAGGAACCCCGACAGTTTGATCAGGCAAGAACTCTCGCCAATCATTTTGGTTTCAATAGTCAGCTCTGGCATGAATCACCACCTCCCTGCGAACGCACGTACTTGACCATGCGAAGTTCATTCCTAATCCCCTGGACAAAGGTGTACTTGACCTCGTCCATGATCTGCCTCATCAGGAAAATGCCCAGCCCCTTTTTCTTTCCGCGCTGGACGTGTTCGGAAATGTCCGGCACCTGGATGGATTCCGGGTTGAACTCCTTGCCTGAATCGCAGATCACCACCTCCATCTTGCTGCAATCAGCGTCGATCGTCACGCGGATATCGCCCTCGTTGTTTTCCTGATCCTCGTAAGCGTGTTCCATGATATTGCTTACGGCCTCGTCAACAGCGAGCACGATGCGACCCACCTCCCTTTTGTCAAAGGGAACCTGGGCGGCCGCTTCCTGCACGACCTCGCGGATCTTCACAAGGTGGCGGGTGTCGTTCGGGGCGACCAGTTCCTTATGGACGTGTCCCGGCATCTCGACCCTCCTTAGTCCTCGACCTTGAATGTCACTATGGTGATATCGTCATGCTGCTCGGCGTTCCCCTTGTGGGACTCGAGGTCGGCGAGCAAGCCCTGGATGAAACTCTTGCTGTCGTTCTTATGCTTCGCCTTGGCGTAATTGTAGAAGCGTTCATCGGTGTATTCGTCATTCTTGTTATTCATGGCCTCCACCACGCCGTCGGTATAGAGCACAATCCGGTCGCCGGGGTTGAGCTGTAGTTTCTGTTCCTTGATGGTGCGCTGGAAGATCGGCCCCTTGTCAAAACCGAGCGCGATGCCGCTGGGGTTGATCAGTTCCAGCGTGCCGTCGCCGCGCACCAGCGCCATGGGGTTATGCCCCGCCGAAGCGCACAGCAGGGTGCGGTTGCGGGCGTTCAGGACGAGATAGAACGCCGTCACGAACATGCCGCGCTTGATGTCAGCGGCGACGATGGCGTTGGTTTTGGCCAGCGTGTCGGCTGCGGAAATATTGCCCGCCGCCACGAAGCGCAGGATGGTGCGGGTGGTGGCCATGATCATGCTGCCGGGAATGCCCTTGCCGGAGACGTCGGCGACGATGATGCCCAGGTGCTCGCGGTCGATGGGGAAGAAGTCGTAGTAGTCGCCGCCCACTTCCTTGGCCGGGCGATAGACCGCGTCGGTGTCGAAGCCCTTGACCTGCGGCACCTTCGGCGGAAGCAGCTTCATCTGGATCTCGCGCGCCATGTCCAGTTCGTTTTCGAGGCGTTCGGCTTCCTTCTCCGCCGCACGCGCCACCGCCAGCTTGCGGGTCATTTCGTTGAATCCCAGCGCCATCTGGCCGATTTCGTCCTGAGAGTGGGCGCGGGTCTTGTGGTCGAGGTTGCCGCCTGCGACGATCTCCATGTCGCTGATCAGGGTCTTGACGGGCTTAGTCGTCATGTTGGCGATGAAGATACAGACCCCCACCAGCATCAGAATGGCGAGAATGCCGATCATCAGCATCCGGTTTTTCAGCCTGCCGATTTCCGATTCGATCACGTCGGCACGCAGGGTGAGGTGAGCCATGCCGCCGCCCCGGATATTTTTGGAGAAAATCAGCGCCTGGGTCCGCGTCTGCCCGACGACGATGGTCACGTCCTGAATGGTAATACCGACCGCCTCGGCAAAGATCTGCTGCGTGCCGATGAAAAGGCTTTCCAGAGGCGCGAAAAACCACCTGCCGGTTTTCTCATCATTATCGACGTCTATCTTCTTGTTTGCCGGAGTGGAGGACGCCAGCACCCGGTTTTTCAGGTCGGTGATGTAGACCTGCATCACCTCGCTATCCAACAGCGCATTGGAACTCTTATCCTTGTAATACCGGAAGCCCTTGAGCAGTTCAGACTCCTGCAGACCCTTGATGAAAAGCGCCTCGCTGGGGATAGTCTTTTCGTCGATGGCCATTTTCTGCCGAAATTCGTCTTCCTTGATCAGGCCCAGTTCCACCGGCCAGAACTTGCCGCCTTTCTCCACCCGGCCTTCGGAAGTCTCAACCGTGTATTTTTCCTCGAACTCCCGGTCTTTCAGGGATTTTTCGTGCGCGGTGAGGATGGTCTGGCCGTACTCAGCCAGCATCTGCACTCCCGAGCAGCCGTCCTTGAGGATTTCGTTGACCAGGACGGAGCTGAGGTAACGGCTGAGAGCGATAATGCCGATGACAATCAGGAACGTGCTGAGTAAGCCGACCGGCAGAACAAATTTCAATACCAACCCGAATTTCGCGCCCCGTCCCGCCCCGCTCATGGCCGTGACGCGGGTACTGTCTTTTTCACCGGTGCGAACCTTGCTGGTTTTGCTGCGCTGGACTTTTTCCGTATCCCTGCCTTTTTTGCGGTCGGAAGGCTTGCGTTTGCCCAGCGCCGGCAATTTGCCGGTTCCTCCCCCGGCGGGAGCAGCCTGTTTGACAGTCGGCAGGTTCTCGGTAGAAATCTTGGCCGTGGGAGCAGCTGTTTTTTTCGCCATGGGGCGTGACGCCAGCGGTTTTGCTCCCGGCTTGGCCGAAGGAACCAATTTTCCTTTCGGCGTCAGGGCAGGCAGACGCTTGCGTGTGCTGGAACTGGGTTTCTGCTGATTGTCCGGCAATATAAATCCCCGCCTCTGTTCCCGAGTGACGGTAAGCAGAGCGATAAACACCTTCAAAAAAACAATTTAAGGCCTGACTTCCTCAGGCCGGTTCCGCCTTAATATCATAACCATCTCTGGCAGTTAGGCAAGCACGAATTCGTCTGCCGGATAAAATTTTTGTACTATTGATTAATATAACGTTATCCACCTCCGGCGCTTCGGCTACGCTGCGGCCTTCCCAGAGGTTTTGCGAAAGCTGCCTGTCTACCAGGATTTCCCCGGTTTTTCCCAGCCGCGAATCCAGCCATTTGAACGCGTTTTCCTGCTGCGCCAGCAAAACGGCGTCCAGGCGCTGTTCTATTTCGCTTTCCGGCAACATTTCCCCCAGTTCCGCCGCTTTGGTGCCGATTTCGGGGGAATAGCCGAATGCGCCCAGATGCTGGAAATGTCCAGCCTTTACAAATTGCAGCAATTCGTCGAATTCTTTCGCGGTTTCTCCCGGAAAACCAACAATAACTGTCGATCGCAATACCGCGCTCGGCAGTTTCTTTCTGATATTTTCCAAAACGCTTTCCACTTTCGCCCGGTCATAGTGGCGATTCATCTTATGCAAGATGCGCGTATTTATATGTTGCACCGGCAGATCCAGGTATCCGCACAGACGCGGCTCGTCAGCAAGCAACTCGATGGTTTGATCGTCCAAACCGGCGGGATGGGCATAGAGCAATCTGATCCATACGTCATTGGTACAGTCCAATATTTTCCGCAGCAGTTGCGCCAGATGCGACTTGCCGTCGGTCTCCCGTCCGTAAGCGGTGATGTCTTGCGCCACCAGCACCAGTTCCTGCGCGCCGTTTTCCGCCAGCATTGCGGCTTCGGCCAGAATATTTTCCTCGGGACGACTGCGCAGATGCCCCCGGATTAATGGTATGGCGCAATAGGAACAGAGATTGTCGCAGCCTTCCGCCAAACGCAGATATGCGTATGATTCCGGAGTGGTCAGCAGTCTGGTTCCTTCCACGCTGGCACCGGTAGCGGGAGTCCGCACCTGGCCGCAGACCGGGATTTGTCCGGGATTTGATTCCAGCAACGCCCGGCACATTTCCGGCAAATTCTGATAAGAGTCTATGCCGAACAAGGCGTCTATCGCCGGAAATCTTTCCGCCACCGCCGTGCCTTCGCGTTGGGTCAGGCAGCCCATAACCGCCACTTTCAGCGCGGGTTTTTCTTCCTTATGAGCCAGGATTTCGGCAATGACTGCGTAACTCTCTTCCCGCGCCGGAGCGATAAAAGCACAGGTGTTGATTAAGACCAGGTCAGCGTCAACCGGTTCCACCGCCAGTTCGAAACCCGATTCCAGTAACAAACCCAGCGCGGTTTCCGAATCCACCGTGTTTTTAGGACAGCCCAGATTGACCAGCGCCACCCGCCAGGGTTCGCGCCTGTTTCGTTGTTTGCGTTCGCGCTTATTCTTCTTTTTCACAGGCATTGTTCCATATGTTTAATTAAGGAAAAAACTTGTACCGTCATTCCCGCGCAGGCGGGAATCCCGAGGAGAAACCGTCCGCCACACCTCCTGGATTCCCGCCTGCGCGGGAATGATGTGCGTAACTTTATTCGCAAAATAGAAAGCTTATCTCCTGATTAACTAAATCAATATTACAGCATCACGGCACAACAAAAGCCTCCGCATGACGGAGGCTTTTGTTGTGCAAAACTCTTGGCGGTCTCGCGCGTATTTTTCCTCGCCTATTCCCCCGCCGCGTCGTCAGCCAGTAGTGCCGCTTCGCAGACTCGTTTGCCGCCGCAACCGGGGCAGGCCGCGCCGCGCTTTTTGTCGTCCTCGGCCAATGCCGCTTTCAGCGCCGTCGCGTTCTGGCAGATAATGTCGTGATGTTCGTTCACGATCCAGTCCGCGCCTTCGTGCGAAGGCTTCATGCCGAACTTCTCGACCACGTGCTTCAGAATGCCGGGGTGGTCGATCTGGGGGCAGGGCATCCGCAGGTCATTGGTGAAGGGCTGCTTGCTGCGGACATAGCGGAAACAATCGCTGCGCAAAGCCTCGCCCAACGTCTTGTCGTAAAGGTTGTCCTTGGCAAAATGCACGAACACGCACGGCTCGACATAACCGAGCGAAGTGATATGCACGTATTTGCGACCCCACGCGATGCAGCCGTCGACCGCGTCGCCGTCGTTCCAGAAATCGTAGACCAGGATCGGCTTTTCTTTCCGGATCTGGTGGATGATGTGACGCCGCTCCACGCGCTGACCGGCGGTAGGCACCAGCTCGAATTGCGGGTCGCGCCCGACCGGGATGTACTGGAAATACCAGCCAAACGCCGCGCCGTGATCGATCAGGTTGTCGATGAACTGCGGCGAGCAGGTGAACTCATGGTTGAGCCGGGTGTGGGTCAGCGAAAAGCCAAACAGCACGCCATGTTTCTGGAGATTGTCCATCGCCTTCATCACGCCCTTGTACGCGCCCTTGCCGCGGCGGGCGTCAGTCATCTGCTCGTCGCCCTCGATGGAGATGGCGGGATAGATGTTGCCGTAATCGGCCCAGCGCTTGGCGGTATCCTCGTCGATATTCTGGCCGTGGGTGTAGACCTGGAAAAACGCGTCGTCATGCTCCTTGACCACTTCCTCCAGAGGGGGCCAGAAGGTAGGCTCGCCGCCGGTGATGCTG
The DNA here is from genome assembly GCA_020060765.1 of Planctomycetota bacterium. GTDB lineage: Bacteria > Planctomycetota > SZUA-567 > SZUA-567 > SZUA-567 > JAGUZQ01. The sequence continues at coordinate 36,646 of JAGUZQ010000039.1, read as the reverse complement.
ATGAAATAGATGCCCATGTCCTGCTTGGCTTCGGTGATGATTTCCGAAACCTTTTCCTTGGACATGGCTTTTTCCTTGGGATACTTCCAGGCGTAGCAACCGAAGCAGCGCAGGTTGCAAGCCATGCTGGGGCTCATCAGCAGGAAGAACGGGGGATATTCGCCGTGTTTCTTGAAATATTCCTCGCGTTTTTCGTCGCCCAGGTTAATAGCGTTGAAAAAAGCGTTGAAAGCCAGCTTTTTCTGGGTGGAGGGAGACAGCGAATTCATCTTGCGCTTAGCCATTTCGAAAAAGCCGTTGGCCGCCTCGACCCGTCTTTCCAGTTCCTCGGGGGTTCCCTGGTGATTATTTTTCATCCGCTCCACGCCGTGGGCGCGCAGCTTGTCGATCATGTTGACCAGTGTCTGCGGGCTGTGGCTTGACAGCGCGGGGATCAGCTTCTCCATCCCCTTGGCCATCAGGTAGTTCTTCATCTTGGATAGACTCACCACCGGAGCATCCTCCTTTTGTTTGCGTCTTGCAAGTATTTCTCAGGCGCGGAAAACAACCCCTGACTCCGCGTCATCAGTCCGGCAAAATATACATGATTCCGAAGCTGATCGTTTCGGAACCGGACAAAAGTAAGATTAGAACCCGGAATCTTTCCTATGTCAAGGATTTTGCCGGTTAGTGGCAATAAATCCGATTAAACTTGATCGTGTATTTTTTCACGATTTCTTCCGTTTCCCGACACCCGGAGCCACTAACCCCATTACCGACGAAACCGGAACAGATATACCCCGTTTTCGGCAAACAACTTTTGGAAGCGATGGGGCTGCGAGCGGATGAGAGCCAGTTCTTGCGACACGCCGCCGCGCGACGGGTTGTCGTGCAGATAGAGATATTCCGCTCCGGAATTTTCCAGTTGAAGCCGCCAATATTCCGCATCGACCTTTTTGCGCCGCGCCTTGGCCAGAATTTCCGGCATTTCCCCGCCGCCAGTTCCGGGCTGGAGCTCCACCGGCTGCGGCTGATCTCCGGCAGACAGAGGCAGATAGATAACTTTATTATCAAGTCTCCGCCCGTAAAGGGGATACATAACCGCGTCGCCTGCATAGGCAATGAGCAATCGTTTGCCCGAAGCCGACCGGATTTGCTCGATCAGCCCCCACGCCTTTCCGCTTGCGCAGTAATATTTCGCATAAATCCGGTAACGCGCCTCGGAGCGGCGGGACTGGTAATCATGCCAGAAAAATCCCATCACAAACAGTGCCAGACCTATTGCGATAGTGGCGGCGATCAGTTTATTTTTGCCCTTTGAGTTGAACCGCTGCGTTTTCCAGGCCAGGAAAATTGCGATCACCAGCGAATAATAAAACCAGTCTTCCAGCCAGACGCACAGCACAAACAGTTGCGCCAGAAACAGGACAGCTAAAACCGTCTGGAAGACCGTTCGAATCATTGCCGCTCGTTTTCCCGGCACGCGGCGGCACAAACACGATAACCCGATTCCGGCGCTCAGCCACAGGGAATAATAAATCGGCAACAGATGGCGCTGGTCATACCAATAAGGCACGAGGAGCAAAAACAAAATAATCGCGGTTGCCGGAAAGACGCAGGCTAGGCAGAACCGGCGTGTCTCTTTTTTCCAACGCGGTATTAACGTAAACGCGGCTGCCAGAAAACCGCCCCACAAAAAAACGGCGTATGGCCACAACAGGCCGAAACTATCGCCAGAAGAATGGAAAAACATTTTGCGGAAAGCGTCCCCTGTCCAGCCATGTTTTACCAGATTGCCGGTGTCATACAGGCCGGGGAAAAGCTGAATGCCCAACAGCCGAACCGTTCCCGGATAAAAAGGATTGCCGAACGTGAACAGGTTGCGCAGATAAAAATATCCCGCCCAAGCCAGCAACCCGCAGGCGATCAACCATAAAACGGCGGAGCAGAACTTTGGTCGATTCGGGAGCGCTTTCCTGTTTTTCCCTGTCGTGGCTGCCACCTGCGCGGGAATAAATTTCCTGATAATCAGATACAGCGCCAACGTCGACAACGCCGCCAGCGCGTAGATCACGCCCAGGTATTTCGCGCCCAGCATTACCGCCACCCCGCACAGCGCCGTCGGTACGCCCCGCTCTTTCCGCCACCGCGACAGCATGAACCCGTAGGAAAAAAGCGCGACCCCGAATACCAGCAGCAGATCGTTATTCACTACTATCGCGTTGCTGACAAACGGCGGAAAAATCAACAGCGACGCCACCAGCAGGCGCGACAGGTTTTTCCCCGCGCTTCCCAGTCGCAGCGTGGCGTAAAAACACCAGGCGCCGGCGAAATGAAGCAGCGGCTGCAACCATTGCGTCAGCCCGTCCTCGCCGGTCAGGTAGAGAATAAAATATGCAGCGGTTTCCAGAAACATGGGGGCGTGCTCAGCCGCGCCGTCGTGGAAAGGCAGATCGACCGGGGCGTACAGACCTTCCTGCAGCCAGCGGGCGGGGAGGGTGAGGTGATAGATCAGGCTGTCAGTGCCGATGGGCGGCAGGAACAGCACGGCGTTTGCAATCAGACAGACCGCCGTCGCCAGCGCCAGCAATACCGCCACACGCGCCAGACGGGACATGTTATTCCTTCCTGTATACTCATTATACAGAGACGCGTTTCAACGCGGAATTGCGTGTATATTTAAAATCTATGCGTGGCGGTTGATTTGTCAAGCAGGCAAAAAAAGCCCCTCCCGCCTGGGAGGGGCTTTCGCGGATTGAAAAATACGAAGCAAGGACTCACACCTCGATGTCGGCGATCATGGCTTTTTTGGTTTTGGCAGTGCCGCGCCTGAAGGGGAGCTTTTTCGCCACCGGCTTTTTGTTGCACCAGTTCGGAATATATTTGGTCTCGGCCTTGAACAGTTCCTCGGCCATCTGGCGGATCTCCGCCGGGCTGCATACCGCCGCCGAAAGCGGGTCGAGCATCATCGCATGGATAATCGCCTCGCGGTCGTTGGCGAGAATCCCCTGCGCGCACAATTCAAACACCGCCATATTACTGCGGCACAGCGCCGCCACCTGTTCGGGCAGATTGCCGAAGTAAGTCGGGGTGTAACCGTTCTTGTCGATCAGCACCTCCACCTCGACCACGCCGTTCAACGGCAGATTGGGAATCAGGCCGGTGTTGGGCACGCTGGCGTGAATGGTCTTCTTACGGTTGAATAGATGTGCCTCTATAATATCAGAAGCGTATTCGTGACTCTTGGCGGTATTGATCTCTTTTTTGCCCTGCGCTATTTCTATGTTGGACTTGTCGCGATTAACGCGGGAAGCAGGCCACATGTCGGCATAGAAACCGCTGCCGCCGAGATAGTTTTTCCGGCAGTATTTCTTGATCAGATCCTTCCGCTTGCGGATGTAAGGAACATATTCGGAGAAGTGGCCGCTCGACTCGGTGACGAAGTAACCGAACTCCTTCATGATTTCCAGCCGCACTGGGTCACGCTCGTAGACTTCCTTGCTCTTCATCGCGTCGATAATGACTGGGTAGAGATCGTGCCCCTTCCAGGTCAGTTCGGTGAACCAGGCCATGTGATTGATACCGCCGCACTTCCACTTCATTTCCTCATATGGCACGCCTGCGTAATCCGCCAGGTTGCGGCTGGAGCCCTGCACCGAGTGGCACAGGCCGACGTAGGGCTGGCTGGTGGCGCGGGTCGCGCCCAGGCTCATGATACTCATGGGGTTGGTGTAATTCATGATAAGAGCATGGGGGCAGAGCTTTTTCGCGTCTTCCAGAATTTCGATAAAGGCCGGCAGGGTGCGCAGGGCTTTCATCACCCCGCCCGGGCCGATGGTGTCGCCGATGCACTGGTCGATGCCGTACTTGAGAGGGATGTCGTTGTCGAACCGCACGCACTGCACGCCCGACACTTCCACGGTACTGATGAGGTAGTCGGTCTTGGGCATGACTTTTTTGCGGTCGGTGGATGCTTCGATTTTCCAACCCTTGTCCTTGCCCATGACCTTCAGCACGCGGTTCATCAGCTTGACCATGATGTCCAGCCGCTTCTTGTCGATGTCCACCAGGCCGATGACGCCGCTGTCCATGCCCTCGATGTTGAGGGTGTCGATGAAAAGGCGGCTGGTGAAGCCGCTGCCCGCGCCCAGCAGGGTGATCTTTGGCATGACTGTTCCCTTTCCTTGGAATTAGCTAAATGTGTTTGCAAAATATCACTGACATGGGTACTATAGCCGGATATACGCCGGAAGAAAGAGGCGTTTTTTGATATCCCTTGCCAATATGTGATATTATGATGCTCTGGATCAGCAAGCTGGTCACGGTCGGCCCGCGTTACGGGTTGCCGCTGCTGCACGTGGTCGCACAGGAAGTGCGCAACGACACCTCCTACCACCTCGAAGGAAAATACCGCCAGAACGACGAGACGTTTCTCTTCAAATATTCCCTGTCTGGAACCGGTTGTTTCCGCGACGCGACGGGCGAACACCGGGTCGAACCAGGCAGCGGCTTCCTCTGCGAAGTGCGCGACCCCGAGACCGCCTATTACTATCCCGAGTGGGCGCGGGAGGAGTGGAAGTTTCTCTGGATTACCTTTTCCGGCGGGGAAATCAGACCCATCGTGCGTGGGCTGCTGGCGAATTATGGGCCGGTCTATTTCCTGTCGCGCGACTCAGATACAATCCGGGGACTGCTCCGCTTCCGACACCGCGAGGAGGAAGAAAACATCCTCGCCGCCTCGCAGAGCAGCCGGGTGGTGCTGGATCTGCTCCACGCGCTGGCTGAGAGCAAGGAGAACTACCGCCGCCGCGACCCTGACAACCTGCTGGCGCGGCGCGCGGCGGAATGGATCGGCGCGCACCTGGAGGAAAATATCAACGTCACCGATCTTTCGCGCGCGCTGGAAGTCTCCCGCGAACACCTGTCCCGCGTGTTCGGCCGCTACGTGGGCTCCTCGCCCTACCGCTACATCGCCCGGCAGAAATGCCTCGCCGCCTGTCGTCTGCTCAAAGATACTAACCTCACCGGCAAGGAAATCTCCGCGCGCCTGGGTTACGACACGCCCGCCCACTTCAACCGCGTTTTCAAACACACCATCGACATGACCCCCATGGAATTCCGCCAATCCGGCGTAGTCCAATGGGTCTAGGTGCGTGCCGCACGGGCATACTTCGCTATCGCGCATTCTAAAAAGCATAATTCTGCCGCGCTTCGGTTTTTACTATCGCCGCTTCGTTACACAGATTGTCTTGGAAATGTCAGCCACGAAAAACGGGACTACACAAAGCAAAAGATAAATAGACACTCTATAATGTATCTGTTCATAAAGCCAGCCGTTGCCTTTGGAATATAGAATCTCCAGTATCGCCAAGGGCAAGGCTCCCAAGAAACATACCCACTGAGGATAGGAGAGATTTTTATTACGCCCCAATATATAAGCCGTAAAAGCGAAAGAAATCCCTACTACCAGAGGTTTTAGCGTATAAATTAACTGGTCGTTAATGATCGGATAAACGTAATAAATAAGACACCCCACCAGCAACGATACCAATGTACTCAGGCATATAAAAGTACTGATGCCAAATATGAAGGTAGCCGCCTTTTTAATTGACATTGATGCTTCCCCAAAACAAAAAACCCCTTCCCGAAGAGAAGGGGTTTGGCAAAATTTTATGCAAAAACACTGCTGCTGTTTCCAAACAACCATCGAGTTGTCCAGACACCAACCTTTTGCCTGTCAACCAACCACGTCGATTACCTGTCCCTTGCCCGGCTCGGCAGGGCGTGGCGCTGGTTCGGTGGTCGCTGCTGTTGTTTCAAGCGGTGGTTTTCTGTCAATCACATTGCGGCCACTAACCACTTCCTGCATCGGTATCGGGGGCGGCTCGACCTGGCGAACCGCAAGCGCGGCGCTATCAGATCTGACGTCCATTTCAAAACCTCCCATTGCATCCATGCAAAATACGTATAACAACCTCAAACTAGAACTCTTCATATATAAATTACTCTATTCCAGTCAAGTTGTCAAGGAGCTATTGTGGAAAAAATGGGGAAAAGTTTCTGGGGCAGGGAGATACGCTGGAAATATTCTCCGGGCTGAAATCTGCACCGGTTGACTTTCCAGACGGGTAAAAATAAGATAGCTGGGAACTAATCTCCGGGTTCGCCTCTTCTTTGGCAGGAACGTGCATCATGACCGCAACGTCCGATAATACTTCCGCTCCCCGCTGGCGACAGGTTTTTTTCCTGCTGGCATTGGCTGCCTGTTTCACTCCGGCTATTTCGCCTCCGTTGGCTTTGGCTCTGGGGCTGGGGGTGGGATTATTCTTGGGGCATCCCTGGCTACCCTATAACGGCAAAGTAATAAAGCCTCTGCTGCAAGGCTCGGTGGTACTGTTGGGATTCGGCATGAATCTGGCGGCGGTGTATACCGTCGGCAAGCAGGGGGTGACGATGACCTTGTGTTCGCTGGCGGGAACGATGACGCTGGGCTGGCTGCTGGGCAAGGCGCTAAGGGTTGACCCCACCACGGCGCTGCTGGTTTCCAGCGGCACCGCTATCTGCGGCGGCAGCGCCATTGCTGCGGTGGGGCCGGTGTTGCAGGCTGACGAGCGCCAGATGTCGATGTCGCTGGGAACGGTTTTTGTTTTGAACGCGCTGGCGATTTTCATTTTCCCGCCGCTGGGGAACTGGCTGGAGCTGTCGCAGGAGCAGTTCGGACAATGGGCGGCGGTGGCGATTCACGACACAAGTTCGGTGGTAGGCGCGGCGGCGAAATACGGCGCGGAGGCGTTGCAGGTCGGCACTACCGTAAAGCTGGTGCGCACGCTCTGGATTATTCCGCTGGTGCTGGTGTTGTCGCTGGTGCGGAAGCAAAAAGCTTCGCGGCTGGCGATTCCCTGGTTCGTGGTCGGGTTCCTGCTGGCGGCGGCGGCGCGCAGCGGACTGCCGCAATATGAAACCTTTTTCGGCTGGCTGTTGATGGCAGGCAAACGGGGGCTGACGATAACCCTGTTTCTGATCGGCACGGGCATCTCCCTGCCAGCTCTGCGTCACGTCGGGGTCAGGCCGTTTGTGCTAGGCGTTCTGCTCTGGGCGGTGGTGGCGGGAGTGTCGCTGGCGGCGGTGATGGGGTGATGGCCGGATGGCAAACTGGCTTACTGGCATGTTGGCTGACTGGCTTGATTCAGGAAACGCCACCTCTTGAAATGAAAAAAAGAGATTGGTTGTCCCTCCCGCTTTCATGATTATTGCTTATGATCGAAAAACTTTCGTGGTAGCATGAAAAAAGCCAGTAAGCTATTCAGCCAGTAAGCCGCATTTCTTCCGGAATTTTGATGCGATTGCCCTGGTGACAACCCTTCCCCCACAAAGAATCTGTTGACGAAAAAAGGCAAAGCTAATACAGTTTGTTTTCGCCGGATAAAACGGCGTTGGTTGCGCATATCTTCCAATTTTGGATTTTTATATTTTGTTGAAAGGAAAACACATGGCTGAGATCATCAATGTACACGGTCGCGAAGTGCTGGACTCGCGCGGCAACCCCACCGTCGAAGTGGAAGTGACCACCATCTCCGGCGCGTTTGGCCGCGCCATCGTTCCCAGCGGCGCCTCCACCGGCGAGCACGAAGCGGTCGAGTTGCGCGACGGCGACAAGGAACGTTACCTCGGCAAGGGCGTCACCAAGGCGGTCGATAACGTCAACAAGAAACTCGCCCAGGTTGTCTCCGGGATGGATGTGCGCAACCAGAAGGAAATCGACGAAGCCATGATCAAGGCCGACGGCACCGCCAACAAGGCCAAGCTCGGCGCCAACGCCATTCTCGGCGTGTCCCTGGCCGCCGCCCGCGCCGCCGCCGTCTACTGCGATCAGCCGCTCTATAAATACATCGGCGGCGCTTACGCCCACACCCTGCCGGTGCCGATGTGCAACATCATCAACGGCGGCTCCCACGCCGACAACAACGTCGACCTGCAGGAATTCATGGTACAGCCCGTCGGCGCCAAGAGCTTCAAGGAAGGCCTGCGCTGGGTCACGGAAATCTTCCACTCGCTCAAGGCCGTGCTGAAGAAGCAGGGCATGAACACCGCCGTCGGCGACGAAGGCGGCTTCGCGCCCAACCTCAAGAGCAACGAAGACGCGCTCAAGGTCATCATGGACGCGATCAAGGCTGCCGGTTACAAACCGGGCAAGGAAATTACCATTGCCATGGACCCGGCCAGCAGCGAATTCTACAAGGAAGGCAAGTACAACCTCGCCAGCGAAAACAAAAAACTGAGCGCGGCGGAAATGGTGGATTACTGGTGCATGTTGTGCGACAAGTATCCCATCGTCTCCATTGAGGACGGCATGGCCGAGAACGATTGGAAGGGTTGGGAACTGATGACGGAGAAACTCGGCAAGCGCGTCCAGATCGTCGGCGACGACCTGTTTGTCACCAACACCGACCGCCTCGCCCAGGGCATCAAGAAAAAGTGCGCCAACTCGATTCTCATCAAGGTCAACCAGATCGGCACCCTTACCGAGACCCTCGCCGCGATCGAAATGGCCAAGCGCGCCAATTACACCGCGGTCGTCTCGCACCGCTCGGGCGAAACCGAAGACACCACCATTTCCGACATCGTCGTCGCCACCAACGCCGGGCAGATCAAGACCGGCTCGCTCTGCCGCACCGACCGCATCGCCAAGTACAACCAGCTCCTCCGCATCGAAGAGGAACTTGGTTCCCAGGCTGTTTACGCTGGCAAGAGCGCGTTTTACAACATCGGCTGATAGCCGCTATCGCCCCGCAAAAACCCCCGCCTCACGGCGGGGGTTTTTAAATAGAAACATTAACCTCGTAAGCAGGAGGAGGTAATGAAAGAGACGCGCCCCAACATACTTCTTATCACCACGGATCAGCAGAGATTCGACACACTGTCGTTTTGCAACAATGATTCAGGTGTAAACACCCCGAATCTAGAAGCTCTCGCAAAACGCGGAGTCAATTTCACCAATGCGTTTGTGCAGAATCCCGTCTGCATCCCCTGCCGCGCCTGTTGGCAGACCGGTCGTTATACCCATCAGCACGGCGTGACTTATATGGAAGAAATTATCGACGACACGCCCGGTCTTCCCGCCTGGGAATTGAGTTTCATGGAGCGCCTGCAATGCGCGGGCTACCGCACCGGCGCTTTTGGCAAGATTCACATGATGCCGGAGAAAGGTTTCGACGAGTTGAAAGTAACCGGTGGCAAAGGGGTGCGCTGGACAAAATCCGCGGGACTGCCCATTGGCCTGGGGCCGCTGGGCCGGGACTACGCCGCCTGGTTGGAAGCGCGCAACCCGGGAGCATATGAAAAAATCTATGCGGGTCGCAATGTGCCTGAATACAAAAAGTACCGTTCTGCCATCACTGCCAACCTGCCGGTGGAAGATTATATCGAATCCTGGATCACCGAAAACACCGAGGAATTCATCACTCGCGACCATAACAAACCATTTTTCGCCTGGTGCGGGTTTTGCGGCCCGCACGACCCCTTTGACCCGCCAGAACCCTACGCCAGCATGTACCAGCCGGAAGACATTACCCTGCCGCCGAATTTCGGTTACGACACCGGCGGCCAACCCGTCAATCAGACGGAAGAACAAATAACAGCGGCCAAAAAAATTGTCTGCCACTATTACGCTCTAGTCTCCCTGATCGACGATATGATCGGCAGGCTGATGGCGGCTTTGGAGAAAAAAGGCATTCTCGACAATACCCTGATAATCTTCACCTCCGATCATGGCGAAATGCTGGGCGAGTTCGGCCGCTACGGCAAGGGCAATTTCTACGATTCCATTATTCACGTTCCCTTTATTGCTTCTTTTCCCGGCAATGTAAAGGGAGGTGGGACTGTCGCGGATCTGATAGAGACATACGACCTTGCGCCGACTGTCCTGGACTACGCCGGAGCTGGAATACCCCGCACGATGAGTGCAAGCAGTCTGCGGCCGATTCTGGAAAAGACAAAAACCGGTCGCGAATTGATTATTTCCGAATTCACCACTTACGATCGCAAGAGAACCGGCATTTGCATCCGCACTCCTGCGCATAAGTATTGGCGTTATACCGACGGGGAAGAAGCGTTTTTCGACTTGGCCTCTGATCCTTACGAGCGGGAAAATCGCATTTCTGATCCGGCCTTGGCCAGCGATATCCGTCATCTGCGGGACTTGCTTCTTGACCGCTTAATGGAATGCGCCAATTGCACGCCGACTAAAAACGGCGTCTGGTAAAACTGTTCGCCCCGCAAAACCCCCGCCTCACGGCGGGGGTTTTTTGTGAGCCAGTGGCTTCATGCGAACACACATCCATTTTCCGTCGTAGGAAAAACTGCACGTGATATCCGAATTTTTCCCCCTTCCTCCCGGCTTGCCATCACGCCCGAAACTGGTTAACAAAAATGTCGTACCAGATGGGTCGGAGATATTCTGGTAACTTATCTGCCTGCCCCAGGCGTCGGTGGTTTCATTGTTATAGCCAGGAAGCTTTGGCAGGGACTCAATGGATTCGGGGAGCGCGCCGTTATTTTCAAACACGGCTTCTATGCGCCGCGCCATGACTTCTATTTGCGTAGCAGTCAAGGCGTGCGGCGGGATCACATCTACAAAAAGGCTGAGTGTAAAGGCGGTCAACAGCACCGCACTAAGCAGGTATAGATAACCGCGCCTGCATTTCAGATTCGACATCGCTATTTTTCTCAGGATTTTTTGTGGCTCAATCGCTAAAAACCTGTAACATCGACGCGGCGTTTTTTGTATTATATGCTTTTGTAGTGATGACGCCAATAATGTGCTGTCGGAATAAAACCTAGCTATTAAGCCAATCAACCAATAAGCCGATAGGAGAAAAGATGAACAACAAGGACAAGAAGTATACCCAGTTTTCCCTCGCCGCGGAGATGCTGGAAACGCCGAAGGTGATCGCGAATTTCAATTTCAAGCAGGCGGCGGAAGCGGAAAAGGCTCTGCGCCGCAAGAAGAAAGTTTTCTTCACCGGCGAAGGCTCCAGCCGCATTTTCCCGGCGAAACATTTTATCTACCAGAATCTGCTCTCCGCCTCTCCCCTCGCCGTCGCCACCGACGGCAGCCGCCAGACTTCTGAATACGCCCTCAAGGATTATGCGGTCTTCGGCGCGTCGAATTCCGGCAAGACCAAGGAAGTAGTCAACCTTTTCCGCGCGCACCAGAAGCGCAAGCACGACGCCCTGTTCAGCCTGTCCGCTTTCGCCGACACTCCTCTCGGCGCGGCGGCGACGGCGGAATACGTTCTGTCCTGCGGCAAGGAACAGGCAGTCGCCGCCACCAAAAGCGTGGTCGAACAGGGTCTGTTCTATCACGCCATTCTCGACCGTATCGTCAACAAGAAAGCGAAGCTGCCCGCGCAGGCGAAGAAACTCGCCGGCGCCGCGGAAAAAAGCCTGACCCTGAAAATCGATCCGAAAATAATCGCCAAGCTGGCCAAGGCCAACATTCTCCACTGGGCGGGGCGCAACACCGGCGTGGCGGAGGAGCTGACTCTCAAGACCAATGAAATCACCCGCAAGCGCTCCGCTTTCCTGGAAGGCACCTACGCCGTCCACGGCATCGAGGAAGTGATGACTAAAGACGACGCGGTGATCGTGGTCGAGCCATTCGCGGAGGAAGAGGATAAGTTCGAGGAAGTATTGGTCAAGGGCGTGAAGTGTACGGTAGTCGCCATTTCCAGCCGCAAGACGCGCTTCCCGACTATTCTTATTCCCGAACTGAAAGGGCTGGACTGCTATCTGCGGCTGATGGCGGGCTGGAACCTGCTGGTGGAAATCGGCTGCGCGCTGAAGGTGAACATGGACAAGACCGAACGCGCCCGCAAGGTCGGCAACGAACTGGTGGGGAAATAGCTGTCGAAATTCTCCCCCTTTCGGGGGAGCAATATCAATTCAAGCAAGAAACGGTCGATAGTATACACATGGAAACGCGCACAGGCTCGTGATTCGTTCGGCATCCTCTGTCAGCCAGAGCCACGCCTCTTCCGCTCACTGCCGTTGGGCTTGATCATGTAGTTCCACTACGGCTTTGCGGGCTTTGGCGGGAACTTCTCAGCGGGTGATGTTCGCGTATTCCTCGGGCGTGACCAGTGGCATGGCCAGGTAAAAAACGCTGCCCTTGCCCACCTCCGAGGATATCCGGATTTCGCTGCCCATCAGGCGCAGGTTGTCGCGTGCAATGGCTAGTCCCATGCCGGTGCCGCCGTATTGCCGGGTGGGGCCGCCGTCCACCTGGTAGAAGCGGTCGAAGATTTTTTCCTGCTCTTCGGCGGGGATGCCAATGCCGGTGTCCTTGAAAATGACCTTGCAGTTTTTCTTGCCGATACGCTCCAACCGTACGGTGACACTGCCGCCTTTGCGGTTGAACTTGATGGCGTTCTCCATCAGCTTGTTCAGGGCGTCTGACAGCCGCGCGCCGTCGGCCACGACAAAAAACGGCTCGTCGTCGGGCAGAACTATCTCCAGGCGGACTTCCTGTGTCTGCGCCAGTTTGGAAAAATCCTCGACCAGTTTTTTTATCACCCCGCGCAGCTCCACCAGTTCCAGCGACAACTTGGGGGGATTACGCGCGATGTCGGCGTAACGCACCAGGCTTTCGATCAGGCTCTGCAATTTGTTGGTGTTGCGCAGGCATGTCCCCAGGTAGCCGCGGAATTCCTCCTCGATATGGCAGAGCTTTCCGGTCAGGAAAAGCTCCAGATAGCCCCGCACCGAAACCAGAGGCGTGCGCAATTCGTGGGAGATGTTGGCCAGCAGATTGTTTTTCATTTCGTCCAGCGAACGCAACTGCCGGTTGGCCTCCACCAGTTCCCGGGTGCGCTCAGCCACCTCGGTTTCCAGTTTTTCGTTCATGCGTTCGATTTCGGCGAGGTGCTCCCTTTCCAGCCTGATCAGGTTAAGGTGATCCAGCGCACGGTTGATGACCACGCCCAGCTCGTCGAGACTGCGCAGAGGTTTCTGGAGAAAATCGTATGCGCCCAGGTGCATGGCGTGCAGCGCGTCCTTGATATCGCCGCCTCCGGTCATGATTATTTTGGGGATTTGATTCTGTAATTCGTTGGTGGCCTGGAGAATTTCAAACCCATCGGCGCCGGGCAATCTCAGATCGGTAAGGACAAGATCGTATTCCTGTTCTCCCAGCAGCGCCAACCCCTCGCTGCCGGTAGCGGCGCAGTCGCAGACATAACCCTTGCTTTCGAGATAATCCTTGAGTATCTCGCGCAAGGCAGGCGTGTCTTCCACTATCAGTATGCGTTCATTCATGCCAACACCAGTTGCATATCCTGTAAGCCAAACAATATAATTCAGATTACGGCGAAATTTGGTGTGGTCAAGTAAATAAACGGCGGTTCGAGGAAAAAGCCGTGTTTTCCCGGTTATATCGGCTCTCCCTTGTGGGAGAGATTGTGCGCAAGAGGATAAGGTTAATCTCTGCTATCTATTTCACGATCCTTTGCCACCGGAGAGGGCTGTTTTTTAGCGTTTTCCGTTTTCCCGGTTGCTTGGGCTTGATTGCCCAGATATTCCTTCGCCAGCCCCTCGACTTTTTCGTGGAAAGCCGGTTCCTGGAGAGCTTCCAGCAAGGTGTCTGACAGATGTCCGATGGAGAAATAGCTGGCCTTCCGTTCCGCTGCCTGCGATTCGCCGGCAATGCCGAGTTGCTGGCGCATTTCTTCCTGGATTTTCTGCATGGCGGGAGACTGCTGCAGCAGCGAGTGGCTTTTTTCAAATATCCGCAAGATGTTCTGCAACAGGTGTTCGGTTGTAGCCAATCTTTCGCTGATGGCGGGATGGTTTTTTTCCACATCTGCCAACGTTAGCAGCATCTTGGCATCGACCGGATAGAGGTCTGCCATTTTTTGCAGAGTTTCCTGATCGGGAAGCGCGTAACCCATCTCAATAGTATTCAACTCGTCGGCCTCGATATTAAGATAATCAGCGGCCTGCTCGATCGTCAGGGACGCCCTAACTCGCCCGTTTTCCAGGGTTCTGGCCAGTATCCGCATCGGCGCGTCGCTGCGGATTGTTCCGATCGGAGGCAGCAAAACCGAATGTCGCAAGGAGATATCGGTGAGCAAGCCAAACGGATGAATGCGCAAAACCTCGGCAATACTGGACAGAAGTTCGATACTGATGCCTTGCTTGCCGTTTTCAATGCGACTGATGGTTGCCTGACTCTTGCCGATTTTCTTGGCAAACTCGAGAGTGGAAAGCCCAATTTTCAACCTTACCCGCTCTATTCTGCGCCCGATTTCAGATCGTTTCATCAGTTCTCCGTTGCATTAAAGCCTTATAACCGTGCCGCAATAGATCAAGAACAATATCTGTCAAAAACACGGACTTACAAGATATCGCATACTGTATCAAGTGTCAAGCTTTTAACGATATTTTTTTTAAAAAGATGGGCAAAATCTCTGTTTCAGCGGTAAAATCCTGTCAAATACGGACTTTTTCCATTAAAAAAACGGTCAAAAAACTGTTTCAAAAAAAATCCGATAATATCTAAAGTGTCATCCTTATTTCTGCCGATAAAGTTAATGTAGCAAAGATAACCCCCAACGTGACGGGTTTCCCTCCTTCTCCCTATTGTTACCCGTCATGGCTTCCTCTGTGAGCCCGGAGCTTGCTCCGGGCTCTCTCCTTTTCTATCTGTTGAATAAATATCTTGCATATATGTTATTTGCCATTGCCGCGCTAAATTTTTCCGCGCCATAGCCGATAATTAAAAGTTGTAGTCGAAATATTAACAACAGCACGTATTTCCCGATAGTTTCGATTGTTACATAATATCAGCTTGTAAGATTTTAGCAACGGATTGCTGAAAAAATCTTACGGCACCGCAAAAAATGACTTAGAGAATGGGCAGGGAGGCCCTCAATGTCATCGATTCAGGGATATTCGCCGCCTGCTTTTCCACTTGGAATCAGTACTCCTGCTCCTGATCCGGCGAGAGCGGCGATTCTGCCTCCGCCCGAGGTTTTGCCTGATCGCGGCATCAATATACTGAGTAATCTCACACCCGAAGTAACCAATCGCATCAGCAGTTACGTCTGGCCGCCAGTGCAGAACGGCCAGGGTTATATGTCCCAGCTTAATGACGCGGTGAGCAGGCTTGATCTGGTACGGGGAATGGATCGCACCCTGGGTAAAACCGATAGTATTCCCCCAGGCAAAAAAGCCGGGCAGCACATGAAAATTATCGGTCCCATGTCTACCCAGGAAGCCCTGGGCAGGCTCAGCGGACGCCTTACCTCCAGCCCCTACAGCCGCATGTTCGACACCGTAGTATAAGCGTATATATTAATAATTACGGCCTTTTTCCTCATTCCTGTTTGACGTCAATGAGGCGGTCGCATATCCTATTTTGTGTTCCGCGAAGAAACTCGTGTTCTTCGTAGATGATCCGGCTTCGCTGTGTTATTTCGCTGCTACTCGAAACATTTTTTCATTTCTTAGGCCTGCGGATTTTAGGTTTATCGAATGCAACCAGGAGAATGTTATGCCTTGCGTGTATGGTGAAACTATTTATACCGGCGCGGAAATACGGGAGAAGTCCTACCTGCATTTTTCCGGCACAAAAATCCTCGCGCTAACCAGCGAGAAAAAAGACGAGCCGGTCGGAAGCTATCCGGTCATCACGCCCGCCTTTATCGACCCCCACTGCCACATCGGCATGATCCGAGCAGGCGAACCCAGCGCCGAGGCGGAAGCCAACGACCAGATGGATTCGCTGCTGCCGCTTTCCGACGCGCTGGATTCGGTCATGATGGATGACTCCGCGTTTCAGGACTCAATCGAAGCGGGCGTGCTTTATTCCTGCGTCGTTCCCGGCAGCGGAAACATCATCGGCGGTCGCTCCGCCGTGATCCGCAATTACGGCACCAACACCACCGATGCGCTGTTCGCGCGCGCCGGCATCAAGGCCGCCTTCGGCTACAATACCATGTCGGACAAGAACTGGAAAGGCACCCGTCCCTACGCACGGATGGGAGCGGTGGCGTTGCTGCGTAAAAAGCTGGACGAAGCCGCGCACAAGCTGGAAAAATTCAACAAGGCCAGGGGCAAGTCGAAAAACGAAATCGATTTTTCCGCCGAGGAAATGGTCTGGCGCGATCTGCTGAAAGGCAAGGAGCGCCTGCGCGTGCATGTCCACAAAACCGACGACATCGCCTCGCTGCTGCGGGTGGTGGATGAATACGGCCTCAAAGTTACGGTGGAGCACGCCTGCGATGTGCATGAACCGGAAATTTTCGCTGAATTGAAAAAGCGGCGCATTCCCGTGGTTTACGGTCCCATAGACTCGCACGCCTACAAGGTTGAATTGAAACACTCCGACTGGCGCAACCTCCATTGCCTGCTCGAATCCGGCGTTGAATTCGGCCTGATGACCGACCATTGCGTCATGCTGCAACAGCAGCTTTTGCATCAGTTGCGCTGGTTTGTCCGCTGCGGCCTCGACCGGCGGCAGGCGCTGGAAATCATCACCCGCAAAAACGCGGAGATACTTGGCATCGACAAAATTCTCGGCACCCTCGCGAAAGGCAAGTGGGCGTCGTTTACCGGCTGGAACGGCGACCCGTTCAACCTCACCTCTTTCCCCGTGGCGGTCTACGGCGAAGGCGAAGCGCTTTACCGGGAATAGAAGTCGCCAGTTGACAGTCTCCAACTTTGAGTTCCGGATGTTTTTAATGGAACAGAAAGACGAAGTTTTTCTTTCGGTTATTAGCAGAGAACCGGTATAAGAAAACTGGAGACTGTCAACTGGAGACTGGAGACTTATAGTGACTGAGAACAGACTGAAAATATTCTGCATCGAGGCGGGAATGCTGGCCACGTGCTGCTATGTCATTTCCCGCGAAAACGCGGAGACTTGCGTGCTGATCGATCCCGGCGCGGAAGGCGGCATGATCGCGCGTGAACTGGATGGGCTGAAGCCGGAACTGATCCTGCTGACCCACGGCCATTACGACCATGTCGGCGGCGTGTCGGAACTGCTGAAACTTTTTCCCGACCTTTCCGTCGCCTGTCATGAAGACTGCGCCAGGCAAGCCACCGATGCGCGCGCCAATCTCAGTTTTCACGTCATGGGTTCCGCCACTACCATTCCGCAACCGGCCACGCTACTGGAGGACGAGGAGAAATTTACCGCCGCCGGAATCGGGTTTACCGCTATCCTGCTACCTGGCCACGCGCCGGGGCACATGGTTTTTTACGTGGAGGACGCAGGCGTTCTGTTTGATGGCGACACGATTTTTGCGGGAGGCATCGGTCGCAGTGATTTACCCGGCTGCGACGGCGATCTGCTGATGCGCGGCCTGCGCAAGCTGGTGCAGACTTTGCCGGGGGAAACCGTGCTGTATCCGGGGCACGGGCCTGCCACCACTATCGCCAACGAATTGAAGCACAATCCCTACCTGCGGTGAATCTCGTTCGCTAGCAGAGCCGCCGCTGCAAGTCCGTAGTACGCATATTCCGCGTCTCCCGCAGGTTCTCCCGGCGCAGCCGCGAAACCTCCGCCCGCAAGTACACACCCGCGCACGAATCGCGCGGCGTCGGCCAGTCTTGCCCGCGAAACTCGCAAGCAAATCGCCAGCGCCGTCAGCGCGGCAAAGGTGGAAAGAAGGTCGGCTTCGGTTGCGCCGGAGCCGCTTTTCCAACCTCCGGATTTTTCCTGTCCCGAAAGCAGAAAATCTTCTGTCTCGCGGAAAAACCTGTTTCGCATTGTTTCATCGCCGACCAGATTCGCCAGCGCCACGGCGGCGGCAGTGGGGTTGGTCTGGCCTTCAGGAAAACCGGCATGGTCGACAAAACCGCCGCCGGGACAGCTTCGTTCCCGCAAGAGTTCTGCGATCTTTTCCGGCGTCAGCGCCTGGGTTAAGGACTCGTTGCAATTCTGGAAGTCGGTCAATATCCCCACCGCCAGCGCGCCGAGAAAAGTCTGGTAAATACTCGCCTCGCCGCCGGGACTTGCCGCAAATCCGCCAGAGGCGGCAACGTATTTCAAGAGCACTTGTTTGGCAAGACTGATTTTTTCGGAAAAATCCTCCAGCGCGCAGGCATTTTTTTCGATCAACAGCGAACAGCAATCGAGCAGGCAGAAGGCGTCGATTACGTTTGCGCAAGGCAGGTTTTCCGCCAGCAGGAAATCACGACTAACGGCGAGTTCTTTTGCCTCTGCCAATAATTCCAGCGCGCGCAAGGCAAAGCGGGTGTAATACAAATCCCCGACGCTCGCGCGACCGCAGAAACCGCCGCCTGGCTCGCGGAAGGAAATGATGAAATCGCGGTGACGTTCGCGCGCGGCGTCCGGGAACCGGCAATACGCCAATCGTGGCAGAAGAGGCATGGCTAAACCCAATACGGTTCAGTTAAGAAAAAAACTTGTACCGTCATTCCCGCGAAGGCGGGAATCCAGGAGGTGTTGCATGCGGTTTCACCACTGGATTCCCGCCTTCGCGGGAATGACGATTCGAGAGTTTTATTGTGTATTCACAAGAATATTCCTTGACTGAACCGCATTGTGGCTAACCTCGCGGGTTGGTCAAGGGCACGCCTGGCGGAGGTTTCAATTTGCTTTCGCGCGGCCAGCCGTAGCGCCGCACCAGGTCGGCGAAGAAGCGGGTGAGGTTGGGGGTTTTGCCGTTCCTGCCAGACAAGACCTGGTCGAATCTTTCGAAGGAACCGGCCAGCAGCATTTTCATGCTTTCGCACAGCATGTTTTTTCCGCGCGGCTGCCAGCCGCCGCGCTGACGCAGGCAGCCTCCCCGGCAGAACCGATACCAAGCGCAATCGCGGCAGGAACGGTGGCACATTCCGGTATCGCGGAAAAACGCCTGGTGGATTTCGTTGCCTACCAGTTCTCCCAGCGGCGTTTCGGTGAAATTGCCGAGGCAATATTTTTCCGTGACGAAAAAATCGCAGGGGTAAAGAGAACCGTCGGTTTCGGCGGTGACCATGCCCATGCAGCCGTGGCGGTACTGGCAGAATTCGCAAGGGATGCCGAAATACAGATGCAGGAAATTATCGTTGGTGCGCATGGAAACGCAGTGATTGTCTTCCGCCAGCCAGGCGTCCAGGAGGTCGAGCATGAACTGCCCATACTCCTCGCCCTTGATCATCAGGCCGGTGTGACCGCGACCGTCGCGCCCCGGGCCGCAGGGTATGAACTGCAGATAGCTTGCGCCCAGTTCCCGCAGGTGGCGGTAAATATCCGCCGCCCGCCCCAGGCTGGCACTGCTGATGACGCTGAGAATATTCACCTCCGCCCCGGCGGCGCAGAGCATCCGGTAAGCCTTGACCGCGCGTTCGTGGGTAGGCTTGTCGGCTTTGTCGACGCGGATGGAGTCGTGCAGGTCAGCCGGGCCGTCGATGGAGAGGCCGATCAGGAATTTCTCCGCGGCGAGAAATCTGCACCAGTCTTCGTCCAGCAACAGCCCGCAAGTTTGGAAAGCGTTCTGGAGATGCAGCGTCGGCGCGAAAAATTCCTTCTGCCAAGATGCCACCTGCCGGAAATAATCCAGCCCCGCCAGTGTCGGCTCGCCTCCCTGCCACGACATCATCGGCGCGGGCAGGGCGAGAGAAGCGTATTGTCTGATCAGTTCGCGCAGCACCTCCGGCGGCAGCAGCGCCTCGGCGTGTTTGCCTTTACCGGGGTCGTAATAGTAGCAATACTTGCACGCGCCCACGCAGTTGTCGGAGCAGGGCTTGACCATCAGGCCGACCGGATATTTAGGCGATGTTTGCGTCTTTGTCATGATGTCAGTATAACTAACGCTCCAGGCAAGGGCAACGAAATAGCGCTACGCCTTCCGTGCGCAGGCCAGCCAGTGCGGCATGGGCGGGGCGAGGGGTTTGACGGAAAAATCACAGAAGCCGGTCTCCTTCAGCCAGCCGCCCAACTCCGCGTCGGAAAAGACCCAGCCGTTTTCCGTGGTCAGCGCCATGTTCACCGCGAACAGGGCGCTGAATTTCGGTCGCGCGTGGGTGCGGTCAGTCATCATGTCCATGACGTAAACCACGCCGCCGGGATTGAGCGAGATATGAGCGCGCTTGAAAAGATCGCGGATCGAATCAGGCGATTCCTGGTGCAACATCCCGAAGAAAATCACCGCGTCGTTACCGGCGGGGAATTCCGCGACGCGGTAATCCCCGGCCAGGGTTTTCACTTTTCCCGACATACCCTGCGCGGCCAGCAGTTCGTCAGCCACTCGCACCACGCCCGGCAGGTCGAGCACTGTGCATTCGATTTCCGGCCAGCGGCGCGCGATCAAAGCGGAATAGGTGCCGGGGCCACCGCCGACGTCGAACAGTTTTTTGCAGCCGGACAAGTCCAGTTGCGGCACTACCGCCTGTCCAATTCCGAGCGCGCGCCCGTGCATGGAGAGGACGAAATCGCGCGTACGCTGTTCGTCTTCTCCCAGATGTATTTCCGGCTTTTCCACCGACAGGCCGGTCTTAGCCAGTTCGCGCAATTTGCCCCACGCGGCATAGACGTCGCGATTGTAACGGATAGCTTTAGATAAATCGGCGGGCGAGTTCGGCGTGAGAAAAACCGCCGCATCTTCCGAGTTACGATATATCTCGCCGTTCTTTTCCAGCAGCTCCAGCGCGACGCAGGCATCCAGCAGCAACAGCGCCCCGCGCGGGGAAAGCTGCAACTCCCGCGCAAGCGTGTCGGCGTCGGCTTCACCTGTTTCCGCGAGTTTCGCAAACACGCCCAGGTCGGAAGCGGTAAACAAAACGCAGGAGTCGTAAAAAGCGCTGGCCATGTCGATGATGCGGGCTGGGTTAGGCATGGAGTTCTCCGGTAATAAACGCACAGGTAATATGCGACACGTGTATAAGCGTTCAAAATATTCGCAAGGTTCGCATTATTTCACCTTTTCCGGTTCTGGGTTGCGTGCATCTTTTCTTCCTCGGCCTTTCTTTGGTCAACAGGTTTTTCCTTAGGCGTTTCGGCGGAGGAGGGTTCGGTCGCCGGCTCGTTTTCCATTCTTCTGATCTTCAGCGCCGCCTGCACCGTGAAGGGGGGCAGCGCGATTTTCAGTTTGCCGTCGGCGTCGGGCGAATAATTATCAGCGCGGACGACGGTTCCCTTCCAGCAATCCCACGCCTCGACCAGGTAGGTTCCCGGCTTCAGGTTCGCAACGACGAGTGAAATATTCTCGTATTTCTCACGCCTGTTTAGGTCGACGGGAAGTTGGCCGATCTGCTCGCGGTCGCAGAGATAGAAATAAAACCGGTCTCCGTCCGCCAGCGCAAGAGTAAGCAGGCGGTCGTTTTTCTCGCCCTCGACCGCGCGCGGCCAATCGGTGCGCAGTTGCGGGCCGCCCGCCGCGCGGCGCTTGTCCTCGCCCCGGATAAACCTCGCGTAGGCGGCGTAAGCCTGGTAATAATCCTCCTGCGCCACCAGTTCAAACCACCAGTACTGCGGCGCACCGCCCATGCGGCTCATCCAGCCAAACCACAATCCGCCGTAGAGGTCGCCTTCCAGACTTTCCAGGCTGGTGGCGTTCCAGTCGCCGCCGAATTCGGTGACCTGGTAGGGCTTCAGAAACAGCATCCCCACCTGCTCGGTCTCTGTCAGCAGTTCCAGCAGGGATTTGTTTTTCTTCGGGTCGGGATTTTTCGGCGGATGGTAGGCGTCGCACGCCATGTAAGAAATAAAGGGCAGCGCTACCATTTCCCGGTCGATGTAGCGGTGATCGCCGGAATAGTGAGTGGTGATGAGATGGCGGCCGTGGTCGTACTTGTGCAGGACGTCGGTCATTTCCCGGTGCCACTGGCGCACCGCGTCGGTGGCATAGATTTCGCGGTGGCGACCCAGGATATGGCCGACCAGATCCAGTTCGCTCCACAGCTCGAAACCGTAAATGTTAGCCGACCAGCCGTAGCGCGCGGCTATATAGCGCATCTTGTCGCGGTAATATTCCTTCGCCTTTTCGCTGGAGAACAGCTCCTGGCTGAGATTCAGAAAGCCGCCGTCGAGGAGGTTGTCGCGGTTGTAGGGCGAGAACTGCCATTCGAAATCGCACTGCCCTTCCTTGGCGTTGGGAATTTTCTGCGCGGCCTTGCCGTGGTTGTCGATCACGAGGTGGAGGTAAAGACCGTTCTCCGCCGCCAGTTCCACCAGCCGGTCGAGTTTCCAGGCATTCTCCATGTTATAGATATTAAGCCCGTGGTAGTTTTTCCATTGCGAAGTCCATTCCAGCCCCAGCCACCACGAGCACATCCACGCCTCGAACGAATTCAGCCCGGCCGCCTTCATGCGCGGCAGCAGTTCCTCGTAGGCGCGCAGCCCCTGGTCGCGGGTGTAGGTCTGGCGCAGCCCTTCCGGGCAGAGCAGTTCCAGCAGCACGCGCCGCGCGCGCCACTTGTCCCGCACTTTCGGCGGCACTTTGTCCTTGTTCGCCGCCAGGTCGCCCAGTTCCCAGATCTGCGCGTTCTTTTCCACGTCTGTCCAACGGAACGCACCAGCCGCGCGGATCACCTGGTTGAGATCTGAAATGATCTTTCCCATTTCGGCTTCTGCCGGAGAGCCGGAAGTGGCGATTTTTTCGATCAGTGCGCGCGCGTCTTCGGGCAGATGTTTCCAGATTCTGGCGGAAAGTTCCACTTCCGGTTCGCGCTTACCCGCCGCCAGGCGCGCGCAGAGTTTCTGCCAGTCGGTCACGTCCTTTTCCGCCAGCAGGCAGAAGTCGCGCCGCAGGATGGTCTGCGTGTGGCGGGGGTCGGTGGGCGAGCGGAAGCTATGGCCCAGCGGAAAAAAGTATTCCCCGTTCTCGAATTCGAAACAGCGCAGGTCAGTCGGCGACACCCGGAGAAATCCGCGCGCTGGTTTTTCCTTCACGGTCAGAACGCGCGGCGGCGTGACGACGGTTTCCTCCATGCCGCTGACGGGAGAACGGTAGCGCGCGGAAATGACGTATTTGTATTCCCCGGCGTGGCGGGGGGAGAAGCGGATTTTGAAAACGCCTGCCCCTGCCGGAGTGTAACTGTCGGGATCATTTCGCCCCGGCAGGTCGCCTCCCCGCGCGCGCAGATAAGGCTGATAATAAAAAGCGGGGACGAGGACTTCGCCTTTGCCTTCGGGAAGGCGGAAAGTCGCGTCGATCTCGATTTCCTTCGAGGAAAAAGGATTGAACAACGGGCGGTTGACTTCGAAAGTCAGCTCGACCTTTTCCATCTGTCCGACAATGGTCTGGCCGGGATCGAAATTGACGATGCTTAAAGGGTGGGGGAATTCCCCGTCGTTTTCGGCGCGGGTGACGATATCGTCCAGTGCCAATCGACCGGAATAATCCCCGTTTCCCTGGAAGGAAAAACCGATGGAGGAAATCAGCGAGAGAAAATGGCGGCTCCAATTCAGGCGATGTCCCCGCGGGCGCAGGTCGGAACTGTTATGCGAGAGGTCGACACGTACGCGGTTCCAGCCGGGGTAAAGCGCGCCTGCCGTCTCCCAGGTTTCTCCGAGGCCATCGCGACCGGAAAACCGTTGCCCCAGCGCCTCGAACCAGAAACCGTCCTTGGTCTTCAGCAGCAATCGCGCCTGCACGCGGGTGCCGACCGGGATTTCCGGCGGGAGAAACACCTGGAACTCCAGCCGGTTCATGACCAGCCCGCTGCCAGCGAGCGCGAGCCGCACCGGTTTGTCGGCGGTGCCGCGCCAGATTTGCGCGGTGGCCGGGAACGATACCGGGATGGCGAGGCTGTCGGCGTGGGCGGCGTCGATGCGGCAGAATTGCAGCGGTTGCCCGGCGGCGTTGGCCCACTGGTCGCGGGACTTGTCCTCGGGCGAGAAATCGCGGCGGTATTCGGTCTTGCGCGCGGCGACCATGGCCGGTTCCTCCGCGCGCACGGAAACTGCGCCGACCGTCAGAAACGCCGCCAGAATTGTCAGGCAGAACCTGTGCATGGAAGATTATCCGTAGTGATTCTATTCCGCGTTGTCGGTGGCGAGGCGAATGACCTGTTTGCGAAGAAGCTCCTCACGTTCGTCCAGCTTTTTCTTCATCAGCACCTTGCAGCCATTGCGCGTCCATTCCAGGCCGCACTCGCGCGCCAGCTTGGAAACGATTGCCCCGGTCGAACGCCCGTCGCTGCCCAGGGTGACCGCCAGTTCCGGCGTCTCGCCCTGTTCGAACTCCATCTCCACCCCGGTAATCATGCGGATGAATTCCAGCGCCTTCTCCAGCGGCGTCTCCGCGAAGTCGCAACGCATAGGTTTTTTCAACATTTCGGCCAGTTTCACCGCATCGGGGTCGCTGAACACCTCCACCGACCACACTTCGAAGATGAACCGGGGCATGAGTTTCTCCCGCACCCGCAGCCGCCCGTAGCACACCACCTTGTCGCCGGGAGCAAGAGCGGAAAACTGCTTCTCCGCCTCGCCGTAAGGATATTTGTCCAGCAATTCCGTGTGATAGTCATCACGACCGGAAGCGCGGCTGAGCAGGTTCTTGTGAATGACTTTCGCTGTTTCCCCGTAGGCGGCGACGGCCAGTTCCGGATGCCCGCCCTCGCAGAGAGTGACCGCGCGCACGCGCTCCTCGTTGTGTTCGCTAAGGGATTGATAGACGCCGCTGAGGGCGATCCAGCGGCCGTCCAGCAGTTCCAGGTCGACCCGGAGTTGTTCCAGCGACATTCCCCAACTCTGGCTGCGCAGATTTTTTGGACGGAAATAGAAATGCCAGTTGATGCCGCCGGGGTCTGACTCCAGCAGACCCGCTTTGGTCTTGCTGGGCGCGAGGCGGTTGAGATAGTTGATGCGGCAGGCGATCAGCGCCTGCTGGATTTCCTCCTTGGCGACGTCGCCTTCGAACTGCGGCTTTTCCCTGACGCAACGGATCAGCGCGCGACGATAATGTCGAATCGCCTCGGAGAGGTTATTCTCCGCTTCCTCCCGCTTGCCTTCGCGCCAGTGGTACAGGCGTT
Source organism: Planctomycetota bacterium (assembly GCA_020060765.1). GTDB lineage: Bacteria > Planctomycetota > SZUA-567 > SZUA-567 > SZUA-567 > JAGUZQ01. The sequence continues at coordinate 11,683 of JAGUZQ010000039.1, read as the reverse complement.
TTTCGCGCAGTTCGTCCTCGGCCTTGCGCAGCTCGCTCCACGCCTGCTCGCTGTTGCAGCGCATGGCGAGAGCGGTGAGTTGCTCCACCCCCTCGCGGTAATCCTTCCGATCCCGGTAGATTTCCGCCAGCCACAGGGTGACATCTGCCCAGTGCGCTCCGGCGATCTCCTGCGCCTCCAGATAAGTCTGCTCCTCCTGGAGCGCGAGCGAATTCTTTTGGCACCACTTCGCCAGCTTGATCAGTTCCTTGGCGTCGGTGTCCTTGATCTGCTTGCGCATTTCGGTGAAGCGGGTTTCCTTGGAAACGCCTTTTTCGATCTTCATGATGTCGGTGCGGTTGACCTTGACCTTGCCGTAGGAGGTCTTGACCTCGATGAAACCGGTTTCCTCCCGGATGATCTCCCCCTCGATCCGGCCGCCGCCCTTGGTATGGATGACTTTCGGTTCCCCGGCGGCAACCGTCCCGCCCCAGCCGATGAGGAGGCAGGTGAATGTCAGCAGAAATAATTTCGCGCGCGTTACGGTCATGGTGTCGGTTTCCTGTTGTCGTGAGGGACTGACTTGTTACTTCGCAATATTTCGGGAGCCTCGGGATTTAAGTCTCCAGTTTTCTGGTACGGGTTTTCAGGTTACTGATAGCTGAAACCAGTTCTCCCTCTGCGCTGATACGCTCCATAAAAATACTGGGGACTGTCAACTGGAGACTTAAATAATCCCTTTCGCACCCTTATTGGTTTCCGGCTTTTTTTTCAATTCATCCTGCAGAATTTTTTCGATTTCGTCCCAGGCCGGGTCTTCCGCGCCGTTCTGCGGAAGCGCTTCCTCCGCGCCCTTGTCGCCCTTGCGCGGACCCAGGCCGAAGGGGCGGATTTCCTTTAGCTGCCGCACCTCGTCGGCTTTGAGTTCGCCTTCAAGTTTGGACAGCGACTCCTCGCCGACTTCGCGCAGCACCGGCTTCCAGTCCTTGAGCGGGTCGAGGTCTATCTTGTGTACCTTGCCGTTTTCGCGCAGGAAAGTGACCGAGGTAGGCTCGATCCGCTCGACCCTGACCAACTCGCTGCCGCGCCATTCCTCACCCGCCGCCAACCGCCGCGTTTCCGCGCCGCCGTCAATCGGCATCACCAACGCGAGCCGTTCGCTACGGCCTTCCTCGACCTGTAGAATGCCGACGAGTTTCAACGGGAACGGAGACTCCTCCGGCTTATCGGGATTGTCTTCCTGTTCGACAACGGTTTCGGCTACCTGTTTCGGTTTCGAGGGCAGGACAACCTTTTCTGCTTTCGGATCAACCGGCGGCCTGACCGGATTGTTTATGGGAGGATGCGGCCTGACCGCCTGCTGCTGAATGGGAGTAAGCTTGGTTCTTGCCAGGTGCGGCAGGACAAAGATGTTCCGGTCGCGGGTCACCTGCGCCAGGTAAGAGCCAATATCCGAGGCCCGCTTGATTGCGCTGTCAGCAAGGCTGGCGCGGGGAAGTTCCAGCAGGCTCTCCACCGCCGGGGGGCGATTGAAGGCGTACTGCGCGCAGGCATAGCACAGCAGCACGGCAAAGGCGAAAAAGACGCCTTTCTCGAAATTGAACCAGCTTTCGTCGCGCTCGTTCATGACAGCCTCCAAATTCTATTTTCCGCCACGCGCACCCGGGGTGCAAGTATTTTTCCCGGATCAGTGCGGAATCACCCGCGCGGGTTCGCTCCTGACCTGCTTCTGCTCTTTTTTCTCCGGCTTGGCCGATCTGGTCAGCGCCGCCAGGCGCAGGCTGACGGAATAGTAATGGCTGTACCAGTTCGCCTGTTTTTTTCCTTCCGCGTCGGTGACGGTTTTCTCGTAAAGCCTGCCCACGCGATTTTCTGGCGAGCTGAGAATTTCCAGGCTCTGCACAACGTGGAACGTCTCCTTGTCGCTGCACTTCGCGAGTAGTTTCATCAGCCCGGCCAGCGTGATCCGCAACTTCAGCTCCACCGGATATTCGATCATGAACAGCTCGTTCCTGGCGCCGGTTGCCAGCGGCGCCAGCGCCTTGACGGAAGTGATGCCCAGCAGATCCTGCGTATCCTGCTCCCCCACCGTGACCGACAACGCGAGGTCAAGCACACGCATGATCACGTCCATCTGCTGCAGCCAGACCACGTCCTGCTCCGGCTTTTCCGTCGACTCCTCCGGCAAGGCGAACCCCAGCGTCAGCGCGTCGTCGGTCAGGCTCAGGCCGCGCTTGGTTACGGCCTCGCGGCTGACGTAGTCTTTCAGATCCTGCAGGCGGATGCGGGTGTACTGCTGGGGGCGCGCGGCCCAGTCCGGAGGGATCAGCGGGTCGGGAAACTTGCGGTACAGCAACTCGCCCAGTTCCGCGATTGACTCTTCCAGTTGTTTGTTGGCCAGTGTCACCCGGCGCTGGAGTTCCGTTACCTCCACGCCCGCGCCGCAAAAGGCGGAGATGTCTTTTTCCAGATTTTTCAGATCCTTGTCGGCCTTGATTTTTCCGGCATCGTACCCGCGCAGGAAAAAAATCCACAGCAGAAACAGCAGCCCGAAAAAAGCTGCCAGCACGATCATGGCATCCCGGTGTCTTTCCCAAAAAGGCATGGGGTTATCCTTACTTGCTGATCCCGCACTGGAAGATGAAACTGATGGCTGTTTTACTTTTATCCGGCTGCGCCACGACCACCGACTCTTCCTCGTTGAAAAGTTTGATTTTTCCCGCCTCTTCCAACTCCTGCGACTTGTTGGGCAGGGTTGCCTGCCGCATGATTTCCACCTTGGAGAAGAATTCCAGCGTCTGCAATTTGTCGGCCAGCGCCGTCATCTGTTTGGTCGCGTCCTGGTCGTCAGCCGCGCCCACGAGATAACCGTGCACCAGGAAATAGCGGTTGCTCTGCAGGGTGTCCTCGTCCTTGGTGGAAGTCACCACCTTGGCCGCGCCCGCATTTTCCAGATCGTCCTCGATTTTTCCTGACGTGGAAAAATTAGTATAGAAAACATTGTCCGGTGCGGTTTCCTGCAGCAGCTGCAGGCAGGTCAGCAGATCGCGCCCCGAGGCCTTGCGCACCTTCAGCGCCTGCAGCTTGTCCCAGGTTTCCTCGTTCTGCTTGCGCAGGTCGGCCAATTTCTTGTGTTCGTTCTTCGCCTCTGTCACCCGGCTGTCCCACTGCCTGGCCAGTTCCGAACCGTGGCTGGCTCCGCGCCAGCCTTCGTAATAGGGGCAGCCGTTCAGGCCGGTCACGATCAGCAGCATGAAAGCCGCCGCCGCCGCGTAGCAGGCAAAAATCCTGCGGCTCCAGAATTCGCGCTTTTCCTTGATCTTCGCGGGCAGCAGTGAAACGGAAAAACCGCGCCCGGCGCGCGCCAGCGCCATGCCTGCCGCGGCGGAGAGAAAATGCGCGTCGGTGCCGACAAAAGCCTCTTCCGCTTTCGGCGAAACTTCGACCGCGCCCGCCGGGTCAAACAGCTCGACCCCGCACTTGAGCGTCTCGGCCAGCGCCTCGGACAGACCCTGCAACAGCGAACCGCCGCCGGTCAGAAAAACCTTCTGCGGCCGGGGCGCTTCGAGCTTGAACTGGGTGGCAAAAAAGCGGAGTGAACTTTGCACGTTGGTGGCGAGGATACTCATTTCCGCCCGGCAGGCCTGGCTGGCGGCGAGGGTCTCGGCGACGAAAAAGTCCTCTTCCTCGCGCGCGATGATCCGCGCCTCGCGGCGCTTGAACTCCTCCGCCTCCGGCCCCAGCAGCTTCATCTGTTTCTGCAACCGGGCGGTAACCTGTTTCCCGCCGGTGGAGAAGGTGCGGGCGAAAAAAAGCGTGGAGCCTTCCTGGAGCGTAAGGTGAGTCTCTTCCGCACCGATGTCCAGCAGCACGCTCAGTTCTTCGTCCCGGCACTGCGGCGAGAGGCGGAAAAAATTGAACGCGCCCAGGCACTGCAGGGACACGTCATCGCAGCGGCGGGCGCCGCCCAGGCAGATAGCCATCCTGCTTTCGATCACCGGGTTCTGCGCCAGCGCCAGCAGCAGCGGGAACTGCCCCTCGTCGAAGCCGGGCAAACGCAGGATGCTGTAGTCATAGGCGACGCTTTCGCTGCCGCCCACCGCGCTCATCTGCTCCTCGACCTCGAACTGCATCAGCATTTTCAGCTTCCACGGCGGCACGATCGGCACGCTGTGATAGCGCACCATGCTGCCCCGGCCGGGAAGACCGACGATGGTTCTGCCCAGGGGAATGTTGTTCTTTTTCAGCACGCGGTTGATGGCGGCCGAAACCTGGGCGGGGTAATCCTCGGCGTTGCGGTCGAAATCGGAGACCGAGGCAGACCCTGCGCCGACAATTACCGGCCTGCCGCCGCGCATCTGGCGGGCGGAGACGACCTTGACCGCGTCGGATCCGATATCGATGGCAGTAAATATGCCGCCTGGCATTCGCTGTTCCTCGAAAGATGCTGAAAAAGTGCGAGGGACTAAGGCTCTAAGGGACTAGGGGACTAAGGCATTGATCGGCGATTTCACTGATTAGCGTAATTTTTTTAGCAATCAGGGATTATCGGCACCGGGCTTTGGAAAGATTTTCTTAGTCCCTTAGTCCCCAAGCACACCTATTTTCTCTGGATCTTACATTACGGCAGGCTCTCAGCGCGGATCGCCCAGCAGGTCGTTGATAACGCCACCGTCGATATCGGCGCCTTCGATCGTGCTTTTCACCGCGTTTTCGCGCACCGCCTGCGCGGTATTGTTGGTATAGACGCTGTTCTGTGGCGTAATGATTTTCGCCGTGACGAAAATCAGCAGGCAGGTGCGCTCGCGGCTGTGATCCTTGGACTTGAAAGCCTTGCCCACTACCGGCAGTTTCGACAGCCAGGGAATCTGTTTGCCGCCTTCGTTATAATTATCGCGGAAAATGCCGCCCACCACCAGGGTGCTGCCGTCTTCCACCGCCGCCTGCACATTGATGGTCTGCTCCTTGATGACCGGCTCGCCGTCGTATTCCACCTTGCCGATAGTGCCGTCGGGATTGACCACGCTGACGGTGAAAGGTGTCGTGCCGGTTTTTTCCTGAATCAGCGGCACCACCTGGAGGGTGATGGTCTTCATGTCCGAACCGACGGAAGGGAAGACGTCGAGTTCAAAACCGACGTCCTTGGTGGAATACTGGGGCACGTTCACTGTGGTGGAGTAGGAGTTGGTGTCGTTGGTGCTGGTGACGGTTTCCTGCTGCACGTCGCTGACGTAGATCAGCTTGTCGGTAATCTTTATGTTGGCCTTCTTGTTGTTCAGCGCGATCACGCGGGGAGCGGTCAATACCTTGGTGCCGGTGTTACTCTGCAAGGCCTGCATGGTGAAAGACAACTGATGGTCGTTCAGGATGCTCATCGCGCCGCTGGTGAAGGCGTCTGCTCCCACCCCGACGTTGGCGGCGGTGGCTCCCATGCGGGTCTTGTTGTCGCGCCAGGCGTCGCTGGTGAGGGTGCCGTCGACGTTTTCCGGCAGGATCGCCGGGTTGGGGGCAAGATTCCAGTTGAAACCAAGTTGATCCAGCGTGTTTTCCCTGACCTCCACGAAGCGCGCCACGATCAGCACCTGGATCGGCGCCACGTCCAGCATGTCGACCATTTTGCGCACTTCGTCGATGATATCGGGAGTGCTGGTGATGATGATACGGTTCAGCTTGCGATCGAGCATCCACTTGCTTTCCGCCGGCCAGCCCGGCCAGTTCTCCTCCATCCAGGTCAGCATTTCCTCGATGTCGCTGGTGGCGTCCTCTTCCTCGCCGCCGCCGCCGGCGGAGGTCAGTCCGACCTTGAGCGGAATCACGGTAGGCCGCATCAGGCCGCGGGCAGCCTTGTCGTTGCTGGCCGAATACAGCCAGACGGTTTTCTTGTCCACGGTATAGCCGATGTCGAGGTTGCGGCTGAGATATTTCAGCACATCCTCCAGAGTCATGTTGCGGGCGTGGATGGTGATATTGCCCTGCACATCCTCGGGCTTGTAGACGATGTTCACGCCAGTGGTTTTGAACAGCAACTGCAAAACATAGTTCAGGTCGGCGTCTATCAGGTTGATTTCCGGAATCACCTGCTCCAGCAATTCAGACTGTGCCTTTTTGTTTTCCAGACTTTCGGCAAAAGGCATATCCTTGTCGGTGATGTTGGGACGTGGCTGGTCGGGGCCGAAACCTACTGGCAACCCTTCCCGCGTCACTTCCTCCAGCAGGGCGTTGTCGCGCATTTTCCGTTCAGTATCCAGCTTCGCGGTGTTATCATCCATGCGCAGAGTGGAACATTCGCGCTTGTACTGCCGGGCGAGGCTGTTGCCGGGATCAAGCGTCAGGATTTCGTCGCAGATGGAGATACATTCCTGCCAGCGCTTGTTTTTCAATAACAGTTTGGCATTTCTTAGCTTATACAAAACAGAAGCCCGCAGAGCCGCGCGTTCCTCTGACAGTTCCCGGCGGCTGGGCGTCCGGGTCATGGCTGCCGGTTCCAGGTTCAGATCAGGACTTTCCCGATCCAGCCCGTCGGCGGCCGACAGAGAAGCCGACACCAGAAGCAGCGCTAATACTGCTATCAGAGCAGCGATTTTACCTGAGTTATTTGACATTCGAATCCCTTCAATGCCTGCACTTCCGGGCAGGCGCATTGTTTACGCCTTCCGGTAACAGGTTTGGGCAGCTTTTCAGACGCTATCAAAACCGGTTTGGTCTGAAAAAGCAAGATTTTTTTATCCCCGGATAATCAGCAGATTGATAACGGAAAAGCCAAAAAAGAGCTTCCCCGGAATTTACTGTTTAAAAAAAACGCTTTTCCTGCTGTCAGGCGCAAGCTTCATCGCCTTTTTTACGTATAGAATATTGTGAAAGGAGCGCTTTTCCTTGTCCACTGTAATCGGAAAGTCTTTTAATAACAGCAGGATATACCATGATTTTGTCGATATCACCTAGTATGAGTAAAACTGACGAAAAGCTGTGGAAGCGCTACCGCGCCGGCGATCGGGATGCTTACGAGGAACTGGTCGAGCAGCACCTGTACCTGGTCAAGGTGACGGTGGGGCGAATAGCTATCAACATTCCCAGCTATGTCTCGCGCGACGAACTGCTCTCCGCCGGGTCTTTCGGCTTGCTCAAGGCGATCGAACTGTATGATCCCGACAAGGAAGCCAAGTTTACCACCTACGCCATCACCCGCATCCGGGGCGAAATCCTGGACGAACTGCGCCGCCACGACACCCTGGGACGCGTCACCCGCGACCGGGTCAAACGCATCGCCGAAGCGGAAAACGAATTGCTGAACCGCGGGGATAACGACATCACTGCCGAAAATCTCGCGGAAGAAGCAGGCCTCAGCATGGACGAATACTGGGACGCGGAACGCGGCAACCTCGCCGCCCACCAGATCAGCCTGTCGGAACTGTCGGAAGACGGCGAACATTCGCTGGAAAGCCTGCTGGCCGGCAAAGACACCCGCAGCCCGGGACACAAGCTGGAAATCGATGAGGTGATTAAGGTAGTGGAGGAAATGCTGGACGACAAGGAAAAACTTCTGATAGTTTTATATTATAATGAAGGATTAACCTTGAAAGAAATCGGCGAATACATGCAAGTATCAGAGAGCAGGGTTTGCCAGATTCACACCGCAATGGCCACCCGCGTAAGAAAAAAATTACAAAAAATTGGAATTTCATTTTAGTTTTCCCATAATCTAGACGATAGAGCAGATACGGCGTATAATGATTGTGCAAGCGGGGGTTTGCACGATGGTGGTTAGGTTCGCGCCGAGGAAGCCAAAAGAGGGAGTCTTTTCATGGTCGATAACGTTTCCAACGTCAACGGTCTCAGTGGCGGCGCGTCCCGCCAAATCAAGAAAACCTATCAGTTCAACGATACCGCTCCGAACGCCGACGCGGTGGAGCTTTCCAGCGACGTCATGCGCCTGAAAGGCGTAGAAGGCATTCGCCTCGACAAGGTGATGGAAGTCAAACGCGCCATCGCCAACGGCACCTTCATGACAGCCGAAAAACTGGACAAGTCTCTCGACCGCGCCATCGACGAAGCTTTGCGCTAGTGCGTGCCGCACAGGCATACTTCGCAAGCACAAAACTCTCGCGCTCCTGTTAGTCGCGGTTTCATTGTACCTACGCGCGTCATTCCCGCGAAGGCGGGAATCCAGGAGGTGTGAGCTTATACCAGCGCGAACGTTTTTTTGTGAAAGCTCTGCCGGAGTTTTTGCATATACGAGTCGCTCTGGCTCGCAACGATATCCCCGCCTGGATTCCTGTCTTCGCAGGAATGACATCCGGTAGCTTGGTCTCGAAGTAACAGCTAAAACTCAACCGATACAATCCCGGAAAAAACCTTGCATCGAAGAAAGTATTCTGAAACAATCCGGTTTCCAAAATGAAGCCGGATTTTTTTAGAAACCTCGCGGAGAAAAAAATGCGCCTGCCGATTGCTTTCTGCCTGCTGGCCGCTGTTGTGCCAACGTTGGCCTTTGCCGGGGAAGACACCCAACCGGAACGCACCAAGGTGGCATTCTTTCTCTATCCCAAGGAAGGCGAGCCGAAAAAAGACTCGCTGTTAATGATGCAGAACTACGTACTGTTCGACGCCGTTGCGGAAAAATATCCGGACATCGAACTATACTACAAAGAATCAGAGTTTTTTCTTGATAACGGCCAGTACGATTTCTCCCAACTGGAGGACGGCATAGCCGCCGAGACTCTTTATCTGAATTGCAGAACGTCATACATCTATATTGAAAAAAACTGGATTCATCCTCTGGACGAATACATCAATCTGGAACTGACGGCGAAACAGGCCAGGCAGCAGAATGTTTATAACGCCGACATCATGTACAAGGATGAATTCGAAGACCGGGTTCATCCCGCCCTGCTGCCGGTGATTTTCCGCGCCGGGCCGGACGGAAAAAAACACGTCTGGGCGTTGCCTTATGGCTGTTGCGTTCTGTCAGGCATTGCCAACAAAAATCTTTTCCGGCAGGCGGGACTCGATCCGGAAAAAGATCTGCCAGAAACCTGGGAGCAGTTTTACGCAGCGGCGGAGAAAATCGACGAACTGGGAGCAGATATCTCCGGTTACACGGGAACTTCAGACGCTGTCTCATCCTGGTTTGCCGGGCCGTTTTTGATGTCGGCGGGGCTGGAATATTCCCGCCTCAATCCGGAAACCGGCAAAATGGAATCGGCGGTTTCCGCTTCCGGCGCGGAGGAAGGTTTCGACTTCTACGTGCAACTTCTGCAGCGCCCCCGCTTCAGCCCCGTACGCAATTGCACGAGATTAGGCGTGATGAATACGGGAGAAGACAAATTCCAAGCCTGGAAGGAAGGCCGGATAGGGATGAAATTTATTTATCTTGACCTATCCGCTTCGCCATACGGAATTGCGTCAGATCAAATAATTTTCCCCGTTCCCAAAGCGCCCAACGGCAGGCGCGTTTCCGAATTCAACGCCGCATGTCTCGGCATGTATTCCCGCATCAAGGACAAGCAAACCCGCGACGCGGCGTGGAGGCTGATTCGTTTCTGGGGCAGTAAAGATTCCGACCGCATCAGGATCGATATCGGCAGGAAGACTGACGAGAATTTCCGGATTTCCTCCGCACAAGCCAAACGCCTGGGGATAGACGATCCGGCACTGGTGATGAGCGAACGCGACGAGAAAGTTTACGAAATCGCCTTTGCCAACGGAAAACCGGAGTGGAACGGCCCCGGCGCGGGAAGATCTTATTTTATCCTTTCCAAAGTAATCACCGATGCAGTGAACTCGAATATCGGCCTGTTGCCGGACAAGGAAAAACGCCTGCAATGGTTCCACCAACGGCTGAAGAAATTGGATGAGGAAATCAATCGCGTCTGTTTCACCCAACCGAAACAGGAAGTTTTCTGAAAAGGCTTCAACTTAATGGCTGATTGCACAAACTCGAAAACCTGTTACCTATCCAGCCGCTATTTTCCGCCGGTGCGCACCGGCGAGGACGAGCGCGAATGCCTGCGGCTGCTGGATGATCTTTATACCCGCAACCGCAGCGAGCAGTATCACCACGATCTCGCCCCACGTCCGCGCGAGGCGTTCGAAAAAGATTTGGCGTGGTTCTTGTGCGCGGTGCCGCCGGGCGCGCAGGTGCTGGAATGCGGTTCCGGTACCGGCACCTTCGCCCTAATGCTGGCCGAAAGCGGCTGCGAGGTAACCGCCGTGGACATGTACTCGCCGGGAGACCTGGCGAAAATCCGGGAAATGTATTCGTCTGTCGCTAATTTGAGCTTCGCGCATGTCAACGACGTCGCGGAATGCGAAAACAAATTCGACGCGGCGATCAGCATCTGCGTGCTGGAGCATATCCTGTTTCCAGACGAAGTGCTGCTGCAATGGGGCAAGGCGCTCAAACCCGGCGGCGTGCTGTCGATTATCTGTCCGAATTATTCCGGCCTGTTCTCGCCGCTGCGGTTGGCGGTGAAAATGCTGAAGTCGAAAAACCGCTGGCGCTATGCCTGTCCAGGCGCAGCGCTGGGGCACGCGCTGGAAAATCTGCGCCTCAACCTCAGGCTGAAATTTTCGGGCGAACCGGGATTCGTGCGCTGCTTTCCGCATTCGGATGGCGGCGGGATTGTCATGAGCGACAGCGACATGGACGCGGTGCACCTGCCCTGCGCGCTGGGGATCAAGAATTTTCTCAATGCCAACGGTTTTGAGGTTTTTTCCTGCGGGCAGGGTGGAGGAGGCGCGGCGAACCGGCTGTGGTCGAAAATCCTGCCCACGCAACTTCCCTCGGTCAGGATTCACGCCCGGAAGAAAATTGTCGCAGGATAATCTCGGGATTTGAGGAAATCTTTCTGTTTTAAATAAAACTTACGAATCGTCATTCCCGCGAAGGCGGAAATCCAGTGGGGAAACCAGACGCAACACCTCCTGGATTCAGCTGGCAGCCAGCCCCTGGCCTTCGCGGGAATGACGGCACAAATTTTTTCCTTAATAAACTGTATTGGGCCACTGTTAACTTGAATTGATATGATTCAGGCTTTCCGATGCTGCTTGAGCGTGTCGAGAATGCGCGCGGCTTCCTGAATGCCGATCGGTTTGTTTTCGATGTCGATCACGTTGTCGTAAGTGGTCATGATGCCGCAGAGCGAGGCGTTGTCGCGGTGAACGGCGGTGAGGATCACCACCGGGCAGTCGGATTCCATGGCTTCCATCACCTGCAGGAACTCCCAGCCGTCCATGTCCGGCATCAGCATATCGAGGATAATTCCATCCGGGGAACCCCCAGCCAGCAGCTTGACCGCCTCCATGCCGTTTCCGGCCTCGACAATTTCGATTGTCGGATCGTACATCGTCAGGGCTTTGCGGAGAAACGCCCGGATATCCTCCTCGTCCTCGATTATCACGACCTGCATGTTTTCGCCTTTCCGGCTACCGTCAGCCTGACGCTTTCACGCCAGCGATAATCGCCGCTAATAGCCGCAAAGTCAAGGCTAAAAGAGGGGGAATGGCTTATTGACCAGGGCTATCGTGGGAAGGGATGCCGTTAGGCAATTCCAGGAATGTCCGGAGCCAGTTTTTTTTGATTTCGGCGTATTGCTCGATTTCGGTTCAATGTTCCGCGCCGGAGATGACGCCGCAGATGGCGATGACGACGAGGTCGATGAGTTTGTGCTGGCGGGTGCGAGACACGCGCGGGTCAGGCAGATCG
>JAGUZQ010000024.1 GCA_020060765.1 Planctomycetota bacterium | reverse complement strand
TCCGGCCCCGGCGCGACCAACCTCGTCACCGGCATCGCCAACGCCTACATGGACTCGATCCCCATGGTCGCCTTCACCGGACAGGTCAACACCTGGCTGATCGGCAACGACGCCTTTCAGGAAGTCGACCTCACCGGCATCACCCGCTCCATTTCCAAGCATAATTACCTGGTGAAGAACCCCGAGGATCTGCCCCGCGTGATCAAGGAAGCGTTTCATATCGCCACCACCGGTCGCCCCGGGCCGGTAGTCGTCGACCTGCCGGTTAACGTCACCAAGGCCGACATCAAGACTCCGCTCCCGAAGACGGTCGACATCCCCGGCTACAAGCCCAACCTCGACGGCAACCCCCGCCAGATCAAGCGCGCGGCGGAACTGATCAACGCCTCCGAGCGTCCGGTTTTGTATATCGGCGGCGGCGTCATTACCAGCGGCTGCTCCGACCTGCTGCGCAAGGTCGCGGAAAAGGCCAACGTCCCCGTCACCACCACGCTGATGGGATTGGGCGCTTTTCCCGGCGAGCATAAACAGTCGCTGGGGATGTTGGGCATGCACGGTACGGCCTACGCCAACTATTCCGTCGCTAATTGCGATCTGCTGATCGCTGTCGGAGCGCGCTTCGACGACCGCATTACCGGTAAGATTTCCGCCTTCGCGCCGGAAGCCAAGATCATCCACGTCGATGTCGATCCGACTTCTGTCAGCAAAAGCATCCGGGTTGATGTCCCTGTCATCGGCGACGCGGGGCGCATCCTCAAAATGCTGTTGCCGCATCTGCGCAAGAAGGAGCGCGCCACCTGGTACGCCCAGATCGCCAAGTGGAAGAAGGATTACGCGCTGACTTACGGCGCCACCGGCATGAAGCCGCAGTACATTATCGAAAAGCTCTACGAGATGACCAAGAAGCGCAAGACCGTTATCTGCACCGAGGTCGGCCAGCACCAGATGTGGGCCGCGCTGTTCTATAAGTTTGCCCAGCCGCGCACCTGGGTCAGTTCCGGCGGCCTGGGGACGATGGGGTTCGGCCTGCCCGCGGCGATGGGCGCGCAGCTTGGCCGCCCCGACCACCTTGTCGTCAATATCTCCGGCGACGGCTCCTTCCAGATGAACCTGCAGGAACTGGCCACGATCCACAACAACAAGCTGCCGGTCAAGACTATCATCATGAACAACGGCTACCTGGGCATGGTGCGCCAGTGGCAGGAGTTGTTCTTCAACAAGAAATACGCCAACACCGACCTGTGCGATAATCCCGATTTCGTCAAGATCGCCGAAGCCTTCGGCATCAGGGGGATGCGTGTCACTAAGCGCTCAGAGGTGGAAAAAGCGCTGAAGGAGATGATCGCTCACAAGGGGCCGGTGGTGATGGACATGGTGGTCGACCGGGAGGAAAACGTGTTCCCGATGGTGCCCGCGGGTGAGGCGGTCGATCGTATGATTGGCGGGATGGCGTGAATTTTTGAGGGACTAAGGCTCTAAGGGACTAGGGGACTAAGATTTCTTTTATACGCTGGGCACAATCTCCGATTGCAATAAGCTTACGGCAATCAGGGAAATCGCCGACCGGAGTCTTAGTCCCCTAGAGCCTTAGTCCCTTAGTCCCTAACATAAGACAGGAGAAAACCAATGCGTCAGATATTTTCAGTTATTGTCGAAAACCAGCCTGGCGTGCTGTCGCGGGTGGTCAACCTTTTTTCCGCGCGCGGCTTCAATATCGAAAGCCTGGCGGTGGGAGAGACCGAACTGCCGGAACGCAGCCGCATGACTATCGTGGTCTCCGGCGAGGAGATGGTGCTGGAGCAGGTGCGCAAACAATTGTCGAAACTGATCGACACTATCCGCGTTTCCGAAATCCACGACCAGCCGCATATCGAGCGCGACCTGGTGTTGGTCAAGCTGCGTATTCCGCCTGCCCGCCGGGGCGAGGTGAACGACGTGGTTTCGATTTTCCGGGGGCGTATCGTCGACGTCTCGGAAAAGACGCTCATCGTCGAGGTTTCCGGCACCGAGGACAAGGTCGACGCCTTTATCCGCGTGATCCGCCCCTTCGGCATCTCCGAACTCGTCCGCACCGGCAGAATCGCGATCAAACGCGGCGAGGTGTGAGCTACCGCAGAAACGCAATGCCCTTGGGCTTGGTGTCGTCGAGATAGACGTGGAGTTTCCGCTTTGAACCGAGGCGCGTGGCGGGTAGGTGAAAGACCCGCACCACTCCCAGCATCTTTTCGTCGGCCTGCTCGAACCTGAGCAGGCTGTTTTCCTCGGTGTCGAAAAATTCCTTGTTGAAAATAATGCCGTCTTCGTCCGGGTACAGCGGCAGCGGCAGGATGTCGGCCTCGACCAGATCCTGGAAAAAGTGCGTGCCATAACTCACTTCCGGCGCGGCGTCGCCCTTTTTCCACGCCATCTCGATCAGCATCATGGAATTGTTGATGTCGCTGTAGTTGACGTTCACGCCCAGGTCGAGATTGCTGGAGCCCCAACGTCCCGGTCCCATCAGGATGAAATTCTTGCCTTTCAGTTTCTGGTTGAGGCGGCTGACTACCCTCCCTACCTCATGCTTGGCCTGCGTGGTCGGCAGGTGGTTGTAGCTTTCCACGTCGACGTAGACGATGTATTCGATATCCTCGATAATCGCGTTAGGGAAGCCCTTGTCGGCGCTGAAGAGAATATCCTTCTCGTCCACGTCCGGCAGCTCGACCTGGTCTAGCAGCATGTCGCGCATCGCCAGGTGGCGGCACTGCACGGGGTATAGTTTCGAATCGTGATAGACAAACTCCATGTCCACCGGCATGTTGTAACCCTTCTCCACCGTCTGCAAAACATGCCGCATCAGCTTGGGGAATTCTGGCTTGGACAGCAATCCGTCGAAAGTGATGGCGCAGTTGTCGTATTCCAGCCGGTCGGGGATAAACATCGGCGGTTTCAACTCGCCGTGCTGGAGGACGGAGATCATGTCACGGATGGGGAAGTGGTGCCCCGCGTCGCGAAGCTCGTTAATCAGGTCGACGAAGTGATGGGTCTCGATTTTCTTGGTTTCCAGGTTAAGCACGTCGATGTAGCGCTGTGAGTATTTGATCTTCTGCGCGACACTGGTCTCCGGCCGCAGGAGAGGCTGGGAGAGGGAAACCATGCGCGGATAATCGTCGCCCACCCGGTCAACCGCGCGCGTGCCCAGCCCCACGACCATGCGCAGCATCCCGTCCTCCGGCTTGATTTTGCTGTTCCAGCAGTAGGAGTTGCGGGAAAAGCCGACGATGGCGCAGGCGGGGAAGTAATACTTGCCGTACTGTTGGCCGACCACTTTCTGCACCAGGATCGACATGCGTTCGTTATAATCCAGGAGCTGTTTGTCCTTGCGGTACTCCATCGCCGCCGAGCCGAACAGGCTGAACAGCACGTTCTTCATCGCCGCGGTCATCTCCGCCAGCCGCTCCTTGATCGACCCGCGGTTGGAGATGAAAATGGAGTCGTACTTGCCGGTGAAGGAATAGCCCACCCCGTCCTCCAGGTAGCTGGAGGAGCGCAGGATCAGCGGGCAGCTTCGCGTTTCCGTCAGAATAGACTTGAATTTCTCGATAATGTATTCGGGCAATTTTCCCCGCATGAACAGGGGATGCAGGCGCAGCAGTTCCCGGTCGCGGACGTCGCGGTCGAGATATTTCAGGCTGTAGCATTCCTCGAAGTGGTTGCTGGTCATGAAATCGACCGAGACGGAACTGTTGATGAAATAGCTGTCCGGTTCCACGATCAGTTCGACGAATTCGTTGTGGGCTTCCGACAGCGTGGGTTTCAGGATGCGGTTAGCCAGCAGCATCCCCGCCGCTTTCCCCCCGACCAATCCCGGCGAGGATTCGTTGCCGACGGTGTGGGACAGGACAGTCGCCACGTCGCGCATGTTGACGTAATTTTTGGCGATGCCGACGTAGGGGAGGTGGTCGCTGATGAAGCGGCTGATCAGGTCGACGCGGATGCCGAGGGTGACGGTGGGCGAGACATTCAGCTTGCCGAGGGGCAGCTCGCAGAAATCCAGCAGCAGCTTGCGGATGTTGCGGATGTCGTCCTTGGTGACGTTGAGGTAGTGCAACATGCTGCGGGCGAGTTTCTCCTTGCGCGCGAGGTTGATGTACTCGTGCACGTCGGAGGTGAGGAAACACTTGAAAAAGCGCTCCAGCAGCATCGCGTTGTAATAGTGCCGCAGGGGGTGCTGCTCGCCATTGTCGCTGGCCAGACGCCGCGCATCCTTGAGCCGCGCCTCGACGTTCCACTGCCCCATCTCCAGCAGGGTGCGCTCGAACACGTTCATGATTTCCGTCAGGGAATCGATGCTGGAGACAATGGTCTGATAAGCCAGATGTTCCTCGAAGTTCATGTCTGTTCCTCGGTTGTGCTCGGGAATTTCCATCATGTCGCGATTATACTAAACCATTCTTGCATAGTCTGTAAAAAAAGGAGCGACCAGAGGCCGCCCCTTCTGTCTGGAGTCGCGAAAACAGCCTAAACCCAGCCGCGCAGGTGGCAGGCCTCGGCCACGCGCATCACCGAAACCATGTAGGCGGCGTTGCGCATGTTAACGTTGCGCTTCTTCGACATGTCGTAGACGGCGTTGAAGGCGGTGGTCATCTTTTCGTTGAGACGACGGTTGACCTCGTGCTCTTCCCAGTAGAAGTTATAGGTGTTCTGCACCTGTTCGAAATAACTCACCGTCACGCCGCCGGCGTTGGCAAGAAAGTCCGGCACCAGGAACACGCCTTTCTTTTCCAGAATTTTGTCTGCTTCGATAGTGGTGGGGCCGTTAGCCAGTTCCAGCACGATGTCAGCCTTGATCTGCGGGGCGTTATCCTTGGTGATGACATTTTCCAGCGCTGCGGGAATCAGCACGGTGCAGTCCAGCGAGAAGAGCTGCTCGCTGCTGATGGGTGACGCGCCCGCGAACTTGGTGATGGAGCCGGTCTTGGCGACGTGCGAATCCAGCGCCTTGACGTCGATGCCGTCCTTGTTGCAGATGCAGCCGTACTCGTCGGCGACCGCCATCAGCTTCAGACCCAGCAGTTCCTCGCCCAGCAGCGCCGCCCACTTGCCCACGTTGCCGAAACCCTGCATGACCATGGTCTTGTCCTTGAAGTCGATGCCAAGAACCCGACCCGCTTCGCGCAGGGCGAAGATGCCGCCCCGACCGGTCGCCGCTCCGCGCCCCTGGCTGCCGCCGAGGGGGATGGGCTTGCCAGTGATGACACTCGGCAGATGCTGGCGGTTGATGGTTTCATACTCGTCCATCATCCAGGCCATGATCTGCGGGGTGGTGTTGACGTCTGGCGCGGGTACATCCTTGGTTACGCCGAACAGGTCGGCGAAGGCGCGCATGTAGGCGCGGGCGAGGCGTTCCTTCTCTCCTTCGGAAAGTTCCTTGGGGTTGCAGATGATGCCGCCCTTGCCGCCGCCGAGGGGGATGTCCACAACCGCGCATTTCCACGTCATCCAGGTCGCCAAGGCGCGCACGGTGTCGATCGTCTCGTCCGGGTGCCAGCGGATGCCGCCCTTGGCCGGGCCGCGGGAACGGTTATGCTGCACACGGAAAGCCTGGAAGAAGCGGGTGGTGCCGTCGTCCATCTTGACCGGCAGACGACAAGCCATTTCGCGCTGGGGCCAGCGCAGCAGCTCGTGGGTGGAACTATCCAGATCGATCAGCTTGGCGACTTCGTCAAGTTGCGCCTGGGCCATGGCAAAAGGATTCATTTCAGACATGCGATCTCTCCAGCAAAGACATACCCTTCAAACCCAGCGCCGCCCTTGCAGCGTTGTTTTAGAACTGGTGAAGATGAAACATGATAACCGTTTCCCGCGCAGTAACAATTAATTTCAATCAAAGGAAGTATACGCGCCAAGGCTATAAATAGAAGATATCCAATAAAGAGTTTTTCAAGAGAATAATATTTCTAAAAACTGACCATATGCAAACGAATGGTAAGCAATAACCCGGTTATAGCTACCTATTAGTATAAACCACCGCATTTTGCTCCGTCAAGGGGATTATACCCGGTTTCACTTCTTTCCGATAAAGATTGTCGTTTGGGATAATAAAACGCGCTTTTCGCGATATCGCGAAAGGGGTTGATGCGAAATGGCGTATATTTGGAAAGTGATTACATGTTCCAAGCCAGGTCGGCTATAACCGGGCGATGGTCTGATGCCAGCATGTTTTCGACAAATCTGAAATTTTTCAAAGCAAAGGTGTTTTTCGGGCAGGCGCAGATGAAATCTATCTGACGCCAGCCGGCATTTTTGCAATATGCTGTCGGGGTCAATTTGTCGGCGTCGTTGAACACTTTACATTTCTCATGTATGCTCTCTATCGTTGGCGATCCGGGGTAAGTGTTGAAGTCTCCCGCCCACACAGTCGGCAGCCAGTTGTTTTCTCCGACGGTTTCCATGATCTGCGCGGCGCATTCCACGCGGCATTCCTCGTCACCGGGGAATTCGCCCTGGAACGGGAAATGTGTCACCACAAAATAGAAATGTTTTTCTGCCAGCACTTTCACCACCAGGAAAACCCGTTTTTCGCCGCCTTCGGGTGTGGGCAGATAAAATTTTCCCACACGCTCCAGCGGATATTTTGACAGCGCCGCTATTCCGTATTTTCCCTTGCCGTCGTTGATTGGTATGGCATCGGCGAATTCCGCATGCATTTCCAATTCATTGCCCAAAACTTCGGGGACATTCAATCCCGGAGTATGGGGATGATTTACGGTAACTTCCTCCAGCGCGAGAAGGTCGGGGTTATACTCTCCTATCAATTCCGCAATCCGTTTCCAGTCGGCGACGTTATCCGTTCCGATGGTGAAATGGATATTATATGACATTACCCGCATGTTTTCCTCTTATCCCCGAGTCGCTTGGCAATAAGGTTTTTCTCGCTAAGGCGAAACAAAAAACTACTAACCTAAAAGAATAGTTAAGGTTATTTTGAATTTTATCTGCGAAAAAGCAAGAGAATCTTCTGCGGTAAAGTAGTTGTTTCTGGGCAAATGCTTGGAGTATCCCCGAAAAGTACATTGCGCAACTATTTATGCGATTGCCCAGAGCTTTAGTTTTTGTATAAATTAGATTGACAATTATTTTGGCTTTTGTATATTTTTATTTAAGGCCTTTAATTTCACATAAAATCTACATACTGTCTTTACGGAAGGAAAGTTATGCGTACTTTTTTCATGCTTTTAGCGCTGACCTTTGCGTCTGCAAACTTGGTTTTTTCAGAAGAAAAAACTCCTACCGAATATGAGGAGGAAATAAAGCGTTTGCGCCAGGCTTTGAAAGAAAAGGAATATCAGGAGGAGATTAAGCGGTTACGCGAAGCGCTGGGGAAAAAGGAGCAGGCGGCGGAGACAGGCGAAAAAGAAACCGCCAAGGAAGAAGAGGGTAAGGGCGCAGAGAAAGAAAACGCTAAAGGTGCAGATGATGCGGAAGAGAGCAAAGAGCTTGTGACAATTATGCAATTCACTATGCTAAACGGCGATATTGTAAAAACACTATATCACAGCAAGCTTAACGACACGTATAAGGTCTGCACCATTGAAGGCGAAAGGGTGACTCTCAAAGAACCTGATATCGAAAAGATGGAAGAGATATTTGTGCCTTATTCAAAATTACCGGAAGCAGCACAGAAGGCTTTGTCAAAGAAAAAAGGCAAAGAGGAAAAGGCTAAAAAAGCTGCCGATGAACGGGAAAAAAGCGTAAATGAAGAGGATGCGCGCAGATCTCAGGCTCACAGGCAGCGCAAGGAAGAAGAGAGAGCAAAAAAGGAATTCGAAAAGGAAGAAGACAGTATCAAAAAGCCTGTAAAAGTGGCTGAAAAACGCATTAATTCATTGAACAAGGAATTGGAACCACTGAATGCTTCCTTGATCTCATGGAATGGGAAATATGAGGCTGCAAAAATTGCTCTGGCCAATACAACCGATACAACGCTGGCGGCGCAGTATCAGAACCAAATGAATTCTATTGCCCCAAAAATCGGTCAGCAAAAAGCAAAAATACAGAAAATACAGGCGGAACTGGACTCTCTTAATGCCAAACTGCCGGGAATGATTGAAGAACGTGACAGGAAGTTGCAGGAACTGGAAAAACGCATCGCTGACGCGGAAAAAAAGACCGAAGAAACGGAACCGGCTAAATAAGTGAAGAATATTCGGATGTAGTGTCAGATAATCTGTGAAAATTCGGAGCCAAATCTCCATAGCGGAAACTTAGTCCAGCATTTAATAGCACATTTATTGCGACCGGAACTTAAGCGGGGTTTAATCCTGGCGAAGTTCCGGTCGTTTTTATTTGGTATTGTTTCCTGTTCGCATCAGTCCTGTCAGTACAATTCCACGTAAAATGTTATTCGCTCATGATTAATTTATTCACTCTTTTATTTGACAAAGCAAAATTATAGAGTACCATAATATAAGAAAGGTTACAACAATATGGTCAACAAGGAAAAGCCGCTGATTCAGAGTCTGGAAAGAGCCCTGGATATTTTCGATCTTCTGGCAGATGAAAAGGCTCCGCTCAGGTCTGGAGAAATCGCTGCTAGATTGGGGCTTAAATCCAGCACTCTCAATAACATGCTGCGAACGCTATACCGGCGGGGTTATCTGGCGCAGAACGAGGACGGGTTATACCGGCTGGGCGCCAGATGCTATCGGTTGTCCCGGGTTTGCGACCGGTGGGAGATTTTGCGCAAGTCGGCTCTGCCCTCCATGCGCGAACTTTCGGAAGCTACCGGCATGGGCGTTTTTCTGGGTGCCGACGGCGATGGCATACTGACCTGCGTCGCGCAAGTCGACGGTAAATCCAACGTGTTGGCGGTGGAGCGCCAGTCCTGGGAAAAGCAGTTCCACAGCACTGCGGCGGGCAAGGTCTTGCTGGCGCACATGCCTGAGTCTGACCGGAATCGAATCCTCTCCGGCGGCTTGCAGGCTTTTACCAGCCATACGCTGGCTGACAGAAAATCATTGAAGGAAAATCTGTCACTTATTCTCGAAGAAGGTTACGCCTTGAGCCGCGAGGAAAGCGTCGATGAAGTGGCGGCGCTGGGCGTGCCGGTTATGGACAACGGGATTTGCGTGGCGGCGTTGGGGCAGTCTTTCCCCAGCTATTATCTGGATTCAGGCAAAGTCGATGTCTCCTCTCATGTTGCACTGCTGAGAAAACATGCTTCGCTTATTGCCGCGTCAGTGGCGGCGGAAAGGGCGCGCGGGTGATGAAATGCTGAACAGACAAGAACTGAAAGATGTGGCGCTTTCCTGCGGGGCTGACGCGGTCGGCGTCGGCAGCATGGATCGCTTCGAAGGCGCGCCGCCGGAGATGGATCCGCGCCGGATGTTCCCCACGGCGAAATCGGTTATCGGAATGATCTTCCGCATCCCGCGCGGCTATATCCGCGGGATAGAAGAAGGCACCCAGTTTTTCCAGTACCCCGCTCTCGGTTACGCCGCCATCAACGAGGACTTCGCCCCTTCCGTCCTCTACGCCGTAGGCAAGCATATCGAGGATCGCGGTTACGAAGCGATGGTCTATCGCAACACCGGCGGCCGGGGCTCGGTTTCGGACATGACCGGCAAGCGCCAGTTCGAGGAGTCGCCGGAAGTGGCCGGGCGTTCGGTCAGGTTTTCGCGTCCCGCCAAGCCCGGCCAGCCGGAACCGGATATTCAGATTCATTTCCGCATTGCTGCTTTTATCTGCGGCCTGGGGGAAATCGGCTGGAGCAAAATGTTTCTCACGCCCGACTTCGGCCCGCTCAACCGGCAGGCGTTCATCTTCACCGACGCCGAAATCGAACCCGATCCCTTATACGACGGCGAACCGCTGTGCAACCGCTGCATGGCTTGCGTGGCGCACTGCCCCGGCAAGTGCCTGCCGCGGGAGGAAGCGGTGCGGGTGACGGTGGCGGGACGCGAACTTTCATGGGCGAAACTTGATGAGTGGAGTTGCTTCTCCTATTACAAGGGCGCCAACCGTGCGTCCAATCCCTTCTTGCCGGAAAACGCATATGAAGGCATCCCCGACGGCGACAGGATCATCAAGGGAGAATGCCCGGTCGATGCCGAGGGCTTCCGGCGGCTGGCACCGGTCATCAAGAAAACCTATCCCTCGCCGCCGTGCGGTTATAACCCGCCCAAGTGCGGCGGTTGCCTGCGGGCTTGCCTCAGCATGATGGAAAAGCGGGGGATATTGCGAAAGAAATTCGTCAACCGCTTTCGCACCGCCAAGCCGTGGAAAGCTTGCTAGTTCATGTGGAGGTTGGAGCAATACGGTTTAATTACGGAAAAATAGTTCTGTCTTCAGACTAAAGTTACGGGCGTCATTCCCGCGAAGGCGGGAATCCAGTGGTGAAACCGTACGCCAGGACTATCGCATTAAAAATAGCTGTATGTTGTGAATTATACGCCCAAGTGGCATCCATAATTTACCGTGAAAGCTTCACTGAAGGGCAAAATAAGTTCCCTCGCCTCCTGAGGGGGAGAGGGTTAGGGTGAGGGGGTCACCTATGATCGTCGATTTCCGGTTCGCGAAGCATAATTTGCGGAAACCCCTCACCCCGACCCTCTCC
>JAGUZQ010000088.1 GCA_020060765.1 Planctomycetota bacterium | reverse complement strand
GACCGCTGATGAAGGCGGTCGCCACACGCCGTTCTTCACGGGTTACCGTCCGCAGTTCTATTTCCGCACGACCGACGTGACAGGCAGCGCGCACTTGCCGGAAGGCGTGGAGATGGTGATGCCGGGCGACAACGTGACGATGACGATCGAGTTGCACAAGGCCATCGCGATGGAACAGGGCTTGCGGTTCGCGATCCGCGAAGGCGGTCGCACGGTCGGCTCCGGTGTCGTGGCCGAGGTGGTCGAGTAGGATTTTTTTAAAAGGGCAGGGGAGTTCCCGCCCGGGAATGTTGTTCAGGAGGATATCAGATGCCGGAAAAAATCCGCATCCGAATGAAGGCTTACGACCACGACGTGCTGGATCAGTGGGGCGTAAAGATCGTCGAGGCGGCGCGCAGCACCGGTGCCAGGGTGGCTGGGCCGATTCCGCTGCCGACCCGGATCGAGCGTTACACCGTTCTACGCAGCCCGCACGTGGACAAGAAGAGCCGCGAGCAGTTCGAGATCCGCACGCACAAGCGCGTGGTGTACATCACCGACTTTACGCCGTCGACGATCGACGTGATTAGCAAGGTCATCCCGCCGCGTGGCGTGGACCTTAACGTGAAACAGACTTCGGATTGAAAAAGGTCGAAGCTTTTGTCGGCAAAATCCGATCCCGGGGGCGGGACGTTCCGCCCGGGGACTTCGATCTTTTGCCGCAGCACTGTGGAGGAATAAATATGTGGCGTGGAATTCTGGGCAGAAAGATAGGTATGACCCAGTTCTTCACCGAGGATGGGAAGCGCGTCGGCGTGACCGTGGTCGAGGCCGGGCCGTGTCCGGTGTTGCAGGTTCGCACCCAGGAGAAGGACGGCTACGACGCTTACCAGCTCGGTTTTGATCCCAAGACGGAAAAGGCGGCCAACAAGGCCGAGACGGGACATGCGAAAAAATCCGGCAACGGCGCGATGCGCTTTATCCGCGAGATTCGCGTTGAGGGCGGAGCGGAGTTGAACGAAGGCGACAAGGTGACCCTCGCCAACTGGGAAGACGTGGGCGAGGTGCAGGTGTTGTCCAAGAGCAAGGGCAAAGGTTTTCAGGGCGTGATGAAGCGGCACAACTTCCACGGCCTGCGCGCCACCCACGGCGTGAAAACCAACCCCCGTCACGGCGGCTCTATCGGCAGCCTGACGCCGGCTCGCACCCCTTCCGGCGTGAAGATGCCGGGACATATGGGCGACGAGTGGGTTACGCAAAAGGGTTTGTCTGTAGCCAAGGTCATCCCCGAGCGCAATCTGATCATGCTGCGCGGTTCCGTGCCGGGGCCGGCGGGTGGTTATGTCATTATCCGCCCGACGCAGGGGTACCAGCCTCCGGTCGAGAAAAAGTAACAGCCAAAGCCCCCGAAAATCGGGGGCTTTTTTCTTGCTCTTGAGTCTTTTCCCTACGAAAGTTTGCATAACCGCAGAAAATCACGTAAAATGAAAGTAAAGCCTGTTTTCCGGCTGTAAAGCTATCCCGCAGTTGTTTGCCGCCAGCGGTGTGTGCCTCACGGGCATTGTCCGCAAGCATTCGCGAATCCGAAAAGCCGTTCTCGCTTTTGCCGTGAACAGGCGTTTTGCTTTCGGATTCGTTTCAGCGTAAAAATTGCGGGTCCCGCTTGCAGCGGGTGATGGCGTGTGGATGTCACCTGCTTGCGAAAACGATATGTCGATGGGCATTGCCTGTCGCGTCAACTTGTTCGCGGATTTTTGGTTGTTGTGCATGATGGAGGAGGATTGATGATGCGTATAATAAGCTGCATTCTAATGGGTTTGTTCATTTCTGTTTGTGTTCTCGCCGATGAAAAGAAAAGCTATGAGGAGCAGGTTAAGGAGGCGCGCGGCGTATACGAGGAGGCTGTGGCGGAGGTTGAAAAGAAACTTGGCTCCAAGAAGGACAGGAGTGACAAGTATAAAGAGCAATACCTGGAGGCAATGGGTAACGCCATTATCGATTTCCAGAGGGTATTGTCGAAGGCCCTCTACCAGGAGGTATTGAAGAAATCCAGGAAGCCGGAAGAGTATAATGCGGAGTTGGTCAAGAGACTTGGGGAAGAGGATAAGGAGCTGCGCGAGGAGTTCAAGAAATTGACCGACGATGGGTTGGGCATGTCGCTGGTTCCGCACGACGGCAAGTGGGCTGAATTCCAGGAATCGGAAAGCTCCATAGCTGAAGCCGAGGTGGTTTACAACCTGAGCGAATTCGATTTTGAGAAATTCAGAAAATGCTTTCAGGAGAAACGAGATCGGTGCTACGGGATTAAGGTGGCGGGCGCGGCGGTGAAAAGCGCCTATGTAGAAAAGAAAACAGACGATTACTGGTACTCTTTCGGGGTCGATAAGTACGTGGTGTTCTGGTATTATTTCAAGAGCGTTGAAGACCAGAAGGCCAAGCTTAACCTGTCGGTGGGAGACGACGACGACGGGCTGGATAAGACGGTGGAAAAAATCTACCTGAATTTCGACGAGGTGAAGGTGAAGAAAAAGATCAAGCTGGAATTCCGCGAAGGTTACAACCACTTAATGATCGTGTGTAGGAACACCGGGCGCGCTACGTTCGAACTGGGCGTTAGACTTGAACCCAAGGAACCGCTGCAGATACTGAACCTGCACCATTGAGCAATCATTTTTTCCAGGCTTGCTTTTTCTCCGCGGCTGTGCATAATGGGTGTTCCGGTATACGATAAAAGTTGACTTCGAGTTTCACTTCCGCATGACATCCTGATGCCTAACAAGGGGGAATCGTGAGTAAGTATATTTTCGTGACAGGCGGAGTGGTTTCGTCCCTGGGCAAGGGGCTGACGGCGGCCAGCATCGGGCTGCTGCTGCGCGGTCGGGGGCTGGAAATCAGGATGCAGAAACTCGACCCCTACATCAACGTCGACCCCGGTACCATGAATCCCTTCCAGCACGGCGAGGTTTTTGTTACCGATGACGGGGCAGAAACCGATCTCGACCTTGGCCACTACGAGCGTTTCGTCGGTCGTCCCATGAGCCAGCGCTCTAACTACACCACCGGTCGGATTTACTCCAGCGTGATCGAGCGCGAGCGGCGCGGCGAGTTCCTGGGCGCGACCGTGCAGGTCGTCCCCCACATCACTAACGCCATCAAGGAAGCGTTTACCGATCTGGAAAGCGATGACGTAGACATCATCATCGTCGAACTGGGCGGCACTGTCGGCGACATCGAGGGGTTGCCCTATATCGAGGCGTTCCGGCAGTTCAGCCTGGAGCGCGACCCCGGCGACGTCATGTTCATCCACCTGACGCTGATCCCGTTTCTGAAGGCGTCGGGCGAGATCAAGACCAAGCCCACCCAGCACTCGGTGCAGAAGCTGCGCGAATACGGCATCCAGCCCGACCTGCTGATCTGCCGCACTGAGCATTCCATCCCCGAGGAGGTGAAGGCGAAGATCGCGCTGTTCTGCAACGTCAGGCGCGACCGGGTGATTGACGAGAAAGACGTGGATCATTCCATCTACGAGGTGCCGGTGCTGCTGCACAAGCAGAAGGTGGACGACCTGGTGTGCCGCCATTTTGGTTTCGAGACTCCCGCGCCGGATCTTCGCCAATGGCAGAAAATGCTGGATGTGGTGATCAACCCCAAGCATTCGATTGAGATCGCGATTGTGGGCAAATACATCTCCCTGACCGACTCCTACAAGTCGGTGTTTGAGGCACTCACCCACGGCGGCATCGCCAACAATTCCGCGGTTACGTTCCGGAAAGTCGAGTCGGAGGAGATCGAGAAAAACGGCGCGGAGAAACTGCTGGCGGGAGTGGGCGGCGTTCTCATTCCCGGCGGTTTCGGCCGTCGCGGCACCGAAGGCAAGATGGCCGCGATCCGCTATGCGCGGGAAAACAAGATTCCTTTCCTCGGTTTATGCTACGGCTTGCAATGCGCGGTGATCGAGTTCGCCCGCAACGTCTGCGGCGTTAAGGAAGCCATCAGCGCCGAGTGGTTCGACGAGGAAGGGGACGGAGATTTGAACAAGGCATTCGTCGCGCTGATGAACAGCCAGCAGGAAGTGACGGCTAAGGGCGGGACGATGCGCTTGGGGCAATACGCCTGCGCGCTGGAAAAATGCAGCCGCGCGCGGGCGGCGTATGACGCGGAGATAGTGCGCGAGCGTCACCGCCACCGCTACGAAGTCAATCCTGCCAAGGTCGCGTTGCTGCAGAAGCACGGGCTGATGATTTCCGGCCGCAACCCCGATTCGCAACTGGTGGAGATTATCGAAATCGGCGACCATCCCTGGTTCGTCGCCACCCAGGCGCACCCGGAATTCAAGAGCCGTCCTACCGATGCGCACCCGCTGTTTAAGTCATTCATCACTGCCGCCCTGCGCCACGCCGGAAACGGCGCCACTGCCTGAACGGATACCGCCTTGAAAAAAATTACCATCTACAGCGACGGAGCGTGCAGCGGCAACCCCGGCCCCGGCGGTTGGGGTGCGATACTGGTGTGCGAAAACCCGCATGCGGAAAAGGAACTGTCCGGCGCGGAACCCGACACTACCAATAATCGCATGGAGATTTCCGCCGTGCTGGAAAGCCTGCGTCGCCTGAAGGAGCCGTGTGACGTGACGGTAGTCACCGACAGCCGCTACGTGGTTGACGCCTTCGCCAAGGGGTGGCTGGCCAACTGGCTGAAAAACGGCTGGCGCACCGCTTCGAAACAGCCGGTCAAGAACGAAGACCTCTGGCGGGAACTGCTGTCCGCGATAAAGCCGCACCGGGTGTCGTGGCAGTGGGTCAGGGGGCACAACGAGCATCCCATGAACGAGCGCGCCGACAGGCTGGCGGTGGAGGCGCGCGAAAAAATCGCCTCCTCCGCCCGGATGAGATAAACGCTTATTTTTTACTCAGTAGCAGTTCGACCGAACTGGTGGCTTTGCGCAGTTCATTCCAGAAAAACATCTGGCTGGATTCGTGTTCACCCAAGTAGCACCACTGCTGGTTTTCCGACAGCAGCGCCTGCGGATTCTGCACGCGACCGACGCAGTCGCCAATCGCGGTCGGCACGTAGGCATCGGAGCGCGTAACTACCGACGCATAAGTGACGCCCATCCCGCCGCACCCCTTGTAAGCGATTTCGATTTTCCGCGGCGCGCTCTTCCCTGAGAACGGCAGGAAGTAAGTGTAATAAGGCGTTTCTTCACCTATGGGCTTGAGTTGCACGTTCTCTTTGAGAATGAGGCCGTCGACCTTGATCGTGAGGAAGGGAGTGCAGTACATCTCCGGCAGGAAGAGGCGCAGCTTCAGCAGATGGGTTTTGCGTTTCAGCCCGGCCTCTAACGATTTGACATCGTCTATCATGTCGGCAAAATGTTTTTCAAATTTCGCCGACGGCACTCCCGGGCGGAAGCGCTTCCATTGGCGCAGGCGCAGGTCGCGGAATTTGGCGAGGTCTGCCAGCAGGGTTTTCACGCAGGCCGATGGCGCGGCGTCCTGCGGTTGGAATTGTTTCAGCGCGGTTTCAAAATAATATTTGCGGATGCGGCGCTGGATCTGCCCTTCCCACGCCGTCAGCGCCATATCCTGCAACACCGGATTTTTTTCATCGCTCACGTATTTGCCGATCTGGGCGAGAATCAGTTCCAGCGCGCCTAGGCGCTCTTCCTCGACATGGGCGACATCGCCGAGGAAGCAGGCCGCATTGCGCCCGGCTGTATATCGCTGCTTCAGGGTCATGGCGGCTGCCAGTGCGGCGCGGACGCCGGAGTCGGATATGCCGGTCTTTTTCAGCGCTTCGTCGATCAGTTTCGCGTCGTCGTTTTTGTTTGAATTCCAGAGCATCCCCGCCAGCGCGATCATGGGGTACGACGCCTGGTAGAAGCGTATCGACTTCTCCCACTGCGTCACGATGCCGCCGAGGGGTTTGTGTTTATTCGCCAGGCGCGTCTGGCAGAGGATGTTCTGCGGGTATATCGCCGCCGGGCAGGTCAGGTAGTCGAAGCCTAGGCGGTCGTATTCCTCGTAGGGGTCGTGCAGCAGCCGGTTGCGAGAGATGTGATCCACAGCGGAGGTTGCGTTGAAGTCGTAGCACCACATGCACATGACGATGTCGCGCGGAATCTGTTTCAGCGACTGCGGGTAGATCGCGAAGAGGTCGTCCCACATCATCATGCGCTTGCCGAGCTTTTTCAGGATTTTATGGACGCGCTTGATGTGGTAGGAGTAAAGGCTGGCGTAGCCGTCGTGGTCGTTAAACTTGTCCCCGCATTCGGGGCACATGCCGATTTCCCAGCTTTCGTCCAGCCCGGCGTGGAAATATTTCGACGGAAAAATATCGGCCATCTCGCCCAGGTACTTTTCGAAAAATTCGTAGGTCTCCTCACGGGAGGGGCAGGTGTGATTGTACTTGTCTTTCTGGTACCAGCGCCCCTCCACGCCGTCTTTAAGTTCCGCCAGTTCGCGCATCTCCTCATGTTGCAGGAGAAGTTCGGCGTGGCCCAGAGTGGACACGCAGGGGATGACTTCGATCCCGAGTTTCTCGCAATACTTGACAACGTCTTTCATTTCCGCGACGGTGTAGCTTTCCGCCGGACTTTTGTAGGGAAAAGTTGGCGTATTGATTCTGCCCTCAAGATAAAGCAGCAGCGCGTTATAGCCGCACTTTTTCGCGAACGACGCGAATTCCTTGATATAGTCCGGCGTTTCCATCTGCCGCGCCAGATCCAGTTGCACCGCTTTGATTTTCATGACAGTTTTCCTTTGAAAAATTATTTCAATTGATCCAGCGCCAATTGCAGCGCCTGTTCGCGGATTGCGCGGATTTGCTCGGCCAGGTGCAAGGCGCTGCGCGCATTGCCCTGGGCGCGGGCGGAACTGAAGAGTTCTTCCAGGCGGTTGAATTTTTCCACCAGTTCCGCGCGATTCGAGTTGAGCACCGCCTTGTCGTCATCTGCCACTATCCCGGGCCAGTATGACAGCGGTTTGCACCAGGAGCCGGTTTCCTCTACCATTCTGCCGATATCGTCCAAACCTTCGCGCACGTTCCACTCGTATCCCCGCAATTGTTCCAGGAGGTTGGGGCGCATTTCGGTGAGAAAGCGCGGCTCCACTTTTTCCCAGCTTTCATTGTGGAAATATCCCAACGCGAAATGAACAGTCTTCGTGCCTTCTTTTACGGTTAAATTGGCATTGACGTCGTAAGTGCCGCGGGCGGAAATCTCCGCTATCTCTTCCGGCAGAAAAACCAGCAGGCAGCCGTCTTGGGTCTGGGCGAACTGGTTGAAGAACATAAGTCCGCCGCTTTCATGCGGAATCTTCACCTCTCCTTGCTGTGTCGTAGCGCGCCCTCCCTCGTAGGCGATCCAGCGTTCGCGGTTCTTGGGGCCGGTGGTGCTGGCGGGGTAGGAGCGTAACGAAACTTGGGAGATATCTTTGTCTCCGGCGTTAACGCGAAGGCGGAAAAAAATCCAGTTTCCTGGCGTTTTTCCGTGCGCCAGGGTGAGGATAAGATTATCGTCTAACGCGAAATCGGCTTTATCCGACAGCGGCCAGACGAAATCAGCAAGGATGCGGTTTTCGCTTTCCAGCAGATAGACGTCATCCAGCGGAAACAGCCGCCGGGGGTCGATGGTCTTCCCGGCGGCGTTGAGTTTAACGTTGAGAAAATCCCACCTGCTCCAACTGCCGTTGCCGAAATAGCTGCCAAAATACAGGCCGAACATCAAATCGCCCCATTTGCCGAATAGCGGCGTTTTGCTGTCCGGCGCGGAATTGGAGGTATATTCCAGCTTGCACATCGGGGTCTGGAGAACGCATTCACGCTTGACGACGCCTTCGCCGCGTTCCGGATTGGGAGTCTCCTTTCGGCTGATGACAATGTCTTCCGCGCTCCACGCGCAGCAACAGAAGAACGCCGTTAAAACCAGACTGGCAATAACCCGCATGGCTTTCCTTTCACCCAAGGGAAGGATTACTTCACATCAACAGCGGTTTTCGAAGACAGTCCGGTAGCGACGTCGGTCAGGCGTAGCGTCCATTTGCCCGGCTGGTCGCTGAGCGCGAAGCGGAGCAACTCCACCGGTTTTTCGCCGTCGACTACGATGATTTTCGTACGCCGCGTGAGCGTGTTGCCGGAGATGTCGATGTATTCCAGGCGCAAAACCTGAGCGTTGCGGAAAGGCGACAGATCCATTTCCAATTTTTCGCCGCGGGCGATTTCCGTCTTTTCCAGCAGTATTGCCGGCGGATTTTGCTTCGCGTCAAACAGGCTGTAAAGCAGGAACGGTTTGTCCAGAGCGCGTTTGATCTCATTCAGTTCGCCTAGGTACTTGCCGTTGGTTTCGTAGACGTGTAACGGGCGGGGGAGGTGCAGCACCGTCTCCTTGCCCAGTTCGGTGGTTTGGGCCAAAATTCCGGCGAGGCGGAAGTCTTTCGCCTTGCGCACCCTCAGCAGGAGATGAGTGGTGTCGATGCCTTCGACGGCGAATTCAGGTTTGATTCCGGCTAGGTTCAGCAGGTTGCCGATAAACGTTTCTATCTGCCCCGGCTGGTCGGAGGCGGCGGCGCTGGAGAGGTTGAGGTTGAGCAGCACCGCCGTCCCCTTGCCGAACTGTTTGGCCTGCATTTGCGGCGCGTCTGTGGAAGTATGCGCGGCCTGGCAGTTCAGGGCGAAATCGACGCCGTTAATGCTTTTTGCGATTTCTGTTGGCTTCAGTGTCAACTCCACCGAGCCGCCGACCGTTTCCGTCCCGAAGAGCTTGCACAACTGGCTTTTTTCCAACTGGCGGCAATACTGGTTCAGAATGCCGGGATTGATATCCGCGACGACGATGCCGCCGTTCTGTGTGAATTCCTCAATCTTCGCCACTTCTTCCGCGCTCAGGGCGGAAGCGCCGCAGAGGAAGAGGATTTTATATTCCGCCAGTCCTCCCGCTTCGACTTTCGAACTCGGCACGAAATCGAAATTCAGTCCCGAGCGGTGAAAATGCTTCAGCAGTTCCGCGGCGGAATCCTGCGGATTGACGAAACGGTTGTCCATCATCGCCGCCGTCACGCAGGCGTGACTCCAGAGAATGGCGATGCCGTCGTGGGTTAGGGGAGTCTTCACCAGCAGCGGGCCGACCCCGTCGCGCAGTTCCTGCAGATGCGGCAGCATTTCCTGGAAGTATTTCGGCCAGGTCATATCGACGCCCATCATGCCTTCGGAGGAAACTCCGGTCGAAAACCAGGCGCTGGAGTTGACCGTGCCCTGCAGCAGCGGCCCCCACAGCGGCAGGGGGAAGCCGTTGCGCCCGCCGTGGCTGCCGACGTATCCTCCCCACCAGAGCGAGCGCAGTTTTTCGTTGCCCAGAGAACGCAGCACTTCATCCATCACGAAATTGCTGTAGGGACCCCAGAACTCCAGCTTGCTGATAGTATATTCCAGGTTGCCCGGCACCGAGCCTTCCGCGCCGACCTGCGCGAGAGGATCCAGTTCCTTGATGTATTGTGAGAGGAGATGGTGCGTGTCGGCATATTCCTTTTCGATAAACAGGCGGTGGTCGCTCCAGGCGGCGAACTTGCCGGCCTCGCGCGCTTCCTGTTCGTTATAGTGCTTGACCTCGGCGAAATCCTGGTATTCCGTCTGCCACTCGCGGTTGAGGTTTTCAATCGTCAGGTAGCGGCGTTTGAGGAAGTCGCGGAACTCTCTCTCTTCCGACGGCGCGAAGCCGGTCTTGTAGGAAAAATGGTTTTCGTCGCCGAGGTTATACACCATCGGTCCGTATTTCGGCAGGTTGGTCAGGCGGTACTTGATGCCTTCCTTCCACAAGTCGGCGGCGAGGGGATTATAGACGGACTCGTCGCCTTTCAGTTCCTCGAAAGCTTTTTTCTTTTCCGGCGGCAGGAAAAACCATTTGGTCTGCACCGTCCAGTTTTCCTTGCCTTCCGCCGCGTCCTTGGCGCTGTCAAGCATCACGCGCACGACGTAAGGCACGAAGCGCTGGTTGAACAGTGCGGCGATGCGCGCGTTGGTTCCGCCGGGCGAGGGATGGGACAGGCCGTTTTTCCAGCCCAGGTCGTCGATAATGCGCTGGGCGTAGACCGGCGCGAGCCACCGCGAGGGCACGCAGTCCCATCCGATGGTCGGGAACGCTTCCGGTTCCTGCTGGGGGAAGAAGACGGTGGTTTCCTGCTTGTCCAGCAAAACACCGCCGGACAGGATTTCGCATACCAGGTAACCCGCCAGCGTGGGGAAGGGGCGCGCTTCCAGGGTGGTGGCGACAGTCGTGTCTCCGGCCGGAAGCGGAACGGTTTTTTCCTGCCAGAGACGGCGGTAAGGTGAATCGTACAAACGCAGGCGCGCCTGCAATTCGCCAGCCTGCGGCGTCGTCACGGCAATGCGGGTGTAGATGTATTCGCCGTTGACGAAGCTTTCCTTGTTGGTGGCCAGTTGCAGTTCGCCCAGAGGCGAGGCGACGGTGAAGCGGTAACTGGCGAAGTCCTGCGTCGCGTCGTCGAGGTCGAGAATGCAGTCGAGAAAATATTCGCCCGCAGGCAGCGAGGGCAAATGTGTTGCACGGGATTCCTCCTCCGCGTTAAGCGCCAGCAGAACCGCTTCTTCCTTTATGATATTGTTCCGCGCGTCGCGCAGGCGGAAGAAAACCTGTCCGAGCGGTCCCGGCTTGCCGGAAACTTTCACGGTCACGGCTTTGCCGTTGGTCTCTGCCTGGGGCAGGGCGTCGGTCGGCAGATCGCTTCCGGCCAGGGTCGCCGCCGGTTCGCGGCCAGTCGCCCACAGCAAAGACTTGGCTGCCAGAGCCATGTTGGCTTCGTACCGCGCCTGCCAGAACGGCGACCAGTCCTCGGCGGCGGTCAGGCTCAGGCCGCCGTAGGAGGTGTTGCCTGTCGATTTGTAGTTGAGCAGCAGCACCCGCCCTTTGCCGAAGGAAAAGGTTTCGATCAGAGCCTGTTTGCCGATATCTCTTGCATTTTCGGGCAGGGCGTCGGGGGAGACGGTAGTCAGGATTTTCTCTGCCGCGTCTGCCACGGGAGAGGCGGTCAGTTTTTTGTACGGCACGCGGAAAGGATAGGCCATGACCAGTCCCGTGCCACTGGTGACTTTCTGCAGGATGTGGAACTTGACTTCGGTGGGCAGTTTTTCAAAATTGAAATTGCCGAGCACGATCACTTCGTAATCCTGCTTGAGTTTGTCCAGAAGCTCGTTGGTTTTTTCGTAGCGGCTGGTGCCGGAGACCGCTCCTTCGTCGATACTGTCCTGCGCGAAGTCGCCGTTGTACACCAGCATCACCGCCTGGAAGTCCAGTCCCATACGCTGGGCGATTTCTACCACTTCCCGTCCCGCCATCCGGCGCGAGCAGATAAACAGAGCCTTTACCGCGCCGCCCGCTGGCTTTTTCGCCCAGTCAAGATGGGGAGTGACATAATCCATCGTCAAGTCGCGCAGGTAGGCGCCGTCGTGTTTTTCTCCGGCAAAGGTGAGGGTGTAACCGCACAGCAGCAAAACCAGTATCAGCAGAATCCGCAGCATGAATTTTCCTCCGGGTTTAAGTTTTTCAGATGGTTTCCAGCAGCGCCTCGATGCGCGCCTGCCAATAGGTTTCGGTCAGTTTTCCTTCCAGCGCTTCCAGGTCGCTCAGGATTTTCATGGCGTTGTTGGCAGTGGCTTCTATCGCCTTGGTCTGTTTGAAGTTCTCCGCCAGTTCGCCACTCTCCTCGCGCAGCTTTTTGATTTCCGCGTTGTCGTTTCCGGACGCTTCCGTGAGTTTGCCGATGTCGAGCAGGAGTTTTTCAATGCGTTCCTTTTTCTGGAGCGTCAGCGAATCGGGAGTGCGGAAATCGGTCTTGTTGGCGTCGGTGCAATCGAGAAAGCCGGAGGGGATGGTCAGCCGCCAGGGCGGGGTGACGCGTTGCGAGAGGATTTTGCCGATTGCTTCCGGCGCGGCGGGTTTCCCGCCGCCAAACAACAGAAAGCCGAAATTCTCGGGCGCATTGTAATATCCGCCCGGAGCCCAGGTGACGCCCTGGAAGCCGCCGGAGGAAAAGGCGTAGCGCACATGGCAGAACATCCAGAGGTCGCCCGCTTTCGCCTCGTCGCCCAGGTCGCTCCAGGGGAAGAAGGCTTCGATGACCCAGGCGTCCTTGGTCTTGCCGGTCTGCACGCGCCAGCCGTTGGCGCTCCAGTTGTTTTCCGAGATTGCCGCGTCGATGCGGCGCATGTCGCCGCGGGTGGCGAGGGCGTTGGTGACGAATTTGTGATAGCCGACTCCCGCGCCGTGGGAATCGAAATAGATTTCCGCGCAATCGTCCCGCCAGATTTCCGGGTCGTCACGCCGCTTGCGCTCGGCCACGATTTTGTCCAGATTGTCGTCGTAATTAACGATGCCTAGATAAATGCCCTTGTCGTCGTACAGCATCCGCAGTTCCGAATGCAACACGCCGGGGCCGGGAGTTGGCTTGAGATATTCGTAATAGGTGGTGGATATACCCGCGTTTTTCCAGCAGGCGTCAGACAGGTCGCCGTCGAGGGCAGGGGGGGAGTCGGCTCGAAGCACTTCGTAAAAAGCCAGCATCCGCGCTCCCGCAGCGAAGGCGCCAGACGAATATAGCAGCGCCAGAACCAGTAATAATAGCAATTTCATAAAAATCCTCCGGAAAAGAAAATGCGGACGCAGCAACAAAAAAATAATGGGGTCAATTCAACGGATAAAACCATTCCTTCGGAATGCCTGGCAGACTGGTATTGGCTGGTAGCGGGTCGGAACCGGGACGCGGCCAGACTTTTGCCGAGACCGCGTGCCCATCCACGAAAGAAAGATTGTTCTTGTCGTCGTGAACCGGATAGGTGTTGTTCCAGCAATTGCTGTATCGCCCACCGTTGTTGTAATACCAGGTGCCGCCGGTGGCGCTCAAGGCGTCGATAAAGGCAGCGATGGGGCTTTTGCGCACCTGTGAAATCCGCATATTGACGAGATTGTTATTGATGCCGTAGTTGGTCCAGCCGGGCGAGCCGCCACTGGTGTCGGTGGGGTTGGTCTGACAGAAATAAACACCCTTGCCGGTTCCGTAACCCGCGTGTTCCATCCAGCCGCCGTTTTTAAGCGGGGCATACCAGGCGCTGGGAGCGGCGTCGGTATAGCGGGGGAAATAGCCCTGGTTGTCGTCGCAATACATGTTGTTGGCGAGACTGAGTTGCTTGAGATTATTGAGGCAGGCCATGCTTTGGGCGACGTTTCGTGCTTTGCTCAACGCAGGCATCAGCAGGCCGGCGAGAATGGAAATAATGGCGATGACTACCAGAAGTTCCACCAAGGTGAATCCATGGCATTTCTTTGGCATAATTCGTCCTCAGTTAAACGGATAAAACCAAGCTGTCTTCATGTCGGCCAAGTCTGTGTTGACCGGCAGCGGGTTGGAACCAGGGCGCGGCCAGACCTTAGCCGATTTCGCGTGCCCGTCGACAAAAACAATATTGACCTTGTCATCGTGAATGGGATAGGTGTCTTTCCATGGGTTGGAGTAGCGTGCGCCCGAGTTTGTGTACCAGGTCCAGTCATAGGCTTCATTTGCCGAACCCAGGTATAAGGCAATAGGACTTTTGCGTACCTGGGACATCCTGAATTTGACCAGATTGCTGTTGATCGCATAGTTGGTCCAGCCGGGACTGCCGCTGCTGGTGTCGACGGGATTGGTCTGGCAGAAGTATACGCCTTGCCCCTTACCCCAACCGGCATGTTCCAGCCAGCCGTTTTTTAGCGGAAAATACCAAACAGGTGGCGCAGCAGTCGTATAGACAGGGAAATATCCGTTGTGATCGTCGCAATACATGGTGGTGGCGAGTTGAAGTTGTTTCTGGTTATTGAGGCAGGCCATGCTTTGGGCGACTCTCCGCGCCTTGCTCAACGCAGGCATCAGCAAGGCGGCGAGGACGGAAATAATGGCAATCACCACCAGCAATTCGACCAGGGTAAAGCGCAACTTAAATTTCTGCATTGCTATTAATCTCCCGCAGAGCTTGAGATGGTTCCGCTTTCGCAAGGCTGTTAAGCTAAGGTTACAACAAAAAAAACACATCTGCAAGAAACTCTTCGATAAAATTGTAATTATTCTGCAAAAAAAGCGATAAAATAACTGGCGGGAGGCTTGAAATAGGGTTAAAATGTTGTAGATTATTGCAAAGGGGCATTTATGGAAAAAAATCCCGTGCCGCGTAAGAAAAGCGAAAGTGAACGGATTAAGCAGGATCTCCGTCGGCAGATAAGTGAGCGGAAGCTATTGCCTGAGACCCAGCTTTTGTCTGAAAACCGTTTGGCGGAACAATATTCCGTTGGCGTCTACCAGGCGCGCAAGGCAGTCAAGGAACTCGTGGCGGAAGGTTTTTTGTATTCCCGCCCCAAGTCCGGCGTCTTTGTGGCGCAGAAGGAGTCTTTAGATACTGCATCGGTAAGCGCTTTCTACAATTTTTCCGTCAGAACTTCCGAACGCAAACCATTGCGCTTTATGCCTGCGGGCTGGGATCCGCGCAAGCATCGCATGTGGGCGGAGGTGGCGAAGCTGTGCAAGGAAGTCTGCGGTATCGAGATTGAGCTGGCGGCACCGGATGAGGGGCGCGAGTATTCCCAATGCTGGCGGGAAAATTCAGACATCTTCATCGCCACGCCGCATCATATTATTGAAGAAGATGTGAGGCTGTCTTCGATTCTGCCCTTTTCGCGGACATTTGTCGAAAGTCTGCCTCTCTCTCCGGCGCACATCGACGCGGTCGAGATCGGCGGCAATATCCTCGGCGTGCCGCTGTTCGCCACCCACATGATCGGCATGATCAATAACAGGCTGGTGTCTCCCGGCGAGCAGGCGGCGCTGCTGGCCGGAGCGGTTTCCTGGCCGGAATTTATCGCCGCCCTGATCGGCTTTGCGCGGAATCATCCCGGCGTTCCTCCGCTGAACCTCGATTCGATCATGACGTTCAATCTGGATCATTACGTGCATTTTTCCGGCGGCAGATCGGTGCTGCGGGATTTCTGGCAAGGGGAGCAGGCCGCCGCTGCCGTCTTGCGGGACGTTCTGGAAACTCTTGCGCCGCTGCGTCAATACCTCCGGTTTGTTTCTAGCCGTCCCCAGAGAAACGCCGAGTTCTACGGCAAATACGCCGTTCTGATCGAATACACTTTCGCAACCGGTTTGCTGGAGCCGCTGGAACAGTTCACGCCTTTCGTCATGCCCCGGGGGGGCGAGGGAGCCTATTTCGAGGGGTTGGGTATTATCTGCATCAACGCCGACTCCGCCTATCCCGGCGCTTGCCTGGAGTTCATCCGCTTTCTGCTCTCGGAGCAGGTGCAGTCGCTGTTTCTGGAATACCCCGGCGAGCAGCCGGTTTCCATCGAGATAGAAAATCCGTTCCTGGCCTATCCCCAGAATTGGCAATTGATTCTGCGCCAGATCAAAACCCATAGCCGGAATCTGTCGAAATACAATCCGGTCAGCAAGGGCTTTATGCTCAGCGCCTGGGAAAGCCTGGCCGCGCAATTCCTGCGTGGTGCCCTCGACGCGGCGACGATGCTTGATTTCCTGCGGGAATACAGTCTACGGCACCCGCTGGATAATTTCATGGTTTCCTGATTCAGGAGGTGGCATGTTGCCACTGCCATCTTTCGCAAGCGGCTCAGAAGGAACAGGGCTTTCGCGCTTCCGTTGGTCGCGGATTTTTGGTCGTAGTTTATCATAGGAGAAAACATGGCAGCGGTGATTCGCGCCGCGTTCTGCGGCGCAGGCGGTATTGTGCGGGGCAACCATTTGCCTAATCTGGAAGAGCGACCAGACCGGTTTTCCGTCGCGGGTTTTTACGACATTTTTCCCGAATCCTCGGCGAAACTGGCGGGAGATAAATACCGGGCTTACGCCTCCTACGACGAACTGCTGGCAGATAAAACCGTAGACCTGGTGATTATCGCCACCAAGCCGCTGTCTACGCATTTTCCCGCCGCGAAACAGGCGCTGGACGCGGGCAAACATGTCCTGCTGGAAAAGCCGATGGCGGAAACCGTGGCTGAATGCGACGAGCTGATTGCGTTGGCAAAGAAAAAAAGCCTGATTCTTACCGTGCATCATAACCGCCGTCTCAATCTGGATTTTCTCGCCTTGCGCGATGTGATTGCCAGCGGCAAGCTGGGCGAGGTGCGGCTGGTCGAAAACCGGATCATGATGAACAGCTACAATCCCGGCGAGACTATCGACTGGGGCGTGCACCTGGTGGATCAGTCCCTGATTCTGAATGGTTCGCGCTTGCGGGAAGTTTCCGCCAATATGGCTTATCCCGAAAACGGCATGGCGGGCAGCGGTTTTCTCGACGCGATGTTTCGCTTTGAATCCGGCCCGGCGGTGCGGCTGGCGATGCTGCCGCGCCCGGCGGAATATCTCATCAACGGCACGCCGCCGCTGACGCGGTTTTACGCGGCTGGAACCAAGGGGTCTTTCGTGCAGCGGATTATCGAAGGCCCGCGCGATCTCATGAACGCCACCCAGAATTTCGACGGAGCCAAGCCGGATTACAAGGTGCCGGAATATCTGGAGATAAAGCAGAAAGGCTATTACGATTATCTTTACGAATCGCTGGCTGGCGGCAAGGAACTGCTGGTCAAACCCGAAGAAGCGCGTAACGCCATGCGCGCCATCGAACTGATTTCCAAGTCCGCGAAAACCAACCGCACGGTCGAGGCCGACGGTATGCTTAAAGTTTCTTAAAAAGGAAATGACATGTCTAAAGTGCTGTTGTTCGGTGGCGGCGGTTGTCACGATTTCAAGGCGATCTGCCCCGTGCTCAAGAATCAAATGGAAAAGGCGGGAATGACAGTGGAATATGTCGCGGAGGATTTCGGCGCGCTGCTGCCGGACAACCTCGCGAAGTTCGACACCGTGGCGGTCTACCACACCGGCGGGGAATTACCGGTCGATTCGAAACGCGGATTGGTGGAGTGGGTGGCGGCTGGCGGCGGGTTCGCGGGCGTACATTCTGCCGCCGATTCCTTCAAGGGCAGCCCCGAATATCTCGCCATGATCGGCGGCGTCTTCAAGGCGCATCCGTTTACGCGCGACTACCTCGTCAGCCTGGTCGACGAGCACCATCCCGTAGCCGAGGGCATCGAGGGCTATACGGTGAAGGACTGGGAAAAGTGGCCGGTGTTCGAGTACAAGGTTCACGACGAGCAGTATCTGGTCGAACACGATCCGCGGGTGACAATGCTGGCGACGACGGTTTTCCGGGGCAAGCTGTGGCCGGTGTCGTGGGTGAAGCCTTGGGGGAAGGGCAGGGTGTTTTATCTTGCGCTGGGACACAATGTCGACGCCTGTCAAAATCCCTTTTTTGAAAAAATGTTTGTCAACGGCGTGCGCTGGGCGTCGCTGCCAGAGCCGCTGGAGATTCCCAAAGACCCGCGTTATGCGATAAGCTGAAACGTGTCGCGATATCCCTTGCGAACGAATCCCCCCGGAAGACGGGGGGATTTTGCTTTGGCTGAAGTAACAGTCTCGCGCGAACCTCTCGGCAGGTTATTCAACAGACAAACCCTTGACGAGGCAGTTGCTATCGGTTTCAATGGCACGTCAGTACGGCTCGCTAGCAGCAGAGGCAAACCGGAGGAATTGCATGACCGATGCGAAAAGGTACCAGCCCTTTTATCCACTCAACCGAGAGGGGGATTCGTTTGAGGCGGCGCGGGCAGTAGTGCTGCCTGTACCCTACGAAGGCACGGTCTGTTACGGCAAGGGAACAGGGCAGGGGCCTGCGGCTTTGTGCGCCGCTTCCGGTTTTATGGAGGATTACGACGAGGTGCTGGGACTGTGCCCGTGCGAGGTCGGCATCCACACGCTACCGCCGCTGACGCTGTCGGAGAAGCCGGAAAACGTGGCTCGGGCAGTCCAACAGGAAGTGAGTCGTATACTTGACGCAGGGAAGTTTCCCCTCGTCATCGGCGGGGAGCATTCCATCAGCGTAGGCGTCTTTCGCGCGCTCAACCAAAAATACCCCGGCGTCGGCGTCGTCCAGTTCGACGCCCACACGGATCTCCGCCAGAGTTACCAGGGGTCGGCCTGGAGCCATGCCTGCGTCATGGCGCGTATCCGGGAAGACGCGCGCGATGTTCTCCAGCTTGGCATCAGGTCGACTTCCGCCGAGGAGGTGCTGTCTGTCCGGGAGAGCGGCATCGGCGACAGCATCGGCTTCATGCACCAGATCCGCAGCGGCTTCTTCGACTGGCGCAAACGCATCGACTCCTTGCCGACGCGGGTTTTTGTCACTTTCGATCTGGATGCGTTCGATCTTTCCGTTATCCGCGCCACCGGCACGCCCGAACCAGGCGGCCTGACCTGGACGGAAGCGGACGAGATTCTTGCCTATATTTTCGCCCATAAGGAAGTGGTGGGTTGCGACGTGATGGAACTTTGCGGCGATTCCGTGCCCTGCGCCTATAGCGCCGCCCGTCTGGTGTACCGGATGATCGGTCGCGCCTTGTGCAGACCGTCCTGATCGTCCCGCCATAGAATTACGGACAGAAAAATCATTTTGACGCGGTCTTGCGTCGGTGGGGGAAATGCGGTAAATTCGCTCATTCCGCTTTGCGCGGAAATTTTAGGAGAGAACGTACATGCAAAACCGGGCGCGCATGAAAAAGAAGCACAAGGATAAGCTGGAGAGCTGGGCGGTGCAGGACAGCATCGACCTCTACGGCATCGAACGTTGGGGCGAAGGTCTCTTTACCGCCAACACGAACGGCGACGTGATTCTCCGCAACCAGAACGGCGGCCAGGATATCAATTTCCAGGAGCTGGTGCGGGAAATAAGGATGCGCGGTTTTACCCTGCCGGTGCTGATCCGCGTTACCGATATTCTCCGCAAGCGCATTCACCAGATCGGCGGCGCTTTCCAGGCCGTGATGAATGAATACGGCTACAAGGGCGATTACCGCCCGGTCTACCCTATAAAAGTCAACCAGCACCGCCACGTTATCGAGGATATCATCAATCATGGCGAGGATTTCAACATGGGGCTGGAATGCGGCTCCAAGGCTGAACTCCTCCTTGCCATCGCCATGCGCAAGGACAACGATTCGCTCATCATCTGCAACGGCTTCAAGGATATGGACTATATCGAGATCGCCCTGAACGCCCGCCGCATGGGTTATCCGATTTTCCTGGTGGTGGAGAAATCCTCGGAACTGCCGATGATCCTGAAGGCGGCCAAGTCGCTGCAGGTCGAGCCGCTGATCGGGCTGCGGATGAAACTCGCCGCCCGGGGCAAGGGCATGTGGGAAAGCTCCGGCGGGGAGAAAAGCAAGTTCGGCCTCCGGGTCAACGAAATCATCGACGCCATCGCCCTGCTCAGGCGCCAGAAAAAACTCGAATGCCTGAAGCTGATGCACTTCCACATCGGCAGCCAGGTGACCGACATCCACACCATTTCCAACGCGATGAAAGAAGCCGGCACCATCTTCACCGAGGTATACAAGCTAGGCGCCAACCTAACCCATATCGACGTTGGTGGAGGCCTGGCGGTGGACTACGACGGTTCGGCGACCAACTTTGCTTCTTCCGCCAATTACAAGCTGAACGAATACGCAGCCAACATCATCGATGCGGTCATGAAGGCTTGCGACGCCTGCGAAGTGCCGCATCCGACCATTATCAGCGAAACCGGTCGGGCGCTGGTGGCGCACCACAGCGTCTTGGTGGTCGATGTCGTCAGCACCAACGAATCTCACGAAAATACCGTGGTGCCGGTCATTCCCAAAAAGACCGCCGAGATTGTCCACCGGATGAAGGAAACCCTTGACGGGTTCAAGGGCAAGAATTTCCAGGAGACCTATCACGAAGCCATGGATCTGCGGCAGGAAGGTTTGATGATCTTCAATCTGCGCCACCTCTCGCTCAAGGATCGCGCCATCGTCGAGGAGCTTTTCTGGGTCATCTGCCGCCGGATACTGAATTACGTACGCGAGCTGGACTATGTTCCGGACGATCTGGAGAATCTGGAAAACCTGTTCGCCACCACCTATGTCTGCAACTTCTCGCTGTTCCAGTCCCTGCCAGACCATTGGGCAGTCAAGCAGCTTTTCCCGATCATTCCCCTGCACCGCCTCAACGAAAAGCCCACCTGCGGCGCGGTGCTGGCCGATATCACCTGCGACTCCGACGGCGTGATCGACCGCTTCATCGACCTGCGCGATGTGAAGGACACTCTGCCCCTCCATCCCCTGCGCAAGAGCGAACCCTACACCCTGGGCATCTTCCTGGTGGGCGCGTACCAGGAAATCCTGGGCGACCTGCACAACCTGTTTGGCGATACCCATGTCGTGCACGTCTCTTCCGGCAAGGACGGATATATCATCGATAAATCGGTCGAGGGCGAGCGGATCGAGGACGTGCTGGAATACATCCAGTTCAGCCGGGGCGATCTGATGGCTCGTTTCCGGCAGAGGATTGAGGAGGCGCTCAAGCGCGAAGCTATTTCGCTCAAGGAATCCGCCATTCTCCAGCGCCGCTTCGACGACGGACTAGACACTTACACCTATCTCAACACGGGCAACGAGTAGGTGTTTCCCGTGCATTGATCGTATTCGGGCGATGTAGGCCGTATTCCATTGGGCATCTTTGGGCTGCGGAGTTTGCCAATTATTATTTTTCCAACTTGGCTATCCGGATTGAATCAATCAGGAAATATCCTTCGATTATGTCCTTTATCCTGTTTGTTCCGGGATAACGCTGGATGTAGATATTCATCTTCTTGAAATCTTCCGGCAGGTCGACTTCCATCACCAG
>JAGUZQ010000044.1 GCA_020060765.1 Planctomycetota bacterium | reverse complement strand
CCGAGCCTGTGTATGTGCCAAGTGCCGACTCCGCCAATTGCGCGGAGGTCGGAATCCGCACGCAAGGAAATCCTTTACGATTACAAGCAGGCACGGGTATAT
The DNA here is from genome assembly GCA_020060765.1 of Planctomycetota bacterium. GTDB lineage: Bacteria > Planctomycetota > SZUA-567 > SZUA-567 > SZUA-567 > JAGUZQ01. The sequence goes on along the minus strand of JAGUZQ010000044.1, from coordinate 20,012 downwards.
GTCCTCCCCCTGCTGGGGGTTTCGTCCAGCACGTTCTCGCCTGTAAGGCACTAAACCGGATTTGTCGCAAAACATAGCTGTGGCGCAACTTTCTCCGGAAAAGTGAAAATTTGTATTTGCGCGGTGGTTTTTACAGGTTAAACTGAATATGGGATCGGAATCTGGTTTTCACTCGGCTACGGATGGGTCGGGTTATGGTGGCGTGTAAACGCTAGCCAGGGAAGGCAGATTATGATCGATGCCATCAGTGCCGTCAGCGCGTTGCCCTACATGACGCCTATCACTCCGGTTTCGCCTATCCGACCGCAGGCCGCTCCCGCGCCTGAGGAAATCTCTCCTGCTAATCCTCAAACAGTAGTCGATTCCTACACCCCGGCCAGTGAAAATGATGTTGGCAAATACCAGCCCTATGGACTGAATGAAAAAGATTTGCGCAACTACGCCGCAACTAAAATGCTGGGCGCTACGCAAGGCATGGGAGAAGCTGCTGAAACCGGCACCGCAACCGCGGACGAAGCTGAGGCACAGATCGCGGAATTGGAAGGTAAAATAGATAAGAAAGAACAGGAAGCGGCGGCGGAAAAGGGCGGCTCGGTCGCCGACTCCTCCCGACCGCAAGGCAAAAATGGCGAGCCTTTGAACGATGAGGAAATGCAGCTTATCTCCGAACTCCAAAGCCGCGATACCGAAGTGCGCGCGCATGAAGCCGCGCATGTCGCCGCCTCGCAGGGATATTCTTCCGGCAGCGCCAGTTTTGAATATCAGACCGGTCCCGACGGCAAGCGCTACGCCGTGGGCGGAGAGGTCAGTATCGACACATCTTCCGAATCCACCCCCGAAGCCACGATCAGGAAAATGCAGGTAGTGCGTTCAGCCGCTCTCGCCCCTGCCCAGCCTTCCACACAGGATCGGCGCGTCGCCGCAGCCGCTTCGCAACGCGAAAACGCCGCCCGGCAGGAACTGGCGCAGCAACAGCAGGAAGCGACCAAACAGGCAGCGCAATCCGGCTCGAATGAAAAAACAGGCGATGCGGGGGAGAACGAAGCGAGTGAAACTGAATCTACGCCCGAAAGCACGGAACGACAGGCAGGCGACACTTCCGGCATCGCCGCTGCCTGACTACGCCTCTCATAAGGAACAATCGTTCTTTTGATAACAAACTTACAAATTGTCATTCACGCGCAGGCGGGAATCCAGTGGTGAAATCGTGCGCAACGCCTCCTGGATTCCTGCCTACGCAGGAATGACGTTCAGAAGATTTTTCGCTTAATTTCAACGTGTTTCCTTTTGCGATAGCTGCCTGAAGCCAGCGTCAATCATTTTTCGGCTACATCCCTGCTGCCCGAATACAATTCGTAAGAAAACAGGCGGCATTCGATTTTTGCGTTCCAGAAAGGCGTCTTGCTTTTGGGATGCAAGCCCACTTTTTTCGCCAGTTCGAGATTGCCGGTGAAGACGTAACCGGTGTAGCCGGGGCAGGACTGTTTGAAAAAGTCGCCGATCCGCTTGTAAGTTCCCTCCAATTCTTTCTGCTCGCCCAGCCTCTCGCCGTATTCCGGATTCAACACCACAATGCCGTTTCCCGGCGGAACCGGTGTCTGCGCGAAATCGCAGGTTTTGAATTCGATCAGATGGTCGACACCGGCGGTCATGGCGTTTTTCTGCGCTGCGCGCACGGCGTTGGGGTCGATATCGCTGGCGATAATCGGCGCGGCGATTTTTTTCCTCGCCTCTTTCAGTAATACCTGCCGCCGGGTTTCATACTCCGGCAAAGAGAAGCCCGACAGGTGCATGAACCCGAAATTCATCCGCAGGAAAGCGGGCGGGCGTTTCAACGCCAGCAGCGCCGCTTCGATAGGCAGGGTGCCGCTGCCGCACATCGGACAGACCAGCGGCTGGGAGCCGTCGTAGCCGGTTTCCATAATTATTCCGGAGGCGAGATTTTCCCGCAGCGGCGCGCTATGTGGATTCTTCCGATAGTTGCGGTCGGAAAGCTTTTCGCCGGAAGTGTTGACGTAAAGCCAGGCGTCGTCCTTGTTCCAGAAAAAGTTCAGCACCGTCCGGCCGCGTTCGGAGCCGGAGTCGGGACGGGCGCCGGTTTTTGCCATGATCCGGTCGACGATGGCGTCTTTTACCTTCAAGCTGGCGAACATCGAATTGTCGATGCTGGGAGTCTCCACCCGGTTGACGATGGTGAAATACCCGCCTGCGGGGATGATGTTTTCCCACGGCAGGGTGGCGACGATGCACGACAACTGGGCGGGATTCTTGCAGCGGAACTGCTTCAGCAGAAACAGTATGTTCAGAGCCGTGCGCAGACGCAGGTTCAATTCAAAAGTCTGTGTCAGAGTCGCTTCGGTTTCGACGCTGGTATGGGTTTTCGCGATGATGGGAAACCCCAAGGCGGCGAGTTCCTGTTCCAGATAGGGCGCCAGCCCGCGAAAAGTGCTGATTTGCACCGGAGCCTTGAGGTCAAATTTCATAAATGCTTTCCGTAGCCTGAATGTTATGGAAGAAACAAGCGCTATTCTAGCGCAAGTCCGTGATAATGGAAAGGGTTTATTGCATGCTGTCGGCAGACGGTAAAACTCAGAATACAAGCCGACCGGCAAAACCCCTGACAACGACGATTTTTTTGCCTTCCTTTTTTTGGCGGCGGGGGTATGCTATGTTTGACTCGTCTTAAGGGCTTTTTATTCCGACTTCAAGCTGGGAGACTCCTCATGGATCTAGACCTTTGCCTGCGAGAACTCGAACGCCAAAGCGGCAGCGACCTGCACCTAAAGGCCGGACGCCCGCCCCTCTTCCGCATCAAGGGCGACCTGCTGCCGACCGACGCTCCTGCCCTGAGCGACGATGAGTTGCGCGCTTCGCTGTACGCCATCATGACGGAAAAGCTGATCAAAGAATTCGAGGACAACTGCGAGGCCGACTTCTCCTACGAAATCGAGGGGCTGGCGCGCTTCCGCGTCAACATGTTCGTGCAGCGCGGGCATATCGGCTGCGTGATGCGACTGATTCCGCTGGAGACGCCGACCGTGGAATCGCTGGGACTGCCCAAAGTCCTTAACACTCTCGCCGACCACGAAAACGGCCTGGTGCTGGTAACCGGCCCCACCGGTTCGGGCAAATCCACCACTCTTGCCGCCATGATCGAGCACGTCAACCAGAGCCATCCCGTGCATATCATCACCGCAGAGGATCCGATCGAATTCACCTATACCGACAAGGTGGCCACCATCAACCAGCGCGAACTGGGGCTGGACACGGGTTCGCTCCAGAGCGCGCTACGGGGGATGCTGCGCGAAGACCCCGACATCATCCTGATGGGCGAAATGCGCGACCCGGAGACCATCAAGTTCGGCATCACCGCAGCGGAAACCGGCCACCTCGTTTTCGCCACCCTGCACACCAACGACGCGCCCCAGACTATCGAACGCATTCTCGACACCATGCCGCCGGACGCGCGCGAGCTGATCCGGCAGCAGTTGTCGCTGTGTCTGCGCGGCATTGTTTGCCAGCGTCTGGCCAAGCGCTCCGATGGCACCGGGCGTGTGGCGGCGCAGGAGATTCTGGTCAACACCGCCACTATCTCGCAGCTTATCGCCGAAAACAAGACCAAGAGCATCCATAAGGCGATGGAGGAGGGCAGCTATTACGGGATGCAGACCTTCAACCAGGCCTTGTACATCCTCGCGCAGAAGGGAGCCATCACCCAGGATGAGGCGCTGGAAAAGACCGACTCGCCCGAAGACCTGCGGTTGATGTTCCGCGGCGTGCTCAAGGGAACCAGCGCGCAGGAAGCCAACGACGCCGCCGTCACCGCCGGCAGCGGAGGCGGACCCGAAAAGAAAAAGAACCGGGGCTTCGATTTCTAAATTCTTACAGAAGGATAAAATCATGGCCAAGATGGAGCGCTGGATCGTCGCGTCGAAAATGGTGGAAGTATTGGATCATGACACGCTGAAGGAAATCGTCGATCTCGGCGCCACTCTCGGCGGCGGCTGGAGCGAGGTGCATCAGCACATCCACGTCACCCCCGACAACAAGGAAAAAATCGAGGCGATTTTGTTGAAACGCGGCTACAGTCTTCACACCGCCACCGACAAAACCGTGCGCCATCCCGACGCGGAGCGTCCCGGAGAATAGAAGGGCGTGAGCGAACCTGTTGTCCTGCACATCGCTGAAGCGGCGGCGGGGGGAGTGGCCACGCACCTGGAACTGCTGGCGCGCACCCTGCGGGGCTTTCGCCTGCATTTCGCAGTCAGTTCCCGCCGCGACCCCGGCGTGCCAGAGCGCTTGGCGCGCGCGCCGCAGACCGAATCGGTCAAGGCGATAGGAATGCTACGCCGCCCCGCTCCGCTGACGGATTATCTCGCCCTGCGGCAACTGGTCAAACTTATCCGGCAACTGCGTCCTGACCTGGTACACACCCATTCGTCCAAGGGCGGCTATCTCGGGCGCAAGGCCGCTTATCTCTGCGGTGTGCCCGCTGTCCATACCCCGCATGTCTTTGCCTTCGAATGGGCGCGGTTGCCGGGAGTGAAAACATTATTCCGGCTGCTGGAAAAACGCGCGGCGCGCTGGTGCGAAAAACTCGTGCTGCTGTCTGATTGGCAGTTGGAAACCGCTTTTCAAAACAGGATCGCGCCGCTGGAAAAACTGGAAGTTATTCCCAATGGCGTGGACTCGGCTTTTTTTCGTCCCGGCTCACGCCAGGAAAAAGCCGCCGCCCGCGCCGCGCTGGGACTGGAAGACAACGCCCTGGTCGTCGGCACCGCCGCGAGGCTGTCTCCGCAGAAGGGACTCAGGGATTTTCTGACTGCGGCGAAAATGATCGCCAAGCAAAAGGCGGAAGCGGTTTTTCTCATCGCGGGAGAAGGCGCGCAGGAAAAGGAACTGCGCCGGTACGCCGACGCGTTGGGTGTGTCGCCACAAGTGCGGTTCTGTGGAAATCTGGCGGAGATGCTGCCGTTTTACCGCGCGCTGGATTGTTTCGTGCTGAGCAGTTTATGGGAGGGTTTACCCTACGTTATTCTGGAGGCGCAAGCTTGCGGATTGCCGGTGATTTCCACCGATACGTCCGGCGGGGCGGCGGCGATCCGGCACGAGGAATCGGGGCTGCTGGTGGCCAAGAGCGACACTCTGCAACTGGCTGGTGCGATTCTGCGCGTGCTGGACGACGGGGAACTGGCGAAAAAGCTTGGTTCGTGGGGACGGGTAGAGGCAGAGAAAAGCTTCTCGCTCAACCGCTGGGCAGACGACCTTGCGGGACTGTACCGGAAGGTGCTGGATCAAACGAAATTATGAGGTGACGGAGATGAATGCCATAAAGCCGAGAACCCTTAACATCTTTCTTACCGTTTGCGTTATTGTCTTATTGGGGAGCGTTTACGGCTGGCTTAAATTACGCACAAGCATGAGTATTAAGGATTTTGAATCGGGAGACTATATCATAGTCTTCATTGATTCAACCCACCCGAAATACAGGTTTTCCTATCTCTTTTACGGGGGCGAGATTTTCTGTCACAAAACAGACTTTCCCGGTTATGCCAACCAGGAGTATTTTTCAGATCATCTTACGGCGGATATCAGGAAAGGTTTTCGGCGCTGGATTCAAGCAACTGGCGATATTTATGGAAGTTATACTTCGCCTGGCCCCATGATGGACAGGTATGTTTTCCATACAGATGGGAAAAAGATCGCCAAATGCGTATTTGACAAGTCAAATACGAGCATAAAGGAATGGTTTGTCGAAATCCGCGGCATCCTGGCGGAGGAAAACAAAAAGTCAACAAAAATCCCGCCTTGGATAACCGACGATATCAGACATCTTTTAGGATTTCAGTTCGCCCCCGAATGCTCTGACAAAAGCACCCAATTGAAAACAGACCCTGTACCATAAAAATGCAAAAGCCCTTGCAGACAAGGGCTTTTGCGGCTGATAAAATCTACATCAATCAGGCTTTCTTGGCCTTGTGCATGGTGTGGGTGCGGGTCTTGGAGCAGTACTTGCGGATATGCAGACCCTTGTGTTCCTTTTTCATGCGCACGACATAATTGCGTTCGCCGCAATCCTCGCAGATAAGCTGGTAAACTTCCACCGGGTTCTTCTTCTTCGCCATAGCTAAAAACTCCTGTAACTTTCACTGTGATTTAAAGTCCGGATTTATCGCACAAAAAAACGATTTAGTCAAGGATATTTTTTGGGCTTATCGGCTGAATGGGCGGAACCGGATAAAATCATTCTACTCGGCACTTTCAGCCAGTAAGCCAATTTGCTCAATTGCCTTGGAAAGTCTTGTCTGCCGGGCGTGAAGCTGGTATCCTTGCGGTTTCTGTTTGTCGTTGTTTTTCCGGAGAACCGGCTTGAGCGAAAACCAGCCCGCGCCCCCGCAGAATCCCTATCGCCACGGGTGTCTGATACCGGTGGCGGTGTTCTGCCTCGTCTTCGGGTTGCTGCTGCTGTACGAAAACGGCAAGTGCCGCGACCGGGCGGAAATTGTCCGGGATTATGCAAGTATCGGAATCGGCATGAGCCGGGAGGAAGTTGTCGGCCTGCTGGGGAAATACCCCCTGTCCGAACTGCAAAAAAGCACGGACAAGAATTTCTCCGCCGAGGAATTCCAAGTAGCCGAGGTGCAGGCAGCCTTGTTTGCACCTGATCTGATTTATGTTTTCTATACCGGGGGTAAGGTGGTGGGAAAGCATTTTATCCCGACCGATCCTGCCACCACGAAATTTTTTCCCTCGGAATTGCCGCCGCGCGAAAAACCGGCGACCGGGGAATGACTTTTCCGGAAAGCAGACAGTAATAAAGGTTGCCCCGCCTGGATTCCTGCCTTCGCAGGAATGACGTTCGATGCTGTATTGACTTTTGTTTGCCGATGCCTAAGGTTGTGGATATGAATGACAATACCGACGCTCCTCCGGAACGGGAGCAGAAAAAGAAACCGGAAAAGAAGGAAAGCGGCTGGGGAATAGCACTGTCTCTGGGCATTGCGGTGGCGCTGGCGCTGCTGATCCGCATCTTTCTGGTGGAGATATTCGTCATCCCCTCCGGCAGCATGGAGCCCACCTTGCACGGGCGACCTGAAGGCGGCGACCGGATACTGTGCACCAAGACCAACTATCTGTTCCGCAATCCCCGCCGGTGGGAGATTTTCGTCTTCAAGTTTCCCTACACCCAGGCGAAAAATTTCAGCCCCAGCCTCGACTACGAGGAATTCAAGGGGCAGAACTTCGTCAAGCGTTGCGTGGGACTGCCGGGAGAGACTATCATGATCGCGCGCGGCGATGTTTTTGTCAAAAAACCGCTGGGGGAAAAATTCGTCCGCGCCATCAAGTCCGGCAACGTACAGAGCGAAATCTGGATCCCGGTTTACGGCGAGGATTTCTCCGATCTCAAGCAGGACGAATTTGAATTGTGGTGGCGGCAAAGCGGCGAAAAGGATTGGGCGGTGACGAAAGAAGGGACGCTGGTGGTCGAGGCGCAAGCCGGCGCGCACTTGACTTATCTGCCCTGCGTGCGCGGCGGAGAGAATGGCGAGGAACTGCACACCGGTATGGACGCGATCTATGACCGCTATGTCCTGCGCCAGTATGTGAACTTCCATTGTCCTGACTGCGGGCACAATTTTACCAAGACAGTGCGCGATCAGAAAATCGCCGGTCGCTGCCCCGGCTGCGGCAAATATCTGCGCGAGGATTGCGTCACCTTCTACAGCCGACGCTGCGATCTGCCGACAGTCGGCGCGAGTACCGATTCGGCAAAATGGGCGCGGCAGGGAGAAAAGGGGGCGAACAAATACCGCTCCATCTCCTTCCATGTCGTGCCTGATCTGCGCGTAAAAATGAAGGCAAAATTCGGGGCAGAGTCGAAACTGTCGATTGACCTGCTCGACGACGATCGCCACCTGCAGGCCGAAATCCTGGCCAACGGCGAGGCTGCGCTGTTTCTGAACGGGCGCGAGTTGCCGGGAGCCAGGGCGAAAACTGAAACCTTTGCCCCGGGTTGGCACAAGGTGGAATTTTACCAGGCCGACACCGCCGCGCGGTTGCTGCTGGACGGAAAATTGTTACTGGATCATATTCTGGAACAGCAAATTCTGCCTACTACCAGAGACGTGGCGCGTAACAGCGGCGTTACCCTTTCCGCCTCGGGGGGCAGGCTGGAGCTGGACGATCTCTGTATCGACCGCGACATCTATTATTTCACCGGGCGCGAACCGGTTCGCAGGCAGTCCACCAGCCACACTTACCCTCGCTTCGACTCCGAGGACGGTTCCTTCCGGCTGGCGGATGATGGTTATCTGGCGTTGGGCGACAATTGCCCCTCGTCCAACGACTCGCGCAACTGGGGCAAGGTTCCGGCTGAAAACTTGCGGGGGCCAGCCGTCCTGCGCTGGTGGCCGTTGCACCGTTTGAGCTGGTTTACCATTCCGGGAGAAGAAAAATAACCATGGCGCTTATCTCATTGAAAACGGGGAATCTGTTCGCTTTTACTCTCGGTGGGGTAAAATTCGAGGATTTCCTTTTCACCACCACTGTTAACGGCGAGAGCGTGGCGTTGGAATGGCTGCTGGAGAAGAACGCTGATAGAGGAAAAAGTTTTTCCGCCACTTTCAGGCATCCGCATCACGCGGGACTGACCACCACGTTCTTGGCGGCTGTGGTTCCAGGTGGTATTGTGCTGGAGCGGAATCTGCGCAACCAGACCGGCAACGACGTTTGCGTCACTCATTGGAGCGATATCGAAAACGGAAATTTCGCCGCCTCGTCCAAGACTTCGGTCTATGCGTCCGACAACTGCCGCCGGGCATTTTTGCGTTATGCGTTCGATCCCAAATCCTCGCTGACCGAAGGCAAGCAGGTGGAATTCTGCACTTTTGAGATAGGCAAAAAATACTCCGAGCCGCTGGCCGGACGCAGCCTCGAATTCGGTTCTACCGAGGATCAGCCTTTTCCTTGTCAGGTAATTGTCGATCCGGAAAAGAAACGCTCAGTTGTCATTGGCCTGCTCAGCAACAAGGTAGCGGATTTGCAGGTAGTGCTAACCGGTCAAGGCAAAGGCAAGGACTTTTCCGTGCGGGTAGACACCTCCCGTTTTTTGCGGGGTCAGCCTTCCCTTCTTGTCAGGGCGGGTGCGACCGCCATTGGAGAAAAGATATTTGTTGGCTGCGCGCAGACCTGCGATCCGGCTGAAGCGGTGGAGATATACAATAATCTGCTGGCAAAGGAAATCAAGACCCGCCCCGTTACCGGCAAGAATGATCCGCTGAAAAACGGTCGCATCTGGGGTTCGTGGAACATGGGCTTCGGGCGGAACATCTCCCACGCCAACATCATGGAACAAGCTCACCTTATTGCGGAAAACCGCCCAGACCTCGGTTGGATTCAAATCGACGATGGTTACACCGCTGCCACCAAGCCGGGAATGTTTATTCTGGAAAATCCCGGCATCGACAAAAAAAAATTCCCCAAGGGCATGAAGGCTGTCGCTGACGACATTCGCAAGTTGGGGCTGCGCCCGGCCTTGTGGCTGGGGCTAGTGATCAACCCCGATTTTACGATACCGAAATTCGCGCAGGACTGGCTGTTGTTACACAAGAACGGGCGTCCGCTGGCGTTGCCGCAAGGACACAAGTTCATCGACTTCAGTTTGCCGCAGGCGCGGGAATATATGGAAAACCTGATCTGCATCACCACGGAGAGATGGGGCTACGAAGGCTTCAAGTTCGACTTCTGGTCAGATCATTTTCATTGCGTCGACGTGCGCTATCGCGACCCTGAATGGACGGGGACGATGCTGCGCGACTGGTTCCTCAAGACGCTACGCAAATACGTCGGCGAAAGCGGCTTCATTCTGACCTGTTGCGGCGTGGGCAACGGCAATCCCTTTATCGGGCAATACGCCGACAGTTTCCGCTGCGGTATCGACATCGGCGAAGGCAAGCATTACCACGGACAAGTCGCTACCGCCTTCTGGACAGCGCTTTATGCCAAATTTGGCGTCTCCCGCTTCATCCGTCCCGACATCGACAGCATGGGCGATCTCTCGCGTTTCATTCCGGCAAGCGTCCACCGGCTCTGGAATTCTTTCTCCGCCATTTCCGGTACGCATCTGGAATACGGCGGCAGGATAAATCTGGAAACGCCTGATCTGGGCAAAAAAGCGGCGGAACTTTTTTCGCTCGTTCCCTTCGGGCAACTGGGACAGGCAATAGACTTTCCCCAGCCTTTGCAGGGTAGTCTCGCGCCCATGGTCTGGGTCAATACGGACAAAAGCGGGAAGCGTTGCTGCGTCGCTGTCTGCAACTGGCACGAAAACAGGAAAAGCAAACCCTTCGCGCTGGACTGGAAAAACCTGGGCATAAAAACAGGACAAAAAACCACTGTTACCGAACTCTGGTCGGAAAAGAAAAGCGCCATTGACCGTTATTTAAAATGTCCCGCGATTCCCGCGCGCGACGCGGTTTTTTACGTGATCGAAGGTGCCGCGAAAAAGTAACTTACTTTACAGGAGCGTCGAATGCCACTGCTGGAAGTTCGAGGGTTGCAGAAAACCTATGCCGGTCGCCGCGTGGTGGACGGGGTGGATTTTCATGTCGGCAGGTCGGAAATCGTCGGCCTGCTCGGGCCTAACGGCGCGGGCAAGACCACCACCTTCCGCATGGTGGTGGGAATGATCCAGTCCGAGGCCGGAGCGGTCAGCCTGGGTGGCGAGGATATCTCCAACCAGCCCATGTACCAGCGCGCGCGCAAGGGGATGGGTTATCTTTCGCAGGAACCCAGCATCTTCCGCAATCTTTCGGTGGAAGACAACATCATGGCGATTCTCGAAACCCAGAAATACGACCGCCGCGAAAAACAGGAGCGGCTGGCGGAACTGCTGACCGACCTGGGACTCTCCCGCCTGTCGCAGAGCATGGCGCACACCCTATCCGGCGGCGAGCGACGGCGACTGGAAATCAGCCGGGCGCTGGTGACCAATCCCGAAATCCTGCTGCTGGACGAGCCTTTCAGCGGCGTCGATCCCAAGGCTTGCGAGGATATTCAAAAGATCGTCTCCTCCCTGCGCGAACGCGGCATGAGCATCCTGCTCACTGACCACAACGTGTTCGAGACGTTCACCATCGTCGACCGCGCCTACATCATCCGCGACGGGCGCGTGCTCAAGCACGGCACCCCCGAGGATCTGATCAACGACCCCGAGGCGCGGCGGTTGTACCTGGGCGACAAGTTCAGCGAATACGCCGATTCGTTCAAGCAGTTGCGCGAGGAAATCTCCCGTAAAGGCAAGGCGCATCCCTCGCCGCGCATCGGTCGCACTACCCGCATCATCCGCATTGAGGAAGAGGAACACCGCCGCCAGATCGCCGAACAACGCGGCAAGAACCCAGGCGAAGACACCGACAATCCGCAAGACGACGGGTAATTTTCCATGCCTTTTTTCCGAGACGAAATCGGGGGCGGCATTTTCTCGCGCGCGTGGGAATGCGCCTCGCGCGAGGTCGTGCTCTGCCTGCACGGGGTGGAAAGCAACGCCGAATGGTTCGGGGAATTAGCGGAAAAACTTTCCCGTAAAATGGATTTATTCGCCTTTGACCGACCCGGCTGGGGCAGAAGCGAAGGTGAGCGGGGACATCTCGCCTCTTACGCTGACTTAGTCAGACTGCTTGACCAGACCGCGACGAAATTGCGGGAAAGATATGAGAAAGTCCATCTGGCCGGGCTGTCGTGGGGAGGGTTGTTGGCGTTGTATGTGTGCCTGCGCCGCGCGCCGCTGTTTGATTCGCTGACGCTGATCGCGCCTGGCGTCGTGCCGAAAATCGACCTGCCTTTGTCCGGCAAACTTTCCGCCGCAACCGGCATAGTTACCGGCAACAGGCTAAAAAAAATCCCTCTCGCCATCCAACCCCATCATTTCACCGCGCGCCTCGATAAGCTGGATTTCATTCGCAACGACCCGCACCGCACGCGGGAAGTGTCTGCGTCGTTCTGCCTGGAGACGCTGAAGATGCGGCGCTTCGTCGCGGAAAAAATCGGCACTCGCCGCCTGCCGCCGATGTTGCTGTTATTGGCGGGAAACGACGCGATTGTCGACAATGAAAAAACTGTCGCTTTGCTTGCGCCGGGTAAACCTGAAGTCGTCAATTTTTCCGGCGCGGAACATTCGCTGGTATTTGAAAAACCGGCCGGCGTAGCCGACGCGATTTGTCACCACGCCGCGCAGTCGACAAACCCGATTGCTGAAAAAAAAATCATTTCCGTCATCGGCGCGGGCGCGGTGGGCAGCATGGTGGGCGGGCTGCTGGCGCTTTCCGGGCATGAGGTGACGCTGCTGTCGCGGGAGAAACACGCCGAAGCTATCAACCGCGACGGGCTGCGCCTGCAACTGGGCGGAGGCGAGCGGGTGATCCGTCAACGACTGCGCGCCGTTACTTCTTCTGTCGAATTAAAAAAAGAAACCGGCGTGGCGGTTCTGTCGGTAAAAAGTTTCGATACTCCCGCCGCGCTGAACGACCTGCGTGCCTGCGTCAATCCGCAGACCGTGATTCTCAGCCTGCAAAACGGGCTAGGCAACGAGCCGCTGATCTCGGAAGCTTTTCCGGAAAATGTTGTCATTGCCGGGGCGATCTGCGCATATCTCGAATTTATCTCGCCAGGTCAGGTGAAGTGGAGCGACGACGCGGGAGGCGTGGCGGGAGCGGTTTTCAACGGCGAGAAAGAACATGCCGGGAAAATCTGGCACGAAATTTTCTCGTCCTGTTTCCTGGAAAACCGATTTTACGATTTCGCAAACGCCGCCGCCTCGGTGAAGTGGTCGAAGCTGATGCTGAACGCCGCGTTTAACGCGCTGAACGCCGCGACCGGTTTGTCCGCGCCGGAAATTCTCGCGCATCCGGAATACGGCCTGCTCGCGGCCAGCGCCCTGAAGGAAGGTTTCGCGACGATGCGCGCCCTCGGCGTCAAGCCTGTCGACCTGCCGGGTTATCCGGTCACGCTGCTGGCGAAGGCGGCGCGGCTGCCTGCGTCAATGTTGCGGAAAATCCTGGCGCTGAAAACCGCCGGAGAAAAGACCGGCGCCAGCTCCATGAAACAGGACCGCGACCGGGGCAAAAGCGTCACCGAAATCGCCGACCTGAACGGCGCGATTCTCGCGGGGGCGGAAAGCCTCGGCCTGTCCGCCCCCGCCAACCGGCGGTTGTGCGAACTGATGCAAGCATAACTTTCAATTGATAATGTCACGTGCGGGCAATAACGGGAATTATTTATTCAGGGAAGAGAGGAATCATGCTTAAATGGATTTGCTTGGGAATACTGCTGCTAAGTGCGAGTGGCTGCGTGGTGCAGTCATACCATCCGTTTTACACCAAGGACTCGATCGTGCCGCAACCCGCCGAAGTACAAGGGCAATGGGAGCCTGAGGAAAACAATGACTATCCGATTTCCCTAGTCTTCTCTAAACTCAGTTTTTCCATAGATATCGGAGAGAGTATCCAGCCCTTTGCCCCAACTTTCTTCAAACTCGGCACACAGTTGTATTGCGATATAACCATCGACGGATTTGATGATGAAGCTAAGAGCGGCTTTATTTTGACGACCAGCATCATCAATGTGCACACACTTTACAAAGTTACGGCATCTCAGGAAGAACTCGAATTGTGGCCGCTCAATAAACAATGGCTCGCGGAAGCTATCAAAAAGCAAACAGTTTCCCTGCCCTATCTGAATCGGGACGACCAAGCACAGGGCAATAAACAGAACCGCGAACTGGAAGACGCACTCTTCACCGCCAAGCCGGAACAGTGGCGGGAATTCCTGGAAAAGCACGCGGCTGACGAAAAGCTATTCGATAAGGAAAGCGCCTTGAAATTCAGCCGCAATACCGAAAAAATGGTAACCGTCCTCCCATCCGAACCTCAGTTTTCTCCAAACTTGTATGCCGCAAACCAAATTACGATCAATGATTTAAACTATTCCATTCCGATGCCTAACAATACCACGGCTACTCTCTCCATGAGCTTGACTCTGCATTTAGGTTTGAGCAAAAAAGAAATCGAGCATGGAGTGAAAATTTCCGAAGCCGACTGGAAAAGTTTTTGTGCGACTGTGTCCGCGCTGGAACCGGCGATTCGTGACAAAATTATGGGCTTTATTGCGGATATGACTTACGCGCAACTGTCCAGCGCCTCTGGCAAGGAGCGCATCAAGCAACACATCAAGGATTTCGTCAACAGCCGTTTGGAGAAACTGGAGATCAAGCTGGAAAATCCCGACCTCGACCGGAAGAAGGTGGTCGAGGTATATATGCCGACGTTTTACCTGCAGCAATAGCCTCCCGTCACACCAGCGGAATCGCGGTCTCCGTTCCCTTGCGTTCGTCGGAGAGGTAGGCGGCGTAAATGGTGGTGATGGTGTCCAGCGCCAGTTGCAGGTCGGCCTGCGGCTGTCTACCGGTGGCGATGCACTGGGCGAAATCCTGCAATTCACCGATATAACCCAGCGTGTAATTTTCGTCAGGCGTAAGCGAAGTCCATCCTTCTTTGGTACTGATCTTTTCGACGGTGTAGATGTCCTTGAATTGCGCGCCTTGCGGATTGTACACATCGAGCATCGCGGTGGGGCTGAGGTTGCAGCGGGTACGGTGGTTGTTGGCGATCACCTCGACGTAATTGCTGATGCCGCCCAGCACGATCTCGCCGGACAGGATGTCGGCGACGGTGCCGTCTTCAAAAGTGATGTGCGCCCAGACGTTGTCCTCGATGTCATGATAGCCGGTGCGGATAAAACCGCGATCCTCGAAACCGGCGCACTCGGTCAGCTTTTCGCAACGGCAGGTTACGCTTTTCGGCCGGATCGGTTTGCCGCCGCGCGCGAGTCCCTCGATCTGTTTAAGATAAAGCACGGCGGAAAGGGGATGACAGCCCTTCCCCATCAGCGCGCCGCCGCCGTTGTAGCGCCAGAACCCGTACAGCTTCGACTGCGAGCCGTTGTGCGCCTCTTCGCCCAGCATCCGCAGTATCCGCGCGCCGGTTTTCTCGACAATCTCCCGTTCTTTCTGCACCGCGGGAGCGTAGACGA
This sequence comes from Planctomycetota bacterium, assembly GCA_020060765.1. Lineage (GTDB taxonomy): Bacteria > Planctomycetota > SZUA-567 > SZUA-567 > SZUA-567 > JAGUZQ01. The sequence continues at coordinate 4,925 of JAGUZQ010000044.1, read as the reverse complement.
AATTCTCGGCGTAACCGAAGAGTACGCCGCTTCGCCTGATAGCGGTCGCCATTGTTTCCAGTTTTCCCACCACCGCGTCGAGCATTTTTTCCTTGGGATCGGTGTCGCCGTGATATTCGTCGCCGCAGCCCTCGGGGCCGAAGTAGCCGGAAAAAGGCTTTTCGCAGATAACGTGTTTCCCTGCGGCGGCGGCTTTCAACACCGCGTCATCATGCGCGGCGGGGGACGACACCACATCCAGGACGTCAATATGTTCCAGCAGTTCGTCCACGCTGGCGTATGACTTTATTCCGTGTTTTTCGGCAAAGGCATCGCGGCTTTCGGCGCGGCGGGAGGTGACGCCCGCGAACTCGACTTTGACGCCGTAAACTTTTTTGAAAGATTCAACGTGAAAATTGGCGGCGTAACCGGCTCCGGCGAAACCTATGCGCAAGGTGTCCATAAATGCTTCTCCTGCTGTTGCTGATCGCAAACAGCCAAATGATAAGCTTGACGCGGGAAAATGGCAAGGAAAAGCAAAATAAAACCCAGCGCCAGAATGGCGCTGGGTGGTAAATAGGAAAGACGCTAACGTAGATCGTTCAGGACTCGCCGAGGGCGGAAATCAGCAGCGCCTTCTTGCGGTTGCGGGTGGTTCTTTCCCGCAGGCTTCGGTCGAGAATGCGCTTGCGCATCCGCAGGGTTTCCGGCGTCACTTCCAGCACCTCGTCCTCTTCCAGATATTCCAGCGCCGCCTCCAGCGAAAACTGGCGGTGCGGGGCTATTTCCAGATTGCGGTCGCTGCCTGCGGCGCGGACGTTAGTGGCTTTCTTGTTTTTAATCACGTTCACATCCAGATCGTCGACGCGGCAATGCTCGCCCACGACCATGCCGGGATAGACCTTGGTGCCGGGCGGAATGAAAAACTCTCCCCGGCTTTGCAGCGCGTCGATGGAGTAGGGCATGGCCTGGCCGGTTTCGACGCTGACCAATACGCCGTTGGCGCGGCGTGGCACTTCGCCCTTGTACGGCTCGTATTCAAGAAAGACGTGGTGCATCACCGCCTCGCCCTTGGTGGCGTTTAGTAGGCGGCTGCGCAGGCCGATCAGCCCGCGACTGGGAATGCGGAATTCCATGTGCAGCCGATCGCCGCGCGGCTCCACCTTTTCCATCGTGCCCCGGCGCATCCCCACCAGTTCCATCACCTTGCCGCTCTGCGCCTCGGAGACGTCGACCGTGAGCAGTTCCACCGGCTCGTGCTTCGTGCCGTCGATTTCGTGGAAAATCACGTGCGGGCGACCGACCGCCAGTTCGTAGCCCTCGCGGCGCATGTTCTCGATCAGGATGGCGATGTGCATCAGCCCGCGCCCGGAGACATGAAAGCTGTCTCCACGCTCCTCCACGCGCAGGGCGATGTTGCTGAGTAGTTCCCGCATCAGCCGCGCGCGGACGTGCCGGCTGGTTATGTACTGTCCTTCACGACCGGAGAAGGGCGAATCGTTGGCACGAATTTCCATGGTCATCGTCGGTTCGTCGATCTTGACGACCGGCAGCGCGTCCGGGTGTTCCGGGTCGGTCAGGGTGTCGTAGATATCGACCTCGGGAATGCCGGTGATGATGGCGATGTCGCCGGCGGAAACCTTTTTCACTTTTTCCCGACCAAGACCGGAGAAGACCTCCAAATCCTCCACCCGCGCGGAAACGACCGAGCCGTCCTGTTTCAGCAACGAGAGAGTGTCCTTGAGTTTCACCGTGCCGCGAAAAACGCGCCCGATGGCGATTCTGCCTACGTAGTCATTGTAGTCCATCGCCGCGATTTGCATCTGCAACGGGGCGGAAGCGTCGACCACCGGCGCGGGGATGTGCTCGATAATCGCGTCCAGCAGCGGGCGGCAGTCGGCGGAAGAATCCCCCAATTCGCGCTTGGCATAACCTTCGCGACCGCTGGCGTAGATGACCGGGAATTCCAACTGCTCGTCGTTGGCGTCCAGCGCGCAGAACAAGTCGAATACCTCGTCCAGCACTGTTTCCGGGCGCGCGCCAGGGCGGTCGATTTTATTGACTACGACCAAGACTTTCAGCCCGGTCTGCATGGCCTTATTCAGGACGAAGCGGGTCTGCGGCATGGGACCGTCGAAGGCGTCAACCAACAGCAACACTCCGTCGGCCATCTTGAGCACGCGCTCCACCTCGCCGCCGAAATCGGCGTGGCCGGGAGTGTCGATGATGTTGATCCTGACGCCGTTGTAGTTGATGGAGGCGTTTTTGGAAAAGATGGTGATGCCGCGTTCGCGTTCGAGATCGTTGGAGTCCATCACGCATACCCGCACCTGCTGGTGCTCCTGGAAGACGTGGCTCTGTTGCAGCAAAGCGTCCACCAGCGTGGTCTTGCCGTGGTCGACGTGGGCGATAATGGCGATGTTGCGCAGGTTGCGTACCGGTTCGGTTGTCATGGGTGGTCTTCATTTTCCTTGTGTGCGAAATAAACAAGCCGGACATCATACCGCGTGAAACAGCCGAATGCAATATATATGTATAGCTGGATGAGAAAATACCAAGCGTATTGCGCCTAAACTTGCGCGAAGTATGTTTCTGTTTGTTGGGTATATGACAGGTAAGCTAATGCCTTTATGAACTCTCTCCATTTGGCATTAAACTGTGATTCCCCTGCATTCCGGTGTTAGTGGACGTCTTTTTCTTGAAAAAAATGGCGATTGAGATACACTATGAGCGGGGGTAAGTGTTTAGGGGGGACAAACATGTCTGATATCAGGTCAAGCCTTTTCGGGCGTCTGGCGCTGGAAACCAAGCTGATCACACTGGATCAGATCCAGGAATGCCTGAATCTGCAGATTGAATACGAGAAAAGCGGCAAGAAAAAGCCCCGCCTCGGGGAACTGATGGCGGCCAAGGGTTATCTCACCATAGATCAGGTACGGGATCTGCTGCAAAAGCAGAAAGTGGAAAATCCTCCTGAGGTCGCGCCGGAACCGGAGAAAATAGCGCCAGAACAGTATGACGACAGCGGCGAAAGCATGCGCCGCGGCGTGGGAGAGATGTTCGGTAATTTCAAGATACTGAAGCGACTCGCAGTCGATTCGGCTGGCTATACTTACAAGGCGAAATACATTCCCAAGGAAATGACCGTGATCCTGCGTGTTCTCAGCCAAGAACGCATGGTCGAAGATCCCGAGTACGTCAAGCGGTTCGAACAACAGGTGAACCGCGCAACAGAATTGCACCACGAAAACATCCAGCGCCTGATCATCACCGGGCGTAAAAACCAGCGCGACTATTACGCGACCGAATATATCGAGGGCATCAGCCTGCGCCGCATTTTGGAAACCAGGGGAAAACTGGAACCGGAGTTTGTACGGGAAATCGCCTCGCAGGCTCTACAAGCCATGGAATACGCCCACACCCGCGGCGTTTTTCACCAGGAAATACGCCCATCCAACATCATGATCACCACCGACCACAAGATCAAGCTGGTCGCTTTCGGGGTGGCGCGGGACGTGATGGGAAATCTTAAAATGCTGGCGGCAGACGCGGGCGACACGCCGTTTTACGTCGCTCCGGAACAGGCGGTGCGGCAGGGGACAACCGGCGCGGGCGACGCGCGTACCGACATCTACTGCCTGGGTGTAACTCTTTATCACGCTGTTACCGGCCAGCCGCCGTTCAAGGGTTCCTCGATCGGCGAGGTGTTGCTAAACCTCACCGAAGATGAAGTGATCGACCCGCTGATGCTGACACCGGAGTTGCCGCGCGCATTCGCCGACATCATCCTTGCCATGATGAACCCTGAGCCTGCCGACCGCTACCAGACCGCGGTCCAGACTCTCCAGGATTTGGAGAAAATCCAATTGGAGTCGGCTTCTGGAAAAGAGGCCAAGGACAAGAAAGCTCTTCCCTTCAAGCCACGCTCCTCGACTGCAGTCATTGCCCACGATTCCACGGAAAAGTCCAAGAAGAAAAAGCGCGGACAGTTTATTCACGGTAAGGAAGACGGCAATCCCGCCGTTCTGATAGCAGGACTGGTGGTAATCGCCATAGGCGCAGGCATTCTGCTTTACATTATTTTAAACAAAGAAGACGAGTCGCGTCCGAGAATACAGCAGATTTACAAAACGCCCTCTAGCGATAAAAAGAAGTTGGAAAATCTTCCCGGTAAAAAGCCGGTAGCGGAGAAAACTACCGAGAAAACCACAGTCCAAGAACCAGAGAAAGCGGAAACCGAGAATAAAGAAGAAAAACCGGATAAAATAGAACCGGACGAAAGCAAAGGGAATGAAGAGGGCAGACCCAAACGCGGACTCTTCGGCATGTGAGACAAGGGATTTTGCCGGGAAGAAGGCTTGATTTTGCGGCTCCACGGGTTATGATAGATTTTCCGGAGCGTTGTCCGAGCGGTTGAAGGAGCTGGTTTTGAAAACCAGTGTGGGGCAACCCACCGGGGGTTCGAATCCCTCACGCTCCGCCATTATCTGACAAGGGGTTACAGGTTTTCCATAGCCCCTTTTTCGTTGAAATCGCCGAGGCGAAAACGTAGATGCAACGTAAATGCAACGTAAATTGGGTGTCATGCTGGCGGCTTCCCACCTTCTTCTCGTTCCTCATGAGGCGGGCACGGATCGGAATTTTCCCAGACTGTTGAAATAGCCTTGCGAATATGATCGTTCCGAATATGACGGTAACGCTTGGCCATCGCCTTGGTCGTATGCCCCACCATTTCATCAATAATCTCCTCGTTGACCCCCTTCTCCCACATGGGTAGTGTCAAGAATCTTTCGCACATTTGATAGAGGTTGAACTGGGAAAGGAACGTCCTTCCCTGCCTGAGCCCTCTAACACTACAACGTAAACTGATCACAAAGGGGCAACATTTCTGCATCAATGCCAAGTTCACGCAACTTTCGCAGGCGGCTCTTGTGCGCTGACTTTCT
>JAGUZQ010000002.1 GCA_020060765.1 Planctomycetota bacterium | reverse complement strand
GGCAAGTCTGCAAATTAGGCCTCAAGGGCAAACGCCACCGTTGCGCTATCGATGACTCATACCTGGAGGCTGTGCTTGGATTTTAATGCGATTGCCCTGAAATAAGCGGTCACTGCAACAATAATAGCTTGACAAATGATATTTTTGGTTTTAAATAGAATTGTACTGGCCTATTGCCAGTTATTACAATATCGCTTTAGCTTTTTTCTGGTTTTATCTGGATGAAAGCCGAAAGCAAAAAGTTATACATCGGGGAGTAGCGCAGCTTGGTAGCGCGCGTCGTTCGGGACGACGAGGCCGCAGGTTCAAATCCTGTTTCCCCGACCAATCATCAAAGAAGGCCCTTCGGCGAGAACGTCGAAGGGCTTTCTCATTGTGAGCACAAGAGTTACACCGTCGAGCGTCCAGTTCAAACAGATGATTTCCATGAGCCGACGCTTTTCTGCGGCTTCTGCTGTAACCCACTTATCCTCAAGGGCTTGACTCAGTTCAAACACTTTGATGGCCGTATCCGCTTCGCGTACCCTTTCACGGTCGCAATCCTCAATCAGCGCCTTCAACCTGGCGATTTCGTCCCGTAGGTCTGTGGACTTCTGTGTGTATGTCGTCGCTTCGATTTCCTCGTTCAACCGAATATTGAGCAGCCTGTCTTCCTGCTGCTCACGACGCCCCAGTTCCTGCCGTAGCGTTGTCAGCCTCTGCTGGCTAATGTCCTGAGCATCACGTGTTCTCGCTCGCAAAGCACGCAGAAAGGCTCTGCGTGTCGGCCCGTGGTCAAGGTGCATGCGACGGAACAGAGCGAGAACCTGTTCCTCCAGGTCTTGCTCTGTAATGCGGTGACGAGGGTGCCCCTGACGGGCGTACTTCGTACAGCGGTAATATAGTTCATTTCATAAGTTCTGCAATACAGCACCTAAACCAGAGGCCGCGCAGTAATTCAGGATTTCGGGACATCGAGCGCAATTTCTTTTCCGTCAATCTCGCCAATTCTTTCTTGTCCCGCGCTTGATGCCACTTCAATTCCTGGTGCTTCAGATGGTTCCAAACATATTCGTCCGGGTTGAATTTGGGCGAATACTTCGGAAGGTAAAACACATGCAGCCGGGGCTGCGAATTGATGAAGGCCTGCGTCTGCGCAGACGTGTGGGGAGAAGCCTGATCCATAACCACTACCAAGTGGCGCCGAGAGTGTTCGCGCAACAACTGAGCCAGGAAATGAATGACTTCCGCCGAAGCAATCCGCCTCTCCAGCAACGTGAAGGCAAGGCGGCCGGAACCACTGAGGGCAGACATTGCCGCCACGCCGCCTCTGCGCCCGGTCACTTTGGCCACGGGAGTTTTTCCCCGCGGCGACCAACTCTTGCCCAGACTGGCGGTCAGCGAAACATTCGACTCATCCTCGAAATACAGGATTGCCCGGTGTTTTTGCACGCATCTGCGGATTTTGGGCACTTCCCGCCTGATCCATTCCTCGCGTGCCTGGTCGCTGCCTTCGTGATAAATCCGTTCTGTTTTTGATAGGTCAGGTCAAGCGAACGCAGCATCCGCCACATGGTCGGTTGCGATACCTTGACGCGCAACTTGCTTTTCGCCACAATCATCATCCGCCTGCACGTCCAGAAATCGGTTTCAAAACCGAACTCGGTGGCTGGCTTGAGAATGATTTCCTTGAGCGCATCGATTATCTGCCGGTCGATTTTTCTGGGCCTGCCTTCGACCTGCTTGCGTCGCAAGCCTTCTTCGCCGTCAAGCCGGTAGCGGTTAACCCACCGATGCAAGGTGCTGGGATCGACCTGATATGCTTTGGCGACCCAGCCGACAGGCTCGCCGGAAATTACGGCGCGCACGGCGCGCAAACGCACATCATAGGTCGAATAAGCATTTTTCTCCATGCCTTCCGATAATACGTATATGCCGGGCAAGTTTCAACTACTTTATGGCAAAACTTATGAATTTAGCTATACTGATACCTGCGAACTTCGCCCGAGGCTTTCACCTTGCGGACGGACTCCCCAGTGATGGGATGCCCGCAATGCTTGCAGTTGATAAGAAGTCCGGCAAATCGCAAGTTGTGCGACTGGTACTTGTTCGGACGCAATTGTCGTTGCACGGCATCCCAAGTGAAGCGGTCGATAATGGCGGGGTGCTCTCCCTTGAGCCATTGTCCCTTATAAGGAATCTCTCCGATGTAGGCACGGTTATGGAGGATGACATGGAGCATGCTGCGGGAGAATCTCGGTCGATTGGCCTTGTAGTAAATGCCCTTCTCGCACAGATGGGCGCGGAGGCTGTCTATCGTGAATTCCCCTGTAGCGAAGAGGCGAAAGATGGTCTTGATAACTTCCGCCTCCTTGGTGTTGACGCGAATCAGGCCAGCCAGATTAGCTCGGTAGTTCTCATATCCGTAAGGCGCATGGCCGAGGAACCGTCCCTTTTGAGCACGTTCCTTAATCCCTCGGGTGACTTTCTCGCTGAGGGATTCTGAATAGTGCGTGGCGCGATTGATAGCTTCCCACAGGCGATAGCGACCTTCAGCGTTGTCTGGAAACTCTTCAGTGATAGAGATTGAACCTGATGTCATACTGCCGCTCCAGGGCTTGCAGGTCGATGTAGTCTTCTCGATTCCTCACCAACCTATCGACAGAGTGGAAGATGACTCTGTCAATTTCGTTGTGATGCTGGTGGATATACGCGATGACCTTTCGGAATTCCTTGCGCTCTTGTCGCTTGCTGGCCGTTTCAGCAAACGAAAACCATTCGACAATGTCACATCCGTGCTTTTGGCAAAGGTGTCCAGCTCGCTCGCCTGTGCCGCAAGAGAGTATCCCTCGCGCCGTTGCTCGTTACTCGATACTCTGGCAAGCCCAACAAAGCGCATACCTGGCCGAATATCTTCCCTACCCATGGGTGACCTCCTGCAAATCAATCAAGGCCATCAGAATTGAGCAGCCCTCAGCAGCCATGACTTCCCTGCCGTAGTCTGCTCTATAGTCACGGCAGGTTGCTGTGAGCATATCCGACGTGATGCCCTCGGGTGAACCAGCAGGGACACGCTTTCGCCCACAAGTCATGTCGTACTGTGCATCGTGTTCGTCTAGTTCTAAGAATGCCTTCTCCAAAATCATATTTTCCATTATCCTCTCCCTTCTTTGGCAGACAAATGGCACATCACGATTTCATTCTATCAACGAGGGGCTTCTGAAATCCGCATTTCCCAAAACTCGAAATACGAACGTTGCGATTCGTCAATACAGCGTATCTGTAACTCTTGTTCAGAAAAAGCCCACGCGTTGTTTGTGAACAGAATTTAACGTGACATTCGTCTTTCGATACGGAGCCCAAGATAGTTGCTTCGTCCGGAATGTCATCTTCGCTGTATACAGACCGGTGGCCTCCCCTATACGGGGGCAATAGAACCGAGCCGGCAGTAACCTCAACATCGTAATAGTGTCGTCATCAGGCCGCTTTCGTCCCCAAAGTAAAGGGAAGGCGTTGCCCCGGCCCCGACATGCGGCGCCTACCCGCGCAGCATGCTTCCAATCAGGAAATCATCGGCGTACCGCGTGATACGTCGCGCCCTGCCGCTCGCATCCCATTCCGTGAGGCAGTACCGGAGCCAGCCTTCCAAATCGCGCACGGGTTCGATGAGGGCGGAGCCCATTGTTGAGGCTCTTCGCCACGCCTTTCCCGCGTGCCGCTCCAGCCTTTCCTGGAGCGCGGACGGTGCCGAAATCATCCCGTGATAGTGCAGGCATCCGCGCACGTGTCCGACCTCCGGCACCAGAAAGATTTCCGGCCGCTCCTCACGGGGTACGAGGTGCCATTGCCTTTTGGGATAGACTTTCCGGTCCAACCGCCGGAGCCAATCCCGCGCTATCTCCCTGCCTCTCTCCAGACCGGGCCTTGCGTTGGTGCTCAAGGTAACGCTGTGGGTCCAGCCCCAGTCGCGCCGGGGTAGTCCGAGAACCATCTTCTGCAGTTCCATCACCCGCAAGAGGCGTTCGGACTGGGCGGCGAGCACCATGCGGTTGAGTTCCCGTTCGCCGGTTCGCCCGACGCACCCCTCCGCATACGGGCACCGCGGCGGGAACGAGGAGGTCTCGCGTGCCAGGCGGGAAGCGCACTCCTTCGCGGACAGCGCCCATATGTCCCGGGCTTCGACCGTATCGCGTGGAGGCTGGCGGGGCAGGAAGGTCCCGCTGGAGAGGCACACGACGCACTGGCGGCAGTGCCCCCTCTCGTAATGCAGCAGGAGGAGTGAGAGGAGCTCGGACAGGAGGCCCGGGTCCCCGCCCTGGCAGTTGCGCCTCCCGTCGGCGACATAGTAGCCCTCGTCCATCACAGCCACGCTGCCGGCAATCGCCGCCTGTATATGTTCCGCGGCAACCGTCGCCCCCATCAAGAGAACTGCCGTGACCTTCTCCGGGTCCTCACGGGACACCGCCTCCATCAGCATGTCCCATAGCAGGCCGCGCAGCCTTTTGCGACCCGAGCGATACGCTCTCAACGCGATGGAGCAACCGAGCTCCTCAGCCAGCGCCACAACCTACTCCCTGCCAGCAATCGGCATGTAGGACATCTCCGACCTCCTTCCAGAAACAGAGAAAGCCCCGCAGGGTGAGGTCTGCGGGGCTCGTAAACGGTCGAATAGACCCGATTTTCGATGCGGTCCCAGCGTAGTCCTCACCTTACTGCGCCGGTGCCCGTCTGGTTGTCTGGCGAGGCCTTGGCATCCCGCCTCGCGCCAACCTTGGGAAACCTATAAAAGAATTGTGAAAAGGTGCCGGGGGCGGGGATTACCCGTTCGAGGCGGCGGCGGCGCGGGGTGGCATCACAGGAGGCTATGCACCCGCAGGCCGCGCATGTGGCGGATAGCCCGTGCGGCATCCTGCACTTCTACGGGTTCGATGCGGATGCTGTTGTGGCCTTCCCGGTCGTCCAAGACCCAGTGCCATCTCCCGCCTGCGGGAAAAAGCCAAATCCGTGTTCCTGCGAGCCATCCCGTCAGAGTGAGGGGGGCTATCTTCAGTCAGACTTTGAGATGCCAAGTAGTCGTCACTGTTTACGGATACCGTTTGCGTCCCTATGTTTACCATCATTTTCTCCTCCTGGAACACAATCTCTGAACTAATCAGTCTCTTATGCTGCCATATGGCCACTCTTCAGAAATATGTTCGCGTTTGGGGCATGCTTGACATCATCCCTCGGTTTCCATATAAAATGAACTATAGCAAATGCTATATTGGCGCGCGGCTAAGTTGCGGAGCATGCTTTGAGCCAGCCGGAAACCAGTCTTGGCAAGGTAGATGTTCCACTGCTTGTTCGTAAGATTCGAACCGCTAAGCAGTGGACCCAGGAGCGCCTTGCGCAAGAACTCGGCGTCTCCTTCTCCACTATCAACGGATGGGAGAGAGGACGAAGACGGCCACAGCCTTTTCTTCTGAGAGCACTAATCGGCCTGCATGAGCAGCATCGATAAGATTGCCGCATAAGCGAGGATTTGACCTGATGGATGCTGATTCTACACAAACTGCCCTTCATATTGGGCGAAAGCAGAAGGAGGTTCGCGGCTGCGATTACAACTACTTGCGCGACCAAAAATCGGTTGTCGATAAGCAGCCCCAGAAAGCTCCACCCCTATCTATTGTTGACCTCTTCTCTGGAGTGGGGGGGCTGTCCCTCGGCATTTGCGAGGCCGCACAAAGCATGGGACATGTCCCAATGGTTTCTTTTGCGTGTGACATGGATTCTCTTGCGCTCGATTGTTTTCGCCTGAATCTGCCGACAAGTGCGTGCTCTTCAGAAGACATCCAAAGAGTCTTTTCGGCACGACCAACTGGTGCCACCACCTCTGCTGAACGACGGCTATTGCAGGCCTGTCCATCTGTTGATTTCCTGGTGGGAGGACCGCCATGCCAAGGGCACTCCGACCTGAATAATTACAGTCGCCGTAAGGACGAAAAGAACAGCCTGTACTTGTATATGGCACGAGCAGCGAAGGTGCTTTCTCCCAAGTACGTCATTATAGAAAATGTTCCCGGCGCAATACACGACAAGGGGGGTGCCGTACAGAATGCCGCAGACCTTCTTGCTGCAAGCGGTTATCATGTGGAGCTTGGAACTGTCGATTGCCTGAAGATAGGAGTTCCCCAACGCCGAAAGCGTTTGATACTGATAGGCAGTCGAGTGAGCTCCCCCCCAAGCGTATCTTCAATTGTTGAGGCGTTTGGCCTGCCAGACCGCGACTTGCGATGGGCAATTGGTGACTTGAACCCATCTTCGAGTGGCCTGATGGATGAGCCTAGCCGTCCCAACAAGACGACTGCTGCGCGAATCGACTTCCTTTTTGACCACAATCTCTATGACTTGCCAGACGAGCAACGTCCGCCTTGCCATAGCAATAGGTCGCACACCTACAACAGCGTGTATGGCCGACTTCACTGGGAAAGGCCAGCGCAGACGATAACAAGCGGATTCTACTGTATGTGTATGGGGCGATATGTTCATCCAGATAGGCGGAGAACGCTAACGGCACATGAGGCTGCCAGACTTCAATTCTTGCCCGATTCATTCCGCTTCCCCTCCGGTGCTTCCAGGACAAATCTGGCAACAATGATAGGGAACGTTGTTCCCCCAAAGGTTGGGTATGTCTTGGCCAGCGCACTTCTACAGAGAGGCGATAATGGCTAGAACGGCTTCTGCACTCACAGTTGCTGGTCTTTTCGCAGGGATTGGCGGACTGGAGCTAGGCTTCCAAAAAGCTGGATGCCAAACTCGGTTACTATGCGAGCTTGACGCCGCTGCGAATGCGGTCATTGCGCGGCACTTCCCTGAATGCAGGCATGTTAGGGATGTGCGCCAGCTGCATCCCAACGACCTGGCAGGTGTCGATGTGCTTTGTGCAGGATTTCCGTGTCAGGACCTTAGCTCTGTAGGCAAGAAGAGTGGAATCTCCGGAGACAAGTCCTCTTTGATACTGCGCGTCCTTTCGCTCTTGCGAGAATCGCCTACGCCATTTGTTGTAATCGAAAATGTCAAGTTCATGCTGAATCTCGATGGCGGGGCAGCCATGGATGCAATTGTCTCTTCCCTTGAATCCATTGGGTATCATTGGTGCTATCGCGTTCTGGATAGCAATGCCTTTGGCTTACCACAAAGGCGACACAGGGTGTTTCTTGTGGCGTCTCTGAGTGCAGACCCACGCCCCATCCTTCTGAACGGGAATGCGGAACCCCGTGCCGATGACTATGACATGTCAAGACCTATTGGATTTTACTGGACAGAAGGCAAGTTTGCGACCGGACTAGGGGCTGATTGCATCCCCCCTCTGAAAGCTGGCTCAACAATTGGCATTCCGAGCCCGCCGGCAATTCTGTTTCCAGATGGCAACATTGGCACGCCACACATAGAGGATGCTGAGAGGTTGCAGGGATTCCCGAGGCGCTGGACTGAGCCTGCACTTGAAGTCGCCAAAGCATCGGCTAGATGGCGCTTGCTCGGGAATGCAGTCAGTGTCAATGTGTCCACATGGGTTGCGGAGAGATTGGTCGCTCAGCCGGAAGGCAGATTCTCATCGGCACGACAGTCCAGGCTGATTGAAGGGAAGTGGCCTGCCGCTGCCTGGGGAAGGAAGGGCGAGCGTGTGGCTGTTGAACTGACAACATGGCCAACTCGCAGGAAGTCATGCCTAGCGGAGTTCATTAAGAATCCGCCCAAACCTCTATCAAAGAAGGCTACGAGTGGTTTTCTGGCGAGAGCGAAGGGTGGTAATCTGAGGTTCCCGGATGGATTCCTAAAGGCGATTGAGCAGTATCTTATGACGTGCTAAAGTGGAGAACGCTTGCCGTCCAGTGACTCAAATATGAGAGGGGGGGGATGTCATGGCATTGCAGGACAAAGAATTTGAGCAGGCTCTTATTGCGCTTGTCACGGCAGACCCGAGAAACTCCCAGAAGCATCGGGAGGTCGTGGATTGGTTCGACAAGAAATTCAAGGTTGAGGGGCGCGCGAGCTTTGTGACTGAATCTAAGCAGGCATATAACCGGCCAATCGAGCAATTCAAACACAAGAATGCTTGCGTTGTCTTTGTCTATCCAGACGATGCCGTACTTCCGCCACTGGAGGCTACCGCAACAAAAAACATATATCCCGAACTCCGTATCCTCCTGTTTGTCAAATACAGCGGCAAGAGATTTCGCATTGAGAAGATTTGGGCTTGTGCCAAGAACGAGATTTATGACTACTTTGTAGCAATGGAGCCTGCTGTTGAGGTAATCAATATCCCGGCAGCATGTGTCATGGACGGTGCGCTCCAAGCAATGATTGAATCCTTCCGGTCCGCTCTGAGTGTAACCCATCTCTCCGTGCGTGATGAGTATTTGGCACGTATTGCGGCTTCGCTCCTTGCCAAAGGGTTCTTGCTGTTTACTGGGCTGGCAGGTTCGGGAAAGACCAAAATCGCTCAGGCCCTTGCCTGCTGGATTACGAATGCTAAAGCTGTAAAAGCCCGCCTTTCAATTGGCGATAGACTGCAAAGCGACCGCGTCAAGTACGTTGTCGAAGCTGCTGACTCGACGTCTGTAGTTCTCGTTCAACCTGAGACTGGCACAAAGGCGTCTTTCCCATATGAGCTTATCGATGATTGGATACGCATCATTGATGAATTCGGATTTTCCAAAGAAACAGCAGCAAGGGAGATTCGAGATAAGGTCGCGGTGTCGACCAGATTCTCAACGCAACAGAACTCGTTCGAATCGCATTTGAAAGCTGCGGCTTTCCACCTAATCGAACGCTCTTGTGGAGGAACAACTGCTGCTGCATATGCTGTCGTTCCTGTCGGGGCCGACTGGACAAGCAATGAGAACATAATCGGTTATCGGAACGCGCTCGACGAGTCGAAATACGTGACCACGCCGGCGCTGGAGGTCGTGCTCAGGGCGAGCGCGGACCCCGGAACCCCGTACTTCCTGATACTCGACGAGATGAACCTCTCTCATGTGGAACGGTATTTTTCTGATTTCCTTTCTCTCATGGAGTCCGACGAGCCCCTCGCGCTCTACACCGGCGGGGTTGACATCCCCGGCATCCCCAGGGTCCTGGAGCGGTTCCCGCGGAACCTCTTTGTTATCGGCACCGTCAACGTGGACGAGACGACCTACATGTTCTCGCCGAAAGTGCTCGACCGGTCAAATGCGATAGAATTCCGGGTGGGGCGGGATGACATGGCGGACTTTCTCAGCTCCCCCTCTCCCGTGAACCTCGGCGCGGTGGCCGGCAAGGGGGCGGGGTTCGGGCAGGCCTTTGTCGAGGCGGCCGGGGGCGCCGCCGAGCTGGAGGACGCGGAGAGGGACGCGCTCAAGTCCGAGATGCTCGAAATCTTCGGACTGCTGGAGAAATCAGGCCTCGAATACGGCTACCGGACAGCCAAGGAGGTCGCGCGGTTCGTCCACTATCACAGGCGTCTGGGCGGGGCGGGATGGACGATTGGCAGCGCCATAGACGCGCAAATCTGCCAGAAGATACTCCCGAAGATACATGGCAGCTACCGGAAGGCCGGCCCCGTCCTGCGCGCTCTGGGGGCGTTCTGCCGCGAGGATCTGAAGGCCGATGCGGCGAAAGCCATGTCCGGGAGCGTCGCCGAGCTGGACCCCCTCTACGAGAAGGATGGAGAGCCGAAGTACAAGCCCGGTGACGCGAACACGCGCTACCCGGTGAGCTTCGACAAGGTTCAGCGCATGCTGCGGCGAGCCATCGACGACGGGTTCACCAGCTTTGCGGAGGCGTAGTCTTGGCTGCCCCCGCTGACGAGCTGGATATAGTATTCAGGTCAGGTGGCGTGGCCGTCGCCTCCCTCCGCATCTACGCGCCGGCCAGTTCCGGGGGCACACCGGGATGCGAGCCCCCGCTGATTTCCTTGGCGGAAGAGGAGGCAGCGACCAACTCTGAGGAGCCCGTGCAGCTCGTCGAGGGGCTCCGGTACGATTACAAGTTTGAGAACCTCTTGCCGGGCGGCGCTCTGACCCTGGCCTGCCCGCTCAGGCCATCTGCCGTGCGCCGCTCAAGGGCCCCGTTCCAAGCCGGGGAGGCCGGGACTATCGAACCGGGGCTGTACCCGGGGAGGCTGCCTCTATGCGCGTATTCCCCGGACGGCATGGAGCAGGCGACCGCGGCTGTCGAGGTGCGCTCCGCGAAGCTGGGCTACCGCGAAGAATACCGGAACATGCTTTCAGACATCGCCGACTGGTGCGGCAATGCCGTGCTGATGACCCCATCCTCGGGGGCGGAGACCCGCTTCGCGCCCGACCCGGGGAATACGTTTGAAACTGTGCAGGAGCGGTTCTTCTTCATCCGGGGCATCCTCAAGAGCAGGGCCTTCGAGGACGCCATGTCCCGCATCTGCGCGATGCCGCATGAGGCTCTCCGGGACGAGGACGAGATGCTCGACATCCGGCGGCTGCGCAGAATTTCCGGGAGGGAGCTGCGCCGCCTCGCCTCCGGGGCGCCCCGCATCCCCGTCCCCCCCGCGCACCCCCTCTCGCAGGCCCTGGCCACCGTTCCGGCTCGCGTGCAGACAGGCAGGAAGGCGCTGACAACAGACACCCCCCCGAACCGGTTCGTCAAACACGCGCTCGGCACATTCGCCTCGTTTCTCGCCTCCATGCGCGAGAGGCTGGCACGGCTCGGGGCGGGGCCCGATGGCGTGACGCACCTGCTCCGCGAAATCGACCGGCTTTCCGCGGGGGTCGGGGACAGGTTGCATTCGGGCTTTTTGCGCCAGGTCTCGGATCCTCACGTGCTCCCCTCCGGCAACCCGGTTCTGCAAAGGCGCCAGGGATACCGCGAGGTCTACCGCGCCTATCTCCTGTTCAGCGCCGCGGCGAACCTTTCCTGGGAGGGGGGGCAGGACGTGTACGGGGCCGGCGCCAGAGATGTGGCCACCCTGTACGAATACTGGGTCTATTTCCGGCTCCTGCGCGTCGTCGCGTCCGTGTTCGAGCTCGATGCGCCGCCGGCGAGCGAACTGCTGGAGCCGAGAGAGGACGGTCTCGGGCTCCGCTTGAAAGCGGGCAGGCACGTCGCTCTCGGGGGCGGCTACCGCGGACAGGGTCGCAGGTTGAAGGTCCGCTTCTCCTACAACCGGAGCTTCAAACGCGAGGCGGGGGCGCCCACCCCCTGCGGCGAGGGGAACTACCCGTCACCGGGCTCGTGGACAGTCCGCATGAGGCCCGATTACACGCTCTCGCTGTGGCCCGAGGAATGCGGGAGCGAGGCGGATGCGGAACGCGACGAGCTCGCAGTCCACGTGCATTTCGATGCCAAGTACCGCGTCGATGACATCGCCGAGCAGTTCGGGCAGGGCGGCGCCGGTGACGAGGAGGACCTGAGAGAGGAGAAGCGCGAACAGCTCTCGGGTATCTACAAGCGCGGCGACATTCTCAAGATGCACGCCTACCGCGATGCGATACGCAGGAGCGGCGGCGCCTACGTCCTGTACCCGGGCGACATAAACAGAAACTGGCTAGGCTACCACGAACTCCTTCCCGGGCTGGGGGCCTTCCCTCTGAGGCCCGGGGGCGGGGGGCTCGATGGCTCGACCGAACTCGCCAGGTTTATTTCGGATGTCGCCGCGCACGTGTGTGACAGGGCCACGCGCCGGGAAAGCGAGGGTTACCAGCGGAAGCGGATACAGGGCGGCGAGCCCCCTCTGGCCGTCCGCGAGGATTTCCCGGAGTACGCGGTGGCGCGGCACCGGCAGGCCCCCCCGCAAGACACGCACGTGCTCTGCGTGTGGCACAAGGGGACGGAGCAGCTCGAATGGGTGCGCAGGAAGGGGCTCGTAATCGTGCGAGCCGAAGACAGGCGAGGCTCCCTGTACCTCGGTCCCGAGCGCGCCGGCGCCCGCTACATACTGCTCCACGGGGAGGGTGGGAAGGCGGAGCCCGGGCTTCTGGCCGTCGCAGCCGGCGCTGACGGGCAACCGCTGGGGCCCCGGGTGTTCTCCGCAGACAAGCTCCGCACCGATTACGGGTATCCCCTGCCGCTGAGCGGCGAGGTCTATCTTGTGTTTGAGGTGGCGCCGGCAGCAGGCTTCGACAAGTATTCCTGGGATTTTTCAACAATCCAAGGGAAACCGGCCGGGAGGGAATCGGCGAAGCCCTTCCCGGTCACCCTCGACCGGCTGATGCAGGCGGCAAGAGCCGCCTCCGGGGCACCATGAGGGGCGGCATATTCGCCCCCGGCGTGTACGGGGTCGCGGAGGCTCTCAGCGCCGAATACGGCGACTGGAACCATTTCAACAAGTCCAACCCCCTTGACGAGCTTCTTTTTATCATCTGCTCTGTCAAGACCGGAGAGCGGGGTTACAGGGGCACATACGCGGCTCTCAAGCGAGAATTCCCCACGTTCCAATCGCTCCACAGGGCGAGGGCGCACTCCATCGCCACCATCCTCGCTCCCGGAGGGCTATCCGCTCAGAAGGCGGCGGCCATCAAGTCTATCCTGGCGGCCATCGCCTGCCGGTTCGGCTCACCCTCGCTCGCTCCCCTCAAGCAGATGGGCGACCCGGAGTGCGAGAGGTTTCTGGACGGGCTCCCCGGCGTCGGAAAGAAGGTGGCCCGCTGCGTGATGATGTATTCCCTCGGCAGGCAGGTGTTCCCGGTCGATACCCATTGCTGGCGCATCTGCCAGCGCCTGGGCTGGGTCCGCCCCACGCGGAAAGACCGCACGTGCTCGCCGCGCGACATGGACAGGCTCCAGGGCAAAATTCCACCCGAGCTGCGGCACGGCCTTCACGTCAACCTCGTCTCTCACGGCAGAAGGACGTGTGTTGCCGGCGCCCCCGGCTGTTCCGGATGCGCAATCTCCAAATACTGCCGGAAAGTAGGGGTCGCCCCCGTTACGAGAGCCAAAACCCGGAAGCGTGGGCAGAAATAATTTTTCGCACACGGACTAGCCGCCGGGGTGGGGCAAGAATATGTGCGATGAAGATAATCGAACTATATCTTCTCGGCTTATATGGCGCTATAAACTCCCAGCGTGTCATGTCAAGCCGGTGTTGACGCGCCCGCGCCTTCTCGGCTCCGCGGTCGAGGTTTCTGTCGGGAGACAATGCCGAGCTGTAGCTTCTCGCACCGCAATATGCTCCAGCGCTCCGCGCCAGTCTCTCCACGGAATAAATCGGCAGCCCCACGAACTCAGATGTGACAGAGCCGCAGGCCTGATGGGAGGGCGATTCTCATGGGCTTCTTGGGCATCAACGGCAATCAGGCTCCACAAGCATCTCGGAACAGAGGAAGACTTTGCTGACAAGAGGCCGGTTCAGGTTCTCCTTCTTGTACCAGTGCGGCAGGTAGCTCTCAAGATAGCAGGCCAAACCGTCGGTTGCCTCCTGCAAGCATCGGAGGCTGACATTCTTGATGGCTCGTTGCGTCGCCTTTGAGAACCATCGTCACTTTGCCACCTCCAGGCCTTGGAGAGACATCTGTAGGCGATTCCGGCACATGAAAAAGGTCTCAAGCTCATGCTTCTTGGTAATCTTCTTTTCGAACAGGTCTCCCACGATGATAACCAACTCGACTTCATAGCCATGCCATGGGGCTGGAGCATCTCCCTCTTCCACCTTCTTCCGCAATCCATCCCAATCAACACCGCTCGCCAAGACTGCCATATCATCCGTGCAAAGCATGAGAATCTTGCGAAAATCGACTTCTCGTCCGGTCAGCCTCGAATCGTGCAATTGGTCATAGAGAACCTGTGGGTCTTGGTGCAGCAATAGCTCCCACAGGATTTCAAGATGCTTGTCCATCGCCATACGTTATCCCTCCTCCATCGAATGCTGTTCGATAAACCTTCGTTTGTTGAACGTGTTCAGATTAGGCTCATGGCTGTACTTGATGAACGCTTTTGCTCCTGACGACGTCCTGATTGTGGCGGACATTATGAACAGGCCTTTTCTGAACAGTCTCGTTTGTGAAAGAATTCGTGCAGCTTGCCAAGGCTGACGCCCACCGCTTTGGCAAGCTCCCGAAGGGACGCCCCCTCAGACCTCATCTGCACAGTCCGTAAGGTGTCGAACTGCTTCTCGGGTCGCCCCCATCGGCCATCACGGGTCGCCCTTGCCGTCTTGATGCCACTCTTCGTGCGCTCGATGAGCGCATTACGCTCCAGGGACGAAAGTGCGGCGAAGATAGCGAGCATTGCCTGCCCCATGGCCGAAGTCGTATCAAATGAGTCCCTGATGCTGACCAGACTGGCGTGCTGGGTAATCTGCTCAACCACCGTAAGGAGATGCTTTATCGAGCGACTCAGGCGGTCGAACGCGGGGACGACAACCATGTCGCAGGAACTACCGGGGAGGTACTCTATGAGTTCTGCGAGACCTTTGTGGTCATCCTTGACCCCACTTTGACCTTCGTCTCGATAGACGCGAACCAGATGATAGTCGTGTGCGGTGCAGTAATGCCGTATCGAGTCAATCTGGTGCTGCACATGCTGCATGGTGGTACTGCACCTGACATATCCGACCGCCACGCCGTTACAGGGTTCGGGAACCGCCGTTCTCTTTCTCTTCGCCATGACTCTCCCTCCGTTCGTGAAACCCTGTTCATCTGCCAGGAATATCGACAAAAAGTTTTGCGGATTACACAAAATCGGAGGAATTTTCTGATTTTGGCTAAAGTTTTGGCTTGAATCTGCCGAGGAGCTCGCGGCGCAGACAGAAAGAGCCCCGAAGACCAGCGGTCGTTGGTATAATGGAAATGGAGGAGTCAGAAGATATGGATGCGGTCAAAGAAGGTCGGCCACGGCTCTATCGCTCGGCACGGGGCACCCCCAGTGCAGTCTTATCTCGGGGTGCCGCGCAAGCCCTTCCGCAACCGTGCCGTATTGCTCGCAGCGAAACCAGGCATGGCTCCCCAGCAGGTCAGCCGCCAGCGTGCCTGGCACCTGCTCCACGACCCGCCAGACGCACGCACGCAGGTTCTGGCTGTCATCGGTCTCTCTATGCACAGGCGGGGCCGGCTCTGAAGGGCTGGGAATGGTTCTACGGGGCATCTTGGAGTCTCCAGACAGAGCAGCATCTGCTTGATATGGGGGTCGAGCGTTGCCACCCCCTCCACAAACAGCTCGATACGGCGGGAAAGTTCTTCCGTCGTCCAAGAACTTCGACCAGATTGGACAGAAAGCCCTTCGGCGAGTGCGTCGAAGGGCTTTCTCATTGTCGGGCAAAGAGTTGCATCGGCGAGCGAAAAGTTCAAACAGAGGATTTCGAGGATACGGCGCTTATCCGGGGTTTCCGCGCTATCCCATTTCGTGCGAAGGGCTTGTGAAAGTTCAAACACTTTGATTGCCAGATCGGCGTTTTCCGAAGTCTGGCGTCCGTGGCCTTCCAGTTCCAGCATTACCCGCGCTTCGCGGTCGCGTAATTCGGTGTCTTTCGCTGCGAAAGTTTTCTCATCGATCTCGTCGAGAATGCGGAGGTTCAACAGGCGATCACGCTGATTTTTCAAGTTGGTTTGCTGGCGCTGTAGCTCCGATAATTTTTCGCCGTGGATGCGCTGCCCGTCGCGCGTCTTGGACTGCAATACCTTCACGATCCACTTGCGCACAGCCTCATCCTTGACCTTGAGGCGATCGAACAGATCGAACATGACGGCATCGAACGCCGCTTCGGTCACGCGGTGGCGCGGGTGGCCTTTTCTCGTGCGCGGCGCCAACGGAAAACCTGTCGCCATGAAATCAGATTCCGACAATGGCAACGGCGATGGCAACGATCCGCTGTGCGAATATTGCCCCGGTTCGGCGCATCTGGCGGAAAATTATCTCGTTACCATCAGCGGATTTCCTGCCGTCTGCAACGTCGGCACATTCAATGGCACGTGGACGGTAACGTGGATTCTCGACTGCACCTGGCAATACGATATCACGGCTTATCACCGCGTGACCCTGTATTTCAACGGCACATCCTGGGAAGTGCATTGGCGAGTGACCGCACCCGGCGGCGCGTACGGGCATTTTCTCGGCACGCCTTTCGGGCAATGCAACCCGACTACGTGTACTTATGCCCACGCCTTATGCTTCCAGCCAATGTTCTGCTGGAATATGTGCAGCGGAATTGCTGCCAACGGTGTTGTCACGGTGTCTAGCGCGTGAAAAGAAGCTGAAGGACAACGGGATAACTTATTCCGTATTCAGGGAATATTCCGGGTGGAAAAGTAAACCATGCAACCCCATGCCAGCGCGCTGAATCAACGCTCAGGAGCAGCTTGAGCTTTCCGCCCGGCAGCTTAAAACTCGACAGGATACTTGACTTCCCATATTTTGTCCAATATACGCTATGCCCAGCCCGAACCTGCTCGACGCAGAGATTCTTGCCGTTCAGCCAGACATAGCAGAGTAACCGTCGGAAGTTGTCGCGGGCGTGGATGCCGTCTTTTTCAAACTCCAGCATGACCGCCGTGGCATCGCCAAGCATGGCCTTGAGATGCTCCGTCGCCTCCCGATAACCGGATTGTCCGCGTTCCGGCGTGTGTTATCGACAAGGTTCATCATAAAGATGCTTCAACTCACTACCGCGTCTTACATTCTTCCAATTTTGCCCCGACAATACCGATCACAGTGGTCAAATCTGTCAATAGATTGGAC
The DNA here is from genome assembly GCA_020060765.1 of Planctomycetota bacterium. Lineage (GTDB taxonomy): Bacteria > Planctomycetota > SZUA-567 > SZUA-567 > SZUA-567 > JAGUZQ01. Next base: position 12,371 of record JAGUZQ010000002.1, on the reverse strand, counting down.
AGAAGTGCTCTTCCTTTAGAAATAGCGCGCTATATACTCAATCTGGAAATGCGACACTTGCTAATGTTCTGACGCATACCGACAGGCACACAGTTTTCAAGAATTTGAGTATATCGCGTAGAAAATAACAGGAGCTAACATGAAAAGTAAAAAACTGGGTGCAGCAGTGATCGCACTGAAAGAAGGCCTTCGTCACATCAAGGCCTACCAGTCATGTTCTGACACCGAATTGCTGGCGATCTGCGACACCGACAGCGAGCTGCTGGAATCGCGTCGGGCAGAGTTTAACGTGTCGACCGCCGTCGTCGATTATCGTGCCATCCTTGCCATGCCGGAGATTCAAGTGGTTTCGGTGGCCTCGCCGGATTACTTTCACGCCGAGCACGCTATCGCCGCCTTGCAGGCGGGCAAGCACGTGTTGTGCGAAAAGCCGATGACGCTGAATCTTGCGGACGCGGAGGCGATTATCCGGGCGGTGCGGGAAACCGGGCGGATTTTCATGACCGGCCATCCCACCCGGTTCACACCCGCTTTCATGCTGGCGTACAAGATGGTCAGGCGCGGCGATATCGGCGAACTGTTCATGGTGGAAAGCGAATACGCGCACAACTATTCCCACGCGCGCGGTAAGGACGACTGGCGCGTAGACCCGAGGCGGGATCCCTTTATCGGCGGTGCTTGCCACGCGGTCGACCTGATCCGCTGGATTGTCGGCGTCGACCCGGTCGAGGCATTCGCATACGGCAATCACAAATGCCTGACCGACTGGCCGGTGAACGACGCCTACATGTCGGTATTCAAATTCGCCAACGGCGTGATCGGCAAGGTTATGTGCTCGATCGGACTGGTGCGTCCCTATACCATGCGCAGCGTGTTTTATGGCACCGAAGGCACCATTGTCTGCGACAACATGAGCGCCACCATGCAGGTAGCCAGCACCTGGAATTCCAATCATGAGAAACACGCGGACTTCGCCACCATTCCCGTGGAGGTCGACAACCACAACGTGGAGGGCGAAGTGGCGGCTTTGGTAGCCGCGATTAGAACCGGCCAGCCGCCGCAGGCGGATGTCTGCGAGGGCGCGAAAACCGTGGCGGCCTGCGTGGCGGCGGTGGAGTCGGCGCGGAGCGGTAAACCTGTCAGCATCGATAGTAGTTTCATGCAATAGGTGAGGCAACTGGAGGTGCAAAGATGAGTGCATATGAACCCAGACAAGATTTCTTGACCCGCACGTTCACCAAGGCGACAGTGCGGAGGCATGGTTTTATCGTGCGCGGCGGAATACGAAGGCGAGCTTGGGAAATCGGCGATTTCGCGACTTCTAGCCAGCCACTGGGCACGTTTCTGCCGTATGTCATGGAGACATACCAGACTAGTTTGCCCTATTATGATTTGCCCGGCAACGATGGCATTCCAATGGTCGATCTGAACTATGGCACGCATGTGTTTCCGTCAGCTTTCGGCGCGGAAATATTCCAGCCGACCAGAAGCTCGCCTTGTGCGAAGCCACTGGTTCATTCTCCTGAAGAGGCGGATCGCCTGCAGGAACCGAAAGTAGAAAACAGTCGTTCGTTGATGCGTATTATTGAGATGGCAAAGCTGGCGCAAGCGGAACTGGGTGCCGCTGCCGTCATCGGACCGCCGGATTTGCAAACCGGGTTTGACATCGCCTGCATGATATGGGATAAAGCCGATCTGCTTTGCGCTATGTACGAAGCACCCGAAGCAGTTCATTCGCTAACCGACAAATGCAACTGCTTGGTGGTGAAGTTCCTTCGTCTGCTCAAGCAAGAATGCGGCAATGTTTCTTACAACGGCTACGTGTGGTCGCCACTCGGTCCGCTTTTTTCCAATGACGAGTGCGGCGTCATAAACAATGAAATGTTTGAAACCTTCTGTCTTCCCGAGTTAATCAAACTATCCGGGGAATTCGGCAGTATTGGTATGCATTGCTGCGCGAATGCGCAACACCAATTTGCGCTATTCCGGAAAATCCCCGGATTCTACGCGTTTAACCGCGTTCCTACGACTATAGGTTGGGAGGGTGACAATGCACTTGACGAGTTGGGAGGTTTTAACGGCCCGGTCATGATTCCAACGCATCCTAATCCAGCCAGTATCAAAACAATGTTGGATAAAGCGCCGGAAGGAACGCGGTTTATTTTTATCAATCCAAAAGCAGAATCAATTGACGAAGCGGCAAAATGGCTGGAATTGGTGGGTAACTTTGTCGCAGGTTACTGTCACGCAGCACCACAAAAGGAACACCATGACGACGCGTGACTTCGATATTCTCCGGCGGCTGGGGGAGCGCAAAGCGGCGGCGGCGCAACACCCGGTTAATCTCGCCCGCAAAGCGGACTGGCTCCGGCTTGACGCCGGTCTGCCTGGGTATCCGATGGTGCTGATTTTTCCCGAAGAAGTGGTTGATCGCAACTCGCCGCTATCCAGCGCCAATCTGGAATGCGAGGACGAATTCCTGCGCTCAGTGGAAATCGGCCTGCGGAGGGAACTCTACCATTTCGAGCAACTCAAAGACGATTTTGTCATTGAGGCGCGCCTTGATCTGAAATGGGAACTCTCCATTTCGGGATTTGGTGTAGACGTGGTGTTTCATTCAACCGCCGCTGAAAACGGGTTCGGCGCGCGCAGTTGGACGCCGCCGCTGACCGATCTTGAAAAAGATTTCGATTTATTAAAGCCGCGCCGGTTTGCGGTCGACCGGGAAAGCACCTGGCGCAAACAGGAACTGCTGGAGCGGATTTTTAAGGAGCAGTTTCCCGTGGCCATCCGGGGGCGCTATGCCACCGGCGTCCGGCTGACCGCGCGCGCCATCGACCTGGTCGGCCTGGAAAATTTCATGCTCGTTATGTATGACGACCCTGAAGGCCTGCACCGGCTCATGGCGTTCCTGCGCGACGATCACAGGAACTATCTCCGGTGGCTGGAACGCGAAGGTTTGCTGTCTTTGAACAATCGCAACGATATGATCGGCTCCGGCAGCATCGGCTACACCGACGCGTTACCCCAGGCCGACAATAACGATGGCGCGCAGGTACGACTGAAGGATATGTGGGGGTTCTCCGACTCGCAGGAAACCGTCAGCATCAGCCAGGAGATGTTCGAGGAATTCGTATTGCCCTATGTCGCCGACCTAGCGCGTAATTTCGGACGGCTGTATTACGGTTGCTGCGAGCCGCTGCACGGCCGCATCGCGTCGGTTCTGCAAGCAATTCCCACGGTCACGCGGGTTTCCGTTTCCCCCTGGGCGGACGAGGAAGTCCTGGCGCGCGAGTTGGGCGCGGGGCTGGTTTATTCCCGCAAGCCGAATCCCACGCTGATCAGCACCCCCGCGTGCGATGAAGAGGCGATCCGAAAAGATCTGCGCCGAACGCTGGCCATTGCCCGGGGGCATCCGCTGGAAATCGTCATGAAAGACCTCCACACGCTGTGCAATCAGCCGGCACGCGCCGCTCGCTGGGTGGAGCTTGCCCGTGAGGAAATCGCCAGTGCCAGTTAAATCAACCCCAACAGGCAGGAGATAGCAGTATGACCAAATATCGGCAGGCAAGCGAAATCAAAACCGGCGTCATCGGCTATGGCCCGGGCAGCGACATGGGAAAGCGACATCTTACGCAAATGCGCAACTCAGGGATGCGGCCATGTTGCGTAGTTGAACTGAGTCCGGAGCGGCGCGAGGTCGCAGGCAAGGATTTCCCCGGAATTGAACTTTACGCTTCAGTCGAGGAAATGCTTGATAAATCGGAGGTTGATCTGTTAGCCATCATCACTCCCCATAATACGCATTATCCAATTGCGCTGCAATGCCTGCGGGGAGGGAAGCACGTCGTCTGTGAAAAGCCCATGGCTTTGACCACGGCGGAATGCGACGAACTGATCGCGGAGGGGCAGCGGCGCGGATTGTTGGCGACGGCTTATCATAACCGCCACTGGAACGGCGACACGCTGCAACTGGTGAAAAAAGTCGGACAGGAACGCGCGATTGGAAAAATCATCAGGATCGAACTGCATCCCCGCGTGATTTGCCAGTTGGATGATTCATGGCGGAGTAATCGCAAGCTTTCCGGCGGTATCGCCTACGATTGGGGCGTACACCTGCTGGAAGCCGCGTTGCAATTGGTGGACGGCAATCTGGTCGAAGTTGCGGGCTATGCGCACAGTGGCCTGCACCACACGACGACCAGATGGGGCGCGGACGTGGTGGAGGATGAATTCCAGCTTACGGCCAGGTTTGATAACGGTGTCTGGGTGATGCTAAACGTTTCAAAAGTGGATTGCCTGCCCAAACGAACGGAACGCGGCCTGATCGAAGTCACCGGCACAGAAGGCACCTTCGTATCGGAGCCCTCTGGCTGGAAAATCCATCGCCGGGTAGGCGATCAGATCATCACGGAATCAGGCTCGAATTTATCCGACCAATGGCAATGCTTTTACGACGAAGTCAGGGATTATATCGTACAGGACACGCGCTTGACCATTACCCCGGAATGGGCGCGACGTCCCGTGCACATTCTCGACCTTGCCCGCCAAAGCATTGCGGTCGGTCGCGCACTGCCAGCTATCTATCCATGACCCGACGAATCGACCTTGTTCGCAACCGACCATAGTCAACCTCAGTGAAAGGGAACCTCATGAAAGTATTGCTGCATCAAACCTACGCCAAACGTGGACTCGATAACCTTTTCAGACTGGCCTTGGAATACGGCTACGACGGGGTAGAGATTCACCGGCTGGTTAGAACCTACGAACCGGATGAGGCGACATATTTCCGCAAGGCAGCCGCATTTAAACAAGCCCACCCTGATAAGGAAATCGTTTTTAGCATCGGTGGGATCAGGCTGTCGCGGGGCCAGCCCGACGAAGTGGCGACGGAGATCGATGTCAGAATCAAATTCATGGAGTGGGCTGCACGCGAATGTGGCACCCGCGTCATGAATTTCTATACCGACGGCTTGGCGAACCCAGGCGGCGAACCACACACCACTGGTAGCGCGCAGGCAACTGAGGAAGACTATGCCAGAAATGCCGTTCACCTGCGCACTTTGGGCGACGCGGCGGCCAGCGTCGGTGCCGTGCTGGTAATCGAAACCCATCATGGCTATCTGCACGACACACCCGCCGCCTGCCGGAAACTGCTCGATCTCGTCCCCCACGATGCTATCGGCATCAACTACGACGCAGCCAATGTTTTCCTGAACGAAAACGGCGGCACGATTTCCGATGCGTTCAATCTATTGAATGACAAAATCTATTACGCGCATTTGAAGAACCTGCTGAAAATGCCTCATAGCCACATGGTCGTAACGCGCCTGGAAGAAGGACACGTCGACCAGATGGAAATCATGACAGGCTTGCGGACATGTTTGCGTTCCGGTATGGTGGCGATCGAATATCCGTGCAGTGGCGACGGCGTGATTGCCGCGCGGCGGGATATGGAGTATGTAAGGTTTATGCAGGCGCGGTTGGGGGATAAACGCCAGCAGTAATTTGGCAACATGGATTGCGGTCATTGCACGGGAGAAAGCATGCGACCCAAGCATGGCATGGAAGAGCCTTAGCCCGCATTCTGATTCTATCGGTTACGACGGGAGGAAAACATTTGTTCAAAACAGGCTTTTACGAAACCGACATTACCCCGGCGCTGGGCATGGAGCGTCCGGCCACTTATCACAAGCTCTTCCATACCAGAATTCACGATCCCCTGAAAGTCAGGGCCTGCGTGCTGGATAACGGGACGGAACGGCTGGCGATAGTGGGCGTGGACACCTGCATCATCGGGCGGGAAACCGTGCGGCTGGCGCGGGACGCGGTTCAGGCGGCTTGCGGCATCGCGGGAACGAATATTCTCATTGCCGCCAGCCACACACACTCCGGCGGGCCGCTGTGGGGAGCCTGCGCGGAGGAGATGAAATCCGCGCCACCTTTTATCCGACGTCTGGCGCTGGAGGAAAGCATCAGCCTTAATGTCGACTACGAGCGCCACGTGATCCGGCAGATCGCGACCGCCGTCGGCATGGCTGATCAAGCCAAGAAAGAAGCGCGCCTGGCTATCGGTTCCGGCCGCGAAGACCAGGCCGCTTTCAACCGACGTTTCTGCCTGAAAAACGGAAAAACCGTTACCCATCCGGGCAAGGGGAACGCGCAGATCGACCGCCCCGCCGGACCGATTGACCCCGAGGTAGGAGTGATCGCTGCCTGGGACGGTGACCGGCTGCTTGGCTGCATCGTGAATTACGCCTGTCATGCGACTTGTCACGGCGCGGAAGTGTCGGCGGACTGGATTTATTACCTGGAGCAGACGGTGCGGGGCGTCATGGGCACGCAGGCTAACGTGGTGTTTCTGAACGGCGCCAGCGGCGACGTTACCCAGGTCGACAACCAGTCGCTGCGCCAGCACGAATTCGGAGAAAAATGGTCACGCCACGTCGGCACACGGGTCGGCGCGGAAGTGTTGAAAACGCTGTTCACCGCCGAAGCGACGGAGCGTTGCACAATGGCGACTCTGTCGGAAAATATCAAGCTGAAGCTGCGCGAACCGTCCCCGGCAAGCTTGGTAGAATGCCGCCGGATTTGCGAGGAAATGATCGACGCGCCGGAAAAAACCGCGCAGTTCCATTTCGCCAAGGAGCGACTGCTGCTGGATTACGCGCGCGCACTGTCACCGGAAAAGGAAATCGAAATCCAGGCATTGCAGATCGGTTCCGCGGTTCTGCTGGCCAATCCCGCCGAATACTTCTGCCAGTTCGGCCTGGACATCAAGGCGCGCTCGAATTTTCCCCACACCTTTGTCGTGGGACTGGCTAACGGCCACTGCGGCTACGTCCCGACCGAGGACGCATTCGACCCGGAAACCGGCGGCGGCTACGAAACCGTACTCAGCAACTATTCCAACTTGGAGGTAGCTGCCGGAAGCAAGATCAGGGAAGCCTGCCTGCGGCTGGCGGAAAAGCTTACGCCTGATCCGGTGGCTATGGGTGATCGGGTAGAGCCGACAAAAACGGTCTGGGGCTTTGGCGCGCTGGGACCGGAATTAGATTAGCGCTATTCCTCGGCACGGATAGACAAGCTTATATCCTTGAACCGGAACGACTGCTCTGCGACCTGCCCCCGCCCGATGATGACCGGCTGGAATGTCACCGTGCCGGGACGCAAGTTTCTTGCGACAAACGTGACGTTGAATGGCAGCCATTCGTCGACCTGATCTTCCTCATACTCGAAAACGCCGAAATATTGGTAGCCGCCAAGGTTATGCACCCTGACCGGCGTCTGCGCGGGATAGTCGCGCTCCAACCCGGCGGCGAAGAAAAGCTTGAACCCGCCTTCGCTTTGTTCCGCCGCCGTGACCAGCGGCGACAAGTCAAAATTCGGCAGATCTGACGTGTCAGCCTTGATATTGAAGGCAATCACCTTGTCCTTGAGACTCAACCAATCCTTTCCATTATCCGCAAGATAAATAAACGCCTCACCTTTTACCGCGTTTTTTAACAGGCTTGAGGTACCGAAACTGCCGCAAGGGTTGCAATTGCGCGCCGCCAGATAGCGACCGTCCGCGTCGAAACCCTTGACGCCGACCAACACTTTGTGCGTGCCGTCGTTGTGCTCGTCCCGGAACATCACCTTTCCCGAGAACACGAAAGTTTGATTGGCCTCAGGTGTGATGACGGTCGTCGCCAGGTATTCCCCTGCGCTTTCCTGCCGCCATTCCGGCAAGGCCAGCGTGTTTGTAACCGCACCGGTCGCGACCAGCAACGCCATCAATCCCGCCAATTTAGTAAACATAGTCGCTGTTATCCTCGAATTCAGTAGCAACGCCGCCGGTTTCGGCCTGGAAACCGTTGAACCAGGCCGAGGATAATTCCGGCGGTTTGATGATAACCCGAATCTGCTCGGAACCATCTGTCTGGAAAGTAAAGGAATAGCGAGTCCATTCCGTGGTCAGTGTAAAAGTTTTACGGTCGACGCCCAGCAGCACGATGAACAGTTGATCGCCCTCTTTGGCCGCTTTCGCATAAAACGAAAACGTCATTTCCCTGGCGGCTTGCGGCGGATAAAACAGCGTGTTGGTATTTGACGTGTTCGGCACGCCAAACGCGGGAAAGGGCTTGGTGTTTGTCATTTTCAGAGACGGTTTTCCTTGCCAGGTTTCCGCCTCATCGAGATACCAGGTGCTGCCGGGCTGTCCGGCGGCGGGGTCTTTGATTTTGCTGGGGGAAAAGAAATCCGGCAAACCTTTGATCGTTTGGTGCGCGAAACAGGGATTGGGAAAACAGTTATGCGCCTGCCGCAGTTGCCCGGTATAAAGCGGCAGGTTCACGATCTGTAATTTCTCGACGCGGAACTCCTCCAGCTTGAGCGCGGCTTTAATCGTGGCGGGAGGAGTGGCAAAGCGCAGTTTCCACGCCCGCACACCGCACGGTTCCAGTTTATCGGTTGCCAGGTTGTCAGGCGTCGTGGCGGACAAGGAGCTATGCAGCAATTCGGTGGCTTTCACCCCGGCGATTTGCAGGGAAGTTCCTACCGCGTAATCCCTGGCGTTAGCCATTAGCAGCAGATAGGAGTCGTCTGCCGGATATTTGAAAAACGCCATGAGCGCAGGAGGAAATATCTTCTTCTCCGTATCCACGGTTCCCGGCGCATAGGACAGCTCCTGGGCAACTGCGTCGTTCAGCAGTGCCGGAGAAAACTCCCGTACCTTTCCGCAGAGTTCCTTCATCAACTCCCACCGGAACGCCATGCCGTCTAATTCGTAATACAGCAGCCCCTTGTTCCCGAGAATCAAGGCCAGGTAAGTCTGGTTCATGGTCTGTGTATCGGTCAGGGGGATCGGCATTCTCGCCCAGACCATGGCACCGTCTCTGAGAATGGGGATGAAAAAAGTGGCCTGGTGGACGGCCTCGGCCCGGCGTTGCAAATCCGGCAGACAGGACAGCGTGTACTCGCCGACCCGCGAATAGGGTGCGCGCCAGCCGGGACGGGGATAAATATCAAAGCCCAGCATTTCCCCGTATTGCGTCCACTGGTCGCCCGGCGGAATATACCTCGCGTAGAGCTGCATGATGGGATGATGGGGATCGTGCTGGCTGACCGTGTCAAAAAAACGATTTGCGACCTTGACGCGGATTTCCGGATTGACCAGATTAGGCTCATCCACGCCGTAATACGCCAGCAGATTCGGATGCGCCCGCCCCATCTCTATTTCCCGCCTGATGAGTTGCTCTTTTTTATCATACACCTCCATCTGCAATTTCAGCCGCTCCGCAAAAGGCTTGTCCTTGATCAGGTCAGGGCTGATGTCAGGCATATTGATAATCTGCAACTGGTATTTCCGCGCATTCTCCAGCACCGCGGCATAGTCTTCCACGCCGCTTCGCCATTCATACTGGTTCAGTCCACCCAGGCGGTGGAGGGTGTTGAAACCGGTTTCCGTCAGCGCCTTGAACATGAATTCATCGGCACCGGTGACATAGTGGGTAAACAAGGCAATGGGGAAGAACGGCTGGCCATGCTTGATAAGCTGACCCCGGAAGCGGTCGATTTTCGTTTCGCCGGGCTGCGGTTCTATCTTTGACAGCCGCACGGTAGCCTGTCCCAGTTCCTTGCCCTGGGTGCTGGTCAATACCAGCGTAAGCAGGTTTTCCCCTTGCGGAAGGCTGGGCAGGGGTATTTCAACCAGGCTGTCGGCAGGGGGATTGGCGATTTCCGCCGCCACTTTGTCCTTCAGTTTCACCCGCAGCACGGTATCGCCGAAATTACGCGGGGCGATGCCAAATGTCACCTTGATGCGTGCCGCCGGTTCGGAACTGTAGTAATTCAATTCCGTAAACGCTTCTTTTATCACCTTGAAAGCCGAACTGTCGCCCAGAATGGTTTCAAAGAGGATGCTGCCGGTTTGAGGATCGACCAGCACGCCTTTGATGGTTTTTTCGCGGAAGTCGGCCAAAGGAATTTCCAGTGCCAGCTTCGTGCGCTCCTTAATCATTATGGTTTCTGAATGTCTGACCTCGGCCTGGCCACCCTGTTCTTCGCGGATCAGTAGTTTTACTTCACCCGGCAGCGCCTCCGCGTTATCCAGCACCAGCCCCAGGTCATAGAACAATCCCCCATATTTCAGCGCTACTTCCCCCAGCTTGCTCCACTTTATGCGCGGCATGAAGGGAGTGGAGAAACTTACTTTAGCCAGGTTTTTTACTGGGATAAATGCGCCCAGGTCGTGCGCGCTGGCGACGTTGGGATTCAGCAGCAGCGGACGGATTTTTTCCTCCAGCACCGAATCGTCAACATCCAGCAGAATCTCTGCGAAATTGCGGACAACGTTGAGCGAGAGGGACGACAGATCGGCAGTCTTGAAAATGAAAACGGGAATCGCGATTTCCGCTGTCCAGGCATCGGCTCCACGTTTGGTCGCATAGCGCCAGGGTCCGTAAAAATAAGTATGCACTTCGTTGCCCACGGTTTCGGTTTCAAAAGCGGTATTCTCGATACTCAAAGCAAAATGAAAATAGCGGTTCTCGGCGCCGGACGGTCGGATAAGCACTTCCACCGATTCGTCGTTAAATACCGGCCCGTCGTGGGGGAACTTCTTGGCGGACAGATATTTCAGCCGGGGATTGCGGCACGTAAAACCGAAATACAGGAAGTGCTCATCGTGGCAGGTCAGCATTTCCGTCTGCTGGTCGCCGGTTTCGCCTTTCCACTGATAGAAAGCCGTCACCTTTTCCGCCTGGCTCCACGCCGCGTCAGTCAAGTCTCCATCAATCACCACCGCCTTGACCGGCGGCATGGTGATTACATCCAGTCCGAACGCATTGACCGGAACCGTAATCAGCCAGCCCAGCAAACATGAAGCCACCAGCAGTTTTCTCATTAGTTTCTCCCAGAAGCAGTAAGTTAAACAACGTTATCGTAATCAAGGATACAGACCCAGGATGCGCGCCTGGTCGAAATCCGCAACCCAGGCGTCGCCATACGGCGGTGAGTCCTGTCCCGCCAGGTTGAAATGGGAAAACTTGATTTCGCTATCGCGGATGGTTGCGACATGCCCGTCACAAAAAACGTAATTGGCGCGACCGCCATGCTGCCACGGACTGATCGACAGATAAACCGAAGTGAACCAGAACTGTTGCGGAGAATAAATTCTGAGGCAAGAAGAACTGCCCAAATTCGCCTTGAAATTATTCAGTCTTTCGCCAAAAGCAACCAACTGGCCGGGATGTTTCACCTGGCTTATCCGACAGCCTTCTCCCGCCGCGGTTGAACAAAATCCGCCTTTGTAGCCGCTGGCAGTGCCCTGAATAGCATAATCCGTCATGACGTCGCAATCTGCGGACGGCGAGCGTAGGGGGCAATGCAGGTCAATATCCCAGTAAATGCCGCCTGACCCTGAAGCGGGGCGACCCGGCGATACGTAACCCAGACTGACAAAATAGCCAGGAAAGAAGCCGGGATTGCTGCTTGGTACCCCGCCAACCAAACGGGTGCAGTAGGGGTAGTACCCGGAAAAATCGTTTGCATAAATGCTTAATATCAACCCCAGCTGCTTCTCGGAATTTGCGCAATACATTTGTCTGGCCGTATCTCTCGCCTTGGCCAGAATCGGCAGCAGCATTCCGGCCAAAATCGAAATGATGGCAATCACCATGAGCAATTCGATGAGAGTGAAGTTTCTCTTGCGAACTGGGGAGACTATAGTTTTGGTGCAATGGCTATTCATAAATCTATCCCCCAGGCGTTTGAATTGATCTTATTATAAGCCTACAATCTTCCATTTTATCATGGAATGGCAATTGTTAATAAAGTTATGTCAAAAATGCTCATGGGATGAGTCATGTTTATTTGGCTTAAACAACGATCTTTTCCTGTATTAACCTTTTCAGCCATATTCGCATTTCCCTGAACGAACAGTGGGATGACCGGCACTGGTATTTCATTTCTCCTTTCTCCCGCAGAAGTTGCCCGGCCTTGCGGTTGAACGTGCCTCGCGCCGTGACGAATTGCCCCCACGTGCCGAAATGCCAGGGCGGCGCATCCGAGGATCTTGGGCTGAGATTGGCGTGCCATTCCTCCGGAAACAGCGCCAGCCAGCGCGGATTTTCGTTCAGCCAGGTACCGGTATACAGGATATCGTAGCCGTATTCCTTTTCGCTTCTGTCCATCAGTTCCAGGAACAGGCGCGGCAGATATGCCGGGTCGTCGAAGATGGAGTCGGGCGCTACGGCGTTGGCGATATGGAAAGTGCAATAGTTTTTCGGCAAGCCCTCCTTGGGCGGGTCGTATTTCAGGCTGCCCACGTTCCAGTCCGGCGGCGGTGCCATGCCGACGCTGGCGGGATAGAATTCCTCGGCGCGCGCTAT
>JAGUZQ010000074.1 GCA_020060765.1 Planctomycetota bacterium | reverse complement strand
GCCTCAACTCCATCCCCATGACCTGACCGCGATTATATGGATTCCACCTTGCGATAGGTATCGTCAACTGCGGATATTAGGTTCATAAAATCCGTAAGCTTTGGGGAGCCAAAAAACACACGCCGCCCAATGGGCGGCGTTTTTGTTAACAGGCGGCCCAATTCGCACGCGGTATCTTTGACCCGTAAGTTGACGAATCAACCGTGTTGACGAATTCAGGGTTAAGTACATAATCCAAGAGGAATTGCTGCTGAACTTGTTTCGGGCGCAAGACGAGCAGTTCGCCTGCGCAAACCCCGTCCTCGTTGGCGGCATGGGCTTTGACCAGATAAGGGCGAAGCTTTCCGAAAAGCACATCGCCGGGCTTGAAGCGATTTGCCTGAACATCACATTTCGCTCGCGCGCTTTTATGGCATTGCAGTAAATATCTTATCCTGGCGCAACGGTTTTATCACATAGGTCGTGCAAAAGCAGTCGGCGAAACACCGAAAAACTTTTTGAATTGTTTGGAAAAAATGAACGAATCGGCATACCCCACCGCATCGGCCACTTCCCGCACCAGATGCCGCCTTTCCGCCAGCAACGCCCGAGCCTGCGACATCCGCTGACTCAGGCGGTATTGTCCCGGAGACTGCCCGGTGATCTCACGAAAACGGCGGCGAAAGTGTGAATAGCTCATGCCTAACTTTGCAGCAAGCCGAATCAATCCCCCCGGCGTGACTGATTCTCCGGCCAAATACTCTCTTGCGGCAGCAATCAGATTATCAGCCGAATCGCGGTTTTCGGTATGTGAATTGTGGCTGGCGGCATAGCGAACTTGCAGCAAAAGCGCCAAAACCTCATGTGTCAAGCGCGGCATGTTTTCCGACCCCGCATTGCGCAACTGACCATGCAAACGCAAAAAATTCCCCGTCCAACCTGGTAACCGTTCCGCATAATGCACATAGCGATTGGCATCTATCCCCCCTAGAGAGATAAAATGCCCGAACAGCACCGGATTCATGGAAATACTGTATTCGCACCAGCCCTTTACATCCGTACGCTCAATTCTGTGCCATTTGCCCGGTAAATGCTGCCCAAACGCCCCAGGTCGCAATGGATAAAGTCGACCGTTTTCATCGGTGAAGGTTCCCTCACCGCTGATAATTAGAAAACCGCAATAGTGATTCCAAACAAATTCCGGATTAACTCGCTTGAGTTGGCGCATAATATGTAAATTCAATTCCAGGCGTTCGTTTCCAGAACTCCACCCCTGCCCGGCCAATTCATTGCCTAGAGGTGCGATAGTTTGAGCGCGCGATCGTCCGCGCGGGACTTTCTCCCCCCTATCTTGCCCTCGCTTGTCATGATCACTTTTCACATTCATAAATAATCATTTCAACTATGGTTAAACCATTATCTACCTATTAAAATAAGCATAGCGAGCTTAACATAAGAGCAATTACTAATCAAGGAAATGCCACCATGAACTTCGTATTCTTCGTTCCCGATGAAATGCGCGCCGAAAGCACCGGTTGTTACGGTCATCCCGCTGCCATTACTCCCAACCTGGATCGCCTGGCCTCCGAAGGCACCCGCTTCGACCAATGCCACGTTCAGCATCCGGTCTGCACTCCTTCCCGCTGTAGCTTCATGACTGGCTGGTATCCGCACGTGCGCGGCCACCGCACTCTCTGGCATAGCCTGCGCCCTGACGAGCCCAATCTGCTGCGCTATCTAAAAGAAGCCGGTTATTATGTTTTTTGGCAAGGCAAAAATGATCTTCTGGCCACGGCCAGTCTTGCCGACAGCGCCGACCATTGGGGGACTTCGGATCGGGGGTTGTTCGGTAAAAATCCTTACGACTTTTCCGACCCGCGCTACTATTCGTTCCAATACACGCCATTCACAAGCCGAGCGGAAGATCACGGCGACCAAGCGAATGTCGAGAAGGCCATCGAGTTTCTGCGCTCCGGGCCGACTCAGCCGTTCTGCATTTATCTACCTCTGACCTTTCCGCACTGCCCGTATTCCGCGCCAAAACACTGGACAGGCCGGATCGATCCTGCCGCCCTGCCCGACCTCCGACCAGTCGATTTGCCCGGCAAACCCGACTTCCATTCCTTGATCCGCAAATATCGGCGATTGGACCAGCTCGACGATGCCCATCTGCGGCAAATAAACGCCACCTATCTGGAAATGATCGGCTATAACGACGAAGTCTTCGGTCGCCTGCTCGACGCGCTCGATGAAACCGGACATGTGGAAGACACGGCCGTATTTCACTTCGCCGATCATGGCGACTGGGCCGGCGATTTCGGTTTAGTGGAAAAATGGCCCAGCGGTTTGGATGACACACTGACCCGCGTGCCTCTGGTCGCCCGCATTCCTGGCGGGAAATCCGGCTGCGTAGTCAAAGAACCGGTCGAGGTTTTCGACATCATGGCCACCACTTTGGAACTGGCGGGTCTCAAGGCACGGCATACGCATTTCGCTCGCAGTCTTGTTCCGCAACTATTTGGCGCACCCGGAGACCCAAAACGCGCCGTGTTCTCGGAAGGTGGCTATGATATTCACGAAGCCCATTGCCTGGAGGGTCATACCGGCAACCCTGAAGAGGAAAAGCTTACCAACGACGAGCACAATATCTATTACCCCAAGCGCAAGCAACAGCAGGAACATCCGGAAAGCGTTTGCCGTTCGGTGATGATCCGCACCGCCACGCACAAACTGATCCATCGCGCACGCGGTGTATGCGAACTCTATGACTTGACAGCCGATCCTCGTGAACTGCATAATCACCACGCCGACCCGACTTTCGCTCCCATTCGCGCCAGACTAGAGCGCCGGTTGCTTGACTGGCAACTGACCACTGCCGACGTCACGCCCCTGGATGAAGACCCGCGTAACTTGCCGCCCTGTCCGCGGAATTTTTTTGAAGGTTAACCGTTATCTCACTAGCGCCCCATTTTCACTTTATGCCGGTGATTGGAATGATTTTTTCGTACCTCCTAATGATCATAATTGACATTTAAACAGCCCGGGCAGTCGCCGACGCCTTGCATGACGCCTTTCCCGGCCTGGTCGTGGCGGTGAATGCCGGGGCGTTTGAAAGCGACTGGTGTACCCGCCTGGCGCGAGAAGATTTTTACGACGCCGTGGTGATTCATCCGCGGAGGATGAAGAAGGAGCGAAGCCAGAGATCAAAGCCGAACTGCGAAAAATAGAATGAAACGCTTGCCATTACACTCCCAACGCGCGCTATTCCTGCCGGAAAAACACGCGGCGGAGTTTGACCCCGTGCGGCGGGTTCTCTCCATGAAACTGCCAGGAGACTTCCCTGAGCTCAAGCGGGCCGGCTCCCAGCGGAACGGTTTTTACTTCCCACGTCGCCGCATCCTTGTCAACCAGCCTCTGCATCGGTACCCGCTGCAGGGAAAAAGCGCCGTTTTTCGCTTGTGCCGGTTCGGTTCTGACCGAAACCTGCATACTCACGTTGGCGTCGATCTTGCCGAAGGGGTCGCGCCCGTCGTAGTTGATCTCGTAATGCAGGCTCCAGTTCCCCGCGCCCAGCTTCACCGGGGCAGCCGGATTTTTATCATTGGCGGTTAACCGGATCCCCCCCCAGCCGCCTCGCTGGGGTTGCGCCGTAAGCACCGTCCAGCCGTCGTCGCCGGGCAGCAACTGTGCCTTTTCGTGTTTCCACGCCACCGCTTGCCACCCATCGCGAAGCTTCTCGCCCAGCAGCACTTCCGCCTCGGTAATCGGATCCCGGGGCGCGGTTTCACAAGTCAAACCGGTAATCGCCACCACCAAGGGCAACGCCTTGCCCAGACTGACCACATCGATGGAGACTATCGTCTGGTCGGGGCGCGGATTTTTCCACTTATACGTGAACAAACCCACCAGATGGCTCTGGTTCTTGACTGTCCAAGCTACCCGCAAATCGCGCCCGACCAGGTTCGAATCGGACGGATTCCACCATTCGGCGCACCCTTCATTAATCAGCAGCGGAATGTCGACCGTGGCGCCGTCGGCATAATGAACGGTATAATGGAACAGCGGCGTGCCCGCGGTCCACGCGCTGCCGTGGAGGAAGAACAGCGCCGCCGCCTTAAGCCCCACCGGAATGTTGGTCGCGGCGGCGGGGAAATACTGCCGGTCTCCGCCCCGCAGCACAATCGCCGACTTGCCGCCGTTCGCGGCGGGGTCGATAATGTCATACGGCACGCCGTAAAACGTCTGTTTGCCGACCGGCAGTTCCCGGAGATCGTTCAGCGGTCCCTGGTCGGTCCAGCCGCCGGTCTGATCGCCGATCTTGTCATCACGGAATCCCATGTTGACGTGCTGGCGTAAATCCACGGCAAACGTATTTTCCGGCGACACCTCCCGCCAGAGGCGCTGCTCCTCAAGGTTGCGATTATACGCAGCAGACTCCTGCGCCAGCGCCTCCAGCGCCGCCCGATCGGCAGCTATCGCGGTTTCCGCCCGCGCCTGCAGGTCGGCGGAAGTGAGCAATTTTCCGCTCGCCCACGGCATCGCTTTCCGGGACGCCAGGATCAGCACCCGTTCCTGGGTGGGAATAAACAACGGCACGCCCGCCGCCAGTTCCGCCCCCGTCCAGGTGGCGCTACCGGTGGGCGTTGTCAAGGTGTCGCCAGTGACGGCGTCGTAAATACGCCATCCCCGCCCGGCCAGGCCGCGCATCACCAACCGCGACCGGTGTCCCATCGCCGCCCAATTGACTATGAAGTGAAACCGCAAGTCGCCCCGGTCTATCGTGTCCAGGGTACTTACCACATCCAGCGCGCCGGAAGGGTCAAGCAGCAGATCGTCGTTCGGGGTGATTCCGTGCATGTCCAGAATTTGCCGAAATGCCGGTTGCAATGTTTTAGCGCCCCGGTCGAACAGCAGGGTATAGACCTTGCCCCGGCCGACGGAATAGCTGTAAATCGCGGCGTCTCCGGTCTGCTTCCAGGTGGCAAAGGGGGTCGCGCCTGATGCGGTCGCAATGTTGGCACGCTGGTACGACCCCAGTTCCGCGCCATCCCGCGCCAGCACAACGTCGACCGCACGTTGCTCCTTACCAGCCGGGATGAGCCGCAATCCCAGCAACGTTTCCGCCTCGGCGGGCTGGCCATATTCGGTGTGGGAAAATGCGTCCGGCCCCGCCACCAGAATACCGCCCCGCGCTACATAGTCCTGCAAAATTTGCCGCAGCGATGCGGGACAGAATTCGATAACCGGGCAGAACAGCGCGCGGTATCGCGCAAGGTCGTCCGCGCCGCGCAGATATTCGGCGATAATAAAGTCATGTGGCTGATGCAGCGTGCGCAAACCCTTCTGCCAGGGTTCGTACCCCTGCCGCTCGCGCCCCTTGAGCAGCCACGACTGGTGGTCGAGATAGAGGACGCCGACCGCCGACCCCTCGACCCGCGGGCGCGGGAGGACGATTTCCGCCAGCCGGTCGATCTGCTCCCGGAAGCGCCGCAGACCAAACAGGGCATCTTCGGGATAATTGTAAGGATTCAGCATGGCGTGATGCTTGTAATGAGCCGAAAGCGAGCTGCGCTTGGCTTCCTCCAGGTTTTTCCATTCCCAGTTGCGCCCGTCCCACGAATAGTGAACCGAACCGGCGAAACCGTTCATCACCTGGAACCAGAGATTGGTCTCGATATCGGCGTGCTGCGACGGGATGCGGATGCCGTTGGCGATGCGCGAGGAGTGCATTTCAAAATCCACGATCGGCCGCCCGCGCGCATAGGCCTGGCACAGCTTCGCGGCGAGGAATTTGCTGTCGTTACCGGAGGTGAAGCCGATTTCCATGATATTGTCAGACTTGACATCGCCCGGGTCGACGCCGAACACCGGGGTGCAGTATTCCGTGCCCATGACATCAAGAAAATCGCAATAGGTCATGTTGAAGGCGTTGTTGCTGCGGAAGGAAGAGACGGCGGGGGCGGGCTGCCAGGTGAAATGTTTCGGCGTCGGGCGCGAGTCGGTAGCGCGAATGGTTTCAACCCAGCGCCGGATATGCCCGGCAAGAGTCTGGGAGATAAAGTCCATCCAGTCCACCCACGGCCCGGCCTCGTCGTCCAGGTTTTTAGGCAACTCCGCCACCGCTGCCGCGAACGAGGGAAATGCCGTCCCCCAGGTTTTATTGGCGCGGGCAATGTCGTTGCCGTATTTCTCCGCCAGCCATTTTTCCCAGGCGATGAAATTCTCCGGGCAGAGACCGTTATAAAAAGGCTCGTTGAACAGTTCGTAGATGAACGGATTGCCGCCGTTATCCAGCACGAACTTCGTGCCGTCCCGGAACATGGTATCGTATAGCTCGAACCCCGCGGAATTGGCAGGTTCGACCGGGAAGAAATGGCGCCCCCAGGGATTCTGCTGGATCTGTTCGGGGGGCACACCCTGATCCAGCCTGCGCTCGAAATCGACGATATCGGAATAATCCATGATGATGGGGGCGCTGCGCACCCGCCGGAGCAGGTTTTTCGCCAACTGCTCGCAATCGCGGAAATAATCGGTAGTACCGGGACGCGCCCACTTTTTTGTCAGCATATCGGGATAATGCTTTTTCATGATGAAGTAGCTCAGTAAGCAAATCGGTTGCCAGGTGTTGAACCCGAATTCCGTCATCGTCTCCCGGTCAAGCCCGTCGCGATAAATCCGGTTTTGCGACCATTCCCCGCGCCGGTCGATCCATTGGTCGGGATTGTGCCACGCGATAAACGGCCCGGTATAATAAACCGGTTTGCCGTCGCGGTAAAACGTGCCGTTCTTGATGGACACCGGCAGGCGGTCGAGTTCGTCCGGCGACTTGACGACATTTGCCGGAGTTGTTTGATTGCTCGGAAGAGGCGCGGGATCTGGCTTATCCGCATCGCAATTCCCGAACACCCCCAGGCACAACATTACCGCGCCGGTCAGACAGAGTACTTGCCTCATGATTTTCTCCCTTGATCATTCGAAGTATTACTGCCAACTTGTCGTATTCTTGGGGCACCAAATGGGATATCTGGTGGCGCCGGGTGCGGCACCGCCGCTGGCCCATTGCCGGGTTTCAGGATCATCCCAAGAGGTAACTATACTTCCGCCCCACACCTTCAGCGAGGAAACATGGTTGTCGGAGAAAAGGAGATTGACCTTGCCGGCGTGAAGCGACATGACGCATTGATTGTTCAGTGATGAAAAATCATTCCAGGTTCGAGTGGTGGTCTTGGTGTTATCCCAATATTCTGTCAAAAGGCACTTCTCCGAAGGCAGTTTCACCTGAGACTGCCGTACGCCATAATTCAAGTCGCTAAAATTGGCAAAACCGATATAGGTGCCGCCAGCGAAATACACGCCTGGATAGGCATAAGACAGCAGAATCGTTCCGCCGCCATCGGTCTTCTCCTTCACCATGGGACATTTGCCGATTTTACGATCATCGATATACGCTACCGTCTGGGTGCCCCAGCGCCCGTTGGGATACCAGTTCTGGTTATTGTCGAGGTAGATCAGATAAACCATGCCGTATTGCTTGAGATTGTTGACGCAGACCAGCGCCCGTGCCGTTTTGACTGCTTGTGAAAGGGTAGGCAATAACAGCGCCGAGAGAATTGACATGACGGCAATCACCATCAGCAGTTCCACCAGGGTAAACCCCGCCCGTGATCTTCGCCTCCCAGTCTCCGCCCTGTCGTATATCATCTTCCACACTCCTTCCGATACGGGATCGAATGCACTTTCCTTGCTAGACTGAGCTTCGAGTTGCTCAACCTTCCGCATAAATGCGTCCATTACTATGTGCCCACAGGAGATATCTGGGTTAACATTGTCCCCGGAAATCGTGTTGGGTGAAAAAATTAGACCGAGATTTATCATTTCTTCATGGGACAGCCTGCCTTCTGCCACGACTTTCTCAAGTATACTCTCCCACTCGCCTTTTGCCTCCAATTCCTTGCGCATATCGAGCAAAGTTTGTCCAAGACGGGTAACCATGAAACTACTGTGACTTTCAACGGCGGAAATAGGTAGGGATGCTTTATGGATAATGACTTCATCGGGTATTGCCTTGCGAAAGCGAGCCGGAACCGTTAAGTGGATTTCTGCAGGGTTATAAATGCCAAATCCATGGGAGGCCAAAGCGCTGCCGTGGCTGATAACTCCCTGCGGTTGATCTCGCTGATTGCGGCTCCAAAGGCACCACTTTGTGAAATCTGACTCCATTGAATCTGGATAGCCTGGAAGCCGATACAACCCGGATAAAACTCTTAGCCAATTTATATTTCTAACATGGTAAGCGTGAATTGTATCCACATAGCCGACCGCTATCGCTTGCTGATAAGTGAAATACCAATGCTGACACCCTGCTATTTTTTCGAGTTCTTTTCGTAAAAAAAGGCTCGTTTTTTTTGAATTCATGCTGATTACCAATCAAAATCTAGAATGTTTTTACAAATATACTACAACCAAATGGTTATTAATCAACTTACTAAAGCTTTTTCCCTCGGCCAAATAACCTAATGAATACCCATAAAAGCTTACGAGTAAAGCATATGAAGATTAATAATAAATCCTCATGCTACGCAAGGCCAAGAATCCTAAGACAGGCGAGCATATCATGGTGCCGGAGAAAAAGATGGTCACTTTCAAACCGGGCAAGGTGATAATCGTGCGGGCGTTGGGCAGGCAGGGGTGATGACTTCAATTAAAGTTTTTTTTGTTCTACTATCAGGCGTTCTCCGGTGCTGGATTTCTGTTCCACGGCTACAGGCGGTTTATGTAATCTCTCAAAACGAATTTATTAGGCCAGCCGGTTTTGAAAATTCGCAAACTTGGCTGGTTGTTTGATTCCCTTCATTGAGGAGCGTGCCATAATACTGTAAATTCGATTACATTCGCTCAAATGATTGCTGTTGATTCTTCTCCTGTCATGCCTGCAGCCCATTTATTCAGCGCAACGCTGACGTTGAGCGAAGACTCGTCTTGAAAAAATGGTGCTTGCTCCTTCAAATTTCACTCGCGCGGTTTTATGGTGCAGCTCGGGTTTTATCTCATAGCTTGCAATCCAAATCACTTTATTTTTCTTGCGCGCAAAACGGCACGGAGTTAATAATTTAATCTGGGCAACAGGAGGCAGCCGGGGGGTTGCGTCCACATCAGACGGGGAGGGTACATGCCAAACGACACTTTCGATTTAATGGATATTCTCAGCAACACCTCCGAGGACAAGTTGCAGGGATTTATCAGCAAGAAAATCGACGGGCGCATTGTTGAACTGCGGGAGCGGCAGAAACGCCTGCATGAGGAAATGGCGGCGATCAATCACGAACTCCAGTCGCTGGAGCAGTACGCCAACGGTGGCCGGGATGCTCCCTCGCCGCAGGAAGTGCTGATCAAGCTGCTCAAGGGCAGGTAGCGGTCGCCGCCAGCGCGTTGCGGAATTCACCCGCCGTCTGCCAGCGTTGTTCCGCTTCGATAGCGAGGGCGCGATTGATGGTTGCGGCCAGAGCCGGTTCCAGACTCGGCAGCCGTTCTTCCACTGGGATAACCTTTCCCTCGAGAATCATCTCGAAGGGCGAGGAAAAGGCCGTGAGGTCGTAGGCAAGGTTTCCGGTGATCATGGTGTAGAAAGTTGCCCCCAGCGCGAAAACGTCAGACACCGGGCGCACGTTGCGGAAATCCAGCAATTGCTCGCGGGGCATATAGCCGTAACTACCTCCCACATCGCCGTCGGTGCTGTAGGGGGAGCCGCCGATTTCGACAAAGGACTTGGCCAGCCCCAGGTCGGAGACCTTCGCCTTTGCACTGGCGGTTTCGTCGGTCAACAGGATATTGCTGGGTTTCAGGTCACGGTGGATATAGCCATGCTCGTGCGCGAAAGCCATGCCTTCCAGCACGTCCAGCAGCAGAGGCAGCGCCTCGGCAACCGGTAGCCTGCCGCCACGCAGTTTCAGTAATTGGTCCAGTCCTCCGCCAGGCATGTATTCCAGCGTGACGTAGAAAAAGTCCTTCAAAAAGCCGTGGTCGTGATAGCCGACTATTTTGGGATGGCGCAGAGCCTGGTAGGTCTGCACTTCGCGCTCGAACTTGGCCAAGGTGCGCTCCGGGAGATTAGGCAGCAGGCGCACGGTTTTGACGGCGCGGAACTCCCCCGACGCGGCATGGCGCGCCAGGAATATCCGCGCGCAGCTTCCCGATCCCAGCAGGCGCAGCATGTCGTGTCCCGGAATGGTCGGCAGGTCTATCAGCCTGGTGCCGCTTTCTCCGGTTCCATGCGAGGTGCGGGGTTTTTGCGTAATTGCCGCGCGGGGCACTTCCACGGCGGTAAATTCGCCGGTCGCGCCCTTTTGATCGGGATGGCAAACGACCACGTTCGCGCCAGTCGGCGGTTCTGCGAAACGCACCAACAGCAAGGTCTCGCCCGCCTGGATCCGGTCGCCGTCGTGCAGGCTGATCTCCGGCGGTCGCGCGGCGTTACCGCGGGAGGAACCGCCGAACTGGACGCCGTTGACCAGAATTCCGTTCAGGCTTTCCAGGTCGCTGGCGCGCAGGCCGGTTTCCCCGGCGTGCAGGGCGAAGTGGCGGCGCGACACGCAGACGTCGGCGGCAAGCGGCACCCTGGTCTGGTTGCTCCTCCCAACGGTATAATAACCGGGAGTCGACAGAGTAAAGGCGGTGTCTTTCAGGGGGCCCTGGAGAACGACCAGACTCAGCTTCATGTTTGCTCCTTAATCCGACAGCGCGATCTTGACTGCTTCCTCGATGTTGATTACGCCCTTGTTGACCTGGGTGAGTGCGTTTTCACGCAGGGAGACCATGCCTTCCTTGCGCGCAACCTGGCTGACCTGCACCTCGGTGCCGCCTTCGGTGATGACCCGGCGCATCTCCGCGCTCTTCACCGCCATCACCTCGAACAGCGGCAGGCGTCCCTTGTTACCCAGGCCATTGCATTTTTCGCAGCCCCTGCCCTGGCAGATGCGCTCGATATTTTCCAGCAGGTCGGTGGGCAGGTCGAGTTTGTCCAGTTCCGCCAGCGGCCGCTCCTCGTGGCAGTTGGAGCAGATCTTGCGGACGAGGCGCTGGGCGATAACGAGTTTCACCGCCGAGGCAACCAGGTAGGGCTCGATGCCCATATCGATCAGGCGCACTACGGTGCTGGGCGCGTCGTTGGTGTGCAGGGTCGAAAGCACCAGGTGGCCGGTGAGGGCGGCCTTGACGGCGATGGCGGCGGTTTCATAGTCACGCATCTCGCCCACGAGAATAATATCCGGATCCTGCCGCAGGAAACTGCGCAAGGCCGTATCGAAGGTGAACCCGATAGCGGCGTGGATGTTGACCTGGTGCAGTCCTGGCAGGTTGTATTCCACCGGGTCTTCGGCTGTGACGATGTTCACGGCTTCGTCGTTCACCTGATTGAGCATGGTGTAGAGGGTGGTGGTCTTGCCGCTGCCAGTGGGGCCGGTTACCAGAATCATGCCGAAGTGGCTCTTGAGTGAGTTTTCCACCAGCTCGAGGTTCTCGTTGGCAAAGCCCAAATCCGCCACGCGCCCCTTGAGCATACCGGTGCCAAGGATGCGCGCGACCAGTTTTTCGCCGTGTACGCCGGGCAGGGTGTTGATGCGGAAGTCGATGCTCGTACCGCCGCCGAGGCTGAGCTTGATCCGACCGTCCTGCGGAATGCGGTGTTCGGCCACGTCCATGGAGCTCATGATCTTGAAGCGGCTGGTCAGGGCGCTGCACATGGTTTTGGGAATTTCGTAGAACTGGTGCAGCGTGCCGTCCACGCGGTAGCGCACGCGCAGGACGTGTTCCTGGGGCTCGATGTGGATATCGCTGGCGCCGGTCTGGACGCACTTCAGGAGGATGGCGTTGGCCAGGCGGATGACGGGAGGATCGGTCGGCTCGATTTCCAGCCGGATAGCTTCGGCGGTTTTCTTGCCGCCGTCCTTGGCGATTTCCGCGTCGGAAACCTCCTGCATGACATGTTCGACCAGTTGGTCTATTTCCGGCCCGGAAGGGATTTCCCGCTTGGGGTCGTCGGCGGAGGCTCCCGCCTCGGCGCTGTTGCCGTAAAGCCGCCGGAGTGCGTCGGGGAAGGCGGCGGGGCTAATGGCGACTGGCTGGATGGTGCGCCCTGATTGCTGGTTAAGCATGTTGATCGTACGGTCGTCGAGGGGATCAAGCATTCCCACTTGCAGCATGTTGCCGGTTATCTGCAGGGGGATGCAGCCACGTTTTGAGGCGACGCTATGGGGAATGACCTTGGCCAGTTCTGGCGCGAAATTCACCTTGGCCAGATCGACACTCGAAATCCCCGGCTGGCGGGCGAGAGCGTCAACGAGCTGCTTTTCCGTAAGCGCCTTCATGGAAATAAGTACCTCTCCTAGAAAACGCTTGCTGGATTTCTGTTCCTGTAACGCCTGCTGCAGGGTCTGGGACGTGATCAGTCCTTCCTGCAGCAGCATTTCGCCGAGTTGTTTGGCCAAGGGTGGTCTCCTGAATTAGGGACTAAGACTCTAAGTTCGAGTTTCGCACTTTTCACGAATCGTCATTCCCGCGGAGGCGGGAATCCAGGAGGTGTTGCGTGCGGTTTCTCCCCTGGATTCCCGCCTCCGCGGGAATGACGACCGAAAGTTTTTTTATTTTTGCGAAAGTATGTTTTCTACCCTCACCTAGCAAAAAATAACCGGCACTTCGTACGTTTCAACATATGCGAAACAAAAAAGTGCGAAACTCGAACTAAGGGACTAAGTTCCTATCGTTATCATCTTTTCGCGCCACGTTTAGCGCCGTAGCGGTTCTGCAGTTTCTCCCGTTCCAGCTTGGCGCGCTTGGGGAACATCTTTTCCCGTTTGCGCTGCCGCACGACGGCGAGATAGCCGCGCCGGTCGCCGATCTTGCGCAGCGCCTCCTCGGCGTACGAACGCAGAAAGATGTTGCTGATTGCGGTGATGAGGATGTCCACGGCTGACTTGACCTGGTTCTCGCCCAGAATCTGCACCACCAGTTGCCGCACGGGAACGCTGCCGTAACCGATGAAATCCATCAGCCGTTTGGCCACGCGCTCCTCGTTGACGAACTTGCCCAGCGCCTCCACCGCCGCGTATTGCACCGCCTCGTCCGCGTCGTCGGCGGCTTGTAACAGCATGTCGATGGCGCGCGGGTCGGCGTCCTCGCTCATGGCGCGCAACTTGTCGCGGTCGAATTCCGCCCCCGTCTCGCGCTCCGCCATGGCGCTGACCTCGCAGTTGCCAAGCTCGACCAGGCGCGCGAGAGCCTGCTGCTGCAAGGCTTCGTTACCATCCTCCAGCGCCTGCAGCAGCATGGCGACGGCGGCGGGGTCACCCATTTCCATCAGGCGGTTGATGGCAAACTGCCGTACCGCGGGATGAGGCGAGCGCACCAGTTCGCAGATTTTCTCGATATCGTGCAGTTCCGGCAAGGCCATCAGTTTTTCGCGCGCCTGCCGCGCTTCCAGCTTGCTCCGCCCCATCGCCACCCGGATCAGCGGCACCAGCGCGCCGGGATGGCCGACCTCCGCCAGCGCGAATGCGACGGTGGTGACGATGTGCATGTCGGATGCGTTGCTGATATAGACGTAAGCTTCGTTGCGGTATTCCGGTTCGTAAAATCCCAGTACGTCCATGGCTTTGCGCCGCAGGCGGGGGCTGGCGCTGCTGGCCCCCTGGATGAGGTGCAGCAACAGATAAGTAGGTCTGGCGGTAGTCAGCGCGTCCATGATGTTGCAGATATCGTCCAGGTCATCGCCGGATGGGTGCGGGTCGGAAAGTTTTGCGTCCAGATGAGTGAAATAGCCGCCCATCAGTTCAGGCACGCAGATGTTCTTTTCCGCCGCCAGCATCAGCGCCTGGTGCCGCACTTCCGTGTGTCCCTGGGTCGCGGCCAGGATAAGGGGATATTCCACCAGTTGGCGCGGGGCATCCTTGATCGCTGCAAGCACCGCGCGGCATACCGCCGCTTCCGTGTCCTTGAGCAGCGGCATCAGTACCGGCACGATTTCCGGGCCAAAAATCCGGAACAGGTGGCGCACCGACATTTCACGCACCAGCGGGTCTCTGCTGCCAAGCCCCTCGGTTAGGTATTCCACGCTGCGGCGAGTGGCAAGGCTGGCGAAGATGCCGAAAGCTTTTCCCTGGATTTTTTCCGAACCCCAGTCGAGTAACTGCTGGATGTGTTCGGCCTTGATGCCGGGGTTTTTGGCTATCGCATCCAGCGCCACACCGCAGAAGGGTTCCACCCCGGCGAGGCAAGTGGAAAGGAGAGCGTTGATCGCGTCTTCAGAAGGGTAATGCGCCAGGCGACGGATAGCGGTCTCGCGGATCGATGGTTCAGCGTGAAGACGCAGAAAACCCCAGATCGATTCCAGCGGCAATTCCTCCATTACTCCTGCCAGAGTTTCCGGGCGCAGTTCTGACAGCGATTTGGTTCTGGTGCGGGTGTGCTCGACCAGCAAGCGTCGGGCGAGACGGCTGACGTTGGGCTGCTGGTCGCGGCAGGCGCGGATGAGAAAGGAAAAGACGGATGGCTCGGGTCGCGCAGCCAGGGCACTCACTGTCCGGGAGCGGATAAAAGCGTTGGGCGAGGAAAGCCCCTGGGACAGCCCCAACAGCGCATCATCGCCTGGAATCGCCGCCAGCGCCGGAAGCAGAGGCTGAATCAGCGATTCAGCCGAACCGGCCAGAATATTGGCGCAGGCGATAACGTCCTCGTTTTCACCATGCTCCAGAATGCCTTCCAGCGCCGCCATACGCACCGGCAAGGAATATTCTTCGGAGCTGTAGTCCAGCAAAGCCCGTACCTCGCCCCTGGCGACGAGAGCCGACACTTTTGCCATATCAATGGTAGTACGGTCTTCCGCCATAATTTTCCTGCCGACAGCGCTACGAACTTACTATAGCATCCCCGCTAAAATACAGGTTGTCAAACACTTTTCCCGAATCAGAAGACTTTGCGCAGCCAGCGCGATAACTCGACGCCTGTGGCTGATGTCGCGGAAGCAGCTCGACGAGGTTCCTATCGGCCGAGAACTTCTGTCACGACACCAGATTCGTCTCTACGAAAAAGGATGTCCCGGAAAAAAATTGACAAAATTCCGAAAGATTGTAGTCTACTAACGGGCGTATTAGGCTTAGTTCCACTCCTATCAGACAAGGCTTGAGAATTTGCCGTCAACCATTATAATTTGCAAAGGATAATCCACCATGAGCATGGATCTCATCTACCTGGCCTGTCCTCATTGTGGCATGAAAACCGGCAGAACAGAGGAGGAGTTCGAAGCGCCGATAGTCTGCCCCAGTTGCTGGAAGACGGGAAAGTTCGTCCGGGGAACCCAGGTGCGGATGCGCCCGGTTTCCTCCCGGCAGAGTGCCGCGCCGGCTTCCCCCTTTCCCATGCAGTCTGTTCTGCTGGCGGTCGCCGGAGTGCTTGTGCTGATCGGCTCATATTGCGTCTACCGCACCGTCAATCCCGGCTACGGCGATGGCTATCTGAAACACGAAATCCCCGCCATGGCCTTCTCGGTAGAGTATCCCCGAAATTATATCGCCCGGGGGTTCAACAATTCTTTGTCGATTCCCGGAGGCGGACGCATACCTACTTACGAATTCACCGCCCAGGGCGGCGCCGCGATCGAGGCGTTCATGGCGCTGGTTATAGACTTCCCGCTAGAGCCGATGCGTGGAGGGCGTTCCGACGTGCAAATCGCCCAGGACATGTTTGATGGCGGAATGGAGGATGTGGGGATGAAATCCGTGCCGGTGGAAACCTTCACCCGCGACGGGGCGACGGTTTACCGCGGCAGAACCGAAGGCGTCTGTCGGGGCAAAGCCAAATTTGAAGGCATTCACGCCTGGTGCAGGATGGAGGTGCGTCTTACCCCCGCCCGGCAATATTGCCTGATCATCGTCGGGCGCGACCCCGCCGTTTTCACCGAACCGCAGGGGGAGCACTTTTTCCAGTCTTTTTGTTCGAAATAATCCGCGTTTGCATTGACCTTTGCGTCGTTTTTTTGCAGTTTGGAATTTTGTAAGTAAAGGAGAGGAAATGGTCTGGGGAGCAATGATCGCGGGTCTGGCGCTGATGGTCATAGGAGTTTTTATCAAGCCCAAGGAAGCTGGTATCGAATTCGACCACATGTGGGGCTTCGCCTCCAACTCAACCGTGGCGGGCAAGGCGGTTTACGTGGCCGGAGCCGTTTTTTTATTCTGGGGCATTTACGAAGTTCTGCAGGTTTAGCACGGTACACGATGATTTTCTCATAGCGGTTGTAATCCAAGATATCTGTCCAGAGGTTTTGGGTCTCTCCGGCTTATGCCGGTACGCCAGCAGGTATCTCGATATTCCATCTACGGACGCAAAAGGGCACGATTTTCCGGTTCTCGCCATATTTCCAGATGCCATCGTCACCCTCCGGTGAAGTCCGTTACCATAAGATGTTATTTTTAGTTCGATAGCCCTGACAGGTTGACGGATTGACGGGGTGTCAAGGCTATAGTCTGTGCCTCATCACAAGCAAATATCTTTACAAGCTTTACTCCGCAAAACCGCGACAATTAACAAGTAAACAGAAAAGCAGACGAGCAATGCCGCATAAAACCCGAATTGGCTATCATATGTAATGCCGCAAAACTGAAAAGAATGCGCTTCATTTACATGGGCAGAAATACCAGTCGCAATAACCAAGGCCATCGAAATGACTGCTGCCGCAAGCACGGTTTTACGACCGTTGCTTCTGAGGTGAAACAAGTTTAAGCTGCCGTAAAAGTAAATGATCAGAATAATATCATTCGGAAGTTCAATTGACATATTGCCGACTCTGGCAAAACGCTCGGCAAAGGTTGCCAGAACCATAATTGCCAAAACCAACGAAAGCACTCTTATGCCGCTGCGCATGGGCGTACTCTTGATTCAAAACGATCGAATTGGCAAAGATATCTCTGCCTGGATTCCCGCCTTCGCGGGAATGACAGTACAACGGTTATTCCTTTATCTGAATATTTTTGCCCAGAATACGGCTTAACCAACTACGCCGCCTTTTCCGTATTGACGCTGGTAATACGACTGGTATTCGCCGCTGATGACGTTTGACCACCATTCGGTGTTTTGCTGGTACCATCTGACGGTTTCGGCCAGACCGGTTTCGAACTGCACCTGCGGCTGCCAGTCGAGTTCCCGCGCGGCCTTGGCGAAGCCCATGGCGTAGCGGCGGTCGTGACCGGGGCGGTCTTTCACCAGTTTGATCAGGCTTTGGGGCTTGCCCAATATTTCCAGCAGCAGATGCGCGATATCGATATTAGCCCATTCGTTGTCGCAGCCGAAATTGTACACCTCCCCCGCCCTGCCCTTTTTCGCCGCCGACCAGACGCCGTCGCAGTGATCGAGCACGTGAATCCAGTCGCGCACATTTCTGCCGTCGCCGTAGAGCGGCAGTTCCTGGTCGCGCATGGCGTTGATGGTGAAGAGCGGGATGAATTTTTCCGGGAACTGATAAGACCCGTAATTGTTCGAGCAGCGGGTGATGACCGCGTCCAACCCGTGCGTGTGGACATAACTTCTCACCAGCAGGTCGGCTCCGGCCTTGCTGGCGGCGTAGGGGGAATTGGCTTGTAGCGGCGTGGTCTCTACAAATGGCGGGTCGCCGGGCTTGAGCGAGCCGTACACCTCGTCGGTCGAAACCTGGCAGAAACGGGAGACCTTGAATTCGCGCGCCGCTCCCAGCAGCACCTGCGTGCCCATAACATTGGCGCGAACAAATTCCGCCGCGCTGAGGATGGAGCGGTCGACGTGACTTTCTGCCGCGAAATTGATAACGATCTCCGGCTGGTGATTGGCAAAGACTTCCTTGACGCTTTCAGGATCAGAGATATCGCCCTTGACGAATAGATAGCGTGGATTGCTTTCCACGTCCTTCAAACTGGCGAGGTTGCCCGCATAGGTGAGTGCATCGAAATTGACAATTACCGCGTCCGGTTCCGCAGCGAGCAGGTAGCGGATAAAATTCGAGCCGATAAATCCGGCACCGCCGGTGACGAGGATTTTCATGCGCGCCTTTCCAGGACAGACTTGACTATTTCAGGAACTGCTAGTTCATGCACAAGCTGGCTGGCGTGCAGCAGACTGTCAAAGGTGCCTGCGTCTGTCCATTCGCCAGCGAACTCGCTCCATTTCATCATATTCTGGCGGATATAATGGTTGTTGACATCGGTGATTTCCAACTCGCCGCGTCCAGAAGGTTTCAGGGTTTTGATGACATTGAACACGCCGGGTTCATACATGTACACGCCGGTCACAGCGTAGTCGGTTTTCGGTTGCGCAGGTTTTTCCTCGATGCCGACCACGCTTTTCCCGTCGCTTGAAAGTTCGGCCACGCCGTAGCGGCCGGGGTCGGGCACGCGCTTGAGGATGATGCGCGCGCCTTGGGGGCACGCGGCGAAATCCCGGATGCCGTCGGCGAAGGGACTGGTGTAGACGTTGTCACCGAGAATCACCACGCAACCGTCGGAGCCGACGAAGTTTTCGGCCAGCCCCAGCGCCTGGGCGATGCCTCCAGCCTGATCTTGCACACGATAGGTAAAGTCGGCACCAAGGTCGCGCCCCGAGCCAAGGAGGTTGACGATTTCGCCCATGTGGTCGCGGCTGGTGACCACGGCGATTTCGGTGATGCCGCCTTCCATCAACCGAGCGATCGGCCAGTAGATCATCGGCAGCCTGCCGACAGGCAGCAGGTGCTTGTTGGTGACTTTCGTCAGGGGGTAAAGCCGGGTGGCGGTTCCTCCCGCCAGGACTATGCCTTTAAGTGTCATGCGCGAGTCTCCTATGGTAAACCTCACCCCCTAGATTCGCGAACGAAGGGAGCGCGAATAAGCTGACGTATCAAAATCGCTTGCGAGTATGAAAGTGGCATCATGCCACCTCCGTTGTTGCAATTATGACAGTTTAGGCGAAGAACTCCGGTCTGACAAGATGGGGAAGAAAAAAAAGAGATCAGATAGTAATAGTTTCTTGCGATTGACAGGGCGGCGGCCTTTACATAATATTATGGAAGAAGAATCGTGTCGGCGCAAAGCCTGGGTATGCGCCTGGGAGGATGGAGGGAAAAATGGCTAAATTCAAATACATTGCCCGCGACGCCAACGGCAACAGGGTCGAGGACACTATCACTGCCGACAGTCAGGACGCGGCGAGTTCCGCCCTGAAACGGCAGCAGATTACGGTTCTCAGCATCAGCGAGGAAAAGGCAGGGCTTTTCTCATTAGGCAAGGGGGGCGGAGCGAAGAAGGATCCCAAGCCCAGGGTCAGCAGCGCCGATCTGGTCATCTTCACCCGCCAGTTCTCCACCATGATCGGCGCGGGCCTGCCAGTGATGGAATGTCTTGACATTCTCGCCGAGCAGGCAGATGACCCCGGCTTCAAAGCCTGCCTCTACAAACTCTGCAACGACGTCCGCACCGGCACGGATCTGTCCACCGCACTCGGGCGGCACCCGCGCGTATTTACCGACATTTACGTCAACATGATCCGCGCGGGCGAGGCTTCCGGCCAGCTCGATACAATTCTGCTCAGATTGGCGGAATATCTGGAAGCGTCTGAATCGCTGAAACGAAAAATCAAATCCGCGATGACTTACCCCGTAATTTCGATGGTCATGATTCTGGGCATCACTGGCTTCCTGCTGGTATTCATTATCCCTAAGTTCGAGAAGATTTTCAGTAACATGGGCGTGGAACTGCCGCTGCCTACTCTCATAGTCCTGGGTATCTCCAATATTCTGCAGAACTCCTGGTACTTCATCATTCTGGTCATGGTCGCCGTCTTCGTGGGCGTCACCCAGTTCAAGAAACAACCCAAGGGACGCTACATCTGGGACTCGATGATGCTGAAGATGCCGGTGTTTGGCGACCTGTTCCAGAAAGTTGCTGTCAGCCGCTTCGCGCGGACTTTCGCTACGCTACTCCGAAGCGGCGTGGCTATTCTGGGCGCGCTGGATATAGTGTCGTCAACCGCGGGTAACGCCGTGCTGGAAGAAGCGGTCGACGCCTCGCGCGAAGCGATCCGGCAGGGCGAAACTCTCGCCAAGCCCTTGTCCGACTGCCCCATTTTCCCGCCCATGGTGGTGCGCATGATAGCGGTAGGCGAACGTTCCGGCGCGCTGGAAACCCTGCTGGAAAAAATCGCCGAGTTTTACGACGAGCAGGTCGACGCCACGGTGGAAGCCCTGACCAGCCTGATCGAACCGCTGATGATCGGCCTGATGGGCTTTGTTGTCGGCGGCATCGTGCTGTCGGTGTTCCTGCCCATCTTCAAGATGCAGCAGTCGCTGGGTAAGAGCCGATAAGATTTTCGCTCAACCGCGGTTTTCGGGAAAGAGGCGCGGGAAGATGCGCCTCTTTCTCTTTTGGAGAGCAACGGCATGGCCCTAAAAAAGACTCTGGAAGGATCGAGCCACGCGGTGCGGTGGCTGGTGATGGCGCGTCTGCTGGTGATTATCCTCTCCGAATGCGTGATCCTGATCCGCGGCATGTCCTCGCCGGAGCCGCGCATAGGGCCTGTAGTCGTACACCTGATCCTAGGCGCGCTGGCGACGTTGAATTTCGGCTATCTGCTGGTATTGCCCCGCATTAACCGGGGGATGCTGGCGTTTATCGCATTCCAGGTACTGGTGGATATCTGCGCAGAGACCGCCCTGGTGTTTTTCACCGGCGGAGTGGAATCCAGTTACGTCAACCTTTACTTCGTTTCGATCATGGCCGCGCCGATGCTGCTCAGCCGCCGCAACAGCGCCCTGTTCGCATCGCTGGCCACCGTCGGCCTGTCCGTGGTCACGACCCTGTATCTCACCGGCACGGGGCTGGGACTGCTGGAGATGCCCTATCTGGTTCCCGAGCCGCCGCCGCTGCTGCCGACCATGGCGCGGATGCTGGCAACAGTGACGGCGTTCTTTCTCGTGGCGTATCTTTCTGGATTGCTGGCGCAGCGCCTGCACATGGAACGCAGCCTCAACGAGGAAATCCTGCAGAATATGGCCGAGGGCGTCGCCCTGTTCGACGCCAGCGACCGCATAATTTTCCTGAACAAGGAATTCGAAAATATCTTTTCGCCCAATCATCCGCTGCAACTGGGCGATACGCTGGAAAAGGTTTTTTCCAAGCCCGGCGACGCGGCCTTGCGGCAACTGATAGCCTCGCGTACTTCCGCCAGGTTCGAATTGGAGGAGCGCGAAAGCGACGGACGGCCTCCGCTGGAAATCCGGACGTCGTTCCTGGAAGAGGCGGAAAATCCCAGCGGCACGGTGATGATCGCCATCGACCGCTCGCTCCAGCAGCGCGCCGAACTGGCCGAACGCCGCGCCGAAAGGTTCAGCGCTGTCAGCGAAATGGCGGCGGGACTGGCGCACGAAATCCGCAATCCCCTCGCGTCAGTCCGCGGCAGCATCCAGGAAATCAGTTCCGACTTCCCCCCCGACAGCGCCAACCGGAAACTCGCCAATATCATCATCAAGGAATCGGACCGGCTCGACCGTATCATTTCCGATTTCCTGCGGTTCGCACGCCAGCGCCCGCTGCATCCGGTGGCGTGCGACCTGCAAACGCTATTGGAGGAAGTGGCGATGCTGCTCAGGGCGAGACCCGACGCCACCGGGGTTGAAATCGCCCTGCGTCGTGAGGAAGGGGAGACTACGGTGCGCTGCGACAGCGACCAGATGCGCGAAGTTTTTCTCAATCTGGGGCTGAACGCGCTTTCCGCCCTGAACGGAACCGGCTCCCTGCTGATCCGCTGTCCCCATCCGGGAGCGCTGCCGCCCGACACGACCAAAATCATAACTGCTGGCGATGCTGATGGCGTGACCGTGACTTTTTCCGACACTGGCTCCGGACTTCCGCCCGGCGCGCAGGACAGGATCTTCGAGCCGTTTTACACTACGAAAACCCATGGTTCCGGTCTGGGGCTGTCGATCGCCAGGCGGGTGGTGGAGTCGCACGAGGGGCGAATCTGGGTGCGGAGCAAGCCGGGGCAAGGCGCTTCGTTTTCGGTCTGGCTGCCATTGGCCGGACCGTTCCGCAAGGGCGCGCCAGTCGGGGAAAAGGGATAACCTTACCTGCGTCCGGTCATGGCATACCAGTACCAATACAAATACCGGGGCAGCCATTTTTTCAACTGGAAGTTGCTTTCGCCTGCCGTGCGGTCGCGCCAGCAGGCCGGAACTTCCGCAATTTTTTCCCCGCGCCGGAAAGCCTTGGCCGTCAACTCCAGCGCCAGTTCAAAACCGCCCGTGCTTTCAATGCCCAGTTCATTAACCAACGCCGCGTCGTACAAGCGGAAGTTGTTGGTCGCGTCGTGAACAGGAAAACCCGCCAGGTACTTCAACGACAGACCCGCGCACCTACTCATCAGTCCCTTCAGCCAGGGGCCGCCGGTCTGGCTGCCGCCCTTCATGTAACGGCTGGGGCAAACGACGCGAAATCCCTGCGCATATAATTCAAGCATTTTCGGTACTTGTGCGAGATCATCGGAAAGGTCGGCCATCACCACCAGCGCCGGGCCGGTTTTGACGTGCTCAAATCCTTTTTTGATCGCATAGACCACGCCGCGCGCGATATCGTTTTTCAACAGCTTGAGCCAAGGCCGGGTGGAAGCAAATTCCCGCGCCACGGGGAGGGTAGTGTCTTCCTCGAAATCGTAGATCACGTACATGGTGAAAGGCTGGGGGATGAACTTTTCAATCTCGGCGACCAGGGCGGGAAAATTCTCGCCTTCGTTGTAGACTGGGACGATCAGGGAGAGGTTTTCCGCCATCACACCACGCTGCCCTTGCCCCAGAAATTCCAGACGTCAACGATAATCTTATCCGCCGGGAGTTCGAGGTCGGCGTATTCCCGGTGCGGCGTGCCCAGAACGATGACATCGGATTTATCGATCAGTTCCTCGGGGGAGATAAAGCCGGGGTCGTTGATGAAAACATCGGAGCAGAAAACTTTTTGGCTTTCAAAGGCGAAAATTTTCTTCAACTTATAGCTGAGGCTTTCGCGCTTGTCGTCGCTACCGGCCTTGAAAGCCATGCCGAGAATGCCGACGCTGTGGGTGTGCAGGTCGATGCGGCGGCGCAGGCGGTTTACAATATAGTTGGGCAAACCTTCATTCACCAGCATCGCCGAGTGGCCAAGGAAAAACGTGTTGTTGTTGAACGCGGCGAGCTGCATCGTGTCCTTGAACAGGCACGGCCCGGCGGCAAAGCCGGGGCGGGGGAAATCGCGCCCGCGCGGATACTTGTGCGTCATGGCGTGGTGGATGCGGTAGAAGTCCACATCGTGGTCGTTGGCGATCATGTAGAACTGGTTGGCGACGGAAAACTTGATGTAGCGCCAGACGTTGTTGAAAAGTTTCGTCAATTCCGCCTCGACCGGTTTCACGGTAATGATGTCTGCCGTCAGGTTGCGGAATAATTCCGACGCCCGTTTTTCGGCTTGCGGCGTGAGGCCGGAAACAATCTGCGGCAGTTCCTCCAACTCCTTAACCGCCAGTCCCTCGGCGATGCGCTCGGGGCAGAAAGCCACATCGACTTTCTTTCCCATCTCCTCGAACCAGCGACCGACTTTTTCAGTCATGCCGGGGAAGACCGTACTGCGCAGGATGACAAGCTGGCCATCGCGGAACTGCGCGCGGTATTCGTCAAAGATATGCCGCATCGCGCGCAGGTCGGGGTTGAGGTGCTCGTCGACGGGAGTGCCGATGATGATAATTACAGTTTCCGCTTCGGCAAGATATGCGGGATCAAGCGTCAGGGTCAACCGCCCGGCGGCAAGAACATCCCGCAGAATAGGTTCGGCGCCTTCCTCATAAAACGGCATGACTCCGGATGCGATCAATTGGCGCGCCTGCTCGTTGATGTCCAGCGCGCAGACGGTCTTGCCCTTGTGCGCAAAAGCCAGCGCCAGCGGCAGGCCGACATGCCCGAACCCGCCCACTACCACGATATCATGTTTCACTATATTCAGTCCTTAAGCTTTGACTTCCTGCAAAGTCGGCATGTTGGTGCGGATGTAGTCTATCGTATCTTGCAGAATAGCCTCAATGTCGTATTTGGGTTTCCAGCCCAGAATCTTGGCCGCTTTTTCGCCAGTGCCGACCCGGAACCGCACATCGCTGGGCGGGACTTCCTGATGATCGAACCCCGGGAAGGGAACAGACGGATTCACTTTCGCCCACACCATTTTCGCCAGGTCGCCCATGGCGTAGGTATTGCTGCCGCAGAGATTGAAGTTGTCGTTCTTGACGTTTTTCTCGATAACCGTGCGCAGACCCTCCGCGATGTCGCGGGCGTGGGTAAAGGTACGCACCTGCTGGCCGTCGCCGAAAATCTCGAACGGGGTCTGGCAAACCAGGGCTTTGTAGATAAAGTCGGGGATGACGTGGCTCATGCCGAACTGCACGGCGCCTGCACCGTCGACTTCCGGCAGCTCGCCGCTGCCGACCGCGTTAAAGGGGCGGATGACCAGATAGTTCAGGCCGCATTCGTCGTGTGCCCCGGTGGTGACGTATTCGCCGAACAGCTTCTGCATCCCGTAATTGGTGATCGGCACTGGCTGCTCGCGGGCGTCCTCCTCGGTTACAGGGCGCTGCACGCGTTCGTAAACCATGGAACTGGAGAAGTAAATAAACGTCGCTTCCGGCGCGGAAAGCAGGGTGGCGTCGATGGCGTGACAGAGGATTTCCGTATTGTCACGGGCGATGTGATAGGGAATGCGGTGGAAATACTTGATGCCCCCAATCAGCGCCGCGAGACACACCACCACGTCGAAGCCCCGGTATTCCGCCGGCCCCATCATCCGAACGTCCTTGATTTCCAGTTTGCAGTTGGGGTGCTTATACCAATCGTGCTCGATGTAGCCGTACTTGGAGAAGTTGTCTATCACCACTATTTCATGACCATGCGCCAGCAGTTCCCGCACGATGTACGAGCCGATGAATCCCGCTCCGCCGAGAACGAGGATGCGTTTCTTCGCGTTCATGCGCTACCCTTTCCAAAACCGGTTTCTATTAAAATCAGGAAAAACGAGTATATGCACAACCCTGCATCCAGGCAATAAAAAAGCCTTCCCGCGCGCAAGAGAAGGCAAAAGCTTGCTACCTGCATGATTATCATTGCCTGGTGCAATAATAAATCCCGCTGCAGCCGTGGGTCAATGGGACTTTAGGCTGCTTGTGTCCTTCAAACCTTGGAGTGGCGCACTTTACCAGGTTCCATTCTGTCCACCCCTTGCCGTGCCATTTGTCATTTTGCCGATTTGGGTGCCAATTGCGAAAATAATAGGCACAGACCAACGGTTTTTCTTTACTCATGGGAAACTCCGGTTAGCAAACTATCGGGAACCATTGCAGAAGTTTTTCCGCAACCAACTCATGTCCTTTCCTGTTTGGATGATTCACCCACGACATCAAATCCGAAAGCTCTCCACCTTCCGTGCAATAATTGTCAAAAGCTTTAAAGCTATCGGCCAGCCCAACTGAATATTTCTCTGCTATGGATTTGATCTGCCTTGAATGTTCAGCAAGTTCGGTTGCCATATCATTATGCTCCTTAGCCGATGGCATCCTTCCTGTCGGTGTCAGAAGAATAACTTTTATGTTTTCAGATAATGCTTTTTCAACCATTGAGCTCCAGGCGTTATAAGCCGTTTTCAATCCAATTGAACGATCATTCAAAGCATAATCGATCATTAATAAGTCCGGCTTATGGCATAATGCGTCTTTTTCAAGCCTCGCTGCGCCCTTTTCTGAATTTTCTCCTCCAATGCCAGTAACAATCATATTAATCACCGCCATCGGATACCGTTCCTTTAGCTTTACATGCAGCAGGTGAGGATACGCGCTAAAGGTATTTACCACATGAAATCCGAAATAACCTGAAGGAACGCTATGGCCATGACAGACAATGTTGGCAGTCCTGTTTTCAGGCCATACTTTTGACAATTCAACACTTAAATTTTGCAAATACGTACTTTTTTCAACTATAGCCATATTCATCACCTTCATAAATTGACAGACAAAGCATATATTCCTTGCCCAAGTTTAAGTTCCTGCTCCGTAACAAATGTATTCAATTTTTTCAGGGACACCCATTTCATTTATCCTGGGGTATGACGACAGTTTCAAGTCCGAGACACTCGCCGATTTTCCTGATCGTTTCCGCCTTATGTCCCACGCCCAGCGCGAAGTGATGGGTCGGCCCCTCCGCGCACCAGCGCCTGAGGAACGTGCGCACGTCGGGCGCGAACTTGCCGTGCGTGTTGGTGTTGCCGGTCGGGGGGATGGGACCGGCCACGCTTTCCCCTTCCGCGACGATCAGCTTGAACTTGCCGTCCGTTTTTACGCCGATCCCGAGCATGGTAATGGCTCCGACTTTGAGGTTGAACTCCACCCCCGCGCCGGTGCCGGGCTTGCCGTGATATTTTTTCAGGCTGCGCAAAACCGGTTTTCCCTCGGCGATGTTAAGGTGGTGCGGGCCGTCATGACCGACCAGCACGGTGCCGCGCGCGAAGTCGATGGGGTGAAACTCCGCGAAACTGCCGCCTATGTCCAGCCGATCCATAATCATCATCGCGAGACAGGTCTTCAGGTCGTACTCGCCGCACATGGGGAAACCGGCGGAAGTCAGCAGGGAATTGCCGACGATGAAATTAGTAACGAGTTGCCGCATCTCCGAGCCTTCTTCGCCTTCGTAATAATAGGCCAGTCCGTCAAGCTTTTTGTCGGCGATAAACATTTCCAGCGCCACCGCCGCACGCGCTGCAACCAGCAGATCACTCTCGG
Organism: Planctomycetota bacterium; assembly: GCA_020060765.1. Taxonomy (GTDB): domain Bacteria; phylum Planctomycetota; class SZUA-567; order SZUA-567; family SZUA-567; genus JAGUZQ01. Next base: position 4,875 of record JAGUZQ010000074.1, on the reverse strand, counting down.
TCAACTTCTGCGTCAGAGGATCTGAGACCGGATCTGGCGTGTCGAAAAAGCCGAGAATGCGTTCCTTCATTTTTTCCACCTCGGGAGCACCGACCGACAGCTTCTTAAAATGTTTCAGAATATCCTCCGCCTCGCATTGCACCACGTGACATCCGAACGCGGCGGTGACGGCGGTGGGGTCGGTGTGCATGTCGAGCATCGCCTCCAGGCAGCGTCCGAAGTGGCCGATGCGTGCGCGTTTCAGGTCGTGCAGCACGTTGGCGACGCGGCACCACTCCGCGATTTCGGCGTCGGCTTGCGCGTCATTTTCAAGCATGCCGAGAATCACCGGCGGCACGGGTTTCCCCATCCGCGCCGCAACGCCAGTGAACTCCGGCACCGAGCAGAAATCGTCGTTGCATAGTTGCGTGTAAATTTTCGCGTTGGCGTAGTCCATCGCCTCAAGCGGTTGCAGCGCGACAAGCACGATGGGGATGTTCATCTCGCGCACGATCGCGCCAAAGGTGGCGCTGGTGGCATAGGTCAACATGTCGACAAACAGCAGGTCGAGATCAGCGGCTTTCAATTTCGGCAGCACCGCATACGCCTTTTCCGCGTTGTCGATAATGCCGAAGTCGGTCACCTTAACCGGCAGCGGCTCCAGCTTTTTCAGAAATACATTTTGCTTGGCACAGAGGTCGTCGTACAAGCCGTCGAACTGATGCCAGTAAGTGTCCAGCCCCACGCCGAAGACGCCGATATTGGCTGCAAGTGGTTTTCTTCTTTCGATTTTCATTTTTATTCCTTTAGGATTCGTTTACAAATAAGTGCAAGCAGCCGATATTCTGTTTCCACATTTTTTCCAAATCGTCATTCCCGCGCAGGCGGGAATCCAGGAGGTATTGCGTACGGTTTCCCCACTGGATTCCTGCCTCCGCAGGAATTACGGACGAATGTTTTTCGGTATTTCGTGCGATTGTTGCTGTTCGGTCAACGTTGACTCATTAATAAGTTATTTTGAACGAGTCCTTACCAGAAAATTGCCAGCGCGCCGGTTACGTTTTCCAATTCGACAAAACGCCCGGTCGCGTCTTCACTGATTTCAAAGTTCACGCACGATGGCGCGTCTTTTCCATCGCCAATCTCTTTCGGATTATGCTGGATGCACAGATATTCCTCCGCGCCAGTTTCGGTGTAGAACCGCACCTTCGCGCTTTCCAGCCCTCCGACCAATAATCTATTTTTAACAGGACGGTCGCCCTTGGGAGAGCGGCGGTTGCAGAAAACTTCGCCCGCTTCCTGCTCCACGAACACGCGGCATTCGCGGTGCCAGGTCTGGGAGAAGGCATACCTCGCCTCGCCGTCGACTAGTTCCGCCGCCAGTCCTTCCAATATCGGCGCGCCCTGCGGCAGGCGCATTCGCACGGCGGGAGCGGCAATGGTCGCGTAGGGATAGCCGGAGAAAAAATAGCCGTTGTCGCGACGGGAGACGGCCAGCCCCGCCCGCAACCGGTAGCCGCCGACAATAGGCATGGACTTGACTACGCCGTAAGATTCATACGAGAACTTGAAGCCAAGTTCAGCCAACGCAATCCGCAGCAGCGCCTCGGGCGGAAAGCATTCGTCTGCACCCGGAATGCGCAATCCCCATTCGCCGTTATCTTCGCATCTCTCCATCGCGATGATGCCACGCACCCAGGCGATGCCGCCGCCTTTTTCGTTTTTATAAACTGTGCCTGCCGCGCGTTCCTCGCCGTTCTGCTTTCCCGAAGCGAATACCTTTGCGGATTTCCTAGCCTGCTCGCTCCAGCCACCTGAGGAAAAGATTTCGTCGTGCCGCAAAAGTTTGGAACTGCTTCCATTTTTCGTTTTGTCGATCTCATCGACGTCCAACTCGAATTCTCCGGTCAGAGACTCACCGAGTTCTATTCCCAGCATTTCACGCAAAACTTTGCTGACAAAATGCAGGTTGCCGTACAGCAGCGACTTGCCGCCGCGTTTAACATGCGCCAGCAGCAATTTCTCAAACTCCGAATCCGCATCCGGCACCGGCGTCACCAGCACCGAGCCCAGCAGCCTCCCAGGATTGGTTTTCAGGATTTCCGCAATTATGCGAGTGGAGCCGACAGTGTTGAGCGGTAGACCGTCGTTGACTGCGGTGCAGATCAGCCAATCACCGCTAAACACTTCGCCGATGCGTCCGGTCTGCTCGTAGGTGCGGCGCTCGTATTCGTCGTAAGGATACGCCCATACCAGCGGCCCAGGCGCGTCTGGCTTGTCGGCCAGCGCGCGCAACAGGTGCGGACAAGTTTCGTTCGGCACCTGCTCGGGCATTTGCCCGAAGGAATCGTCAACCATCAAAATGTTTACCGAATCGGCGGTTTCAATTTCGCCTTGTTCGTTAAGCCTTCCGATAGAGAGAGGCAGATAAATGTCGTACGGTTCGCGCCCGTAGCGATCGAGCCACGGGTCGTTCTTGAACCACACGTCATGCACGTACAGGCGATAGGGGAAACCTCCCTCCGGCGGCAGTTCCGCGATGTGCGACATCCAGCCCGCCATCTCTATGCCGAGAAAACCGTTGATCGGCGTCCACGGCGAATTGACCGGCGCGCGCATGTTGAAACCGCCCCGGTAAATGTCGCGCACCGACACGCCATCGCTGGCAAGATCAATGCCGGAAGTAAGATTCGTGCCGCGAGTTTCGATAGGAAAGTCAGGGCATTCCGCCCGGAATAATTTCCAGAAATCCAGGTTCTGCTTTCTGATCGCGGTTACTTTTTCGGGATTGAATATTCCATTTTTCAGAATCCGACCAGTCATCCGCCACGGTTCCGCGCCGTAACCGAAGCCGTTGGAAAACCAGATGTAGTCGAATCCCAAGTCTGTCAAAAAGTGCTGGCACTGACGGCCGAAGAAAATTCCGAACGGCGTCCGGTCAGGTATGCCTGCGGGAAAACCGGCGTAATTACGTGCGTCGCCGTCAAGAATGCCGTCGCAGCAGACCAGCGAATTAGCGCCCATCGTATGGCCGCCGCAGACCTCGTTGTGACGTTCGTACTTGAAGGAGGAAACCGCGAACTCCGGGCCGGGATCGAAAGTCTCGCCCACCAGCACATCGATTCCCGTCTCTTCTTTGCCCACTTTCTTGACCAGGGCGACGATTTCCTTCAACTTGCCGTAAGTCATCGCGGGAGGGTTTTCCATATATTCGTACGGCGGTTTTCTGGTCTTGGTCTTGTTCGCGAATTCAACCCACTTCGCCCATTCAAATTCGTCTTCCAGGTTTCCTGCGTAGTCGAGTATCTCCGAACCGTCCGCTGTCCAGAACATGACCGCGGCTTCTTCCGCGTGTTTCGTCAGCAGCCGCCACTGCCGGAACATTTCCCGGCAAGCCGCGTCCATAGCTTCCGGGCGCAAGTCGTTCGCGAACGGGCGTAGCGACACCTCCAACACCGCCCGCCTGACCTTGACTCCATCCGTGCCTTTCATGATCTGATCCTTTGACGAAAAAAATAAACTTAAACGCGTTCTGCCTGGTTGTTATTTTTCACTCCCAGCCGGTCGCTCATTTCCCTTGCCGCCGCAAACAAGGATTCCCTGAATCCATCGCGCAGCCGGGCAAACCTCTCCAGCGGCGCGCTGCATGAAACCGTAAACGCCAACCCGCCCGTGCCGTCGAAAATCGGCACCGCAAACGCGCCGACGCCGCTACCGGCGACGTTCGCGGTTTCCGCATAACCGCCAGCGCACACGTGATCGAGAATCGCCAACAATTCCTCCGGCGTCGCGGGAGTATTCGGCCCGGTCAATAGATGCGTGCAGTTTTCCGCATAAGCGCGGCGTATTTTCTCGTCCTGATACGCCAGCAGAACACGCCCGCTGGCCATCAGGTGAGGTACTTTGACTACCTTGTGACTTTGTTGTACCGATAGCGATTGAGAGGAATTGCGCCAGTCAACGACCACCGCCTGCCCTTGAAACCATGTCAACACCGCGATGGTTTCATCGAATTTACCAGATAAAACTTCGATCCAAGGACGCGCGAAAACGCTTATCCTGTTGACAAAATCGACTCTTTCCGCCAGCAAAACCGGCGCAAGCCCGATCCTGTACTTGCGCATTTCCGGCATAAAATCCAAGAAACCGTTATTCTGCAAGGTTTTAAGCAGATTCTGAGCCGTAGGAGTTTTCAAGCCGGAAATCCGCGCCAACTCCCTTACGCCAACCCCTTCCCCTGAATCATTTTGAGCCACCGCAAGCAATAATTTTAAAGCTCTATCGACAGCCTGTACATTCATAATATACACTCCTAATTGATGATATACAGCTTACATTGAAAATCTTTGCTGTCAAATTTTTCCTCTGTATTTTTCGATAAATATTTCTGGGCATATCAGGGTGGGCGACGAGATATGCTTTTCCGTTCCGCCCAGATTCCAGAAAAGAAATACCTGGGAACTACCGTCCGGTTTTGCGTGATTTGTCTTGCATGGAGTTTGCTGAATCTGGAGCGGAAGGGACTTCTTTCCGGCAGTATAGCCAAGCCGACCGACTGGCCGCTGGCATACGTGGAAGAAATAGTCTACCGCGAGGATTTCGAAAACGGTAAGGTCTGGCCGGGGACCAAGAACAACAAGGAGATGGCACAGGAAATCGTCGATGGCGGCAAGGACGGAAAATGCCTTCACCTCCACGGCAAATCGGAGCAGTTTTATTTTACCTATAGCGACAGCATCATCTTCAAGGCTGGCGGACGGTATCGCCTGATGTTAAGGATGAAGGCGGACAAACTGCCGCCGCGCAAGTTCGACTACGCTTTCCGCATCGGGGCGAACTGCGAAAAAACTCCATACATCGTCAAGCAATCCACGCCGTATCTTCCTGCGCTGGGCG
>JAGUZQ010000022.1 GCA_020060765.1 Planctomycetota bacterium | reverse complement strand
GGGGAGAAATCGCCATGGAAGAAGCGCTACGGCTCTAGTTCTCAATTACCGCGTCGACAGTAAGACTCCTGCATTGGAAATCTGAAGATCAATAGGCTGGGTGCAACGGTTTTATCCTATCGCTAGATAACTTGATCATGAAAAAATCGTAATATTCATTGTGACCGCTGTCGAGTTGTTCCAGGTCACGGTGAATTCGCCGCCGCCATCGGGAAGCGGCAGGAATTCATGCGCTGCGCCGTCTATCGCCACTGCCACTCCTGGACGCCGGGAGTAGAGGCGAAAGCGGTGCTGCCCGTATCCATGCAATCTTACTGTGGTCGACACATTATCCGCAGCCAGCAGTTCCATGTACGGTTCCCGATCTTGCGGATGGATAGCCACGGACGGCGTCCAGAGAATCGTTGTCAGATCGCGTTCGGTCACCGTCACCGGGAATGTCGCGGATGGGCAGCGGACGGTCACCGTTTTCCGGTCTCCGGCCAATGACCAATCGGTGTTGAGAAGGCACAACTGGCCGCATCCCTGTTCCGGAAACTCCCAGACACTCCAGTACACCAGGCGGGAAGGATCGTCGATGAAGACCGATCCTCGAACTTTCTTGGCCAGCGCCGAAACTAGCGCGCCGCTCAGGTCGGCCAGTTCCTCGTGTCCGGGGTAAGCCCATGTTGTCAGCAGATAGACTGCGCCAGCGCCCCGCGCAAACCGCGTAACCAGCGGCATGTTGGTAACCGGGTCTACAATTACCGTTTCCGCACCATAAAGGTCGACCGCAACAGCATGGCACGGTCCATCCTCGTCGGGAGCGCGGTTCGGAGCGCGTGATAAATGGGGGCAAACGGCGTCACGGAATTCCTCCCCTGTTGCTTGCCAGGATCCGGAATACCGTTTCCCGCGCCCCTGGACAGAGACGCCGCAGAGCATGCGGACGCGTTCCGGCTCTATTAGGTTCAACTCCGCCATGTCGGTCAGGAATTGGCGATCCGTGTGTCGGCTGAGGTGCGGCACGGCCAGGAGCAGCGTTCCGCCATGATCGACGTACGCCTCCAGCTTGTCCAGATCGGCGGCCTCGGCCGTGTTCCAGCCTAACAGCAGGAGTAGCTTATGCTCGTTCAACCGTTCCAGCGGCGCGTCGATCGGCACCTGATCGAACTCGCCTGCGGGGGAGCCGGAGAAGAACAGGCGCCGCCGGTCATAGCGTTGCCGCAGGGGTTGAACGCTAGCACCCGGCATGAGGACGTCTAGAACGTGGAACCCTTTCTCCGGCTGGCAGTGCCCCCACCCCGGCGCGTTCCGTCCGAACCGACCCCAGACGGGATAGTCCGGCGTTTGTTCGGTGCCGCAGATAAATCCGTTGAAGGGAGGAGCGTACCGTCCCAGTAATACCCCGATGGGAACTTGCGGATGCCCGCGACGCGGGTGCGTGGCGGCGAAGCGGTAGAATTCCCGGGTCTGGTCGCGCTTGCCGCGGGTGAGTGCGTCCTCCCAGCACTGCCGTTCCTCCTTGAACATCAAAAAGAGACTGTCTTCCTCGTACAGGAAGTTCGCGCCCATTATCCAGGCCTGGTAGAGGGAAAGATGATACGCACCCAGGTGCGTCTCCAGGTTTGGCTGGAAGCAGTGCTGCATGGCGATGTGTACGCCCCACTGGCCGTTGCCGAGGCAGCGCGCCGCGCCGCGAGCCTGCGAGAGATGGACTGTAGTGTGCGCGACCATGGTTTCGGCGCGCAAGGCGTCCGCGCCTGCCAGCAGGCTATAATGGTGACCGCCGCTGGCGTCACCGTAACTGACCGCCCGTCCGTGATGCCAGTTGCTCTCAACGTCCTTGCGGATGAAGTCGATGTACCGTTCGCAGGCGTGGCGTATATCACGCGTCTGCCCGTCCGGGTCTTGGGCATACAGAGGAAAACTCCGCTCGTGCATGCCGAGTGCGAGGAACTCCTCACCAGCGGCCTCTATCAGGCGTCCGTCCTCATAACCGCCCACCGCCATCACGCCAATGCCATGGCGGCGGCAGTACTCGCCCCAGCGGGCGTACGCCGCGCCGTCGACCGGCGGGGTAAACGGGCGGAAGACCACCAGATTCGCCAGTTGCGTGCGATGGGTGTATGCCAGCAGCCAGTCCATGTCGCCGCTCTCGTCGTGCGGAACGGTGGTCATATCGTAGCCGACACGGATAGGAGGCGATTCCTCCGCCATGGCGTACACGGCGTCGATCTTCATTTCAGCCATGCTATCATGCGCCAGATCCTTCACCCGCAACCCAACCCCTTGCTTAGGTCGCGTCAGGCACACGCGGAATTCATGCACGCCGGGCGGGAGCGCGGACTCTCCCGGCTCCGCTACCACGTACCCATCAGCCTCGTCTATATCCAGTCGAAGGCGCGCTCCGGGAAGGAGTGTACGGACACCGATAACGGATTCACGTCCGACCATAGCCCATGATGGTGCCGAGAGATGTAGATGGCGTTCGGGTTGGAAGCGGACTGCCAGCCGCTCGATAAGCAAAGCAAGTCCGGGATGCCTGTTTGTCAACCGCAGCATGTGCGCCCCTGACGGCAGCGCCGTGGACGGCACGCGCAGCCAGACATCGTGCAGTATCTGCACGCCGGCATCATGCCAGCGCAGATAATACCGGATGGATGCCAGCTCCCGCCCGTCGGCGTCGTTCAGCGTGATCGGCAGGTAATCGCGAGCCTGCGTCTCCTTCACGGCGGCGAGGAACGGGAACATAGCCATCATTTCGGGAGCATACGCGTTCGTCTTGCCTTGAGGGAGGGCAGTCATCACCTTGAGGTGGAAGAGCCAGTAGCCATCCCCGTCGCCGGGTGGCAAATCGAGGGAAAACGCGCTGGCCTGCCCGGGTTCTAGCCAAGCCTGGCGCATGCGCGACCAGTCGACCACTCTGGCTCCCCGGAATTCCGACGGATCGACGATGACTTCGCCGACTCGGGGTGCGGGACGGAACCAGTAGTGACCGTCCAGAGTCACTGTCAGGGCGGTGTGCCCGCACGGCAGGTCGACGGGGAAAACCAAACGCCCGGCGGCGCGCAGTTCCCTGGCGGTAAAGCGGAATTCGCCCTGCGCGGTCGCCAGCGAGAATTCAGCCTCGTCCGTCGCGTCCGCCTCGACGGCCAGCCCGGCCATGCCGCGCTGGGTAACGGACGTCCAGGAATCCCCGGATAACGACGTGACCTCTGGCGAATGGCAGGGACCCCACCACAGCACCGGGAAATCCAGTCGCGCCAGCAAGCGGATCGCGCCTCCGGCACAATTGATCCGACCGTCCCAGCGCTGACGGGGATGATAATGCCGACGCGAATACAGAATGGAATATCCCCATTCCACGCGAAAGAAAAGCGGCGAAAAACTGGTCATGTCATTCTCTTTTGGGTCATTTGTAAATCCAAAGATAGCTTTACCGTATAATGATCATCACAACCACGTGAAGGATTTCTACAGGGGAAAAGCTATGGTAATGGAGCCAACCCCTCGGCGCTGACAATCCAGCTTCCATCGCGGGGAAAACCTGGCGCAGGCACATCTGGCGAGCCGTCCCAGCCGCCAGCCATCATTGCCACGGCGGCGAGAAGCGCGCCGTTTCCCGGCAGATAAGGATAACGATCACCCTGCCAGCAGAGGCCGTTCAGGCGCGGACGGTTGTTGCCAAACGGAGTGTCGAGGAACAAAGCATCCACCGCCAAATTGCCTTCGCCCAGCCTGGCGGCGGTCATTGCCACCATCGGCGGATCCCAACCCCAGGTTATGTCCCAACACCAGTCATGAAGGACGCGATGCAGGGTACGGCGCAACGCTTCCCGGTCGACCCAGTCGCCGCCCGGCAGCATTCCCTGCATTGCAAGCAATGTCGGATGGTCGATAGAGTACTCGCGCCAGGTGTCGGGTTGACTTTCCAGCGCGCTGTACACTCCGTCATATTGCATCGGGCGGGAAAGCTTTTCGCAAACCCTGTCCCAGAGCGGCACGCGCTGCAAACCCAGCCGCTCGCGCCAGGATTGCGCCGCGCGTAACCCATAATCCCAATAGGAGAGTTCGAACGCGGGATTCATCGCCGTGGCATATTTCACCCGCCATTCCTGCGCGGGACAGATCGGCGGCCCCAAGACGTAACGACCGTTTTTTTCCTCCCAGGTCGCGAATGACCCCATGAACTCCGCCGTGGCGAAAACCAGGTCGGCATAGCGATCCAGGGTTTCCCGCGTCGGGTTGGCACGGTAGAGCAGTTCGGCAAAATAAATTGGGTGCGGCTGCTGCCAGACCAGCGTCGCTTCCAGCAAAGTTGGCGGTTGCACGCCATTGGGGCCGAGGCACTTGGGCCAGCGCGCTCCGTCGTAACCCTGCCGCCTGGCGGTAGCCTTGGCTTTCTCCAAAATCGTCTGGTAAAAGGACAGGCTGCGTTCCAGCAGTTCCGGTTTCCCCCACAAGGCGAAATGTGCGCCGTGCCACCAGTGCATTTCCAGATGGAAACGTCCGTAAAAACTGACATGGCAAAGTCCCGATTCCTGCGGCGGGAGCGAACCGGCGCATTGGGCGGCGGTCTGATACCGGGACAGGATTACACGTCGTTCAAGTTCGATAGCCCTGGGGTCGGGGCTTTCCCCCAGCGAGACGGCTCCGCCTTTGCTCCAGAAAACTTCCCAATGCCTGCGCGAAGCCGCGAAGGTTTCCGCAACTGTCGGAAGCGCGGAATTATCCGCACCGGGGGAAAAAAGGGTAACGAATTCCAGGGATTCGCCTGAACATTCCGGCGAAAAGATGTAATAGTGCGGGCGGGGAGAATCCCATTTACCCGCAGCCGAAGAGGCGAAACAGACTGAATAGTCTGTCGCATCCACCTTGCGCGAGAATATCGTCTTTTTGTCTGCTTCCCGTTGGGAAGTTGCATGCCGCTCGTTGTCCCGGTGAAAAAGCCCGCCCGTGCCCCAGGGATTGTTGGCAATATATGGAAATTCCAGCGCGATCTGGACGGCGCCTCTTTTTGCCAGCGACGATTCCACCCTGACGGCGATCAAATCCTTTTCCGGATGGCAAGCTGTCTGCACGTACACCGGGTGGCCGTCCAGGCAGTAACGGCTGTGGATAATGCCAGACCACAAGTCAAGCTCCTGCCGGAAATTGGAAAAGTGGCAGGGAAACGCTTCCTGCCATCCGGTTTCCCGGAGAAACCGGAACTTGAGCCAACCAAGCGGAAGGCGGTGCGGGTTGGCGTAGAGAAAAGATGCTTCGTCACGGAAATCTTTGTGCTGGGCCAGATACGGTACGGCACGACCGTGGCTGTCGAAGAACGTAACGGGGTAATTGTCGGTTGTAACGGCGTAGGGGTTGGAGAACTCGTGCCAACCCCAGGTCGCCAGCGTGCAGAGCGGGTGTGCGGCGCGATAATTGCCTTCGTACCACTCGCCGAAAGTCTGCAAACCGGTCGGATCCACCGTCATGGCGAAATCGCCGTTTCCCACGGTCAGGGGAGAGAGCCACTCCACTTCCCGGAGAACAGGATTGTGCCGCGACACCAGAGAGCGCCTGTCAATGGTTTTCATTGCCGTCCTTAATCCTCCGTCCGTTTCGCCCAGCGCAAAGCGGTGCCGGAGTAGGGAATCTCCACCTCCGCGAATTTGTTTTTGCGCAGAATGATTCCGCGCGGCGACAGGAAGGGTGGCGGGTCGCCAGCTGGTATCTCCGGCTGCGGCGGTTCAAAGGCAAGCTGTCCGAGGTCGGGACAATGTTCCTTTATGACCTCGTTATCGATCCGGATGCCGTATTTCGAGTCCCGCAGGTCGCAATGCTCGATCAGGGCGTCGCGCACCGACCCCCGCACCCGGATCGACGCGTTGTTCTCTATCACATGACGACGCACCACCTGGAACGAAGTGAGGGATAGGGGCTGCCCCGGAACGGGATTGGGGAATCCGAACAGCTTTTCCAGATCCGGCTCGGTGAGCTGGGCGTCCTGACCGCAGTTTTCATGATCCAGCCAGAAGGCAACTTGCCAGTCCCAGATGTTCAGCGAAGCTTCTCCTCCGAGCCAGCGGTCGGTTTCGGATTCGCCCCCACCCCAGCCGTTGCCTATTTCCACAACGTTATCGAGGTACAAGTGCCGCCAGGACGGTTCCACGCGCTTGAAGCGGCTGTTCTTGTTCAAGCCCAGCCTGCCGTAACCGTTCAGACCCGCGCAACGGCGGGAACGGTTCTCCGCCACGAGGCATTCGCAATTCGGCGGATAGAGCTGCACCGACGGGCCGGTTTCCTCGAAAACGTTTCCTACGATCAGGTGCCGCCCGTTGAACGCGCCCAGGGTCACGACAGAGGTATCGTCTAGCGTCACGTCGAGCGGCGATTCCAGGACGACGGCGCGCCCGTCAAGCGATTTGACGTGCCGCCATTGTCCGTGCCCCCGGCCGAGGAGGACATACAACGTCAGACCGATCGGCGAAGGCATGTTGTCCCGGACACCATCCATCCCGAACTGGGGATCGGCTGCGAGAACCACGTCGGCTCCCAGGCTAGACGCGCGACCGAGGTAGGCGGTGCCGTGCCCGTCGAAGGTAAGCCCTTCGTGGTCGCCGCCGAAGATGCGTGCGGTCTTGTTATGGGCGAAATAGATGTGCTCCGCGCGGGTGGCGCCCATATAGAGCGAGATATTGCTGCCGCTGGAAGTGAGAGAATTCCCCTCGTATTCGTTGTGCTCGAAAATCAGCCCCTCGCCGCCGGAAATGCCCGCGAAGTTATGGCCACGCGCACGGCAACCGGAAATCCTCGCCCCCCGGAGGTGCATCAACGAAAACACATAGTTGGAGCCGTACAGATCACAGTTTTCTACCTTTATGTTACGTCCGCCATTGAACGCAAGCAAGGCGCCTTCGTTGGTCTGTTTTTCCGGAACACCGCGGCGATGGTGCGAACCGCCCCAGACGTTGGTCATGTAATGGCAGTTGGCGCGGATGAAGACGTTGCGCACGGTGACGTCGTCGCCCTCGCTCTGGATGATATGCCGGTGGCGACCCTGGGTGTAGATGGCGATATCCTCAATCCGGTTGTGCCCGGCGCAGTCGAGCAGGGAGATCAGCGGTTGCTCCCGGTCTGGCCACCACAGAGAGGTGCGTTCGTGTCCCTCGCCGCGGAAGGAAACCCCTCGCGGCACCATGATCGGCGAGGATATCCAGGTGCCGGAACGGAGAATCGAATCGATCCGGTAACGCCCGCGCGGAAACAGCACCGTGCCTCCGCCCAGCGCGGTCAATCTTTCCGTGGCTCCGACAATGCAGACGGTGCAGTCTCTTCTCCCCTCGGGATCGGCGTCGAAATCCAGGATATTGACAGTCGGCCCGGGTCTGCCGGTATTTCCCTGAACCGCCAAACCGCCCGCGCTCGACCAGGCCGCATTTCCGCCCTTGCCGTTATGCAGCCAGACCTCGTATTCTCCCTGGCTGATTCCGACTGGCAAATGGAATTCCAGCGAATAGGCGGAGGGATTTATGGCGTCCAGGAAGACCGTACCGTTATCCTTTCCGCGCAATGCCACGCGGGAAATTGCTCCTCCGGCAAGCGATTTGCCAAGAGCTCGCAGCCAGCCCCCCGGAGTAGCCGCCGCCAGACCGGCGTCTCCCTGCAACCACCAGGCGTCGGGATTATTGAGGAATCGCGCGGAGGAAACGCCGGATTCGTTGCGGACGCGATAGGAGTATACTCCGGGCTGCCAGGCGGAAGGAATGATGAAAGCCAGCGAGTGCGGCGTTTGCGAAACAGGCTTGACATTTACCACGCCTTCGCCCAGGTGATCCGGAACGGTTGTCTGGGGGGGATCGCCGGGGTCTCCGCTGTCCAGGGGGGAGATTTCGACCACGCATTCCTGTCCGGGAAAATGGCCTGACAGCAACACGGTTTCGTCCGGCCCGACCGGATCGGATTGCCAGAAAATTACCGGCGTTTCGCCGCTTTGTTCGCGCTTTTTCGGAGATGGCTTCATGGGCAAATCCTCATGCAGAAAAAGATTGTGACTGACAGAAAAAGTTGAATTCGTGCTATTCAGACTTCGGGAACGAAAGGAGCTATGGCGTCGGCCCAAAGCCGATAGCCTGCCGTGGTGGGGTGAACGCCGTCTTCCATCAGGGAAACCGGAATAGTGCCGTCGGAGGCGAGGAACGCGGAGCCGAAATCCAGGAAGTCGGTTCTCTTTTGTTTGGATACTGCGCTTTTTACCAGCGAATTTACCTGGGTTATTTCCAGGCGGAACTGATCCTGGACAGCGCCACGGGGCAGCAATCCAAGCATGAGAATCCGGCTGGCAGGCGATAGTTCCTTCAGTTGATCGACAATAAGGGAAATCGCCTGAGCGATTTCCGGAGGAGTGTTGGCTCGGGCATTTGCCGTGGCGGAAAGATTGTTCGTACCGATGAGCAGCACGATCAGGCGCGGGGTTTGTCCGGCCATTTCCCCATGTTCCAAGCGCCAAAGCACGTTTTGCGTCCGATCCCAACCGAACCCGAGATTGAGCGCCCTATCGCCGTAATACTTGCGCCATATGTCTTCTCCCCGCCCCGGCAAATTGGGATCGCCTTCAAAGAGGTGGGTGATGGAATCGCCGATAAACACCATGTCGTGATTCCGGCGGCGCGCCAGCGTTACTTTTTCCTCGTGCCTGGCATGCCAGTCGTAAAAATCGTTTTCAATCTTCGGTGTCGGCACCATCGCGGTGTTAACCGCCGCCGATTCCGCAGGCGTGGCAGAGAGCATAAATTTTCCTTAATATCAGTCGGTGGGATTTTTGGTCCAGAAACCTTTGGGATTAGGATATGAATACTCGGAGCCAGCCGTTCCCGTACCGACGGTTTCCTCCATCTTGTACCGGCGGACATGCCCGTCGCAGAAAAGCCAGTTGCTGGCGCTGGCATGAACCTGTTCGATCCAGGGGGGATAAGGAACTGTATTGGCAAAATAGGTGGAACGGACTTGCGCATAGCTGGGACAACGCCAGCCGTAATTGTTATAGTCGGTGGTGATGCCGCCGCCGCACTTGTCCACTACTGAAAAAGTGGTGGACGGCGCGGTAATCATGGTATTTTTTACATGTAACCCCACCCCGACCGGACGGCGGCTGCTGGCGGCGATGTTATAGTTGAAGGCGATTCCATCGTAGGTTCCGCTGGAAGAGCCGTGAACATTTATTCCATATGAAACCGGAAGATCGGCGGAACTCTTCTTCCAGTTAACGTGCGAGGGACAATAATAAATCGGTGCCTGGCGCGCGACGCTACGGTTATAATCAGGAGCAGTCAGGAGGTCGGCGGAAAGGCCGACATAGGTGCAGATCGCTTCAGTCCAACCCCAGTCGTCCCAACCCGATTCCGTGTTGCCAAGAGGATTTGGTCTGGTGAAGGCCACAGGATAATACCCGGCATTGGCGTCTACATACAAAAACAGCCCCAAGCCTATCTGTTTTTCATTGGAGGCGCAAACCGCCTGTCGCGCCACGTCCCGAGCCTTGCCCAGCATCGGCAACAGCAAAGACGTCAGCACCGAGATAATGGCGATAACCATCAACAGTTCCACCAGAGTAAATCTGAGTTTTTTGGTACCGGCAAACATAGGACAAAACCCCTGAGATTGTGTATGAAAGTCTCGGACTGAGAGCTCCTGAATAGAATTAAACATGGGGTATTTTTTTTAAAAGAGCCATCAAACCGACTTTTCAGGCCCACTCTGATAAAATGCAATTATTTGCACGTACGTATATGTATTATACCGTCACCTTTTCACTTGTCAAGCAGGTTGAGCCGATTAATGCACAATATTCCTGCGTGAAAGCAATAATCGCCCAGAATTATACTTCCACAAAGATTGTTGTCGAACAGAAAGTATTTGACAGGTTGCAGGAAATACGTTATAAGCTTATTGGTATATGTTTTATGGAGTGGGTGATGACAGACCTATTAAATGATTTTGTCCACCTTTCCGGGCCGAAATATAAACGCATCATCAAATATGTCCGCCAGCAGATACACGAAGGACATTGGACAACCGGCGCGAAACTGCCTTCCGAAAGCGAACTTATGGCTGATTTCGCCATCAGCCGCCATACGGTTCGTCAAGCCATAAAGGGTTTGGAGGCGGAAGGCCTGGTGCGCACCGAACACGGACGCGGATCCTTCGTGACCTTATTGAAGCATACTTCCCGCGACGGGATACGCAGCGGCCTGATTGGCGTTCTGGTAAACGATCTGGGAGCGCCGATGGTGGGAACCACGGTTGATGGCACCGAAAGATATGCCGCCAAAAGCGGCTTCTCCACCATCCTGGCGGGATACGACCCGCAATATCCGGAAGACGAATGCCGTAGCCTGGTGGAAATGGTCCGCAGGGAAGTAGAAGGTATTATTGTATTTCCCTCGTTTGATTCCGATGCCAAGAGATACGGATTTCTCCTGCAAGCCGAAATTCCCCTGGTCATGGTGGACAATCTGGCTGCCGGTCTGGAAACAGATGCGGTAACTACCGACAATATTCAAGGCGCTTACGTCGGCACCAAAAAGCTGCTTGAGTCAGGCTGCCGGACTATCGGATTCATCAGCGGTTTCCAGACAGCTTGGACTTCCCGCGAGCGACTTACCGGATTCAGGCGGGCTTTGTGGGAAGCAGGCATATCTGACGATTCCTCCCTGATAACGGATGGAGCCTTCAGTCCCGAATTCGGCCAGGAGGCCTGCCGCCGCCTGCGGGAGCGGCACCCCGGACTCGACGGCCTGTTTGTCGCCAATCATCCCATCGCCAACGGCGTAGTGCGCGAACTGGTCCGGTCGAAAGCCGAGAAACTAATCAATCTGGCTACCTTTGACGAAATGGACTCATCCCTGTCGACATTTTTGCCCTATATCTCCATCAGCCAGCCTTCGCGGGAAATCGGCGAAAAAGCGGCGGAACTTCTCTTGGATCGCATAAGCCGCAAGCAACGCGGGGAGATTGCTCTCCCCGCCCGTCACTTGGCCATCCCGGCCATAATAAAATCACCGCACTGAAAATTCCGTACGTTTTTACCTCTATCACTCCAGCTCGAATTCGTAGGCGCGTCGCTGGACAGCCGGAAATACGTCATGCAATATGCCGTTCTCCAGCTGGACTGTGCCGTCTTCCAGCAGACGCCGCGATGCCGTTACCCTTGACCCGAACCATTCCTCGACCGGAGCGGAGAAAGGAACCGGCGTTTCCGCCGTGTTTATGCCAAATACGTACCCTTTCTTGCCGTTCACCCAAACCGCGTAATGAATCCGTTCCCGCTGCACCGCCAGCCGGAGTTGTTTCGCCGTAGATGATCCGAACGCCAGATCAGACAGC
>JAGUZQ010000071.1 GCA_020060765.1 Planctomycetota bacterium | reverse complement strand
GCTGTCTGATCTGGCGTTCGGATCATCTACGGCGAAACAACTCCGGCTGGCGGTGCAGCGGGAACGGATTCATTACGCGGTTTGGGTGAACGGCAAGAAGGGGTACGTATTTGGCATAAACACGGCGGAAACGCCAGTTCCGTTCTCCGCTCCGGTCGAGGAGTGGTTCGGGACGAGGATTACGTCGGCGCGGCGTCTGCTGGAAGACGGCACAATCGCGCTGGAGAACGGTATATTGCATGACGTATTTCCGGCTGTCCAGCGACGCGCCTACGAATTCGAGCTGGAATAATTCATCCTGTGGAGCGATTCGGCATGAAAACAGACTATCGCGATTCCTCCCTTTCTGTCGAGGCGCGGGTGGAGGATCTTCTCGCGCAAATGACGCCGAAAGAGAAACTCGGCCAATTGAACCAGGCCTGGGTCTGGAAAAAAGACCCGACCCCCCCGATCGAGGCGCTTTGCCGCCGGATCGCGGACGGGGAACTGGGCTCCGTGATCGCGACCGGAGCCGGACTCCACAACCGGTTCCAGCGAGCCGCGCGAGATTCGCGACTCGGGATTCCGGTTCTTGTTGGGTACGACATCATCCATGGCGGGCGGACGATCTTCCCGATCTCGCTGGCGCTGGCCTGCTCGTTCGATCCGGATCTTTTCCGCCGGGCGCAGGAAACGGCCGCCTGCGAGGCTCGCGCCGACTGCGTCGACTGGACCTTCGCCCCGATGTGCGACCTCGCTCGCGACGCCCGCTGGGGTCGTGTCAGCGAGACCTGCGGCGAGGATCCGTTCCTTGCGTCGCTCTGCGCCGAGGCGCAGGTTCGGGGATTCCAAGGCGACGATCCGGCGGGTGATGGCCGGATTGCGGCCTGCCTCAAACACTTTGTCGGTTACAGCGCTTCGGTCGGAGGCCGCGACTACGACGACACCGAGATTACGGAATGGACGCTCCGTAATCAGCATCTGCCGGCGTTCCGTGCGGGCATTGAGGCAGGCGCGCTCACGGTGATGAGCGCCTTCAACGCCATCGGAGGCATTCCGTCCGTCGCCAATCGCCATACGCTGACGGAGATTCTCCGCGGCGAATGGGGCTTCCCCGGATTCGTGGTCAGCGACATGAACGCGGTGCTCCGGCAGATCGAGTGGGGGACGGCGGCGGATGAAGCCGAAGCGGCGCGCCAAGCTCTAGCCGCCGGGAACGAGATGGACATGGTCTGCGAAACGTACGCCCGAACGTTACAACGGGAACTGGAGGCCGGACGGCTCCCGACGGTGGTTCTCGACGAGGCCGTGCGCCGGATCCTGCGCGTGAAACTCCGCCTGGGGCTGTTCGAGCGTCCCTCCCCGCCCGAAGCTGTCGAAATCATCGCCGACCCGGCGGCCGAAGCGCTGGCGTACGAATGCGCAGTCCGGTCGGTTGTGCTGGTCAAGAACGATGGAATCCTGCCGCTTGCGGCTTCTCCCGGGCGGATCGCCCTGATTGGGCCGTTCGGCGACGACGCACGCGAACAGGTCGGCAGTTGGGACAACTACAACGCCGGCGACGGCGCCGTTACGCTCGCCGCCGCTTTGCGCGAACGCTGGGGCGACGCGGTAACAGTGACCAAAGGCTGTGCGGCCTGCCCCGGCCCGGCTACGCGAACCCGCCAGGACGGCGTCGTCGAAGCGGTAGACACCGCGCAGGATGACGAGGAATTTTCTATCGGAGCGGCTGTCGAATCCGCCCGTTCGGCCGATGTCGTCGTTCTCGCCCTTGGCGAACCGTCAGGCTGGAGCGGCGAGTGCGCGACACGCGCCAACCTCGGGTTGACCGGACAGCAGCAGGCGCTTTTCGACGCCGTCGCCGCGACTGGAAAGCCGATTGTGCTGATACTCACCTGCGGGCGGCCGCTCGCCGTGCCGAAGGCGCTGGCGCGGGTGCAGGCGGTTCTCTTCGCCTGGCAGCTCGGGCGCATGGCGGGACCGGCTCTTCTCGACCTTCTTGCCGGGGACATCGCGCCGACCGGCCGTCTGTCGATCTCGATCCCGCGCGACGCGGGTCAATGCCCCGTATTTTACAACCGGATGCGCAGCGGCAATCCGGGCAGTCGCCACTACAAGGATATGAGCGCCGACGCACAATTCTGGTTCGGCTACGGGCTGACCTATACGACTTTCGCCTACGATCCGGTCGTGATCGAACCTGCCTCGGCGAACGGATTGGCGAGTGCAACGTGCGGGATCAGGAACAAGGGCGCTCGCGTCGGGGAGGAACTGGCTCAACTCTACGTCCGACACCTGGCCTGCTCCGTCGCGGCGCGCCCGGAGCAGGAACTGCGAGGCTTCGTTCGTGTCCGCCTCGCACCAGGGGAGCGCCGGACGGTTCGCTTCGCTCTGACCGACGAAGTTCTCGGTTTTGTCGACCTATGCGGTCGATGGCGCGTCGAGCCGGGTGACTACCGGATATGGATCGCCCCGCACGCCCAGACGGGAGACGCGGGCACGTACCGTCACCTCTTGAAGGAACCCGTGGCATGAGACAGTCATTTTGCTCATGGGGGCTAATTTTTCTCTGGATGGCGAGAGGAATTGCCGCCGAACCTGTTCCCGAAAACTTGCTCCCCAATTCCACCTTTGCTGATTGTATGAATCCGGCGCTGCCGGATTCATGGGGGATGGACATGTATTACGGCGGGTCGCCCTACCTATTCCGGAATTGGAGCACCTGGTCGCCGGTGCGGGAAGGCTTTCACGATCGCGCCCGTTTCGGCGTCCTAACCGGCTTGGGGGCGGTCGCGAACACGCCATTCCGCTGGGTTGTGGACGGCGTGAGTCTGATTCGCGGACAAGATGGCTCCTATCGCCTGGAGGGACGGATCACGACCCGACCCGTCGGCCACCGCCGCGCCATCCTGTCGGTTGAACTCGCCGACACGCGCGCGGACGGCGAGTGCGCTCTGTCCGCTCCGGAGGCGGGGGACACCTTTACGCTGCGCTTCGGTCGGCTGGAACCGGAGCGCCGGGAGTATGCCGGAGTCCTGCGCATCCGCGAGGCCGGGATGGTGGACATCACAATGTCTTTGACATCGATACCGCCCGGTGTTTATGAGTGGCGGGTCGAAGCCTTCGCCGAGGGAGAAGCGTCGCAGACGGCGCGCGACCGCCTGACCAAGCTGCCGCCAAGCGCAACCGACGTGCGCCTCGATCGATTCACGCGGGGCTTGACACTGAATCGAACACCTTACTTTCCCGTGTTCAACTGCGTGGAGCCGTACTTCGCGACGGAAGATCATCTCCGTCTCTTCCGAAACCAGGGATTCAACACGCTGGCGCAGGCGGCGGGGCGCCTGTTACAGCATCTCAGCTATTATGTTGCCAAAACGTAAATTTTGACAAATTTGTTTCTTCAAAAAAGGATTTTTCATGACCAACGATATCTCCACTCCCACACCCTTACCACCCACACCTTCTCCTGCCCAAAAGGCCTGGCAGGAGATGGAGCTCACGATGTTCGTCCACTTCACGGTCAACACCTACACCGACCGGGAATGGGGTATGGGCGCCGAGGATCCCAAGATCTTCAACCCCGTCCGCCTTGACGCGCGGCAATGGGTCGCCGCCGCGAAGGCCGCGGGATTCAAGCTGATGATCCTCACCGCCAAGCATCACGACGGGTTCTGTCTCTGGCCCAGCCGACAGACGGAACACTCTGTGAAGAATTCCCCGTGGCGCGGTGGAAATGGCGACGTGGTTCGGGAGTTTACCGATGCCTGCCGGGAGTTCGGCATGAGAGCGGGTCTCTATCTCTCGCCGTGGGACCGCCACGAGAAAACCTACGGCGATTCACCCCGATACAATGATTACTATTGCGCCCAACTGACGGAACTCCTGACCGATTACGGGCCGCTCGCCGAGATCTGGTTCGACGGCGCGTGCGGCGAAGGGTCGAACGGAAGAAAGCAGGAATACGACTGGCCCCGCATCTGGGGGCTGGTCAGGAAGCACCAGCCCGAGGCCATGATTTTTTCCGACGCCGGTCCCGACGTTCGCTGGATCGGCAACGAGGAAGGCATCGCCGGCGATCCCTGCTGGGCGACATTCGATCCGCACGGCGTTCCCAAGCCGGGAGCGTCGGGCAATGATATCCTGGCCTTGCTTCAGCATGGCCAGCGGGGTGGATCCGTCTGGCGGCCGGGTGAGTCCGATGTGTCTATCCGGCCAGGATGGTTCTGGCATCAGCACGAAAATAAAAACATCAAGACCGTCGACCATCTGCTCGATCTGTATTTCAAAAGCGTGGGACGCAATACGGTTTTTCTAGTCAATGTGCCGCCGAATCGTGACGGTCTTTTTTCCGAGGAGGACGTGAAGCGGTTGCATGAATTTCGAGTTGCCCTGGATAAACTGTTTGAAACCGATTTGGCGGCGGGATGCCGCGCGCGGGCAGACAACGTCCGCGCAAACTCGGATCGGTTCGGGGCGGAACGCGCGCTGGACGGCAATCCCGAGACCTATTGGGCGACCGATGACGATATTTCCTGCGCGACGCTGGAGATAGACCTCGGGCGCGCGGTCCAGTTCAACGTATTGTCTTTGCAGGAACCGATCGCCCTCGGACAGCGGATCGAAGCGTTCCGCCTGGAGGCGTGGAAAAACGGCAAATGGGTGCAAGTTCTTAACGGCACGACAGTCGGTCACCGGAGGCTGGAGCGATTCCAGAGTGTTACGACTGACCGGATTCGTCTCGTGATCGAAAAGGCGCTGGCTTGCCCCGCCTTGCAAACGGTTTCGGTTTATCATGACGCCGACTATCAGCCTCTTCCCGCTCCGGAAGTCAACCGCGAGACTTATACTCTTCCCGAGGTCAGTGTGCCGCGAGTGGCATCTGCCGGTGGAGATTCCGCCCGGGTTGACTGGGAAAACGGTGTCTGTCTTACTCCCTGGCTTGCAATCACGGGTCACGCGACAGAGAGAAACGTTTCATCCCGCATCCTGCACGACGGGGAATGGCTTTATATCGAATTGGCGGAACGCTGCGAGACTTCGCTCCTGGTGAGCGATTTGCCTGAGTTCTGGAACAACGACCACTGGGAGCTGTTCCTGGCCGATACGCGCGACGGCAAGCGTTACACTCAAATTGGAGTAGATGTCTTTGGCAAACTGAAATGCCTGCGCTGGGGGGAACCCCATAATCCGATCCATGAATCATGGACACCGGCGGTTCGGGTAATCTCCACGCGGGAAGATGACTGCTGGCGCGTGCGGGTAGCATTGCCGCTGGCTGAGGTTTTGCCGTCGGGATTGCTGCCAAAGAATCGCACTGTTTTCGCCAACTTCGGGCGTTTAACGTCTCTTGCCTGCCGTCCCTACGAATGGCTGGGGGTTCACCACCTGGCCTGGTGTCCGACTTTCCGGCGGGGATTCGTGGACATAGCCAAAAGCCTGGGTTCGCTTGCGCTGGAGTGATCGCGTTTACAGAAATGGCAGAATAATCTGCCAGCACAGTAAATCCCGAAT
The DNA here is from genome assembly GCA_020060765.1 of Planctomycetota bacterium. Taxonomy (GTDB): domain Bacteria; phylum Planctomycetota; class SZUA-567; order SZUA-567; family SZUA-567; genus JAGUZQ01. The sequence goes on along the minus strand of JAGUZQ010000071.1, from coordinate 1,613 downwards.
CTGAATGATGGGACTATTGTACTGACGATTGCGACAATAATCAAGGCAAGCCGATCCGCGCGCATGGTATCCTTCCTTTGAAAGAATTGGTTTTTCGCAAAGGAGGGACGACATGACCATATTTTTAAACGCTTTTCACTCGCCGCTGGGCGCGCATGCAAGCCTGACTCTGGGTTGTCGCGGCGGCACCGGCGGCTTTGGCGTGGAACTGGGCACGCCCGCTAACGAGAATGTCTACATCGGCGTGGAAACCCGCGGCGGCGGCGCTTTCGAGGCATTGCCGTTTTTCACGCCTCCCGAGCACCACGGGTCGAGTTTCTACCATGAATCCGACAAGGAAAAATCCCGCAATGCGCTCAGGCAGTTTGCGGAAAAAGCGGTCAGGCGAGATTTCGGACTCGGCGTCGACACCTGGCAGGCGGGCGATCTGGCTTTCTCGATATATTCGCCGGTCATGCCAGCGCCGGAACCAGGCCATGCCCCGGCGTCTGTTCTGAAAGACGCCTACTGTCCCTGCGTGCTGGCGGAACTCACGGTAGACAACCGTAGTTGCGCCCAGGAGCGGCTGGCGTTTTTCGGCTACGAAGGCAAGGGCGGCTCCGACTCCATGCGAATTCTCGACAATCTCCCCGCCCGTTACCAAGGCATCGGTCAGGGCAGGCAGGTCGCCATCGTAACCGACTCCCCCCTAGCGATACCGGGGCAGGGCTTTTGCCTGAACGATTTGCTGCTGGAACCTACGCCGGAAAACCTCAAATTCGGACTGGGCGGCACCGCCGCTCTCCTTTTACGTGTGCCGCCGAAAAAGAAAACCGTCTTCCGCTTCGCCATAGCCTTGTTCCGGCCGGGAGTCGTCACTTCCGGAGCGGATGCCTCGTACTGGTATTACCGCTATTTCAAGACGGTTGAAAGCGTGGCGCGCTACGGCCTGGAGACTTTCTCCGCCCGTAAAAAAATGGCCGTTTCCTGCGACCGGCTGATCGCAGGCGCCAACCTGAACCGGGATCAGAAATTCCAACTGATACACGCCATCCGCAGTTACTACGGCTCTACCCAATTGCTCGACTGGGACGGTCTCCCCTTCTGGGTGGTCAACGAAGGCGAATATCCTGGCGGCAGCCACGACAGCCTTTCGCGGGCGAGGCCTTGCTTTCGGCGATACGAGCGGGAAGTTCCGGCTTGACTTCGGTCGCCTTCTCGACCGACTCGGCATATTTGCCGTCGCGGCAGATGGTTCGCGGACTTACACCGTATTGTTTTGCCAATGAATCGGCGGTTTTATCAGGGTGGCAACTTTTGCCACCCTGTTCTTTTCCCGCCTTGCTTGCCGGTGGCCTTCCGGCAGGATTTCCGCTCTTTCCATTTCCAAATGACGCAGCCTTTTTCCGCCGACTGTATCGCGGATGGAGCCTTGCCTTCGACGATACGAGGGGACGTTCCGGCTCGATTTCGGTCACTTTCTCGACCACTTCCGCATATTTCCCGTCGTTCTGCGTGGTTCGCGGACTCACGGACGCGCTTTCAAGGTTCAAGCCGAACACCCGGAGGCGCGGCGAATGATTAAAGAGGCCAGGCAAGATCGTCCGATGAGTTTGTTTCCTAAGACAGACTCG
>JAGUZQ010000108.1 GCA_020060765.1 Planctomycetota bacterium | reverse complement strand
GGTGATATTTTTCCGGCTCGCCGCAGACCACCACCGCGTCCACCAGCGTCCCCGGCACCTGCACCAGCCGCCCCGGGATCGATTCCGCCGGAGCCAGCCGTTTCACCTGCGCGATCACCTTGCCCCCCGACGCGCGCGCGGCCTGCGCCACCGCCAGCGCCTCGGATACATACCCCTCCTCCTCCATCGACAGGTTGCCCAGTTCGTCGGCGGTGGTGCCCCGGATCAGCGCCACGTTGACCGGCATACTCGGATACAGCAGCCAGGACTCGCCGTTCAGTTCCAGCCGCTGGATCAGTTCCTCCGTAGTGCGGGCGTTCAGCTTGCCGCCTTCCAGTTGCGGGTCGACAAAAGTGCCGAGACCGACCTTGGTCAGGTCGCCGGGCTGGCGCGCGGCAATGGCGCGGTACAGTCGGCACATCACGCCCTGGGGAAAGTTGTAAGCCTCGATTTCACCGGCAGCGATCATGCCCATCAGCTTCGGACAAGTGGCGAAATGCGCGCCGATGATGCGCCGGAGCAGTCCGGGTCGGGCGAAATGCTCCAGCCCCGCGCCGTGCCAGTCGCCCTGTCCGGCGGCGTGGAGCAGGGTCAGATTACGCGGCGCTCCTGCCGCGAGAAACTTCCGCTCGATTCCGGCCAGGATTTCCTCCGGCACTCCCAGCAGCAGAAACCCGGCGGTGGCGACGGTGTCGCCGTCCTTGATCAAAGCCAGCGCCTCTTCCAGCGCCATGATTCTGGCAGGCATGTTATGCTCCGGTTATGGGTTAACGGGTTGACGGGGAGGAACTGTTTTATTCGCAATTATGGGAAACTGATCTAACCCGTCATTCGTACGGATACACGCCCCGACCGGTCTTGCGCCCGAGCAGACCCGCCTCGACCAGTTTCTGCAGATAGACGCAGGGTTTGAATTTCGCGTCCCCCGTGGCCGCGTGCATCGACTCCAGCGCCGCCGCCACCACGTCCAGCCCGGTGTAGTCGCCCAGTTCCAGCAGACCCATCGGATGATTGCACCCCAGGCGCATGGCCTGATCCACGTCCTTGGGATCGGCGCCGAGCGCGACCAGGTGGAACGCCTCGTTCATGGCCAGCAGCAGGATGCGGTTGACGATAAAGCCGGGCGAGTCTGGCGCGACGACCGGCTCCTTGCCCATACGCACCGCGGCCTCCCGCACGGCGGCGAAAGTCTCGTCGGCAGTGCGCACGCCCCGGATCAGCTCGACCAGGCTCATCACCGGCACGGGGCTGAAGAAGTGCATTCCCATGAATTGCTCCGGGCGACCGGAATGCGCGGCCAGACCGGTGATGGAAAGGGTGGAGGTGTTGCTGACGATCAGCGCCTCTGTCTTGCAGGCCGCGCCCAGTTTCGCCAGCAGCCCGCTTTTCAATTCCGGCTTTTCCGGCACGGCTTCGATAGCCAGATCCGCCTCGCGCCCGTCTTCGAGGCTGGCGGCGACGGAAACCTTTTCCGCCAGGATTGCGAGAATCTTTTCGCCATCCTCGGCGGTGATCTTGTTTTTCGCCACCCGCCGCGCGACGCTGTCCCTGATGGCGTCCAGCGATTTGTTGACGATCTCGGGCGCAAGGTCGCTCCACCAGACGCGGTAGCCCGCCAGCGCCGCCACCTCCACGATGCCGCGCCCCATCAATCCCGCGCCCGCCACCAGAATGGTTTCGATTTTCATGTTGCTCCTTTCGATATTTTTGGGTTGACGGGTAGGCAGGTTGTCGGGTGAACGGGTGGCACAGTTTTTTTGAACCTGTGCGCATCAGCGCAAGAATCAGGCATGCGCCCGATTATCCCGACTGTCTAATTCAACGCACCCCCGTCAACCCATCAACCCGTCTACCCGACCACCCGTTCCAGCGCCAGCGCCATGCCTTGTCCGCCGCCGATGCAGAGAGTCACCAGTCCCGTCCCCGCGCCGCGCCGGAGCATTTCGTGCATGAGTTTCACCACCAGGATCGACCCCGTCGCGCCGGTGGGATGCCCCGTGGCGATAGCGCCGCCCGACACGTTGACCCGCGCCGGGTCGAACGCCAGTTCGCGCAACACCGCCAGCGACTGGGCGGCGAACGCCTCGTTCAGTTCCACCAGGTCGAAATCGGTCAAGGCCATGCCGGTGCGCGTCAGCAGTTTTTTCACCGCCGGCACCGGGCCGATGCCCATGAGGTCGGGGTCGCAACCGGCAGACGCCCAGGCCTTGATCCGCACCAGGGGCGCGCAGCCAAGTTCCCTCGCTTTTTTTTCACTCATCAGCACCAGCGCCGCCGCGCCGTCGTTGATGGTGGAGGAATTGCCTGCGGTAACGGTGCCGTCCTGCTTGAACACGGGGCGGAGCTTGGCCAGAATTTCGACTGTGGTGTCGGGGCGCACGCCTTCGTCGCGGGTGAAGGGAACCGGTTCGCCTTTGCGTTGCGGCACCGGGACAGGCACGATTTCGGCGTCGAATTTTCCCGCCGTCTGCGCGGCAGCCGCCTTGCGCTGGCTGCCAGCGGCAAAGGCGTCCTGCTCTGCGCGCGAGATGCCGTATTTTTCCGCCAGCCGTTCCGCGGTCAGCCCCATGCCTTCCAGGCTGAACAGGATGGTGTCGACCATTTCGCCGTGCCCCATGCGCAGGCCGGTGCGGGCGCCGTAAACGGCGTGCGGATAGCGCGACATGCTTTCCAGCCCGCCCGCAAGCACCACTTCCGCCTCGCCCGCGAGGATAGACAGTGCCGCCTGCGCCACGCTCTTGAGGGAGGAGGCGCAGTTTTTCTGCACGGTGAAAGCGGGGATTTCGTGAGGCAGCCCCGCTTCCAGCAACGCTTCGCGGGCGATGTTGCCGTGCGATTCCGTGTCGAAGAGATTGCCGATTATCACTTCGTCGATCGCGCCGTCGGCGATGTTCGCGCGCCTGATCGCCTCGCGGATGGCGATAGCGCCCAGCGTCTGCGCTTTCACGTCCTTGAGCGAACCGAGGAACGAGCCGATGGGCGTGCGCGCGCCTGAAACAATTACCGGAGTATTTTCCGCCATGCCAGTTCTCCCGTGGTTATGAAAATGCGGTGTAAAGGTACTGAGTTGCTGAGTGCAAGGCTTCGCCATGCCTATAGTATTCCGCGCACCTATTATCAGTCCCCTCTCCCCCTGAGGGGGAGAGGGCTAGGGTGAGGGGGTCACCAGAAAATTTCGATTCTCCCAAAGTGGGCTTCGCCCACAACCCAATATTCAATCATGCGCCAAAGGCGCGACCTTGCGTGCGGACTTCGGCGAACAGCCGAAGCGCGTGCCCTGCACGCGGCACACAGTGGAAAAGGCGACAGCCTTTGGAACGTCCCAGGGCAGGCGGCGGGAAAACGCCCGGAACCCTGTCATCTCAGCACTGCCTGTCCGACCTTGAACCGCCGGAACGCCTCTCATCCCCTCTATATCCAACAGTGAAAATCTTCGCCAATCATGTGCAACCGAACCTAGAATTCGCGACGCTTCCCCCGTTACCAGTTTTCCCCTTTGTATATAGGGGGATGAAAGGCCTGCCGCGATGACAGGTTAGTCTCGGCAGCACGGGCGCATATTTTCTGCCACGCCAACCTGCGCCGAGCCTGTGTATGTGCCAAGTGTCGACTCCGCAAATTGCGCGGAGGTCGGAATCCGCACGCAAGGAAATTCTTTACGATTACAAGCAGGCACGGGTAAATGTCCTCCCCGTGCCGTGGGTTTCGTCCACCACGTTCTCCCGCAGCCACTTTTTATCGCGGTTTCAAACCGCACGCAATTACTTGCAAACTAACCAGTTGCACTTTTCTTCAAAGCAAAACGTTGTTTTTTTTAGCATGTTCTCGCCTGTAAGGCACTAAAAGCGGCGAACCGCATTTTTTTTGAACTCTTACCCGTTCGCGAAGCGAATCCCCCCCCCTCACCCCGACCCTCTCCCTCAGGGAGAGGGAGTTTCTGTTGCGAGCGTTTTCGAAGAAAACGCGAGCAACTCAGCAACTCAGCCCCATCGGCTCAGTGCGAAACAACCGCGCGTCCATTTTCTTCAGGTCTGGCGCGATGGCCGGGCGGAATTCCATCTGCCCCAGCACATCCCGCTCCAGGTCGACGCCGGGGGCGATTTCCGTCAGCGTCAAGCCCTCCGCGCCCAGCGCAAAGACCGCGCGTTCGGTTACGTACAGTACCGGCTGTCCGCGCTCCCGCGCATAAGTGCCGTTGAAACTTATCTGCTCCACCGCATTGACGAATTTCCGGTGGCGGCCTTCGTTGCTGATAGCGATACCGTCGCCATTGATCGCCAGTTCCAGCTTTCCGGCGGTAAAGGTGCCGCAATAAACCACGCGCTTGGCGTTCTGGCTGATATTGACGAACCCGCCTACTCCGGCCACGCGCGAGCCGAACTTGCTGACGTTGACGTTGCCTCGCGAGTCGGCCTGAGCCAGTCCCAGGAACGCGAGATCAAGGCCGCCGCCGTCGTAGAAATCGAATTGATAAGGCTGGTCGACGATAGCCTCGGGATGGGAACTGGCGCCGAAACTGAGGCCGCCGGCAGGCACGCCGCCAATCGGCCCGGCCTCGACAGTCAGGGTGACGCGGTCGAGAATGCCTTCCTCGTGCGCCACCAGCGCCACGCCTTCGGGCATGCCGATGCCGAGGTTGAGGACGTTGCCTGCGCGCAGTTCTAGTGCGGCGCGGCGCGCCACGATCTTGCGTTCGTCCAGGGGCAGGGGAGTCAGTTCCGGCGTTTCCCCGTCTGTCTCGCCGGTGTAGGCCGGGTTGTACGCTTCGGCGAAAGTCTGGCAGTGATTTTCGGGAGAGGAAATCACGATGCGATCCACCAGGATGCCTGGTATCTGCACGTCCCGGGGATGCAGGCTGCCTCGCGGTACGACTTTCTCCACCTGCACTATCACCGTTCCCCCGGAATTGCGCGCCGCCTGGGCGATAGCCAGCGCCTCGAAGGTGCCTGCCTCACGTTCCATGGAGATGTTGCCGTTTTCGTCGGCGGTGGTGCCGCGCAGGAGCGCGACGTTGATCGGGAAAGCGTGATAAAACAGCCATTCCCGACCGCCGAGAGTGACCAGTTCCACCAGATCGCTGGTCGTGCGTTCGTTCAGTTTGCCGCCGCCGTGGCGGGGATCGATAAAGGTGTGCAGGCCGACGTGGGTAATGGTTCCGGGTTTGCCTGCGGCAATATCGCGGAAGAGGTGCGAGATTACGCCCTGGGGAAAGTTGTAGGCTTCTATTTTATTTTCCACGGCGAGACGGCCAAGGGCGGGAGCGAGGTTCCAGTGTCCGCCGACTACGCGCGCGACCAGTCCTTCGTGTCCCAGATGGTTAAGTCCCCGGGTCTTGCCGTCGCCTTGTCCGGCGGCATAGACCAACGTCAAGCCGCGCGGCTGGCTTTCCTGCAGAAAGCGCGTCTCCAGGGCGGAAGTCAATTCTTCGGGATGGCCGTTGCCGACGAATCCGCCGCTGGCGACCGTGTCTCCCGCGCGGATCAGCGCCACCGCTTCGGCTGCCGTGCATTGCTTGCCGCCCATTTGGTTCCTCCATTAGCAGTGTTTACGTCACGCCGTCCCTGCGCGGATGGTGGATGAAGACGCAGACAAAACGCGCCGGTTCTGACCCCAGCGCCTTGGTCGTATGGCGATGATGCGATTCAAAATGCAGCGAGTCTCCGGCTTCCAGCTCCATCGCTTCCCCGGCTATTGTAAATACCAGTTTTCCCGAAAGCATGTAGATGAATTCCTCGCCCTCGTGCGAAAACGAACCCTGCGGGTCGTCGGGATGGATGGTCAGGACAAAAGCCTGCGCCGCCTTGCCCCCGCCTCCGCTCATGAGGGATTCGTAGGCGTAGCCGAATTTGTTGCCGTCGCGCAGAATGGTTTTCCCCTCGCCCGACCGCGTCAGGCAATAGGGTTTGGTTCCCCCCGGCTCGGCAAACAGGTCGGCCAAGGTCACGTTCAACGCCTCGGCGATCCTCATCAAAGTCGAAATCGGCGACGAGATCCGCCCCTTCTCGATTTTCGACATGGTGCTTTTGGTAATCCCCGCCGCTTCCGCTACCAGCGTCAATGTAAGCTGCGCCTTTTCCCGAATGGTGCGAATATTTTCGCCTAATGATTGTTCGTTCATAAGAAACACTGTATCCTGTCGCGACACACTTGTCAAGTAAAACCTGAAAAATACCTGTAATTTATTTAATGGCAAGGCTTTAGTGGTTACACTCGCTGGCGCATTGCCGTAGTTTGCGCGATTTCCTGAAAACCGAGGCTTTTGTAAAGGTTTACGGCAGGGGTGTTGTCGGTGTAGACGTGCAGTTCCAGCTCATCGACGCCTTCAGTTATCATGATATTTATCATGATACCCAGGTTAAGGAGAGCCCACCCTTGGCGCCGGAAGCGTTCGGGAGTGTTGACGCTGAAGACGGCGCGGAGTTCCTTGCCGTGCAGATTGCTGACCCCGTCCATCCGCGTGTAAATGGCGCGCGACAGCACCTCACCGCGATCATTCAGCAAGGTATGATCGAATAAACGCCAACGCCGGAATGCGAAATCCAGCCAGGAATCCCGGTTTATTCGTTCCTTGCGCGAAATATAACAGCCTGGCGGCAATGTGAATTTTGTCACGAGCGCGGGGTTCAGTCGCATGACGAAACTTTTTTCCTCTGGCCGGAAACCGAATTTTTCACACAAAGCCAGAGCAGCCAAGTTGTTAGCAAAGATGCCCGAACGTTCAGAGCCGTCGATCAGCGTACTGTAAAAGGGAGTGTACGGCCAACTGCCGCCAAAGTCGAGTACGCGCGCGCCTTGTCTTTTCAGCCGCGCCACCGCTGCTTCAAGCAAGGTTCTGCCCAGCCCCTTGCGCCGAAATTCCGGCGCGACCGCCAGGGCTTCCACCACTCCGGTCGCGGGAAAGTTGAAACCGGTCAGGTAATCGCAATGGACAAACCCCGCCGGGACGCCGCTAACTTCAAGCAGCAGCAGGTTTTCCTCCCGGAAACGGGGATTGCCCCAGATTGCCTGCTCGAACACGTTCCCGTTCAGCGGAAAGAAACCGTGCGCGCCGACATAGGAACGGTTCCACAGATCGGCGAGGATCGCAGGCAGCTGGGGACGTTGGCGGCGGTTGCAGGGAGAGAGTTTTATATTCATTGCGCCGTATCGATCGCCACCGCGTTCAACCAGGCGTCGGCCATGAGCTGGTGCCCGGCATAGGTCGGGTGCACCCCGTCCCACAGCCAGTACGGGGCTGGCGCGCGGTCGCAGGCCTCGTCAAAAACCTTTTGAAAAGGAACATAAGTCGCGCCAAATTCTTTAGCCAGTTTCTGCGCGATGCTGGCACGCTCGCAGACTTCAGACTTCCACTCATCCCAGTTTTTCGCCGGGGCTCCTGTTTGGAGGATAAAGGGTTCGCCGATCACCAGGCGCAGCTCCGGATTATGTTCTTTCGCTTCCTCCAGAATCAGGCGGTAGGTATTGGCGAATCTGGCGGCGGGGACTCCGGCCTGTCGGCTGAACTGGTGCCAGACGTCGTTGACGCCGATGAGAATGCTGAGGAGGTCAGGTTTCAGATTCAGGGTGTCTTCCTTCCAGCGGGCGTATAGGTCGACGACGCGGTTGCCGCTGATGCCGCGGTTGACAAAGCGCCAGTTTTTTTCAGCGAATTCCGCGCCTAGTTTCGCGGCGATGAGGAAGGCGTAACCGTGGCCGAGAATGTGGTTCTGGTCGTCGGTGCGACCGCGCCCGGCGTCGGTGATGGAATCGCCTTGAAAGAGGAAGAGTGCGTTGGGGTTCATGGTCTGTCTCCTATGGGGTTTATTGGTTGATGGTTTTTCCTGTTTGGACATTCAAACATACTTGGTTTACCTTTTCAGAGAAAAGTGGGGTTTCTTGATCGTTATGTTGTGTATTTATCGTCTGCTTCATCCACAATTAACTTAATTTAGTGAGTTACGAAACTTACTTTATATATCCTTCCCTGTACATCGACAGTATAATGATATTCTGACCTATCCCCTAATTCCTCCATGATGATCCATCTGAAAGGATCTTTTTCAGGAAGCTCTTGCCTGATGATATACTTTATTTGTCTGCCTCGAGAATAAACTTTCTTCAAAGTTTCATTTTCTTCGCGCAGGATCAGATCAAGATCATATGCAAATTCGTTACCGTCATTCTGCATTTTTTCCAGAAAAATAACATATAAATGCCGAAGATTTTGTATGCGCTCGGCATCACTATCATGCCTGAAAAGTACTAATAGTAAACAACAGGAAGCGAATAACATCAGTATGGCGTATGTCACCCATTTTTTCATATGGTCATTCTTTCAAAAAACTATTTTCCGTGGTCTTGCGGGTGGCGCGTCAGTGTGGGGTGCCTCAAAAGAATTCCCTAGAACTTCCGTTTTGCTCTTGATAACGTACAGGCCGTCCTTTTGTGCTGCTGAAACCGAAAACAGAATTCGCGTCGCTTACCCCGTTACCGGTTTTCCCCTTTGGATATAGAGGGGATAACAGGTTCGCCACGATTACAGATTAGTCTCGGCAGCACGATTGTTTTTCCTTAGGCCAAGCCAACCTGCGCCGAGCCTGTGTTTGTCCCAAGCTGCTGCCCAGTGAACTGGGTCAGCAGTCCGGACGCAAGGAATAATTACGATCACAAGCAGGCACGGGTAAAGGTCCTCCCTTCGCCGCAGGTTTCGTATACCAGCTTATCTCACAACTTCTGTGTAACCCGATATGTTCTCCGTTATTTCGGTTCCTCATTATCTGCGCCACCAACGTCATTGGGCGAAGTTTCGTTTCCGCAGTTGGTGTTTTTCCCGTTAGCTTCCGTCTGGGTGATTTCATGGTACGGGTCGGCAGACAACCCCAGGCTTTCACGATCTTCTGGTTTTACACGTATCCATTTTCCCTCTTGTAATTCTTTTTTAAATTTCTCGATTTCATTATCGTCGTCAGCTTGCGTACTGTTTTGCTTTGGCAAATATGCAGAAATCTCTTTTATGGCAAGCTCGGATAATGAGACAAGAATGTTGTTGCTTGCGGGAGAGCCAACTATATCTTTTAGTAGTTGGAGCGCGCTGATAGACTCAGCTCCCCGTTTACCCAGTGAATATGCCACATAAGCTTGAATATTACCATCAGGTTCATGTTTAAGAAGGTACTTTAGACGAGAAAGAATTTTTCCTTCGATTTCCAATCCTTTACTTAACATCAAGACGGCAACCCAACGAATTTGCTTTCGTTGATCATAGCTCAAGCGAAGAATAATATCCGTTGATGTTGGATTATGAAAATCCAAACTGTCAATCATACTCGTTAACGTTTTTTCATCAGCCGTTTTTTCCGCCAGCACAAAAGCGCTGCCCCAATCAGCCCCCATTCTGTCTTGTATTATGCGGTAACGATCATGCTGCCTTTCCTTTATCAAACGCAAAATAATGGCAGCTATGGAGCTGTCATCAAGAGAGACAATTTTGTTTGCATAATAGCTATTGCCTTCATTTGTTTTCAACCACATATAGTAATAATATCTTTCCTTCAATGATGGCATCAATTGGGCGATCAGGAAGAAAATGGCTATGACAATGCTCAACAGCAAAAATAGTTTTCTTTTCAGCAATATGTCACCTCTCTTTCCCGAATTCATTTTGGCTGGTGCATAAGCGCGAACGTTTGTATCACCAGTCCGGGTGCAACCCTGCCTGGATTCCTGCCTGCGCAGGAATGCCGATCAGCAGGCTTTGTTTGGGTTAACAGTATCTCTCTTGCAAAAATCTTACTGTTGAGGATAATGCTTTTTACGGTTTTATCAACAGCTTTCCGGAGGACAGGCATGGCAGGCAAGCAGGCGGGGACTTTTTCCCTTGGCGTGGATTACGGCACCAACAGTTGCCGCGCGGTAATCGTGGATACGGCCAACGGCGCGGAAATAGCGGCGCACGTCTACAACTATCCCACCGGCAGGCACGGCATTATTCTCGACCCGAAAGACCCCAATCTCGCCCGGCAGAATCCCGCCGATTATATCCAGGGATTTCTGGTCGGTGCCCGCGAAGCGGTGCGCGCGGCGCGGAAGCACAAGGGATTCTCCCCGGAAAAAGTCGTCGGCATCGGCGTGGACGGCACCGGCTCCACTCCCTTGCCGGTCGACAAAAACGGCACGCCGCTGGCCTTGCTGCCGCAATGGAAAAATAATCCAGCCGCGCAGGCGTGGCTGTGGAAAGACCACACCGCCCATAAGGAAGCGGCGCTGATTACCGCGACTGCCCAAAAAATGAAACGTCCGTTCCTGGCGAAATACGGCGGCATCTACTCCTCCGAATGGTTCTGGAGCAAGATTCTGCATTGCCACAACACCGCGCCCGCCGTGTTCAAGGCGGCGTATTCCTGGGTTGAGTTGAGCGACTTCATCCCCGCTTTCATCACCGGCAACACCCGCCCCGACCGGATCGTGCGCAACATCTGTTCCGCCGGGCACAAGGCCATGTTCAGCGAGGATTGGGGCGGGTTGCCGGACAAGGCTTTCCTGAAAAAACTGGCTCCCGGCCTGGCCGAACTGCGCGGGCGGCTGTTTGAGCTGGCGGTGCCGTCCGACAGCCTCGCCGGTTTTCTCGCGCCTGACGTGGCGAAGAAAATCGGCCTGCCCGCCGGGTTGCCGGTGGCGGCGGGGTCGATGGACGCGCATTGCGGCGCGGTCGGCAGCGGGGTGGGCGAAGGCGCGCTGGTCAAGGTTATGGGCACCTCCACCACCGACATGATGGTGGGATCGATGAAGAAAAAAATCCGCGACATTCCCGGCATCTGCGGTATGGTGCCGGGTTCGATTCTGCCGGGCATGTACGGTTTGGAGGCGGGCCAGTCGGCGGTGGGCGACATCTTCAACTGGTTCGCGCATTACCTCTGTCCCGAGGAATTCACAAAAGGCGACCGTCACGCGAATTTGACGAAAGAGGCGGCGAAGCTGCGTCCCGGCGAAAGCGGGCTGGTGGCATTGGACTGGAACAACGGCAACCGCACCGTGCTGGTCGACCCGTTGCTGTCGGGAATGCTGATCGGCACTACGCTGCACACCACCGCGCCGGAAATCTACCGCGCGCTGATCGAGGCGACGGCGTTCGGGGCGCTGACGATTGTCCGCCGGTTCGAGGAATACGGCGTGAAGGTGAAGCAGGTCATCAACTGCGGCGGCATCGCGGAGAAAAGTCCGCTGACCATGCAGATTTACGCCGACGTCCTCAACCGTCCCATGAAGATCAGCCGTTCGTCGCAGACCTGCGCGCTGGGCGCGGCGATTTTCGGCGCAGTCGCGGGCGGGGCTTACAAAACCGCGCAGGACGCGCAGAAAAAAATGACCGGCGTGAAACCGATTACTTATAAGCCGATCGCGCGGAACGTGAAAATCTACGCGCAGCTTTATCGCGAGTATCTTACGCTGCACGACGCGTTCGGCAAACCGGGAACCGGACTGGACGGGGTGATGAAAAATCTGATCGCGCTCCGCAACTCTGTCAGGAAAGGAAAATGATGGAACTCAACCTCGACATGAAGATCAAGGAAATGGTTGCTAACTGTCACCGCGCGGGGGGCTATCGCCTGCAACTGTGCAGCAGCGGCAACATCTCCTGGCGCATCGACGGCAAGCGCGTGCTGATGACTGCCAGCCGCTCGTGGATCGCCGAGATCGAGCAAAAACAGATTGCGGTGATCGATTTTGAATCTGGTGAAAGCGTCAACGGCGTGACGCCGTCGGTGGAGAAAATCTTTCACTTGGGGGTATTGCGCGAACACGAGGATGCGAACGTGGTGCTGCATTTCCAAAGCCCGGCGGCGACAGTGCTGACTTGCGGCGATATGGCCGGGATCGATTTCAACGTCACGCCGGAATTCGGCTATTACATCAGAAGCGTGGGGCAGGTGCCGTTCCTCACGCCAGGAACGCGCGAACTGGCCGACGCGGTGATAGCCTGTGCGAAAGAACATGCGCTGGTGATCCTGCAGAATCACGGGCAGGTCACGTACGGGCGCGACTTCAACGAGGCGATTCAGCGGGCGGTGTTTTTCGAGATGATCTGCGAAATCATTCTGCGCGGCGGCGACAACCTGAAGCGGCTGACGCCGGAGCAGGTCGCGTCACTGACCAACGCATAGCGCAGTTCCCCCATGGATAAAGAGACCTCAACCCGACTTTTCACACACCCTCTTATATTTTTCCGCCCAATCAACCGGGAGCAACTTTAGCCTTTTCAGCGCATCATCAACCTGTTTTCTCTCCGCCCAACTGGGTATTTCAATGTTTATGCAAACTCTTTGAAGCCAAGGGCGGCGAAACATTTTTCAGGATTCAGGGCGTGGTGGCGCAGCGCGGCGGCGATAGGCGGCCAGCAGGCGTACGCCGGGCGTTTTTTTTTTTTTTGCCGTCCCGCACAGGGTTTTGCCGTCGAGGGAAACGGCGCGCCAGGAGGAGTTTCCAAACAGCCCGTCGATCCAGGCTGCCAGAATATCGGTATTATATGCCGCTTGCGCCCTTTCGTTTTTTTCCTCCGTCGATGCCTCGCTCCCTGGAAGCATAGACGGTTTTGACGCTTTGCGAATCGATCAGGCAATAACTCGGAGCCTCCAGCCGTCCTGATTTCACCCGCGTTTTCCTGACGAGCGTATCCATTATTTTCTCCCACAGCCGTTCTCTTTTTGCCCTGTAAAAGAAAGAGGAAACCGTTTGCCATTTGGGGAAATCGTTGGGAAGCACCCGCCATTGGCACCCGGTCTTTACGAAATACAGGACGGCGTCTACGAGTTTTCGCTTTTCATGCTCCTGAAGATGTTTCCCGCGGTTTTCTCCGTCGAAAAAAAGGGTTGAAGTTGCGCTCATTGCCGGCCTGTCAGGTCAGTGGGACAGGCCATGGTTTTCCTCCGATATAAGTTGATACCGATATATCGGCCACTGCCGCTTAAAAGTTCACAAATTATTGAAAACAGGTTCTAAGTTATGGCGGGGCTAACCCCATTTCATTTTCTCAAAGGCAAGCGCTTTTTCATAAAAAGGGTAGGTATGTTCCAGCAGTCGGAAGGTTTTTCCGTGGATGTCGCGTTTGCCGTCGGCGCGCCTGCCTATGCCCAGAACCTCGTGCAGCATTTCGTGGAAAATCACGTATTCGACCATGTAGCGGGGGATGTCGGTTTTATCCAGGCGGCGGTTGATGCTGATGAGGTTGCGTACGGGATCGTAAAAACCGAGGCGGATGGAGCGGCTTTTGCGTTTGCCGTTGCTTCTGCCCCAGGTGACGGGAGCGGTCGAGCGGTTCTGCAGATACGTTGCGTTGAGGTAGTCCCTGATTTCTCCCAGGTGGTGATGCGTGCCTTCCTCGCGGACAATCTGTCTGCGCGCCTGGTATTCTCCCCGGCAGATGTCGCCGCGGTTTTCGTCAATGAATTCCTGCACGATGTCGCGGCGGTTTTTCCTGCCGCCGATCCATTTCGCCAGCGCCGAGGCCACTTCGGCGGGAGCGTCCAGGAACATCCGGTGCGCGCGCAAGAGCACTACCTTGCCGCCGTCATGCTTGAAACTGATAATGCTGGAGGTGTTGTTGGTGACCATCAACACCACGTTCCGCCCGGAGTTTTCCGACAGGAACGATTGCAGAGCCTGCGGCTCCCACCTGTTCTCGACTTGTGTTTCGTTTTTCGATGTGCTCATACAATTAAAGTATATTTATGCGGTCTTGTCGATTCAACCCTCTAATTCGGGAAAGAATCTCCTAATACTCTTGACCCGGAGCGTTTTTTTTCCGATGATTAGGTGGATAGGGTTAAATTAAGCTGAAAAAGGAACCTTGCCATAATGCAGCAAGACGCAGAAAGCCGCAACGATGTAATGTATGCGCCTGACCTGGTGGGCATGTTCTGCGACAGGATCGCGGAGGAATTTTTTTTCCGCTGGGAAAAAAGCCACCCCAAGCCTAGTTACGGCGGTGCGGGATTGTCGGGAATCCTGACCTTGGTCTTTATCGTCGCGTCACTGGCGGCGGATCCTTCCATCGCTGTGCTCGCCTACATTTGTGGCGGCGTGACGGTGCTGATGGTGCTGTACAGCGTCTGGGTCTCGGCCATCAACAGCAGCAACACCGCTCTCGCCCAGAAGGAGCAGATCGAAAAAGGTGAATTTCCGCCCGAAACCGCCCCGCTGGTGCTGGCGCGGTTGAAGTGGTGGAACCACCTGATTGTGCCGCAGAATTGGGCGCGGCATTCGCGCATACATGAGCGCAAATACCAGTTGGCGGAAAAGACCAAGAAACTGATGGCGCGCATCGAGCAGTTGCAGCAGGAAAACAGCGAAAAACAGGACAAGATGGATAAGCTTCCCGACGAGAGAATTCTCGACCTCGCCGGCAAGATCAATACCATGGCGCAGCGGGTGGAGTACGAAAAGCGCATCGGCCTTATCGAGGAGGAGCTTGTGCGTTGCCAGGAAGAACTGCTGCTGTACAGCGCCTTGCAGGTGAAGGTGCTGGACGTCACCGGCAAGCTGGACAAGATAGAATCCTTGGGTGTTATGGCTGTCAAGCAGGGACCTAACGGTGTCACCGAACTGGTGCGCGAGGGGCTGGGCGTGCTGGAGGCGAGGCGGCGGCTGGTGATGGAGGTGGATCGCATCAGCCCCGAGGAATTCCTGGAACTGGTCAAGGTCGGTCGTGATAAGCCTATTTCCAGCCGTAAGAAGTCCGAAGAAAAAAAATAGGTGTCATTCCCCCATAACGCCGCCAGACACAAATATTTCTCTGATAAAATGCTTGAGAACTGCCTTGGCATTCTGTAGGATTTTAAAGGTTTTTCAGCTTTGACTTCGCAAAATGCCCGTTAGTCTCGAAAGCATTAACATGAATACGCCTAAAGTTCTTGACTATATAGAAGTGGCGCGGCAGGGAAAAGGTGTGTTGATCCGGGTGCATGGCCTGGGCAATATGAAGATTTCCCTCACCATGTCTGATTTTGTCAATGCCAGTCTCTCAGCCGATTATCTCAATTTCGCTCTTGATCTCGCCCAGTGCCGGGGTATGGATTCCACTTTCATGGGCACCATCATTTCCATCGCTCGCGCCATCGCGGATGCCGATGGCTGGCTGTGCCTGATCAACGTCTCCGCTCAGAACCGAGACTTGCTGGACATGATCGGAGTTTCCCGTTTTATCAATTTCCGCGAAGGTTTCAAGCTGGAAACCGTGGAGATGGAATGCCTTCTGCCTGACAATGACCCTTCCCGCCGCATCAGGTTGATCAGGCGCGCGCACGAACACCTGGTGGAAATTGATGCTCGCAACCGCGAACGGTTCGGCCGGTTTCTCGCCGCGCTCGAAGAGGAAATGGACACCGACAAAAAACATGTCGAAGAAAGTCCCCAAGCTCTGCTTGCCGAAGACTCTGACGAGGATGAATAATAAAGAAAATAATAAGTCTGACGAATGCCCGTGCGGGCAGGCATCCGGATTGGCATGCGTGGCGGCGACTAAAATAAGCTTGCGTGTCGCTGGCCAGACTAGGATGGATAAGATTCAGACGGTGCGAACCTTGGTCGCTTCCGGGCCCTTGCGACCCTGTGCGACTTCGTAGGATACTTTCTGTCCGTCTTCGAGGGAGCGGTAACCGTCCGCCTCGATATTGGACTGATGCACGAACAGGTCTTCCCCGCCATCGTCGGGAATGATAAACCCGAAGCCCTTCTGGTTGCTGAACCACTTCACGGTACCGGTAGCCAAACCCTTCTCCTTGCTGTTCACTGCCATTTCCGCCCTGGAGCGCGGCGAGCGCTCCCAACACATACGCTTAAAGTAAAAGACCGGCGCGCCAACGTCAACAAAAATTCCGCATAATCCCGAAAAATGCCAGGGCTATCGCATTAAAAATAGCTGTATTTTGTGAATTATACGCCCAAGTGGCATCCATAATTTACCGTGAAAGCTTCACTGAAGGGCAAAACAAGTTCCCTCGCCCCCTGAGGG
>JAGUZQ010000046.1 GCA_020060765.1 Planctomycetota bacterium | reverse complement strand
TCGTCGATTTCCGGTTCGCGAAGCATAATTTATGGAAACCCCTCACCCCGACCCTCTCCCCTTGCAAGGGGAGAGGGGGATTTTAATGCGATTGCCCTGCTTTGCTCACGGCTCTGTTTTCCGGAGCGATGCAGGTTGACAACCGCATCCCCTTACTGTATAATGAGTATAGTAAGGAGAGGAATTGCCCATGACCGCGATCCGCTTGACTGCCAAACGACAGGCTACACTTCCCAAAGCCCTGTGCGACGAATTGCACCTGAAGCCGGGCGATTCCATTGTTCTCGAATTTCGCCAGATCGACGGAGAGAAGGTGTGGCTCCTGAAGCCGCGAAGCGCTACGCCGCCGGAGTGGTTCGGTAGCCTGCGCAAGTACGCCGCCGGGAAGTCCGTGGAGATGGAGTCCATCCGCGGCAGCATCGCGAAAGGCCGCCATCATGGGAGCGAGTGACCCCTGCGGGCTTGATACTTCCGTGGTGTTGCGCCTCCTGACCGGGGTACCGGCGGAACAGGCCGGACGCGCGCTCCAATTCGTTGTCGCCGCATTCTCCGCAGGGCGACCTTCCACGGTTTCCGATCTGGTCGTGACGGAAGCCTATTTCGCGCTCCACCACCATTTTGGCGTACCCAAGCGCGAGGCGGTTCAGGCACTGTCTGGCCTGTTTGAGAATGGCATGATCGTGCCTGAGGACGGCGGCGTGTCACTGGTCGTGCTGCGCCAGATGAGTGCCGAAAGCCAGAAGCCGGGATTGGTCGACCGCATTATTCATGCCCAGTATATTCACCAGAAGAAACGCCTTGCTACCTTCGAAAAGGCTTCCGCGAAAATGACCAGAACGGTCGTGCTTTAATACAGAAAAGCTGATTTTACGAGCCAAAGGCAAATATTTCTTGAGAAACTGGAAATATGTATTAAATTATATTCTGCTGACAGCTTCAATTGCCAAAGAATCGTGCCTGTCGCTCAACGTATAACAGGAATCTAACTTGAACGACTCAGAAGTTTCCCACGTAATCTGCCGCGGATGCAAAAGCCGCTACAACCTGGCCGGAATTGCGCCGGGCGAGCCATTCAGTTGCCGCAAGTGCGGCGAGATCGTCTACGCGCCAGGCGAAAAGCAGAAAAAGTTCAAGAAATTCGGCGAAATCGCGGTGGAGAAGGGCTTCGTTACCAAGGAGCAGCTAGACACCGTCCTCACCATGCAGAAAAGCGACGTGTTCAGTAAATCCCGCATCGGCGAGCTCATGAGCAAGCAGAAAATGCTTACCTCCGCCCAGATCAGCGGCATTCTGCAAGCCCAGGGCAGCAATCTGGCCAAACTTATTCCCGGCTACGAGATCGTGGCCAAACTTGGCGAAGGCGGCATGGGCGCGGTGTACAAAGGCGTGCATCTGGCCAGCCGCAAAACCGTGGCCATGAAGATTCTGGCGCCGCGTCTGTCCAAACGCCCCGAGTTTCTCGAACGCTTCCACCTGGAGGCTCGCGTGGCGATCAATCTCGACCATCCCAACATCGTCAAGGGATTCGACGAGGGGCTGGCTGAAAACCAGCATTATTTCGTGATGGAATATGTCCACGGCAAAACCGCCGCCCGGGTGTTGCGCAAGCGCGGCGCGTTCAGCGAGCGCCGGGCGATGGACATTGTCCGCCAGGTGGCGCGGGCGCTGGAGTATGCCCATTCGCGCAACATCGTCCACCGCGACGTCAAGCCCGACAACATCATGATCAACCGCGAAGGCAAGGCGAAGCTGGCGGATTACGGCCTGGTCAAATATCTCGACGACATCGATGCAGCCGGCCTCACTTCCGAAGGCCAGATCATGGGCACCCCGAATTACATCTCTCCCGAGCAGGCTTCCGGCAAGGACAAGATCGACATCAGAAGCGACATTTATTCCCTGGGCGCGACCCTGTTCCATCTCCTGACCGGCAAGCCTCCTTTCCGGGGCAAGACCGCCGCCGTCATCATGGGAATGCACCTGTCCGCGCCAGTGCCGGATCCGTCGGAATACATGCCCGAACTAAGCGACGAAGCCTGCCGCATTGTCGAAAAAATGCTGGCCAAAAAACCGTCTGACCGTTACCAGACTCCCGCCGAACTGCTGGCGGCGATAGAGAAATATTTTGCAGCCAAGAGCTATTCCACCAGAACCAAGCGCGGCGAAATGACTTCCACCACCGATTTCTGGGACACCAAGGCCGAGTTGGAGGAGGAGGAGGATTTGCTGGAATCGGTGGGCGAGGACGGTCGGGAGTTGTCGCGAACCGCCATTCTGTTGTTCGCAACCGGTATTTTCGTGCTGTTGGTGGGGGTGGGGCTGGTAATACTAAATTTCTGGTCGCAGGGCAATAATACTGCAAATCAAGCACCTCTCGAAGTCGGGACGGATGTCGGTAAAGCCAATATGGCTAATGGTTTGGCAGATATGGATGTTTCTGAATCGAGAGTTTCCGCCCATGACAACGCGGCGGCGGCCTTGTATAAGAAAGCGGTGATGCTGGAGGGGGAAGCGCGAGTCGAAGTGTTGCGCGATCTGGTAAAGCGTTATCCGAATTCGCCTTTATGCCAGATTTCCCGCAAAGAAATCACCGCCTGGGATACCTCCTGCGCCCAGGAAGCCAAGGATTTGCAGGAAACGCAAAGGCAGGCATTGGATCGCGAATCGGAACAGAATTATCATGATATTATCCATGATAATTTTGACAGCCCGGAAGCAATGTTGCGCGAATTGTCGGCGCTGATAAAAAAGTATCCCGGCACCAAGGGAGCGAAAGAAGCGGAATTCCGTCGGGAGCGCATCAGCGTCGAAGTGGCCGAAAAGAAAAAGCGCGAGGAGGCCAACCGGAAACGCCAGCAGGAAGCCAGCGAACGCCAGGAAAATTTCGAGAAGAAACGCGCCGAAACCATTGCCAAGGCCAAGTTTCTCAAACTCTTCCAGGACGAGTTCAATCGGTTCAACCTCGACGACGCCGGCAGGTTCGCGGAAAAACTGGCGCAGGACGAACGCTTTCCCGGACTTAACGAACTGGGCAAGATGTGCAAAGCCGATGTCGACGATCTGGCGCGGGTCTATCCGGCGGTTACCGCCGCGCTGAGAACGTTGGACAGAAAAGACACGGTCACGCTCCGCGTCAATCCCGGCGGGGAGGTTACCGGTAATGTCGTGGCGGTGAGCGAGGGCATGATCAACATCCTGCTGAACGGGGAACTGCTGCAGAAATACACGGTGAACTCGCTGACGCCGGAGATGGTGGAGAAGTATTTCCGCGCCGGTTACAAGGGCGACTGCCCGGCGGAACTGTGCCTGGCGCTGTTCTACCACGTCACGGCGAAAATGAGCAAAAACGCCGACCAGCGCGCGATCTGGCAAGTGCGCGCGGAAGACCTCTTCAAGGAACTGACCGACCGCGACCCCCGCGCCCAACACCACGCCGACATGCTGCAATGGGAATAACTGCAGCATACATGCGCATTTTATTTGCATGATGCACAAATTAAAAAAAAACTGTCACAATTTAGATATTGGCATCAATGTTATTGAATGCCTATTGTGGAATGAAAGCAGAGGGTGGATTATGTTTCGGTTAAAATTCATCAATATTGCCCGGATGGTCCGTGTTTTCACCTTGATCGAGCTATTGATTGTTATTGCGATCATCAGCATTCTGGCCTCGCTTCTGATGCCTGTCTTGCGGATGGCGATGGAGTCGACCTATTCGGTGCATTGCCTGGGGAATCTCCGTCAGATCGGGGCAGGCATTGATCTGTATGCGTCTGACTATGGAAATATGCTTCCCACAACCTGGGTGGAGGACAGCACCATCTGGCAGACTAAAATCAATCCGTTTCTGGGGGTAGATCACAGTTATAACGGCAGTAATCCGCTCTGGTGGTGCAAATCAGCGCAAAAGTTGGGAGGCGGACTCCGGCACTATGCCGTTACTTCATGGTATCATGCGTCTGCTGAGTGGAATTTCCGGCGGGATAAGGTGAAAAATCCCGCAGGAATTTTCCTGGTCGGTGAATTAAACCGTGATACTGAATCCATCAGCGGGGGAACGGCAGGGACTTATTCCGGCAGCGAGTCCTGCAGATACCGGATTTCCCACAACGGAAAAAAATCGTCGGCTTTTCTTTTCGTCGACGGGCATACGGAAATGTTTATTGGCGATATGAGTATCAGTTTTGATTCCGCAAACAAACATTATTGGCGCTGGTGGTGATTGGGGAGGTGTTTGATGCGTATTGCCGAGATGATGAAAACGCTCTTTTTGCTGATATTATATTGCATTGGTTTTCAGCCGACAGTGCTTCCGGCTGGGGAACACAATGCCATAATGCAGGGCGTCGATCCGCAAAGCGAAGTAAAAGCGGAGAAAAAAGGAAAGTATGTCTGCTACACCGGCGAAAAGGTTTCCAGTTACTATGAATATCCGACCGACGGCACCGGTTTTGTGGAATGGCGTACGCCTGTTATTGATAAACTGCCGGAAGGTGAGTCAATAACTTTTACCGTCCCCTGCGGGTTCGGCATCAGCAAGGGATTCCTAGCCGAGCATGAATTGTTGATTGACCAGAAGCCGGCTGTCGTGATATCTCCTCCGCAAAAAATCACTCAGGAGTGGAGCGGGAATGGCGTAAAGGTTGTGTTTCACGCGCTTCGGGTAGATGATTGCTACGATGTCTTTGGCTTGATGTTTGTCAGTGTGCCGAAAGACAGGATCGTTCCGGGGAAATATCTGACACTCACGATGAACGGAAGAAAATGCGGCAGCGAGTCCTGGTTCATGCTTTCTTCCATCTCGGTCGCCAGCGATTTGGACATTGCGGGCATCCAGAAGAAAAACCTGGTTGCCGAAAAGCTGGAAAAACAGGCCAAGCCCGTAGTTCCGGATAAGGCGGAGTCTCTTACCAGAATCTGCAAGTGGCGAGGCGGGAAGTGTGCGGCATTGTCTTTCGCTACCGATGACGGCCATGTTTCTGTCATAAAGGCATTTCACCCTATCCTGACCGAGTACGGCTATCCTGGCACTTCTTATGTCATCACGGGCAGAGTGCAGGGAAGCAAAGTCAGCAGAGCCTCGGCAATAAATAAGTATTCCAGATATTTCAAAACGCCGTTGGCCGGGGAATGGGAAAAAGCCAAGGCAGGTAAATCGACAAAAGAGAATTTTTGGGAGCGTCTGTTTCTGGTTCATTTTCTGAAATTTCCCGACGGAACACCGAAGAGCGAGATTCGTCTGCAGAATTTCAACGCGGTTACGGATGACGATAAAGTGACTGGGGAAAGACTGTCGCAACTAGACCAGCTTTTCCGGGAAGCAGTTGGAGTTTATTGCCCGCCTGAAGAAAACCAGATTCCGCCGGAAAAATGGCTGCGCGAGGGTGACAACAGGCCAACGAATTGGGATGACTGGCGGGACGTTGTGAAAGCTGGACACGCGGTCGCGTCGCATACCGTCAGCCACGGTTTCACCGGTTTTCTCCCGCCGGAATTGATGGAATTCGAGATAATGGAATCAAAGCGGGAAATCGAGGCGCAAATCCCGGGTTATGCCTGCAATGCCATAGCCTTGCCTTGCGGTAATTGCACCAAGCCGCTGGCGGAACTTGTCGGCAGTCGGTTTGTGTATGAGAGAAGCGGAACCGTGCTGCCATATGTGAAAATACCGGAATATGACAACACAACCCGCGCCGGGCGTCTCTCCATGGGATATGGAAAGCAGGCAAAAGCTTTTCCAGCCTATGCCGACGATGCGGTGGAATCCGCCATTACCGCAGGCGTCTGGTTGCCGGAGGTATATCATACATTCAAGGACGAGGATGGCGCGGGAAATATCCGCCCCGCCCACTTCCGGCAGCATCTTGACTATATCAAGGCGCGCGGATTTTTTCTTTGGGTTGCCCTGGGCGAAGACATATTCAAATATACAAGGCAGCGCCTGCATTCCGAATTGAAGGTGGTGCGCGCCGAGAAAAGCATAAGCGTATCCTTGACCGACGATCTGGATAATGCCATATACAATCAGCCTCTGACCGTGCAGGTTGAGGTTCCGCCTGGCTCCATGCTGGTGGACTGTTTTATCGACGGCAAGGTAATCCCGTGCGAATATGTGATCGAAAACGGCATGAAGGCGGTGCGTTTTGAAATGTTGATCGACGGCAAAGCTGTGGAAATACGGCATGATTGAAACGTTTTGCGTGGATGCGGCAGGCAATATTTTTTTATTGCCGCCGATTGCGGAATCAGGTTGTAGTGTAATAAGAGTTGCCCATTACGAAGGGAACTGCACTGGTGTGAATGTCAATTGCCGCAAGGCTGTTCCGCGTCATCACAAGCCGTTGTCGTAACACCACACGGACAGGTTGCCTTCCGCGTCGAAAATCAGTTCATACTCCAGCGGCAGACCCCACTTGCGGGAGTAATACAGGCGTTCGTGCAGGTTCCCGTCCATCCCGCGGTACATCCACACTCTGGTCGGCTCCCCCAATGTTTTAATTACTTCCGGCTTGGGTTTGCCGCGCAGACCGTCCAGCACATCGCGGTCTATCCACTCGACGCTGGTATAGACCAGGAAGCCTATCCAGAAAAACAGAACGGCAAACGCCACGGCCGCCTCCGCCGCGCGCCGCAGTACGCGCTTTAAACGTGTCAGAGCCATTTTGGTGCCACCGTCGTTAATGTTGTATGCTTGCCATTGCCCCACTGTCATGATACCATGGGGAATCCACTTCTGCAAGTTGGCAGGAATGACGTTCCGGAAGAAATGTACAAGTCTGAAGAAGGGGTAATTTTTGACAACTCCAGCCGCGATTCCCGAGTTGCTTTGTCCCGGCGGCGGCCCTGCTGCGGGTTACGCGGCGCTGGCTTATGGCGCGGACGCGGTCTACGTCGGCGTGAAGCGTTTCTCCGCCCGCGCGGAAGCGGAAAATTTTTCCCTTGATGAATTGTCGGATTTCGCCGGTTACGCGCATTCCCTCGCGCCCCGCAGGTGCGTTTACGTCACTGTTAATACTCTGCTGAAAGAATCAGAACGCGCCGAGGCCGCGCGGCTGCTGTCAGGCCTGGCGCTGGCCGGGGTCGACGCGGTGATCGTGCAGGATCTGGGGTTATTCAGGCTGTTGCGGGAACGGCTGCCGGAACTGCCGATTCATGCCAGTACACAAATGGCGATTCATAATCGTGAAGGCGCGGAGGCTTTGGCGAAACTGGGGGTGAAGCGGGTCACGCTTGCGCGCGAACTGACTCTTGCCGAAATCCGCGACATCTGCGCGGTGCCGGGGCTGGAAGTGGAAGCGTTTCTGCACGGCGCGCTGTGCTACTCCTACAGCGGGCTTTGCCTGTACTCCTCCCATCTCACCGGACGCAGCGCCAATCGCGGGCGTTGCGCCTATCCCTGCCGCGATTATTTTCATGCGGAAGGGCGGGAGGTCGGGCATTGTTTTTCGATGAAAGACCTGGCGCTGGCGGATCATGTCGGCGAATTGGCGGCGGCGGGAGTGGCTTCGCTCAAGATTGAGGGGCGCAAGAAAAACGAATTATACGTCGCGGCGGCGGCGTGGCTGTACCGGCGGATATTGGACGGTAAAATCTCCTCGACCGAACGCGCCGAGGCCGAGGCGCAGGTGCGCACCGTTTTCAGCCGCCCGGTGACCGATCTTTATATCGGCGACGCGGAAAACCGCGAAGTAATCGACAGCGTCATCGTCGGCCACCGGGGGAATCCCGCCGGGAAGATCGAGGCGGTGCGGTTGCGTAGCGGCGGTCGGTGGGTGGAGTTCGTTGCCGCCTGCGGTATCGAGAAACACGACGGCTTGCAACTTGATTTGCCGGGGCAACCGAAACCTTACGGTTTTCCCGTACTGGAACTGGTCGAGGCTGCCAGGGTCGGCAAGCTGTTGATCGAAAGCTCTCCCGGCGAGCGCGTGCAGGTGCGGCTGCCCGAGGGAGCGCCGGAGATACCCCTGGGCGCGCGGGTTTACCACGCTTCCAGCCAGGAGACGAAACGGAGTTTTCCCGTCACGCGCCCACGACCGGGAACGCACCGCGTGCGCGTGCCGCTGGCGCTGAAGGTTTCGACTACGCCGGAGGGACTGACGGCAGGGGCGACGCTGACGTTGCCGCCGCACCTCGGCGGAAAGCTGGCGGCGGGGTCGTGGAGCGCGCCGGGGAAACTGGAACCAGCGACCGACGTCGCGCGCATGGCGGAAACCGCCCGTGCCGCCTTTGCCAAGCTGGGCGACACGCGATTTGTTCTGACCGAATTCGACTGGGACGGCAATTGTTTCGTGCCGGTTTCGGAACTGAACCGCTTCCGCCGCGAGATTGCGACCGCGCTGGAGCAGGTCTTGGAAGAGGCGCAACAGCGGTTTGCGGAATCGGCGAGTCTGCTTCCCGCCTTGCCTGCTGAAACCGGCGAGTTACGCTGGTCGCTCAAGACTGACCAGCCTGCGTGTCTTCGTGAAATACTGGCATCTGACACGCCCGACGAGGTGACGCTGGATATTTCCGGATTGCCGTTTGCCGAATTTGAAAATCAGTTGGCCGAAATTACGGCGATGCTGGGACGGGAGCGGGTTCGGCTGGCGCTGCCGGTTATCTGCCGCGCGGGCGACCGCGCGGATTTGACCGACCGCATCTGCGCGCTGCGTGAGCAGGGGTGGCGGAAGTGGGAAGTGTCGAATCTCTGGGGTTGGCGCGCGCTGGGGCTTGATCCCGCCGCTCCGGATTCGGGGTTTGATCTTGCCGCCGATTGGCCGTTGTATGTGTTGAACGGTCTGGCGGTTGATGCGGCGCTGGCGCTGGGCGCGAGCCTCTGCACTGCCAGTCCCGAGGACGACAGGGAAAATCTGCGCGCGCTGTTGTCGGCGCGCGGCGCGCGGTTGCAAGTTCCGGTCTATCAGGATACGCCGCTGTTTATCAGCGAAAACTGTCCCCACGCCGCGCCGAACCGGTGTATGGTCTGCGTGCCGAACTGTCCGCGTGGCGACGTTAAATTAGTTTCCAGCCGCAATCAGGCATTGCGCGTACTGCGGCGCGGGGGACGTTATTTTACCATCAGCGAAACGCCGTTCTGTCTGGCGCGGCATCTGACCGAATTGACCGCCGCCGGTTTGCGACAGGCGCGCGTCGATTTCTGCTATCGAACCTACGCTGCGCCTGAGGCGAAAAAAGTCTGGGATCTGGTAAGGGCAGGGCAGACGCCAGTTCCTGTTCACGACGGAAATTTTGACCGGGTGCTGCTATAGGCGGGATTGTTTGCATGAATGACGTACGTAAATTCATAACTGAAACAGAAAGACTTTTCTCTTAACAAAACCGCTTTGGGTCAGGGTGATTTTAATGAGATTCGGCTTACGCGGAAACTGACCGAATAATTTGCGCTTTGGCTGTCTGCTGCGATCACTTCGTGTTCTCCCTCCCGCATGACCCAGGCAAGCGGCTCGCGCCCGGTCGAAACGCCCAGCATGCTTCCGTCCAGATACCAGAAGACTTTGCCGTCCGGTTCGGCGTCGGCGATAAATTCCAAGTGTCTCTTTTCGTCGTCTGGTGAAATCAGGTATTGGCCTTCTGGTCGCGGGGAGAGAATCGCGATTCCCCGGGGCGGCGAATCAATTGTGGTTGCGCGGCTTGACGATAGGAACCGGGTGATTTCCGGCGGCCATTCGATTCTCGTCTTCGGCATTCCTTCCCGACACACTGGGCGATGGACGCGGCAGGGATTATCGTCGCTTACGCCGGGGAGGTATTCGCCGTCGACCGTGTGCGGGCACGCCATGCCGACAGGCGCGCCGGTCAAGGCGCAGACCTTGCGTACACTTATATCTGCCGGGCGCACCCAGGACTCGCCGTGACCGTTTTCCAATTGCCCCATGATTTCCAGCGCTACCGGCAGGGCGGCCTCCGCGCCAGTCAGTTTCGAGTTGGCGACTCCCGACAGGCAGCCGCACCAGACCGCCACAATTCGGCGCGGCGCGAGAACGACGGCCCAGGCGTCGCGCTGGTTCCAGCTGGTGCCGGTTTTCCAGACCGGACGGCAGGGCGCTCCGGAATCTGCCGCTCCCAGCGAGCGCAGCGTCAGCCAGGCCGCGCCGGGAGAAAACACTTTTGCCTTTTCCGGCGAGGCTTCCCCGGCAAGCACGCGCAATGGAAGATATTGCCCCAGGCGCGCCAGAGCGGCGTAGGCGTTAGCTAGGTCGAGCAGCCGCATTTCCGCCGTGCCCAGCGCCAGGGAAAGACCATAGCGGGCGGCAGGCGCGGCAGGATGCAATCCCAGCGCATTCATTTTCCGCGCCAGCGTTTCCTCGCCCACGGCGTCCAGCAGGCGCACTGCCGGAATATTCCGGGACAGGCGCAATGCCTCCGCTGCCGGGATTGACCCCAGATATTCACGATCCATGTTTTCCGGCTGGTAGCCATGCCACGACGAGGGCACGTCATACACCGCCGCGTCCGGCGTCAGTCTTCCCGCTTCGTAGGCAAGGGCAAAGAGAAAAGGCTTAAGCAGCGAACCCGGTTGCCGCAGGGCGGTAGCTCCATTGAGCCAGCCGGTGACGGGATTGTCCGGCGCGGCGTTGCCGACCATGGCGGCGAGAGAGGCTTCGGGAACGTCGATCACGACCGCCGCTATGCCGTCGATTCCCAGGGAATGGATATCCCGGTATTGCTTTTCCAGCACCGCAGTGGCAATGGCTTGCGCGTGGGGAGCGATAGTTGTTTGAATAATCCCGCCGTTATGCCTGCTTTGTTGCAGGATGAAATCGGCAAAGCGCGGCGCCGGAGTCTTACGGGGATTGTTGGAAAGACAGATAGGCTCGCGCAGAGCGTTATGTCTATCAACGTTCGTCGCCAAGCCCAGCGTTTGCATCCGTTCCAACACGAATTCGCGCCGTTTCAGCGCCACATCCAGATGCTTGCGCGGGTTGAACCGCGCCGGGCTTTGCGGAATTCCGGCTAGCAACGCCGCTTCGCCCAGCGTCAGTTCCGAAGCTGGTTTTCCGAAATAATGCCGTGCCGCCGCTTCCGCGCCGACTACGTTGCCGCCATAAGGCGCGAGATTGAGATAGAGTTGCAGAATGGTTTCCTTGTTGTTTTCTTTTTCAATTTGCAGCGCGCGGAAAGTTTCGCTTAGTTTGGCGCTCCAGGTGCGGTTCCGGTCGAACAGCAGCCGGATGGATTGCATGGTGATGGTCGAAGCGCCAGAGACGCGTCGGCCATGCCTGAGATTCTGCGCCGCCGCCCGGCACACCGCCAGCGGATCAACGCCGCCGTGATTCCAGAACCGCTGGTCTTCCGCCGCGACAGAGGCCGAAATCAGCCAGGGCGAGACCTGTTCCAACCCGATCGGCACGCGCCAGTTGTCGCCTGTGTCTATGCGCCAGGAGATCAGGCCGCCCTCACGATCCAGAATTTCCGTCGCGCCGCCGGATTGTTCCTGTTGCAGCCGCTCTTGCGGGAAGGGAAAAAGCGCGAGCAATCCCCGCCACGTTATCCAGAGAAACAGGAATGCACCTGCGGTTACAACCGGAAGAATTCTCATGCGGTAAATGGTTTTCCGTCGATTCGTCATTCCCGCGCAGGCCAGGGGCTGGCTGCCAGCGGGAATCGGGGAGGTGTTGGTTTCCCCACTGGATTCCCGCCTGCGCGGGAATGACGTACGTAAGTTTTTGGCAACATGAACGAGAAACTCGATCAAGCCGTTGAGCCTGATATTGCACAGGATTTTGCAAATCGCGCTCATGTGCATTATCATTCGCCTATCTGCAAATTGCTTTTGCCGTGAACACTGTACACGTCGGGATCGTACATGCAGGACGCCTCCACCGCAGGCCAGGCAAAAGTCCCTGCGGTTACCGCGCGGACAAGGTAGCGATACTCCGACGAGCCTGCCGGAAAATCGGCGAACACCAGCAACCGGTCGTCGCGCGGTTCGGCGTGAAGGGGATTCAGTCTCTGGGCATTAACTCCCGCAGGCCAGCGCGTACCGGCCAGCGTCGCCGTCCCCCGCAGATCCTGGTTTTCCAGTTCGAGACCGGCGGGCAGCAGGGAAACGATTACGCCGTTTTCGACAGCGCGTTCGCTGTGCACGCTCAGGGCGATCTGGTAGAGTTTGCCCTGTTTGAGCGACTTGTCGTCAATTTCATTTCCCTCCGGATCGCAGACCGAGCGGCGGATACTGAGTCCCGAATCTTTTTCCTGAACCCCTCCGTCCACCGGCACGCCTTCTGTGTTCCAATAAATATAGACCTGGCTTTTCCCTTCTGCCTTGACCCGAATGCTCTCGCCGGGAAGCAGCGTTGAGAGCGACAAACCCTGGGCGACCGGCGCGGTTTTGTTTTTCCCGTCAGGCAGAATGACCGTGACTGTCCCCTCGGGATCGAACGGCAGGCGTCGGGCGTATTTTCCCAGCGCCATCAGCGCAAACGCATTTTCCTGCGTGGTGCCCCAGTAGGAATTATTAAGTTTCGTGCGAAGACCGCGTACCAGTTTTGGAATGCGTTCGGAATCAGGTTCCACATCCAGCAGAGTCATTAACATAATCGCCGCGTCGCGGGCGGACGATGAAAGCGACCCGGAGATTACGCGCTGTTGCGGGAAGGTGCTTGCGGCTTGCAGAAACTGCCGCGCCGCTTCTCTCTCCCCGCACAACAGGTACGCGGCCGCCAGATGGCAGCGCGCGCTGGCTGGTACGCGCCAACTGCTTTTGTCGCCGATACGGACAAGTTCGTCTATCCGCGCCAGCCAAGCCTGGGGGCGGCGTCCCGCGCGCGTGAGGACGTAGCAGCCGTATGCCGCTTCCGCGAGGCGGGTCGGTTTGCCGTTCCGGCGGAAAGTAGTCCAGTATTCGAGCCGCCTTTCGACATAGGAAACCGCTCCGTCGTAAAGGCGTTCCGGTATATCGTAAGCTGCCTTTTTTGCCTCGGTCAGCATATCGCAGGCGTAGAGCGTGCCCCAGTCGTACGGTTCCCGACCGCCCGGCCACATGGCGAGGCCGCCGTTGTAGGTCTGCATCATTTCCAGCCGCAGAAAGCCCGCGTCCAGGAGGTTTGCGCTTTCCTCCCTGCCGATTGTGTCCGGCTGAACCATGGCCGCGAGGTCGTGCGCGTAGAGCAGCGGCACCAGGCGCGAGGTGGTCTGCTCCAGGCAGCCGTAAGGATAGGCCAGCAGATATTGCAGCGAGCCCGCCACCTCGGCCAGGGGATTACCGGTCACCACGACCGAAGCCTTGCCGGTATGGGAAATAAATTCTCCGGCGAGTTTGACGGTTTTTTCCTCGCCCGCCGGAATGGTTTCAAATCCGCTGCTGCGGGCGAACGCGACGGCGGGGCGCACTGGCATCTCCACCGATTCGGCGTATTCCTCGCCGTTCAGTTTGATCTGCAATCTCGCGGTCGTCTTACCAATGGAAACCGCTTTCAGCCGCAGGCGCGCAGTTGCTTCCTCTCCCGCCTTGACGAAAACCGGCGCTGGCAGATTTTCCAGCAGAAGATGTTCGTCCAATTCGAGCCGCAGTTCGATTGCGCCGTTCTTGTCCGAACGGTTGAAGAGCGTGACCGGCACTTCGAAGGCGTCGCCCGGCGCGAGGAAGCGCGGCCAGGACGCGCGGAACATTACTGGGCTGCGCACGGAAAGCGGCTTTTCACCCAGGCCGAAAGATTTGCCTGACGCCGCGAACGCCATCAGCCGCAGTTCCCCCAGGTATTCGGGCAGCGTGAATTCGACGCTCGCGCTTCCCGTATCGTCAGTGACGAGGTGTCCTTCGTACAGCGCGACTGTTTTGACGCGCTTGGCAGAGATAGGGTTAAGTTGCCGCGCCAGATCCGGAAGCTTGCCTTCGCCGCCGCCGGGTTCTGGTTCTTTTCCGGCACGCCAGCGGGACAGTTCCGGCGCGAGACGGCTATACATGTCGATTTCCCGCACTTCCAGCCGCCGCAGGGCATGGAAAAAATCGAAGGGCGAGGCGGGGTTATAATCCGTAAGCGCCAGTACGCCCTCGTCCACCGCCGCCAGAATCACTGCCGCGTTACGCACCGGTTTGCCTAGCGCGGAATTGACCTGCACGCGGACAGTCAGGGGCAGGGCGGGTTTCGCGCGTTCGGGCGCGTCGATGCTGACGGCGAGTCTGTGATCGGCGCAATCCACCACCAGCCGGGTCAGACCCGACGCCCGGTGCGGCCGCCAGTCTTCTTCCGGTTTCACGGGACGGATAAGCGTTGCCGTGATGTAAACGTTAGGACGCCACTCCTCCCTGACGGAAAAATGAAGTGGATTATTGCCTTCCTGCAGACGGACCAGTCGTTTCTCGCTGACTCTGTCGCCTTCTACGCACACCAGCGCCGTGCCTGCGAAAGGTGCCTGGATGGTGCAGACCGCTTCGCTTTCGACCCGGTAGCGGCGCTGATCCAGCGTCAGCTGGAGTTGGTCTGGATCGTGCGCGAGCCAATTGCCGCCCGCGCCGGTTACGTAAAAATCCCGCGTAACAGCGCAACCGCCTTCTGCCTCGACCACGAGCCGATAAGGCCCGGGGCTTTGCGGGGCGAGCTGGATCTGCGCGCCGCCGCCGGCAAAGGTGCCGCGCAGTCTGCTTTCCTCGCTCTCCTTGCGAGTCCAATCATAAGTGAGTCGCCCGTCGTCCAGCCGGCGCAGCACGTTGGAATACGTCACCGCGTACAGCGTGGCCTGCCAGGATACCTGGGGCGCGTGCGCTTTGCCGTCGGGCGCGACCGCTACCAGATCAAACGGCGCGGTTTCGCGCGGATGAATCGCCGCGTCAGCCAATTTCAATCCCAGATAGAAAAGCCACGGATCCAGCCGCCGCGTGAGTTGTTCCGTTATCGCCCGTCCTCCGGCTTCCAGCACTTCAATTTCGGCAGTCATGTTGATCGCGGCAGGCGTGTCGAGACTGGGCGGCATGATTTCAAATTCCGCATCTCCTGTCGCGTCCAAAGTTTTTTCAGCAAGAGAAACATTTCGAGTGGAACCGGTTTTACGTTCGTCGCCAAAGGAAAAGCCTTTCCAGTCTCTGGGAGAAAAATCCGTTGAGCTATACCGCACCTTGCCTTTGATCTTCAAGCCCTGCGCCGGATCGCCGAACAGGTGCCGCACCTGCGCTTTTATCAGGTAAGACCGGCCAGCCGGAAGTGGCTCAGTTGGCGCTGCCAGCGTCATCCTGAGCGTCTGGGGGATGTAATCAGCCACGCGAAAACCGGTCTCTCCCAAGGTTTCCTTTTTGCCGGGAAGGCGGAAACTGACGGGATAATATCCCGAAGGCGCACTCATCGGAATCGCCACCTCGCCCAATAGACGTCCGTTGTCACCGCAGAAAATGCGACGGCGCGAAAACTCCCGCCCGTCGGGGCGCTCGACCACCAGATCAAGCGGCAGTTGCGGCGGAGTGTTCAGTCCCGCGCCGCGGACGAAAGCGGATACGCGCACTTCGTCGCCAGGCCGGTAGACGCCGCGTTCGGTCGAAACAAAAACCTCGTAACCGTTCTGCAAATACGGACGCCCCTGGCAGGCTTCCCGGCCCCGCGCGAGGGCGTTGCGGGAAAAGCCGAGATAACTCAGGTCTTCGCCCAGGGAGGCAAGCAACATGGCCGGTTCCTCGCCTGCGGGCAATTTGGGAATTATGATTTCCACCAGACCGTTTTCGCCGGTTATCGCCTGACCGATTTCCTGCCGCCGGTCACTGAAGAGGCGCACTGTTACGCCTGCCCGAGGTTCGGCTGTGGCAAGCGAAGTCACCCAGCAAAGCGCTTGCGTCTCGGAGACGCGCGCGGAAAGTCCCAGGTCGGTTACCACGATCACCGCCGTGTCGCTTCGCCAGTAGCGTTCGCGGTTGCGCAGATTCAGACAATACACGCCGCGCGGCGTGTTGTCGGCCAATTCCCTGAGATTTAACAGCGTCTCCACCTCCTCGTTGGGGCGGTTTGCGAAAGCGATTTTCCGGGTCAGGATATCGGCGGATATATTTTGCGGCAGGCGCTCCTCGCCGTCCAGGACATGTTCGACCACGTTGGACGCGTAAAGTTTACAGACCGACAGTTCTCCCTCGCGCATATTCACGGTGCGGATCGGAACGGTGAGCAGTCCCTGTGGCGAAAGGTAGCCGCCGCCAAAAGCGAAACGCATGCTTTCGCGCATATCCGGAAACCAGACCACCCGGCTGATCTCGCCCACCAGCGCTCCCGCCGCCCCGGCAGGCAGCCCTGTCTTCAGCGTGACGCGGTAGCGCTTTCCCGCCTGGAATTCCCCGGCAAGGCGAAGACCAGACCTCCACGCTTCAAAATTATGCGGCACGTCTGGCTCGATTTTTACGTATTCCCGCGACTGACTCGCGTCAAGCGGCGTATTCATCTTGATATTGATAATCGGTTTTTCGCCGTACTGTTCCGCTTCCATGCCCAGAAAGCGCACCTTCGGAGTAATCGTGACTAAGTGAGTATCTGGCGAAGCAGGCTCTTCGGCGGATTCGGAAAACGTGGCGATGCGCAGTTCCGCCTTGTAATCGTCGGCAAGCCCCAACGGGCCTTCGATACCGGTCAGCCCCTTGTTCAAAGTAAGCAAAACGGCGTCTTGCGTCACCTGCTGCACTTGCAACAGAAGCACATTTTCCGGCTTCCCGCCAGCCAGGATGAAGTCCAGCGGCGAGTCGTCCCGGTAACGCAGTTTAAGATGATCGCGCAGTTCCTCCGGGTTGACTTCCGAGTTAAATTCGATGGCGATTGCAGCGGTGTTCCCCCCGATGCCTGCCTGGCGGATCGAACGCACCGCCAGCGCTGGCGTAGTGAATTCCAGAATCCGCTCCTGCGCCCTCTCGCCCCGGAGACCGCGCAGGCCGGGCGAAAGACAGATCCGGTAGCGCGTGGCGCGCGCCAGCGGTTTTTCCAGAACATATTGCAGAATACGCTCTTCGACGAATTCCAGGTGTCCGGGCACCGGGGGAGAGAGTTGCAGCGCATCCTGGCCGACGGTTTCGGGGCGGAGCAGAGTGCCGAATTCCACCGTCACTTTGCCTGCGTCACCCGGACTGATCTCCCCCTGCGGATCGAACCGCACCAGCAACAGTTCTCCCAAGGGCGCGTGCAGAATCCAGATAAATGCAAAAATGGCGGCAAGTCCGATTGCGTTCAGCAGAAAAAAAAGCTTCGGCCAGTACGAGTGGGACGCAGGCGCAAATTCTCCGCAGCCCGTTTCTTTGCAAGATGTATGCTTGTTAGTTCCGCTGTCAGTCTCCATGATTCCCCCTCAATCGACCTCTCCCCTAATCCTCGGGCAGCGCCCGAAAGTTGCTCCCACTTGCCGGAATATTATCGGACCTTTCAATCTTTTTCGAAAATTACCCTCTCTGGATCTCTTATGCCTTGAACGAGTAAATCTTGCGGATTATCAAAATCTTACGCATCGTCATTCCTGCCTTCGCAGGAATGACGATGCAAAGAACCCCCAGGGCAATCGCATCTTAAATAACGCGAAACATCCTCGGTTTAGGCTGGATGGCCTAATGGCTGACTGGCTTATTAGCTTGATTCCTGGTATTCGGCTTGAACCTTGAAAGCGCGAAGTCATTTCGCCACTGAGCCATTCAGCCATTAAACCTGATTTACAAGCATATTTAGATGCGATAGCCCTGCATAAATCCGTCAAGCCGTTGCCGCTGTTGTAATCAGGCGCGGTTTTTGTATAATGTCGCGCAACCAACTTGAGCAAGGAGCGCCTTTGTCAAATCGTCTGGAAGAAGCGCTAGAATTTTTGCAAGGCAAAAAAAGCGTAGTCGTCACTGCCCACGAGCGTCCCGACGGCGACGCGTTGGGGGCGGCGGTGGCGCTCAGGCGCGTCCTTAACGGGGCTGGCATTAACGCACGCATCGTCGGTTTGCAGCCAGTACATCCGCGATATTCGTTTATGCTGGAGGAAGGCGAAATCGCCGCGCCGACGGAAAACTGGCTCGACGGCGCCGATGCGCTGGTGGCGCTGGACTGCGGCAATTTCGACAGAATAGGCAAATTCTCCGAAGTCGCCCCCGGCAAGGTGCCGATCTTGAATATCGACCATCACGCCTCCAACACCCTGTTCGGCACGGTGAACTGGGTGGACGAGCACGCGAGTTCATGCGGGGAAATGGTGTTCCGCCTCGCGCGGCAAGCTGGGTGGGAAATCTCGCCCGGCGCAGCCGAGGCGATGTGGGTGGCGATGCTGACCGATACCGGCCGGTTCTGTTTTGAAAACACCAATCCAGGAGTCATGCGTATCGGCGCGGAGTTGCTGGAGCTGGGCGCGCGTTGCGATGTGGTGGAGAGGAACGTCTACCAGTCGGTGCCGCTGAAGGAATTCGAACTGACCCGGCGGGCGATGCAGACTTTGCAACTGGAGGAAAACGGCCAGGTCGCCAGCGTCTCCCTCACGCGGGAGGACTT
The DNA here is from genome assembly GCA_020060765.1 of Planctomycetota bacterium. Classification (GTDB taxonomy): domain Bacteria; phylum Planctomycetota; class SZUA-567; order SZUA-567; family SZUA-567; genus JAGUZQ01. Next base: position 32,171 of record JAGUZQ010000046.1, on the reverse strand, counting down.
GGCGGAATTAAGATGCAGCGCGGAAAACGCGCAGGACATCATCAATCTCCCCCGCTCGATTGTCGGGGTGAAGATCGCCCTGTTTTTCTACGAGTTCGTCAATTCCGAATTCATCAAGGTCAGCGTGCGCACGATTCCGCCCTACGACGCCACCAAGCTATGCAAGGGCTTCGGCGGCGGCGGACACGCCCGCGCGGCCGGTTGCAAGGTCGCTGGCACTATTGCCCAGGCTCGGGAAAAGGTGCTGGAACGGATTCATGCCATCTGGTTCAGTTCGCCGGGTGGGAAATGAGATATTCGCCGCTTATGATCTGATCCTTACGTGTTTACTGATCGATAAACGATTCGTCATTCCCGCGCAGGCATTATAAGCTACACATCCTTTCGCGAAACATGTTCATTCCTCCAGCACGGCGCGGGTCATGGCGAAATAGTTTTCGTCCGGGGTGTAGTCGGGGACGCTGTTGCCGGTGCCGAGGGCGTAGCCTCCCCGGTCGGCGGAAAGCGCCAGCATTTTTTTCGACCGCGCGTAGACCTGTTCCGGCGTCGAGCGGCAGACGAAATCCAGGTCGATGCCGCCGAGGATGGCGATACGGTCGCCGTATTGCTTATACGCTTCCTCGACCGGCTGGATCGCGTCCTCGTAGGAATGCTTGGCGTCGAAACCGAGGTCGTCGATGATGTCGTCCATCAGCGTACTCAAGTTGCCGCAGGAATGCAGGATCGCTGGTTTGCCCTGGGCGTGAATGGTCTGCACCATGCGCTTGTGCCAGGGGGTGACGTATCTGCGCATGTCGTCGGGCGAAAGCATGGGCTGGGTCTTGAAGCCCCAGTCGTCATTCACGATGCAGGCTCCCACCGTGTCGAAGGACGAGACGATTTCGTAATGCCGCAGCAGCACGCCGCCGATCTTGTCGAAAATCGCGCCCAGCAATTCCGGCTCGTCGTATGACAAGAAACAGATATTGTCGTAGCCGCACAGGCTGATGATATTTTCCAGCACGCCGCCGGGGCCGCAGACCAGCAGTTTCATGCCGTCGGGCAGGTCGGGCGCGATTTTCTCCAGCGCGGAATAATCGTAATCATCCGGATTCGGCCAGTCGAAGCTGTCGAAGCTTTCCTGGTTGGCAATAACCGCGCCATCGTTCATGGAATGCCCGCGCGCGCCTTCCCGCCGACCTTTCCCGTAATCGGGGTCGAAATATTTCGTATTCTTCTGCCTGTCCCTGGACATTCTGATGTTTGAGCCGTGAAACATGGTGTAATCGTATCCCGCCCGGCTAAAGGCCTTTACCAGCCAGCGCAGGCGGTCGACGTTATAGCCATTCGCGCAGGCTTCGCCTCCCGCCAGCCGCTGGTACAGCTTTTCGTTCAGGAAAAACTCGAACAGCGTCGGTCGGTCGGGCCGCTCGCGCCGCAGCACTTTCAGCAACTGGGAAAAGTCAGCCGTGCGGTTGTAGACAGGTACCTCTAAAGATTTTTCCATGATTTCCATTGCCAGCTCCTTTTCGGGGAAATATAATTTATTTATAGGGATTATACCGCATTAAACAGGCGCTGTCGTTTCCCGAAGCAATTATAGTGTACCCCAATCGCTACTAAAGGATTTTCCCATGCCTGAACCAGGACAGATTCCCGGCCTCACGCCGGGGGTAGAACTGCTGGCTGAACTCAGCCCCTACCTGCGTCATTGCGGCGATTCGCGGCGGCGGGCGTGGCGTATTGGTTCGCGGAAACTCCTGGATTATCTCGTCGTCTACATCGCGTCGGGGCAGGGGCGGTTTGTCGTGGGCGGGGTGGAGTATGACGCGCGCGAAGGCGACCTGTTCTGGATTCCGCCTGATACCGCGCATGAGATGGAGGGCTTTCTTCCCGCCATGCACTGCCCTTACGCGCACTTCGACCTGGTCTATCGCCCGAATATCAGCCACTGGGATTTTTCCATTCCCGCCGGTACGCTCGATTTATCCGAATTGAAACAGTTGCTGCACCCGCCGTTGACTCATCCGGTGTTGTCGAATTTGTGCGGAAGAATCCGTTCCTTCACCAACCAGCGCGTGGGTCAACTGATCCGCGACGTCTGCGCGGAGGCGGCGCGGTCGCAACCCTACGCGGCGCTGCGCATGTCGGGTCTGCTGCTGGAAATGGTGGCGGAAATCCTGCGCGGGCTTAACGCCCTTTCTCCCGAGTACGACGAACATGTGTCTCTGCTGGAAGAGGCGTCTGATTACATGCGCGCCCATTGCGCGGAAGAGGTGACGGTGGAGGAGATGGCGGAATTCTGCCGGATGTCACCAGCCTATTTCCGGCGGCTGTTCGCGCGGCATTACGGTTGCGCTCCGCGCGATTATCTGCGCCGCGCGCGGATTCAACTATCCAAACAACTGATGATAGGCAGCGACCTCAACTGCAGCGAGGTTGCATATAAAACCGGCTTCGCGACGGTGCACAGTTTTTCCCGCGCGTTCCGGGCGGTGGAGGGGATAACGCCTACCGAATATCGTAAAAGCGGTCCCGCGCAAGTCCGCGTCGAGGGCAGGAAGACGCCGTACGTGCGTTGATTTTACAGAAATTTACAGACGAAAAAAAAGATTTATGTTATATGTGGCAGCGAAATTGCTAAATGTACAATAAATATAGGAGTGTATTGCCTATGGGATCAAACCTCCAGAAACATATCGGTATGCCAGGCGTTTTCAGTATCGCAGCCGGGGCGATGATAAGTTCCGGCCTGTTCGTGCTGCCGGGGCTGGCTTTCGCCAAGGCGGGGCCGGCCATGATACTCTCGTACACTTTGGCCGGATTGATGATTATTCCCGCGATGCTGGCGCAATCGGAAATGGCCACCGCCATGCCGCGTTCGGGCGGGACGTACTTTTTCGTGGAGCGCAGCCTGGGGCCGCTGGCGGGAACGCTGGCGGGACTGCTTAACTGGTTTTCCGTCGCGTTGAAGGCCGCTTTCGCGCTGGTGGGCATCGGCGCGGCGGTGGCGGTGCTGTTTCCCGACCTTTCACCCTTTCACCAGCAGGTGGTTATCCGCTCGGTGGCGGCGGCGGGATGCGTGTTTTTTACAGTCATCAATCTGGTGGGTGTGCATGAAAGCGTACGGTTCCAGAATATCCTCGTCGCCATCCTGATAGTCATTGTAATTATTTACATACTTTTGGGCGCGGAGCATATCCGGGTAGAACGCTTCGGCGGTTTCATGGACAAGGGCTTTTCGTCCATGCTGGGAGTCGCGGGCATGGTCTTCGTTTCCTACGGCGGCCTGACCAAGGTGGCGGGCGTGGCGGAGGAAGTGAAAAATCCCGGTCGCAATCTGCCCTGGGGAATGATCCTGGCGTTTATCGTGGTCAATATCCTGTATATCGCCTCGATCTGGGTGACGGTGGGCATTCTGGAGCCGACGGAACTGGCGGATTCCTATGCGCCGCTGGCATTGGGCGCGGCGCGGAATTTCGGCTCGGTCGGAAAATGGCTGCTGGAGATAGGCGCGATGGCTGCTTTCATCACCACCGCTAACGCGGGGTTGTTCGCCTCGTCCCGTTCGCCGCTGGCGATGAGCCGCGACGGGCTGGTGCCGGAATGGTTTTCCCGGACAACTCCCGAGACCGGCATTCCCCGTAATTCGCTGCTGGCTACCTCGGGAATCATGATCGCGCTGATTGTCACGCTTGACCTGGAAAATCTGGTCAAGACCGCGTCTACCATGATGATCCTGATGTTCCTGTTCGTCAATGTGGCGCTGATTATCATGCGGCAGTCGCGCTTCCAGAGTTACCGACCGGTGTTCCGCGCGCCGGGTTATCCGTATATGCAAATAGTCGCGATTATAACGTATGCCTTCGTCCTGGTCGAAATGGGAAAAGTCCCCCTGTTGCTGACCCTGGGGTTTGCGCTGGTCGCCTGCGTCTGGTATATCGGTTACGTCCACCGCCGCGTCGACCGGGAGGGGGCGCTGGCTCACCTGGTCAAGCAGACCTTTTCCCAAGACATGCGCCGCGCCAACCTGGAGGAGGAACTGGTCTGGATGGCGCTGGAGCGCAACAACAATGCGATGGATCGGTTCGACGGACTGGTGCGCGACTGTCTGGTATTTGATTTGGAGAAAAAGACTTCTGCCGAAGACTTTTTCGCGCTAATGGCGGGAAACCTGTCAGAAGCGGCTGGGTTGGATAAACAAAAACTCAATGAAATGTTTATCGAAAGAGAACGGAATTCGAGCACGGTGATGGAGCAGGGGCTGGCGATTCCCCATTTGCTGGTGCCGGGGGAAAAGAAATTCATCATGGCTATGGTGCGGGCGCGGGAGGGGATCTTTTTCGACGAAATCCACTCGCCGGTTACAATGGCGTTCGTCTTGCTGGGCACGGAAGACGAGCGCAATTTTCACCTGAAATGCCTGATGAATATCGCGCATATCGTGCAGGAGCCGGAATTCAGGGAGCGGTGGAACGAGGCCAACAGCGACAGCCAGCTTCGCGATCTGGTTATCATCACCAGGCGCAACAGGAAATAGCGGAGGCGTAGTTTTGAAAAACATACTGATAATAAATGACTCGCCGCTCTTTATCAAGCGTATCGGTCGGATACTGGAATCAGGCGGCTACGGCGTGATTTCGGCGGAAAACGGAAGGCTGGGCCTGGAAGCCTTGCAGCAGCAAAAGCCCGACTGCATACTGCTGGACATCATCATGCCGGAAATGGATGGGGTGGAATTTCTCCGCACCGGGACCGCGCAGAAAATGAATGTGCCTGTAGTCGTCCTCAGCAGCGACCCCGACCATCCCGACCGCGTCAAAGCGCTCAAAGAACTTGGCGTGAAAGACATCATCGTCGTCACCCCCGAGCGGGGAGCGTTGGAAAAGAAACTATTGTTCGTGCTGGAAAAACTGTTCGGCAAGGGGTAGATGTAAGCGGTTTGGTTAAGGAAAATTGTTCGATTTCACAATCAAACTTACAAATCGTCATTCCCGCGCAGGCGGGAATTCAGCGGTGACCCCGTACGCAATACCTCCTGGATTCCCGCCTCCGCGGTAATGACGTTCGGATATTTAATGGACAAGCGGCTGCTCTGTACTTACTCAACGTCTTGGCACTAGAGGACGTGCGTCCGTCGCCAGAATTCGCCCCAATCCTTCAGGAAATCGCTGCTTGACCATTCCTTCTGCAAGCCTACCTGCGGTACGAGCTCGATGTGCAAATCCTGACAGACCTGCCATTCGGGAATATTGGTGTAATCGGTGCGGTCGCCGCCCTTGGTGAAGATGTGTGGGCGCACCCGCCGCAACGCTTCGCACACGGTCTGGTCGTTCTCGATTTCGAAGGGAATGACGTAATCGACCGCGCGGATGCAGCTTACCAGCATGCAGCGCGTGTTCATATCCTGGAAGTTCTTCCCCTTTTTGTTCCGGAGAAACGCGTCGCCGTTGACCACCACCACCAGCGTATCGCCGTATTTTTTCGATTCGATAATGCAGGTGGCGTGACCGGGATGGATCGGGTCGTACCCGCCGGAAGTGCAGACGATTTTTCCGAGCGTGTCGCGAAGCCGGTCGAATTCCTCGAATGAAACGATCTTGGCGTAATCCTGCATGGCTGTCTCCCTGGGCTGAATTCGGCAACAAAACAAGTCTAGCGGTTCGCGGGGCAGGGCTCAAGGAAAATCGGTGATTGGCTTGATGGCTGACTGGCTTATCAGCCATCAACCCACGCGCAGCGCAAAACTCACAAGTTCGGCTTGCAATCTTCCCGATAAAATAATATGTATAGTATATACAATAGAGATTACGGCCTCAGCTTATGGATAACCCCAGACGTATTTCCGGAAAAAAAAGCAAGGCGGCACGGCAGTCAGGCCGTCATTCCGCGCTTTCCGGCGGGAGCGACGCCAAGCCAGCGGCAGTCAGGCTGGGCGTTCCCGGCTGGGTGCTGCGCGATCTGCCGTTTCCCAATGCCCGGACAGTGCTTGCCCGGGGACAGAAACTGCTGGCGCTGGTCGCGCTCGCCGCCTTGACCATAGCGCTCCTGCGCGACGCGCCGGGAACGCTGATGGCGATCAATCTCGCCTGCCTGCTGCTGTACCTGGTTTTTTCCCAGTACAAGCTCTTTATCCAGTTCGTCTCCTTGGAACGCTCGCAGCGCGGCCAGATGCCGGAAGATATGGCGGAATGGCCGTCCTATACGGTAATGGTGCCGCTGTACAAGGAGCAGGCGTCTTCGCTCTATCTGGTAAAGCATCTGGAAAAAATGGATTACCCGCGCGGCAGAATGCAGGTGCTGCTGCTGGCGGAGGAGGATGACCCGCAGACGCTGGAGGCGCTGGCGTCTATCGAGTTGCAGCCGCAGTTCGAGGTGATCCGCGTGCCCGCAAGCTTCCCCCGCACCAAGCCCAAGGCCTGCAACTACGGCCTGCGTTTCGCCACCGGAAAATACCTGGTCATCTACGACGCGGAGGACCGGCCGGAGTTCGACCAGTTGAAAAAAGCGGCGCGCGCCTTTGCTCAGGGCGACCCGCGCGTGGTCTGTCTGCAGGCCGGCCTTAATTATTATAACTCCGACCGGAACTGGCTCACGCGCCTGTTCACGATCGACTATTCCTCCTGGTTCGATTTTTCCCTGCACGGCCTGAGCCAGCTTGACGCGCCCGTTCCCCTGGGTGGCACCTCCAACCATTTCCCTGTCGAGGCGCTGCGGGAACTGAAGGGCTGGGACCCGTTCAACGTGACGGAGGACTGCGACCTGGGTATCCGGATTTACATGCACGGTTATCGGGTAGGGCTGCTTGACTCCACCACTTGGGAGGAAGCCACCGACCGGGTGATTCCGTGGATACTTCAGCGCAGCCGCTGGATCAAGGGTTACATTCAGACCTATCTCGTCCACCTCCGCCAGCAGCGGCGGCTGGTGCGGACGATGGGTCTGGCGAAGACTCTGCACTTTCATTTTCTGTTCGGGGCGACGTGTTTCGTGCTGCTGGTGAATCCGGTGTACTGGGCGCTGACGGTGTTCTGGCTGGCGACGCGGCACGCGTGGGTCAGCGATTTCTTTCCGCTGGGCGTGCTGATTATCGCGCTGGTTTCGTTTCTGGCGGGAAACGCCGCGTTCATCCTCGCGGCGATGCTGGCGTGTCTGCCGCGGAAAAACTACCGCCTGATTCCGTGGTGCCTGCTTACTCCGTTGTACTGGCTCATGCTCAGTATCGGCGCCTGGAAAGGCGCGCTGCAACTGATTACCGCTCCGTTCTATTGGGAAAAAACTCCGCACGGCAGCGGGGAGGAACTGGATTGAACATGCCAGAGCAATCGGAAAAAGAGTTGTCCCCATCCGCGCGGATTTCGCCGTTGCCGACGCTGCTGGCGTTTCTGCGCTGGTTCGTGCCTGCCTTCACGGCGCTGAGCGTCCTGCTGGTTTTCCGCCACGGTTCCGGCGGGGACGATATGTGCTTCTCGGTGCGTTCCGGCATCCTGCGTGATCTGCTGGCGGAGCTGCCTATCGGTCGACAGGCGCTGGTGGGGTCGCTCCGGTTCATGCCTCTGCCGACGCTGGCGGCGCTGCCGTTCGTGCCGTTCCTCAAACCCGGGGCTTACGGCTATGCTTACGATTACGGACTGGCGCTGGTGCTGGCGGGGGCGCTGCTGCCGCTGGGGGCTTTGCTGCGTTCGATTCATGTTCTATCGCCAAGGATGGCCGCGGCGGGAATGATTGCACTGGCTGCTGCGATCTGGGGTAATTCCTGTCACGGCGACCTGCTGTTCTGCCTTGCCTTCGCGGTCATGGCCAGGCATTTTGAATCCCGGGACAAACCGGTAACGCGGGCTTTGGCGGGGGTGTTTTACGGGTTGGCACTGTTTTCCCATTTCGCGGGGATAGTGCTGGCGTTTTTCCGTCTGCTGCTGATGGTTGTCCGGCAGGCGTCATGTCGTAGCAACCCCGAACGTAATGCCGTCAATTGGATCAACGGCGCGACGATGGCGTACGTCCTGGCGGTTTACCTGTTTTTCAACTGGATGATAATGCTCGACCCCGTCTACGCCTTCCGCAACACGCCTGCCACAATCGGCGCGGGTCTGGAGCAGGCAGAACTGGAAAAACTGGCGGCGCAAATCAAGCGGGATTTCCCCGAGCAGATTCCCGTCGTGAGCGGCCACTGGGGATATTGCCTGGGCGAGCTGCTGCGGGAGACGGGCGGGTATCACTTCATGGATTTCCATCACGACAAGCTGCCGGAATGGGAACACCGGCGGCTGCTGCTGATAGTGCCAGGGGAGGGCAACCCGTTTCGCGCCTGGAGCGACCTGCCAATTGAGCCGGGTTGCGACGACGAGCGGCTGCGCGGCTGTCTGCTGCTGGCAAAAAAAGAAAAATGGCTGTTTTATCTCACCTGGGGACAGCACGGTCAAATCATCGAAAATTGAGGCCGGTTCACCGAATTTATTCCGCGACGACCAATCAAGGCCGCCGTTTGCGCGACGAAAGAATTGCTCGCGCGCTTCCCGATGTTTTTTTCCGCCGGTTTTTGGTTGCCCTGTCTGGGCGCGATAGGGAAAATGTCTGAGGTGCGCTTTCTGTCGAAAGCGCGCGCAGCAAAATGCCTCAATACGGTTTAGTTAAGGAAAAACATTCGTTTCAATCATTAACCTTACGAATCGTCATTCCCGCGGAGGCGGGAATCCAGTGGGGAAACCGTACGCAATAGCGCCTGGATTCCCGCCTGCGCGGGAATGACGGCACAAGTTTTTTCTTAACTGAACCGTATTGACCCTATCCCCCTCAGGGGGAGAGGGGGCTGGATATCCAACAAGGGATAATTTCAAGGCAAGGCGAAACTTAGCAACTCAGTAACTCAGCAACTACAAAAGCAGGAGAATAACGATGAGTGCGGAAAGAACACCCCTGGGCAGTCCCAGGAATGCTAAAGAACTCTTGGACATGTATTTCCTCGACCTCCGGTGCCACCTGCTGGAGACGGCGGCGGCTTTCGACCGGATTCAGCGGGCGGAGGGAGGCGAGGAGGTTCTGAAGGATGAGCGTGTGGAAAAACTGCGTTTGTCGCTGGAGGTGCTGAAATCTCCGGCGGCGGATCGCGCGGAAAAATTTCTGGAACTGTTCAGCGTGAAATAAACGGAAAGGGAAAAACATGGGTTTATCTGTCTGCCGAGTGGGTGTGGTCGGCGTGGGTACGGTTGGCGCGGGCGTTATTCATATTCTGCTGAAACGCCCCGACCTCTTGGCGAGGCGCAGCGGCGTACGGCTGCAATTGACAAAGGTGGCGGAACTCGACCGCGCGCGGGCGCTGGCCGAGGGCGTGCCGGAAGAGATTCTTGTAGACGATTTCGCCAAGATAACCGGCGATCCCGAGATCGATATCGTGGTGGAGCTGATCGGCGGCATGGGCGTTGCCGAAAAGGTGGTCTCCTCCGCGCTTGAGGCCGGCAAGTCGGTAGTCACAGCCAACAAGGCGCTGCTGGCGGAAAAAGGGGCGGCGCTGTTCGCGCTGGCGCGGAAAAAGGACGTGGCTCTCGCCTTCGAGGCGGCGGTGTGCGGCGGCATTCCCATTATCCTGGCGTTGCGGGAAGGGCTGATCGCAAACCATATCCTGTCGCTGACCGGCATTGTCAACGGCACCTGCAATTATATCCTCAGCAAAATGACCGAGGAAGGCGCTCCCTTTGACAAATGCCTGGCCGAAGCGCAGAAACTGGGCTACGCCGAAGCCGACCCCACTTTCGACATCGACGGCATAGACTCCGGGCACAAGCTGGCGCTTTTGTCGGCGCTGGCGCTGGAAAGCTGGATCGACTTCCCCGGCCTGCATATCGAAGGCATTCGCAACATCAACCTGATGGACGTGGAGTTCGCCCGCTACCTGGGCTATACCGTAAAGCTGCTGGCGGTGGCTCGCCCGCAGCCAGAGACCGGCAAGGTCTTTCTCTCGGTGCATCCCGCGCTGCTGCACCTGGAGCATCCGCTGGCCAATGTTCACGGCAGCATGAACGCTATCGCCCTGGAGGGGGATGTGGTCAAGGAAGCCATGTTCTATGGTCGGGGCGCGGGGCGGGAGCCGACCGCCAGCGCAGTCGTAAGCGACATCGTTTCGGTCGCCCGCGATTTATGCGGCAACACCGACGCCACCTCCTGGACGCCGCGGGAAAATCCGATGTACGCGCTCGCGCCTATGGCGCAGTACCGCGCGCGCTATTACCTGCGCATCATCGCCGAGGACATTCCCGGCGTGCTGGGGCGCGTGATGATGACACTGGGCAACAACAACGTGAGCATTGCCTCGGTACACCAGTTTGAAAGCGAACTGGACAACAACCGCGTGCCGATCTCCATCCTCACCCACCAGGCGCTGGAGGGAGAGGTGCTTAAATCGCTCGCCGAAATTGACAGCTTTGATTTTATCCACGGCCAGCCGGTTTTTATCCGGATCGAGGGCTGAGTGAAAGGCGGAAAATGCGTTATGCAATCATAATTCCCGACGGGGCGGCTGACACCCCCTGCGCGGAACTGGGGGGCAAGACCCCGTTGGAGGCGGCGAAAATCCCGGCCATGAACCGGCTCGCCGCCGAAGGCATCCTGGGGCTGGCTCGTACCGTGCCCGAGGGCATGAAGCCTGGTTCCGACGTGGCGAATCTCGCGGTGCTGGGTTACGACCCCGCGCAGGTCTACACCGGGCGCGCGCCGCTGGAAGCCGCCAACATGGGGATCGAACTTTCCCCCGACGAGGCCGTGTTCCGCGCCAATACCGTCACTATCCGCGACGGGGTGATGGAAGACTATTCGGCGGGAGAAATTACTTCGCCCGAGTCGCGAGCGATTATCGAGCGTTTTCAGGAAGACCACCGCCTGCCCGGAATCAGGCTGGTGCCGGGAGTGTCGTACCGCCACGCGTGCGTGATGTCGGAGATGGCGACCTGCATTCCCGAGCGCACCCCGCCGCACGATATTACCGGCAAGCCCGTGGTCTGGCACAATCCCCCCGGCGAGGCGGGAAGGCGGATTCTGGAACTGGAGGAATTGAGCCGGAAACTTTTTCCGTCCTACGAGGAAAATATCAAACGGGAAAAGGCTGGAAAAAATCAGGCGACGCAGTTGTGGCTGTGGGGCGGGGGCATTATGCCTGAATTGCCGCTGTTTAAGGATTTGTACGGCCTGACCGGCGGCCTGGTGAGCGCGGTCGATCTGCTGAAAGGCATTGCGAAACTGGCGGGACTGGAAGTGATTGACGTGCCTGGCGCGACCGGCCTGATCAATACCAATTTTTCCGGCAAGGCGCAGGCGGCGCTGGCGTGCCTGGCAAAGCATGATTTCGTCACCATTCATCTGGAAGCGCCGGACGAGGCGGGACACCACGGTAACGCCAAAGAAAAAACGCAGGCGCTGGAACTGATAGATAAAAAAGTAATAGCGCCGCTGCTGGCCGAAGCGGATAAAAGCGGCGATCTGCGTATCTTGTGCATGCCTGACCATCCCACGCCGATTGCGCTACGCACGCACACCTGCGAACCGGTGCCGTTTGTGATCTGGGGCGCGGGGATTTCCGCGCGCGGGGGCAACAAGTTTACCGAAGCCGAGGCGGCGAAGACAGAAGACAGTATCGCCGCCGCGACTGGCTTGCTTCGGCAGATGATGGAATTATAAGCCAAATTCAACCGCGAGCGGATGTGTAAAGTATTTGATAATATGCGCTTGACCGATTTATCCGCCGTTGCGCTGGCGGCGGGGGAAAGATTGAAAATAAGCTTCGGCAGATTTTTTTTGCTTAAAAAAAACGCCATTTATGCTCCGTGAAACAGACCTCCGGAATGTTTCACGTGAAACAATCATATAGTGTAAATCAGTAATATGTGTAACATGGAAACTCGAGCCCGACACAGCCTTGATGATGCAAGGCGTTATTTGAAAAGATGTTGCGTATTTATATCTTTCCTTATGCGGCAAACATCATTTTGGCTTTATGCGTTTTATGCAAAGCGGGTAACGGCTGAAGCAAAAAAATCGAATCAGGAAAGCTGAAAACCACCTATGCAGAAATGGAAATACGGGAAACTGTTTGTCGTGCTGGCGTTGCTGGGGCTGATGGGCAGTTCGGTTTATAAAACTGCCCGTAATCGGCAGAAAGACTTCGCCGAGAGTCCGGCGATGGAATTCATCCTGCGCACGCGGGAGGTAATTCCCTCGGATAAAAAGGTTTACGTGCTGGGCAAAGGCAGTTACTTTCTCGGCGATTACGGTTGCCAGAACCAGGTGCGGGAGATAGTGGGCGTGGATCAGGGTAATCCCGTGTGGTTTTACGTCTGGCGCAAACCGCCGATTTCTGAGGAAATTCAGGGCATTAACGGCGAGTGTATGTTGCTGGAGAAATCGTGGCAGACCGGCAAGCGACGATTGGTGCGCTGGCCGAAAATGGAAGCCGGAAGCATTTTTCTTTACAATATCGCCGAAGATGATTTCGAGATGCCGCCGATCTTCAACGAAATGCGGAATGATTATTACGTGCAAACCATCAGGCGCGACGACCAGTTTTATTTGCAGCAGATTGGCTTGGCGGTCGGGGTGGGCAAGTGATGAAAAGAAGATTCGCCATGCTGATTATGGTCGGTCTGCTTTACAGTTGCGCGTACAAGGTCATCCAACGCGACATGAGAGAATGGCGCAAGTCTCCGGTGAATGATTTTGTGCAGGAGTCGCGGGAGTTGATTCCGGGGGATGCGGAGGTTTGTTTTGACGGCGAAAGTTGTTGTTTCAGAATATCGGGGACACGATGGGGGAAAGGGATCAGATATTCTGATGAAACAGATTATGGGCATCCCTTCTATTTCTATGCCTGGAGGCAACCCATAATCCCCAAGGATATGTATGGAAATAAATGTGAACGTTATAATATTTATTCCAGAGTCGGCAACAAGCCTTTATGGAATATGATGTCTAACTGTAGTTTTTATCTGTTCAATTTTGAGGGCAAAATTTACCAACAGCCCCGCTTTTCTTCACTTTTCCGCGAATGTGAGGATAGCTTCGCATTTACAACGCTGGCAAAGTCGGGAAAATTCTCGTTAATGAAAATCACGGTCTTGAAGATTGAAAATGATTAGAAGCCGCATCGTTGTGCTAGTAGTAATTGTTCTGCTTGCCAGCGCCGCCTATAAGGTTGCTCGTTGCGATGCGAAGGATGCGCATAGCCTCGCGGCGGTGCGGTTCGTCCTTGATTCGCGGGAGTTGATTCCGGAGGATGGAAGTATATTTTTTGATTGGAAAGGCAAGAGCTACGGATCTCTCGCCACCAAATTGGCGAATTTATATTGTATTGCTGGGGATACGGATTACGGACATCCATTATTTTTCTATGCTTGGCGAATATCCTGCAATCATGGCGGAAAGTCTGAAAGTACACCCATATATTTATTGAAATCGATCAACACATTCCAGGCAATCTATGTTAACTCAAGCGAAATATCTAAATCGATATATTTGTTTAATCTCAGTGGCGAGGAATATGATGTTTTACTAGTGAATGGTAACGAAGATATCAAGCCAAAACTTGAACTGCTAAAAAAGTCCGGAATATTTTCCTTGCATAAAATCACTGTCAAAGACAAAGGCAAAAACTAATGCCCGAAAAACTGCATAACAAAATCTTGCTGGCGGTGGCGGTGGCGGGGTTTCTGGTGCTGGCGGGATGGAAGTTGGACGCGCGGTGGTTGCGCGGGGACGAAGGTTATGCGGGTGCGCAACATCACGCTATCGCGCGGCAGATGCTCACGCATGGTATTTTCCGTACACGCTTCGCGCAGTTCCGGGTGTTTCACGATTTGAAGGAAGACGAACTCTTTGACAAAGACGGCAACTTCGCCGCGCGCGAATTGAAGGAAAAATACGGCGACCGGTTCTGGACGAGCCGCCTGCCTTTCGGGGTTCTGCCTTACGCGGCGTCGCTGGCGATATTTGGCGACCGGGAATTTTCCATCCGGCTGATTCCGTATCTGTCGACGTTGGCGCTGATTGTTCTCGTTTATCTGCTGGTGAAAAAACGCTACGGGGAGGATGCGGGCGTGTGGTGCGCGGCGGCGCTGGCGTTGTGTCCGGGCGCGGTTCTGCACGCGCGGCTGGCGGGGCACGAGATGCCGTTGTTGTGTCTGGTCGTCTTGACGCTGCTGTTGTACGACAGTTTCCGCGAAGGGCGGACGTCGTTTCGCGCGGTGTGGCTGTCGGCGTTGGCGGCGGGGTTGATGGGGTGGTTCGGGCTGTTTCTGATAATCATTATACTGGCGGAAAGTTTCCGGCTCTGTTCCCCGCGCGAGGTGAAGTGGCGTCAACGCGGGGCGCTGCTGCTTATTCCGTTAGGCGTGTTCGGGCTTTATGCCGGGTATCTGGAAATGCTGGGGCAGTCCCTGCGGGAGCGGCTGGAATATTTCTGGAAGGCTCGTTCGCTGGGGGGGATGGGCATGGACGACGACGGCCTCGGCTTTGCCGCCAACCAGATGACCGGATCTTTCGGCGTGCTCGATTTTCTCGATACCGTACAGAAATTTTTCTTCAACCATATTACGCCGCTGCCGATTGTATTGTGCGTGGCGTGGGTGGTGGTTTATATCTTCAAAAGAAAAAAGACGGCGGAAAAAATTCCTGAGGCGCGGCTGGTGTGGATGTGCGCGGGATTTGGCGCGTGCTGCTACCTGTTCGCGCTGAAGTCGGCCTACGTGCACCGGTATTATACGTTATGGTGGCTGCCGTTCATCTGTCTGGCGGGAGGTTTTTTCCTCGCGCGGCTGCTGGAGAAGAAAACGGACGAGATTTTCCCGCTGGTGGATGAGGAAGGCAACGTCATCGGTTCGGCGTGGCGCGGGGAGTGCCACGGCAATCCGAAACTGTTGCATCCGGTGGTGCACCTGATTGTGAAAAACCGCGCGGGCGATCTGCTGTTGCAGTTGCGATCGAAAGACAAAAAAATCCAGCCGGGGAAATGGGACACTTCCGTCGGCGGGCATGTGGCGTATGGCGAAAAGATTCACGCCGCGCTCACGCGGGAGGCGCGGGAGGAAATAGGCCTCGATATCGCGACCGTCACGCCGGAATTCCTCTATCGTTACGTCATGCACAGTGACGTCGAAAGCGAGCTGGTCTACACTTACGCTTGTGTAAGCGAAGGCTCCTTCGCGCGGCAGGAAAGCGAGGTTGACGAATTGCGTTTCTGGACACGGGAGGAAATCGCGGGTAAAATCGGCACCGGGCTTTTTACGCCTAATTTCGAGGACGAATTCGCGCGGTTGCAGGTGTTTGAAAGGGGAGGAAATGCCTGAAGTGCTGGCTTTTTTCAACAGCAGGTGGGACAGTCTGATTTTCCCGGGCATGGTGGCGCTCGCCGGTTTATCTTTTCTCATCTACCATCTTTACGAAAAACGGCGTACGCGGAAATGGCGCGAGATTGCCGAAAGTCTCGGCCTGAAATTCAGCGAGCGCGACGATTCGGTCATGGAGCGCGGAAGCGACATCCACCTGTTCACGCTGGGGCATTCGCGCAAGGCGAAAAACGTCTTGGAAGGCGACGCCAACGGCATCGACATCATTCTGGCCGACTATCACTATACCACCGGCGGCGGAAAAAACAGCACTACCCACCTGCAAACAATCTGTCTGGCCAAATCCCCGGAACTGAATATCCCTGTCAGCAATATGCGACCGCAGAGTTTTTTTGATTCTATCGGAAAATTGCTGGGCGGGCAGGATATCGATTTTGAAACCGATCCGGAATTTTCCCAGGCTTTTGTCTTGCAGGGGAAAGACGAGCAGGAAGTGCGCGCCTGTTTCGGCAGCGAGGTGCGGCGCTGGTTCTGCTCGGGCGCGAAGCTGAAAATGTATTTCGAGGCAGGCGGCGATACGCTTCTGTTTCATCAGGGGCACAGGGTTAATCCGGAAGACGCGCAGGAGCTGCTGGGGCAGGCGCTGGAACTGGTGAAGCTTTTCGCGCGGAAGAAATAATGAGCAACTCATATCTCATTATTTACGGCTGTCTGTTCGCGACCGCGCTGGGATTGTCGCTGGCGCTGACGCCGCTGGCGCGGCTGCTGGCGCGCAAGGTCGGCTTGGTCGACCATCCCGGCGCGCGGAAAATCCATCACGAACCGACCCCCTACGGCGGCGGCATCGCGATTTTCGCGACTCTGGCCTGCATCCTCGGCGGCTGCTATCTGGCGTTAAATCTGATCGCGCGCGACCAGGGGGACTGGTCGGCGGGAATCCGTTCTATCCTGTCGCAGCACGGCGGCGGGCTGGTGTACGGGAAGACCTTGTGGCGGCTGGCGGCGGTGCTGGGCGGGGCGACGCTGGTGTTTGTGCTGGGGCTGATGGACGACAAGCGGGGGATGAACCCTCTGCCGAAACTGGCGGTGCAGGCTTTGGCGGCGCTGCTGCTGGTGGCGGCGGATCTGCGGGTGACGTTCTTCATCGACAACTATGTTATCAGCGCCTTGTTGACAGTGTTGTGGGTGGTGCTGGTGACTAACGCCTTCAATCTGCTGGACAACATGGACGGGCTTTCGGCTGGCGTGGCGGCGATTGCCTCGGCGGTGTTTTTTTTCGTCGCGCTGCAAGCGGGACAGGTTTTCGTTTCCGCGTTTCTGGCGGTACTGGCCGGGGCTTTGCTGGGATTTCTGTATTACAATTTCGCGCCGGCGAAACTTTTCCTGGGTGACGCGGGCAGCTTGTTTATCGGTTTCCTGCTGGCGGCGATGACGGTGGCGGGGACTTTTTACGAAAGCGGGAAAGGCGTGTATTCCGCTTTTCTGCCGGTGCTGGCGCTGGGGGTGCCGCTGTTCGACACCGGCAGCGTGATGTTTATCCGCTGGCGCGCGGGGAAACCTTTTTTCCAGGGCGACACCAACCACTTCTCCCACCGGCTGGTGCGGCTGGGGATGACGCGGCGGGAGGCGGTGCTGACGATTTACCTGCTGGGGCTGATTCTCGGCGCGGCGGCGGCGCTGCTGAGGCAACTCGACCGCTTCGGCGCGGTGGTGATCTTTTTCATCGGCCTGGGGATTATCGCGCTGATCGTGTTGCTTGAAACCGCCGCGGCGCGGCGGGGCGGGGAGTAAGTTTTTTGGGGAACGTGTGGTTGCAAGGTGCTTCCTCCAGCGACAGGTTGGTTTTGCGCAACTCGTGGCGAACTATGTAACAGCTTTTGGTTTTTTATATGGCTTTTACGCTTGCCTTTGCTTTGTAAACAAAATACTATCATGCTACAGCATTAACTATGCAGGAGACATGGCAATGCCTAACCAAAACAATTGGGTTGAGCGCATTAAACGCCATCCAATTTACGCATCAATAGCGTCTCTTCTTGCTATCGCATTCCTTCTTGATAGATGTTTTGATTCTTTTATTATCAAGTATATTTTTGATTTGTTAGTAACTGCATCTCCAGGTATTTTTTCATTTATAGTTAAGCCCGTAAGCATTCCTCAAATTTGCCTTGCCTTTAGTCTAGTAATTGTTTTAGGCTTGGTTTATTTCGCAGTTTTAGAACGCAAGAAAAAGCAAACAAGTGGGAAAGGATATCACAAGTGGAATGAACTACTATTCCCTTATGAATGGTCGGCTCCTCAAAAAAATATCAAGGTTTTTGATCCGCAATGCCCTAAGTGTCGCTACGAAGTAGCTACTTCAGATTATCAATGCACTTTTGAATGGAGATGTCCTAATTGCGTTCTATTACCTGAAAATGAATTTCGCGGTTTTCGTTACGGAGTATCTGAAAGAATCAGAGATATCGTTACAAAACAAATCGCTGCTAATCTCCGTAAAAAAGGTCTTTTTCCATAGCTAGAATGTTCTTATTTCCTCTTACATTCCAGCTTTTTGCTGGCTGAAAATATAGCAGATTGCGCAACCAGACTCTCGTTGGCAACGCGAGTGGCGCAAGCTTTCACGGCTGCGGACAGTCAAGGGTTTTCCTCTTGTGGCTTCGCCGCGCAGATGTAAACGTCTGCGCTACCCGTCACCCCTTGATAAGGAAATGCCTTGAATTTAAAAAATGAAAAAATGTCAGACACCGACCTTTGCTCCGAAGGCGACCTTGGTTTCGCGTTGGCTAATTCGCTGGACTTTGCCGTGACGGCGTTGCTGGGGTTGTGCGTGGCTTTGCGACCGTTCAGCGCGGGGCAACCGGCTTGCGAGCCGGAGACGGCGTTTATCGGCGCTTTGGTGTGGTTCTGCGCGTTGGTGTGGGTGGGGCGGAAATTGTGCGCGGGTGAGTTGTCGTTGCCGAAAACGTGGGCGTGGTTGCCGCTCTTCGCTTTCGCCCTCGCGACGGCGGCGGCGGTTTGGCGCACTACGGTTTCACCCGGCGAGGGCGTCGCGGAGTTCGTCAGGCTCGACGGCAGGGGCGACGGAAATTTTCAGGCCGCGTACGACATGGGGCTGGCGTGGGCGGCGGATTTGATTTTGTGCGTGATGATTGCCGACCACTGTTCGCGGCGCGAGAATTTCAATTTCATCTGCGCGTGCCTGCTGGGCGGGTTGGCGGCGGTGTCGGTTTACGCCCTGTTCCAGCGCGGTTACGGGCTGGAGTATCTGCGCCACACTCTGGAAGCGGATTCCTCCCGGATCGGGATGCTGGTGGGCAACGACGAAACTCACCGGCGGATTTTCGACATGCGGCTGGGGTCAAACCGGGTGTCGGGGCCGTTTGGTTATGCCAACGCGCTGGCGGGATTCGTGCTGCTGCTGGCGCCGCTGGCGGTTTGCGCGTGGCGCGGCGCGGGAAAAACTTTTTCCCGTTGGCTCATGGCAGGCGTGATTTTTGTTTCGCTCATGTCGCTGGTTTACAGCGGCAGCAAGGCGGGAGTGCTGGTGGCGAAGGCGGCGGAGGCGGGGTTGCTCCTGCTGTTGCTGGAGAAGGAAAAACGGACTGGGCGGAATTTTCTAGATATTGTTTCGCTGGAAGTTCTGCTGACGGGAGCGGGGATAATTTTTGCCGGGGTCGTTTATCTGCTGACGAAAAGTTCCGGTGCGACGACGACGGCGTTCGGATTGGCGTGGTTTGTCGAAGCGGCGCTGCTGGCGCGGTTTGGCGAATCGGGAAAAATTTTGCCCCGAGTCGCGCGGTTGGGCGGACTGGCGGCGCTGGCGCTGGGCGCGGTTCTGGCGGGATATGTTCTGGCCGGAAATGGGCTTGACGGAGACGGCAAGCCGCTACCGGGAACAGTCGCCCAGGCGCGGCGGGAAGTCTGGAAAAATCTCGATGTGCGGGTGAATTACTGGCGCGCGGCCACGGCGATGTCGCGCGACCATTTCTGGCGCGGGGTCGGACTGGACAATTTCGGCAGTTGTTATACCTCTTATAAAACGCCGGACGGTTGGGCGGTGCGGCGGGCGCATAACCAGTATCTGCAACTGCTGGCAGACGGCGGAATATTTCTGCTGTTGTCGTTTTGCGCGGCGGTGGCGGCGGTTTTATGGTCGGGAAAAAAAGTCGCGGTTGTCACGTATGATCCGGTCTGTTGCCAGCCGCGACAATACCGCCGATTGGGTTACGGCCTTTGCGCGGCGGTGTTTCTTTTGACCTACGGTTTTTATCCGAGCTTCATCGGGCTGTCTTACGAATACATCCTGAACGAATTGTTCGGCACGGTCAAAAGCGGTTCGTTCCTGGCGGAATCCGGTTCGCCCTGGGCGTTGCTGTTGTGCGCGTTGGTGCATCTGTTGATTCTGCCTGTGGTGTGGATCGCGGCATTTGCGGCAGGCTGGAAAATTCTGGGCGAGTTCGAACGATTGCGCCCGTTCCTCATGTTGGCGTTTGGGGCGGTGGCGCTGCATGTAATGGCTGACTTTTATCTGTATTCCGACGCCAACAGCATGTTGTTCTGGTGCTTGGGGGGATTGCTGATTGCGTCTGGTTCGCGCGGCAGATTCGGGCTGAGGCTTTCGCCGAAAACGGGTACGGTGCTGGCGGCTTTGTTCCTGGTGGCGGGGTTCTGGCTGTTCCGGGAGATTCCGCTGGCGCAGTTGCGGAGTGTGTTGTCGCTTAAGGCGGCGGAACTGACTTTCGATAATTACCAGTCGCCAACCAACCGCGACACGCACGAGCAGGATTGGAAAGACGCGCAGGCGGCGGCGGGAGAGGTGCTGGCGCTACGCCCGGGCGACAGCGATTTCCTCCGACGCTACGGCGACCTGCTGACTGCGCGCTTGCTGGAACTTGCGCCCGCGCAATCGCGGGGCAGGGGGGTAGGGTCAGTTGCGCCGGAGTTGACGGAGGAATTGTTGTCGGTGCGGCGGCGGCGGGTCGCGACTGATCCGCATTTCGCCAGCGGTTACGCCGAATACGCGCGCACCTTGCGGCTGCTTTATCCCGACGACGGCGCCAGCAGGGAAACCGCGTTGCGGCTGTTTGGCGAGGCTGCCAAGTTGCATCCGTGGCGGCCGCTGTACCGGTTGCAGATGGCGCGGCTGTATCTGGAGATGGGAAGGCGGGAGACGGCGCGCAGATATTATCGGGAAGCGCTGGACGTCAACAACCGCGTTGGCGACGAACGGGCGAAGCTGTCGGAAGAGGAATTGAAGGAAGCGCGGGAATACGACCAGTTGCTGTCGCGGTGATAAATTCTCCCTCTTCCAGGGGGAGTTAGAGGCAATACGGTCAGTTAAGGAAAAGTCTTTCTGTTTCAGGAATAAATTTATGCGCGGGAATGACGATTCGTAAGTTTTGATTTTCTAGGCAAACGATTTTCCTTAACTGAACCGTATTGGAGTTAGGGTCCGTATCCTGGCGTTATCCGGCGCGAGAGGGGTATTTCCGAATAATCCAATACCGCCAGACGGAATTGCCTTTTTTCGTTTGCGATTCGTTGCTAATTGCGATTTAATGGAAATCAAAGGAAATCCGAGCTTGACTTAAGCCCGGATTACGTGTTAGATTATGCCTTTGAACCTGCGCGGATTGCCGCATTTCTTTCCGGCAGTCCCTTCATCGCGCGGAAGCATTCTTTAAGCAACAAAAGTCCATTTTATGAATTTGTCCAGTTCGCGCCTGTTTGTCGCGAATTTCATGTTGCGGTTCAGCTATAGGAGAAACAAGCATGGCGAGTAAGATGGTTCCCATTGACGGCAATACCGCCGCCGGCATGATCGGTCACGCTACCAGCGAAGTGATTGCCATTTATCCCATTACCCCCTCCTCCCCGATGGGCGAATTGTCCGACGAACTCAGCTCCAAGGGCGAGAAGAACGTCTGGGGCACGGTGCCGCATATCGCCGAGCTGCAGTCCGAGGGAGGCGCGTCTGGCGCGGTGCACGGCGCTCTTCAGGCTGGTGCCCTGTCCACTACCTTCACCGCCTCGCAGGGTCTGCTGCTGATGATCCCCAACATGTTCAAGATCGCGGGCGAACTCACCTCCACCTGTTTCCATGTCACCGCCCGTACCATTGCCACCCACGCGCTTTCGATTTTCGGCGACCACTCCGACGTCATGGCCTGCCGCGGCACGGGCTGGGGAATGCTGGCCAGTTCCAACGTGCAGGAAGCCCATGACATGGCGCTGATCGGCACTGTCGCCACGCTCAAGGCGCGCATTCCGTTTGTGCATTTCTTCGACGGCTTCCGCACCTCGCACGAAATCAGCAAGATCGCCGTGATCGAAAAGGATCAGATTCGCAAACTCGTCAGCGACGACCTTGTGCGTGCCCACCGTTTGCGCGGCATGAGCCCCGACCGCCCGGTTCTGCGCGGCACCGCCCAGAACCCCGACGTCTTCATGCAGGCGCGCGAGGCGGTCAACAAGTATTACGCCGCCTGCCCGAAACTGGTCGAGGAAACCATGGCCGAATTCGCCAAGGTGGTCGGCCGCGAATACAAGCTGTTCGATTACGTGGGCGACCCCAATGCCGACCGCGTGATCATTATTATGGGTTCCGGCGCCGACACTGCCTGGGAAACTACCGAGTTGCTCAGCAAGAAGGGCGAGAAGGTCGGATTGATTAAAGTTCACCTCTACCGTCCCTTCAGCATCGAGCATTTCGTCAAGGCCATTCCCGCCAGCTGCCACAAGATCGCTGTGCTTGACCGCACCAAGGAACCCGGCTCCATCGGCGAGCCGATGTACGAGGACGTGCGTACCGCCTTCGGCGAGGCGATGCAGAAAGACAAGACCCTCTTCGGCGGCAAGTGGCCGGTGGTGGTCGGCGGCCGTTACGGCCTGTCCAGCAAGGAATTCACCCCCGCCATGGTCAAGGCGGTGTTCGACAACCTCAACCAGGCCGAACCGAAAAACCACTTCACCGTCGGCATCAACGACGACGTTACTCAGACCAGCCTCGCCTACGACCACGGCTTTGATATGGAACCCGATGACGTGCGCCGCTGCATGTTTTTCGGCCTCGGTTCCGACGGCACTGTCGGCGCGAACAAGAACTCCATCAAGATTATCGCCGACCACACCGACTTCTACGCGCAGGGTTATTTCGTCTACGACTCCAAGAAGGCGGGCGCGATCACGACCAGCCACCTGCGTTTCGGCCCGCGCCCGATCCGGAGCGCGTATCTCATCACCAGCGCCAACTTCATCGCCTGCCACCAGTGGTCTTTCCTGGAAAAGTACGACATGCTGAAATACGCCAAGAAAGGCGCGACCTTCCTCGTCAACAGCATCTACGGCCCCGACGAGGTCTGGAACCAACTGCCCAAGCAGGTGCAGAAGCAGATTATCGACAAGGACATCAAGTTCTATGTAATCGACGGCTACGCGGTGGGCGAGAAGACCGGCATGGGCGTACGCATCAACACCATCATGCAGACCTGCTTCTTCAATCTCGCCAACGTCATCCCCGCCGCCGACGCCATCAGCTACATCAAGAAGGCTATCGACAAGACCTACAGCAAGAAAGGCGGCGATATCGTCAAGATGAACTACGCCGCGGTGGACGAGGCTCTCGCGCACCTGCACGAAGTCAAGTATCCGAAGACCGTCAGCAGCAAGATCGACATGCCGGCCACGGTCGCGGGCGATGCGCCCGAATTCGTCAAGACTTTTACCGCCGAGATCATGGCCGGTCGCGGCGACGATCTGCCGGTCAGCAAATTCTCGGTGGACGGCACCTTCCCCACCGCCACCACCCAATGGGAAAAGCGCAACGTCGCCATGGAAATCCCGGTCTGGGAACCCGACCTCTGCATCCAGTGCGGCAAGTGCTCCATAGTCTGCCCGCACGCGGCCATCCGCATGAAGATTTACCCTGCCGACAAGGCCAACGGCGCGCCGTCCACCTTCAAGAGTTCCGACGCCAAGACCAAGCAGTACGAAGGCATGAAGGCCACGATCCAGATTTTCCCGGAAGACTGCACCGGCTGCATGACCTGCGTCAACGCCTGCCCGGCCAAGGACAAGGAAAACCCGGCGCGCAAGGCCATCAACATGGCGCCCCAGCCGCCGCTGCGTGAAACCGAGCGCGAGAACGCGAAGTTCTTCCTCGATCTGCCGGAACTGCCTATCGACCAGATCAACCTCAACTCGGTCAAGGGCAGCCAGCTGCGCCGCCCGCTGTTCGAGTTCTCCGGCGCGTGCGCGGGCTGCGGCGAAACGCCGTACCTGAAACTGGTCACGCAGATGTTCGGCGACCGCATGATCTGCGCCAACGCCACCGGCTGCTCCTCCATCTACGGCGGCAACCTGCCGACCACCCCGTATTGCCAGAACCTCGACGGTCGTGGCCCGACCTGGAGCAACTCCCTGTTCGAGGACAATGCCGAATTCGGTTACGGCATGCGTCTGACCGTCGACAAGCTGACGGAATACGCCCGGGAATTGGTTTCCGGTATGGATTGCGGCTGCCTCAAGACCAAGGGCGATCTGGTCAAGGCGATTCTCGAAGCCGACCAGTCCGACCAGGCGGGGATCGACGCGCAGCGCGCGCGCATAGTCGAGTTGAAGAAGCTGATCGCCAAGTGCGACGACGACTGCTGCAAGGAACTGCGCACCGTCGCCGATTACCTCGTGAAAAAATCGGTCTGGATCATCGGCGGCGACGGCTGGGCTTATGACATCGGTTACGGCGGCCTCGACCACGTGCTTGCCAGCGGGCGCAACGTCAACATCCTGGTGATGGACACGGAAGTCTATTCCAACACCGGCGGACAGGCGTCGAAAGCCACCCCCATCGGCGCGGTCGCCAAGTTTGCCGAAGGTGGCAAGCCTCTCGGCAAGAAAGACCTGGCCATGATGGCGATGAGCTACGGCAACGTTTACGTGGGCAAAATCGCCCTCGGCGCCAACGACGCCCACGCGGTCAAGACTATTCTCGAAGCCGAAAGCTACAACGGCCCCAGCCTGATTCTCGCCTACGCCCACTGCATCGCCCACGGCATCCCGATGGGCCCCGGCAGCGGCAAGGGCATGGACGAGCAGAAGAAGGCGGTCGAGTGCGGCCACTGGCAGTTGATGCGCTTTGATCCGCGCAAGCTCACCGAGGGTGTCAACCCGCTGACCCTGGACAGCAAGCCACCGGTCTCGACCTACCAGGACTGGGCGCTGGGCGAGACCCGGTTTAAGGTTTTGCACTCCCGCGACCCGGAAGCGGCTAACGCACTCCTCGCCCAGGGCGACAAGATGGCGAAGATGCGTTATCATTTCTACGAGCAACTGGCCGGTCTCAAGATGTAAATTTTGTTGTCACGAATGCTATACACAGGCTCCTCCTTGCGGGGGAGCCTGTTTTTTTGCGTGCGGACTGGCTTAATGGCTTACGGTCAATACGGTTAGTTAAGAAAACTGGTTTGGCGCACAACGTATTTTTTAACGAATCCTAGCCATTACGCCAGTTAGCTGTCAAGCCATCAATCCAACCCGTCCACCGTACGCATAATATAATTGACAGCAGCAGCGTTGCCGGATATAGGATATATTAAACTATGGCAGGCGCTGGCGTACCTTACGGGGTGTGGCAGCGGGGAAGGCTTTTTTACGAGGGGCATATGCCGGATTTTCTCAGCAAAATCGACCAGATGATCAACTCGCTGGAAGGCGCGATGGAGGATGCGTCTGTCCTGGATTTCAGCGTCAGCGCCGGCGAACCTCCGCGTTCCGCCACTTTCCGCGTGACCCAGGGCAGCTATATCAGCGTCTCCGAAAAGAAACCCAAGCCCAGCGAAGTGTATATCATCAAGGATCAGAAAGTAATGATGCGTTCCCGCGGCGACGTCGCCAAGGGTTCTGAAATTGAACTTACCCTGCAGATGCGCAAGGACGGCCGGGGCGAAACTTTTTTCGTCATGCGTTGCGAAGTTACCAAAACCCTGCGGGTGAGCGGCGCCTACGAAATCAACGCCAACATCATCAGCCAGCAGAAGACGGAGATCCCCTCGCACCGTCGGTTTCTGGAATGCGTGGCTGAAAAGGATTCGCTGGCCTGGAATCGCTGGTGCGCGACCCTGGAGGAGGGGGCGGTCTTGAAAAGCCTTGATCTGGTGGGGGCGGGACTGGCTAATTTCGATCTGTCCTGCGCCGACCTGTCTGAGAGCAATCTGGAAAACGCCGACCTTTCCGGCGCGGATTTGAGCGGTGCGAATCTGGACGCCTGCAATCTTGACGGCGTCAAGGTTTCCGGCACAGACCTGTACCTCGCCCGGCTGCCGCGGCGATATATGGGATTGATTCTCGCCAGCGGCACGGTCGAGGCCGAGAGCGTCGCGCTGGTTTGACAGCCTGGAAGTGGATGTAATGATAGAACGCTTGGGCGAATTCATCATCAAGGAGCAGCTGGGCGAGGGCGGCATGGGCGCGGTCTACCTCGGCTACCAGGAGTCGCTCGACCGCGACGTCGCGGTGAAGGTGCTGACCGAGCATCTTTGCAAGAACGAAAAATTCATCATGCGCTTCAAGCGCGAGGCGCGTTCCGCCGCGTCGATCGTCCATCCCAACGTGATTCAGATCTATTCCATCGGCGAGCAGGACGGCATCCATTATTTCGCCATGGAATACGTCAAGGGCAAGGATCTCACGCAGTATCTTGTCCAAGGCCGGAAGTTTTCCGTCGAGGAAACCATCGACATAATCATGCAGGTGGCCGAAGCCTGCGCCAGCGCCTCCGACGCGGGTATTGTCCACCGCGACCTCAAGCCCGCCAACATCATGCTGACCGACCGGGGATTCGTGAAGGTGACCGACTTCGGCCTGGCCAAGGCGATGAGCTCCGAACTGGATGTGACCGAGGCCGGCACCATCGTCGGCACCGCCAATTACATGTCGCCCGAACAGGGGCAGGGCAAGCGCCTGGACGTGCGCAGCGACATCTACAGCCTGGGCGTGGTCTTCTTCGAACTGCTGGCCGGGAGGTTGCCGTTTATCGCCGACCTGCCTTCGGCGGTGCTGTATATGCACGTCTACGAGCCGCCCCCCAACCCCAGCGAGTTCAACTCCGCCGTTCCTCCCGCCGTCGACCGGCTGGTCCAGCGGATGCTGGCCAAGGACATGAACGACCGTCCCGCCGACGCCGATGCTTTGATCGCTGAACTGCGGGGCTTGCGGCAGAGCCTGGGCGCGAAACAGGTTTTTACCGCGCCCTCGGAGTCGGTCGCGGGCGTCGCCTCGCCGTTTGTCAATTCCCCCACCTCCATGCTGGGAGGGACGCCGCAGGATCGGGTGGAACCTGCCAACTCCGTTCCGCCCGGCGCATTGACGGCGCTAGTGGCCGATGACGTGCCTGCCGTGAGAAAGCTTTACGGCAGTGTGCTTGCGCCGATGGGCTTTGCCGTGGTCGAGGCGGCCGATGGGGTGGAAGCACTGCAGAAGTGGCGGGAAACTTCCCCGGCGCTGATTATTCTCGACCTGAACATGCCCAAGCTTGACGGGCTGAAAGTGCTGGAGGAGAAATCCCGCGGCTCGCTCCCGGGAGAGGTGATGATTATCTCAGCCAAGAAGGATCAGGAGACGGTCAGGAAGGTGGCGGCGCTGGGGGCGTGCTCGTATCTGAGCAAGCCGGTGAACATCAACGAATTCCGCTCCCGCGTGACCAAGCTGATGCGGATGCCGCAGGCGCGCCTGGCTATCAGCAAGGTGATGAAGGCGGAGACCGACCGTCAGGCGCTGACACAGTCCCGCCAGATTGTGGTTTATGACACCAGTAATCTTTCGCGCAATCTGTACATGGGGATTTTCGACACACTGGGTCACCAGGCCGCGATGGTCGGAGACGCCAAGGAATTCCTTACCATCCTCTCGGAGGACATGCCGGATCTGCTGGTGGCGGCGATGTCGATCAATGACCCGCAGGCGATCCCGCTGCTGGATGCGCTCAACCGGATGAAGTGCATCATTCCCCTGGTCGCGGTGCTGAGCGAGCAGGAGAAACAGATGGAGGAGATAATCCGGGCCAAGGGCGTCAGGTTCGTGATTTACAAGCCCCTGCGTTCCACTGCTTTTCGGGACATTATCGAGCAGGCGCTTTCCGCCAGCCGCCGGATCGACCGCCCCGCGCTCAACTCCGACAAGTTCAGCCAGATCGTCCAGCAGCAGCTCGCGCACGACCACGCCTACACTATGGTCGATTTCGCCCACGAATTGTCCGGCGTTCTGCCTGTTGCAGCAAAGGCCAGCTACGAAAAGCGCCTGCAGGAAGGCAACAGCCGCGAGGTGGAGACTGCGATCACCAACCTGCTGGGACGGCTCAAGCGAGACCAGAAGGCGGAACTCGCCATGCGCTACGTGGGCAACGCTTACATGAAAGGCTGTCTGGAGGTGCGGCAGTATTGCCTGGGCAGATTTTCGGAAATCCTGGACAAGAAAGGCGAGATTGAAATTCTGCTGAAAGTCATCACCGACGAGGATTACCGCATTCGCTGCCAGGTTATCGCGCGTTTGGGCGAATTGCAGGCGGAAGATGGCCTGCCCATCATCGTTCGGTTTCTGAACGACGATGTCTGGAAAGTGCGCAAGGCCGCTGCGGCCACGCTGGAGAAGTTCGAGATTTCCAGCGTAATCGAGCCGCTGATCCTGTTCTACGCGCGTTCCGACGAGCAACTGCCTGACCGCATCCGCAACCGCCTGCTGACCGGCACCAAGGCGCAGGACTTGGGACTGCTGGAGGAACTGGCTTCGCGCAAGGGCGTGGACGTGCGGCTGTTCGTGGCCAATTTCCTGGGGGAACTCCGCAGCAAGCTTTCGGTGCGGATATTGCTCAAACTGTTGCGCGACCCGGTGCCGCAGGTCAGGGCGGCGGCGGCGCGCGCTGCTGGAAAAGTTCAGAACGAGAAGTTGCGGGAAACGCTGTACGCGGCCCTGACCGACAGCAACTCCGAGGCGCAGGCGGGGGCGGTGGACGGGTTGCTGATGTATCCGCTCACGCCAGAGGCGGGAGTTTTCCTTGCGGCTCTGGCCGGGCGCAAGCGGCGCATCAGCGAGGAGGCGGTGGCGTTCCTGCAGGCGCTGGCGGCCAACCCCAAGGCGCTGGAGGGAATGCTGGGTACTCTGACCAGCTTGAACAAGGATGATCGCAAATATCTTTCGCTGCTGCTGGAATACGCCCTGCAGGAGCCTGACGAGTTGAGCGCTGCCGTGCACGCACTTGGCGCCGGCGACCAGGAGTCGCGGGCGGAGGGAGTGCGGCGGGTGTTGGATTCGGTGCAGGCGCGTCATGACAGTTTGAAAAGATCGGCCAGGCGGAGCAGCACGATCTGACCGTCATAGGAGCAATGCCAGATGGACATGCTGATTTTTGTCGAAGGCCCCCAGAAGGGGCAGCGGTATCCCGTCTCCGGTCGTCAGATGACTCTCGGTCGCGACCACAAGAACGACATCCCCCTGGACGACGTCGGTTCCAGCCGCAAGCACGCCTCCATCCACCGGGAAGGCGCCAGCCTCATCCTGCGTGACATGGCCTCCACCAACGGCACCTACGTTAACCTGAAGAAAATCGATGAGGTCAAGCTGAAGCACGGCGATCGCATCACTATCGGCGATACCGTCATCCTGATCGAACGCTCTCTCAGCGGCGAGGTGCCCAAGGTGCTGGTCAGCGAGGAATCCCATTCGGTCGAGGGCTCCATCACGGTGGAGATGGACAGCACGGTGCTGCTGTCGCCCCAGTCGCTGGCGGAGGCCAAGGCCGAGGCGCACGGGCAGATATTGTCATTGTTCAACTTCATCTCAAAAATTACCGGCTACCTGGACATGTCGCAACTGCTCCCCATCGCGCTGAAGGAAATGCTGCACGTGCTCAAGGCAGACCGGGGCGCGATCCTGTTTCTTAACAAGGCCGACGAACTGGTGCCGCAGGTGATCACCCCCGAGGATTCCGACGACGTCGTCATCAGCCGCACCATTACCGAGCGGGTGCTGGCTTCCCGCCAGGGGCTGCTCAGCAACCCCGGTTCCTCCGAGCAGGATCTGCGCAAGACCGTGGCGATTTCACGCCGCGACGTGGGGTCGGTGCTGTGCGTGCCGCTGCTGACCGAGGATCGCGTCACGGGAGTGGTTTATCTCGATACCCGCGCGTTGTCGGTGCGGTTCAGCGAGAGAAGCCTGCATCTCATGTCGGCCATGGCGATGCAGCTGGCTATTGCCGTGCAGAATGCCAACCTCTACAAAAGCCTGCGCAATTCCGAGGAATTTGCCTCCTGCATTCTCAAGAGCATGGGGTCTGGGCTGATGGTGGTTGACGAGCGTGGCATCGTGATCCGCGCCAACGACACCGCTTGCCAGGTGCTGGAACTGGAGCAGAAGGATCTGACCGGTATCTACATGGCCGGTATCGCGCAACTGCACGAAATGGCGGGAATGGTCGAGCAGACCCGCCTGACCGGCATTCCCATGGAACGGTCGGAAGTTGCCGCCAAGGTGAACGACCGGGATATCCCGCTGGGGGTGAGCACCTCGCTGCTGGAGGACTATTCCGGCAAGGCCAGCGGCGTAATCTGCACTTTCCGCGACCTGACCAGGCTGAAAAAACTGGGCGAGGAAGTGCGCCGCTCGCAGCGGCTGGCTTCCCTTGGCGAGATGGCGGCCGGTATCGCCCACGAAATCCGCAACCCCCTCAATTCGGTTTACGGTTTCGCGCAACTGCTGCAGGAAAGCGCCGCCAAGCGCAACGACCTGGGCGAGCAGGAATACGCTTCCATCATCAGCGAGGAAGTCACCCGCATCGACAAGATCGTGCAGGATATGCTCGACTTCTCCCGCCAGCAGGATTTCGCCATGTCGGAACTTGATTTGACCCAGGCGTTAAAAGGCATTATCCATCGCATGACGCCTGATTCGATTACGGAAAATCTCACCCTCGGCTTTTCCACACCGGAGAAAAAACCCATCACCATCATGGGCAACGCCGACAAGCTGGTGCAGGTTTTTTCCAACATCATCCGCAACGCCTGCCAGGCCTGCGCGGAAGGCGGCGAGGTGAATGTGTCGGCCGAGGTGCTGCGCGACGCCGCGCACGTCTATCCCGAGGCGGTGATCAGCATCGTCGACGACGGCGACGGCATTTCGAAGGAAAACCTGGAAAAGATTTTCAACCCGTTCTTCACCACCAAGGATCAGGGCACTGGCCTGGGGTTGTCGATCTGCCAGAAAATCATCGAGCAGCACGCCGGGCGGATCGAAGTCGAGAGCGAACCCGGCCTCGGCAGTACCTTCCGCGTCTACCTGCCGGTGCGGGCTGATTAGAATGCTTTTTATTTTCATGCTATTGCCCTGCGCGCCGGAACCTTTTTTTTGCGAAACTCTTGCCTGCGGAAAAAATCGTGATATCATGATAATGCAATATTATTTATAACAGTAGACAGGAGTATTAAACATGCCGGAACTGCACCCTGATTTCGCCTCGTACAAGCCGGAAAAGGAATTTTTCATCGGCATCGATTCCGATGGCTGCGTCTTTGATTCGATGGAGCTGAAGCACAAGGAATGTTTTATTCCAGAAATCATCAAGCATTGGCATTTGCAGAGCGTTTCCAAATACGCCCGAGCCGCGGCGGAGTTCGTTAATCTTTATTCCAAGTGGCGCGGCTGCAACCGCTGGCCGGCGGTGGTGATGATGTTCGATCTGCTGGCCGACTGGCCGGAAGCGATGGAGCGCAAGCCCAAGCTGCACCCGGTGACGCGGATGCGCCGCTGGCTGAAGGAAGAGTCGGTGCATTCCAACTCCACTCTCAAGGCGCTGCTGGCCAAGGAGCCTGACGACGCGGAATTGAAGCAGTGGATGACCTGGAGCCTGGCGGTAAACGAGGCTGTCGCCGATATGGTGCACGACCTGCCGCCCTTCCCGTCGGTGGAGCCGACGTTGCAGAAAATGGTGGAAAAGGCGGACTGCCTGGTCGTTTCCTCCACGCCTGCCGAAGCTTTGTCGCGCGAGTGGAGCGAGCACGGCATCGACCGTTATATCAAGGTGGTCTGTGGGCAGGAACACGGCAAGAAGAAGGATCACCTCCGCCACACCGCCGCCGCGCATTACGACAAGTCGCGCGTGCTTATGATTGGCGACGCGCCCGGCGACCGCGAGGCTGCCGAGGCCAACGGGCTGATGTTCTATCCCATCCTGCCAGGGCATGAGGAGGAAAGCTGGGCGCGCCTGCGCGGCGAGGCGTTGGATAAATTCTTCGCCGGTAAGTACGCCGGTGCCTATGCGAACAAACTGATTGACGAATTCGAGAATACGCTTCCCTCTACCCCCCCGTGGAAGTGATAATATGAAGGTCGGCGGTCGGGCGATGGCTGGCGCGATGGAAAGTGCGGGAAATGGCTAATATCCTGATAGTCGAGGACGAGGAAGACTCGCGCGAACTGTTGCGAACCGTCATCACACTTGACGGGCACACGGTGATCGAGTGCGCTTCCGCCGAGGAAGTCGACGACACCCGTTTTATCAAAAAACCCGATCTCGCGATAGTGGACATCAACCTCCCCCGGGAACACGGCGTCAGTCTCGCTTGGCGCTTGCGCAAGCGGTGGCCGAAACTGAAGATCATGGTGGTTTCCGCGGCGTTGCCGTTGTGGGAGACAGACGACCTGCGCGACTGCGGCATCGATCATTTTTTTCCGAAGCCGTACGAGTTGTCCGAACTGCGTCAAAAAATCAGCGAAGTATTAAAGGGGAAATAGGATGGGCAGGCCTGAAATCCGGATAGTGAGGGATTTCAGCTCCACTATCCAGGAAACCGCCGACTTTATTCTCTCCCTCTGGGAACG
>JAGUZQ010000127.1 GCA_020060765.1 Planctomycetota bacterium | reverse complement strand
TTTCTCCCCTTGGATATATCGACCCTCAACTGCCATCCTATCCAGCTTTTCTTTCCTGACAGGGTACTAGTTGATTGATCAGCAATTTCTCTCCGAGCGACCCTCCGCTATTCTCGCCATGCTCCTTGAGTACATGCTCAAGGCCGTTCAGAATGACTTTTGCCGCCTCACGCGGGATAGTGCCAGCCTGGCAGAGACATACTACCCAGGCCTGGTCAGTCTGTACCCGCCACTTCAAGTTGCTGTTGATGGTTTCAATCGCCCTGGCGAAGCGTTCCTGCGCCTTTTGCAGTTCAGGCGCAGGCGCCACGCCGTCAGCGTGACGGAAGTGGTTTTTCTGTTTTGCGTAACTGTTATCGATCAAGTGTGCGACGTCTGTCATCGAGCGCATTTCGTTTCTCCTCAAACAAGCTTCGGGTAACATTCTCTCTGCTGAAGAATACCATGCGCCCAGGTCGCAGACTACCATCTGGCTTGACGGATGATTTGCACTATTTTGACTTTATTGATGGCGAATATGCTTTATACTGGATATTTCAGGGAGGAGGATTGCACATCCTTGCAAATTAGTCACCAAAAGGATATCATTGGTTTTCCGGAAACTACTGGCTTCAGGGATTGATTTATGGGCAAAAATGGCAAGAGTTACGAAAAGCCACGGCTGGCAAAAACCGGCATTTCCATTGGCGTCTACGACTTGTTCACAATGTTCGAGACATGGACAGGCCTGGAGATTTCTGTTTATCCCGCCCCCGGGCTGGCGCGTGAAGAAATTAAAATGATCAAGGATCTGCCTGTTTCATATCGGCATCACCTGAGCGCTTTTTGCTGCGCCGTCAAAAACAACAGCAAAAAGGTCGGCTGCAAGGGGCATGACGCGACCATCACCAACCGCAGGGCCGGTGAGCGGAAAACCGTATTTGTGCAGGTCTGTCACGCGGGAGTGGCGGAAGCGATAATTCCGGTGCACGCGCACAGCCGACACCTGGCTACCGTCTTTGTCGGACAGGCGGTAACGCCGGCGATCGAGGCTGCGGGTATCGATGAAATCCTCGCGCGCACCAAAGGGCTGGGGGTGGATCGGAAACAAGTGACGCGGGGGTTCTATGCCTTGCCGCGCCTAACTGAACAGGAGCTTGAACGCATGGGGTTATTTCTGGACGCTGCTTTGCGGGGTCTGGCCGAACAGATCGGAATGGAGGTTTTTGAGCGGGAGGTTTTGCTCCAGAACCATCCCCATCTTGCAAAGGTGGTGGGCTTGCTGCAGGATAAGAAAAACTGGAACTTGACGGAGACGGAAGTTTCCCGGCAGGCATTTCTTGACCCCTCTTATTTTTCGCGGCTCTTCAAGAAAATAATCGGCAAGACTTTTACCGCATACGTCAAGTCAAAGCGCATCGACTACGCACTGCGGCTGCTTGTCCACACCGACCTCGAAATCGGGGAAATAACTTCCGAATGCGGATTTTCACGCCAGAGTTATTTCAGCCGTATTTTCAAGAATGAGGTAGGCCTGACCCCCTCCGATTATCGGAAACACGAGAAAGGGCTGGCGCATTAACAATCGTCTGCAAGGTCAATTCCGAACGCGGCGATGTCCGCTTTTAATCAGCAACATCCATATACATACCTTGATTATCATGATAATTATCATGATAAAAACATAATACTTTTTACCACCGGTGATTGTGTTTAAAAAGCGACACTCCCATCCGACCCAAAAATATTTGCTTAAAACCAAAAAAAAATTACACGTCACCTCTTTTTCTCTTGACGAGTACATCTGTTATGAATATGCTGAGTAATGGAGATTAGTGCGATTTTTGCCGGAAAGCAGGCGAATCGTGGCAATATGGAATCTGATTGTGGGTATGTTTGGCCGTTTACGGCAGGAAAGGTGTTAAGCATATGATTGCGTTAATGCTTATCACAGCCATGTTTATCAGCGCTTATGCGGCGTTTGCCGCGGAATTTTGCGCTGGAATGGCGATTTTTCCGCCGGTTCTGAAGATTATTTGCGCGTCACTGGCGGGTAATCGCGGGCATATCTTCACGATATTTGATCAACTGATGGTGATGGAATTGCGTCCGATTATTCCGCTGGGGTCTGGGTCTTCCCCGGCGCGACGGATGCGTTCACGCGCCTGACGATTCCTGCCGTAAACCTGCTGCGTCTTGCTCTTTCCAGCTGATTCTCCGCTGTTTTTTGCGTGCAAACATGACCTAGGCGTCAATTTGCCTTATGCCGACGTGTATTGTCATAAAAAGCCAGGCTGGGCGAAGCAGCCGTTTTTCCTGACCATTTTCGCAGCCGTGAACCGGCGTATGGGAAGGATTCATATATTTTGCAGTGGAAGGTGAAGCAATGGAAATCGTTTATGTGTTAATAGGGTTGCTGGCAGGTTCGCTGCTGGGCGCTGCCATCCGCCATTTTTACGGCAGCCGCGCGGTGAATTCCGCCGACAACCAGGCACGCAAAATCGTCACCGATGGCCGCAAGGAAGCGGAGAAAATCATCCAGGAAGCGGTGGTCAAAAGCAAAGCCGAGATTCTGGGGCAGCGGGAAAAACTGGAAAACGAACTCCGCGACGAACGCAATGAACTGAAAACCGTGGAAAAGCGCCTCACCAAGCGCGAGGACAACCTCGACCGCAAGGTGGAGATGCTGGATAAAAAGGAAGAACAACTCCGCACTATCGAAATCCGCATGGCTGAACGCGAAGACGCCCTCGCCGGCAAGGAAGACGAACTGGCGATGGCGATCGAACACCAGCGGCAGAAACTTTACGAAGTAGCCAAGATGTCCCAGCCCGACGCCAAGGCCGAGGTGATGAGGGTTACGGAAGAGGAAATGCAGCACGAGATCGAGGTGCTGATCGACCGCGGGGTCACCCGCGCCAAGGAAACCGCCGAGGAAAAGGCGCGCGGCTTTATCGGCAATGCCATCAACCGCCTGGCGGTGGAATACACCACCGAACACGTGGTCAGCTCGGTGGAGCTGCCCAGCGACGAAATGAAGGGACGCATCATCGGTCGCGAAGGCCGCAACATCCGCGCCTTCGAAAGCGTGACCGGCGTGGACGTGATCGTGGACGACACCCCCGGCGTGGTGGTATTGAGCGGCTTCGAGCCGGTGCGACGGGAAATAGCGGTGCGCTCCATGGCCAAGCTGGTCGCTGACGGCCGCATCCACCCCACCCGCATCGAGGAGGTGGTGGCCAAGACCCGTTCGGAAATGGAAAAAGTCATCGAGGAGGCAGGCAAGGCGGTGGCGCTGGAAGTGGATGTGCGCAACCTGAAGCCCCGCGAAATCATGCTGCTGGGGCGGCTCAGGTTCCGCACCAGCTACGGGCAGAACGTGCTGGATCACTGCCGCGAGGTGGCGTTTATCGCGGGCATGCTGGCGCAACAGTTGGGGCTGGACGAAAACCTTGCCCGCCGTTGCGGCCTGCTGCACGATATCGGCAAGGCGGTCGACCACGAGCAGGAAGGAACCCACCCGGAACTGGGCGGAGACGTAGTGACACGCTGCGGCGAACCGAAGGAAGTGATCGAGGCCGTAACCCTGCACCACGATCCCGGCGCGGCGGAAAGCATTTACGCCACCATCGTGCAGGCAGCCGACGCTATCAGCGCGGGTCGTCCCGGCGCGCGGCGGGAGACGCTGGAAAAGTACATCAAGCGCCTGGAACGGCTGGAAGCGATTGCCAATACTTATCCCAATATCGAACGTTCGTTCGCCATCCAGGCGGGTCGCGAGCTGCGGGTTATCGCTAACGCCGAGAAGCTTACCGACGACCAGGCCAGCAAGGTCTGCCGCCAGATCGCCAAGCAGATCGAGGAGGAGCTGACCTATCCGGGCGAGGTGAAGGTGACGCTGCTGCGCGAGTTCCGCGTGACGGAATACGCGCGATAACTGTATCGGAGGTGCGGTAATGCAAGGCGCCCTCAACAAGATCAGCATCAACGGCTTCAAGTCCATCCGGG
Organism: Planctomycetota bacterium; assembly: GCA_020060765.1. Taxonomy (GTDB): domain Bacteria; phylum Planctomycetota; class SZUA-567; order SZUA-567; family SZUA-567; genus JAGUZQ01. The sequence continues at coordinate 37,618 of JAGUZQ010000127.1, read as the reverse complement.
AACTTGCCGGTCTGGAGTTGCGTGATCTGAACGTGATTATCGGCGCTAACGGTTCAGGCAAAAGCAACTTCATCCAGGTGTTTCGCATGCTGGGAGAAATGACCCGGAAATGCCTCGGAAAATTTATTCTTGAACGCGGCGGTGCTGACAACTTTCTCTTTAATGGCCCGAAAGAAACCGACGCTATTAAGATGGAGTTTGATTTTACTTCTACCAGTTGTTTCGCGGTAGGAGAAAATTCATATCGATTTGAACTTACGCTTACGGCTGACGAAAAATTCCTAATAAATGAAGAGCGTACATATGTTACGACTAATTGGCGATCTTACGGTACTCCCTCGGAGGAAAGTCGGTTATACGATTTAAAAGACGAGCGTTCTTGGAATGACAAATGTAAAGGAGTGGGGTATTTTGTCTACGATGCCATTTCCCGTTGGGTTGTTTATCATTTCCACGACACCAGTTCCAGCGCGCCCATGCGGCGTTCGGAAATTGTCGAGGATTGCGACCGGTTGCGGGGCGACGCCGCCAACATCGCCCCGTTCCTGCGGAAGCTGAAAAATGCCAACGCTCGCAACTACGAGGAGATTGTGCGGGCGGTTCGCCTCGTCATCCCGTTCTTCGACGACTTCCGGCTGGATGTGCAGAAGATGGGAGAGGCGGAGAAAGTCAGGTTGAGCTGGCGGCAGAAGGGCTCTGATTTTCCCATGCAGCCTTATCACCTGTCGGACGGTTCCATCCGGTTTATCTGCCTGGCGACGGCATTGCTGCAACCCAACCCGCCGTCGGCAATCATCATCGACGAACCGGAACTCGGCCTGCACCCGGAAGCAATCGCGGTGCTGGCCGAACTTATTCAGGACGCTTCGCGCCGCACGCAGGTTATTGTCGCCACCCAGTCTCCCACCTTGATCAACCACTTCGGCATTGAAGATATCATCGTAGCCAAGAGAAAAGACGGGCAATCTACTTTCGAGCGCCTGAATGCGGACGATTTTTCGATATGGCTGGAAAATTACTCGGTGGGAGAGCTTTGGGTCAAGAACGTGATCGCGGGAGGCTCCTCCCATGAGTAGCCACGCCGTGGTTATCGCATTGGTCGAAGGGATTACCGAACAGCGGTTTATAAATCAGATTCTGGCTCCGGTTCTTTATCCCCGAAACATCTACCTTTCTCCCGTGGTTATATCAAAGCCGGGGCAGAAAGGCGGCGACGTCAAATTCGAGCGGGTCAAGAACGACATCGGAGATCATCTCAAACAGCGGCAAGACACTTTCGTAACCCTGTTCCTGGATTTTTACGGCATCAAGGGGGACTGGCCGGAGATTGACGAAGCCAGACGCCAGAATTCCGCAGCGTTGAAAGCCGAGAAATTCAAGTTCGGGGTCAAAAACGAAGTGCAGAAACTTTTTGGCGATTATTATCCGGAGAAACGCTTTATCCCCTACGTGTCCATGCACGAATTCGAAGCTTTGCTGTTCAGCGATCCCGCTATCCTGGCCGCTCAACTTCCGGCTAACGAGTCGGTAATTGAAAAGATACTGAAAGATTGCGGCGAACCGGAAAGCATCAACGATTCTTTTCAGACTGCGCCTTCAAAAAGGCTCGAAACTCTCTGTGGCAGGTACAAGAAAACCACGACAGGCATCGCCATCGCGGAGAAAATCGGCATTGCCAAGATGCGCCAAGCCTGTCCCCTGTTCGGTGCCTGGCTGGACAAGATCGAAAAATTAGGCGTTGCATAAAATTTACTTATTCAGGAAAGGTGTCTCTCATGAAAGTCTATATCATCGCCGATATCGAGGGGATGGCAGGAGTGGTCTTCTATTGCAACAATAAAGGCAGCCACCTGGCGCACGATCTGGAGATGCGTAACCGCCTGCTCATGACCGAGGAGGTCAACGCCGCCGTGCGCGGCGCTCTCACCGCCGGCGCCGACGAAATTGTCGTACACGACCACCACGGCGTCGGCTACAACATCATGCCGGAACTGCTGCACGAAAAAGCCGAACTGATCCACGGTCGCAACGAGCAGCGGGTCGCCCTGGAAACTTTGCATCCTGATCTCGACGGCAGTTTCAACGCGGTGCTGCTGCTGGGAATGCACCCCAAGGCGGGGACGCTGGCAGGCGGCACGCCGCACTCGCTGATCTATGTCAAAAACGACCAGGGCCAGGAATACTTCCTCGGCGAAGCCACCAACTCCGCCGCCTTTGCCGGGTCGTTCGGCGTGCCGGCGGTGATGGTAGCCGGAGACCTCGCCGTCTGCGAAGATACCGCGCTGCATATTCCCGGCATCGAAACCGTCGTGACCAAAAAACATTTCGCTTCGCAACTCGCGCGCACCAAGGCTCCGGTTCTTTCGCGCAAACTGATCGAAACCGGCGTCGCCAAGGCTTTGCACCGTCTGGGGGAAATCAAGCCGCTGGTGATTCCCGGCAAATGCACCGTGCAGATTTCCGACCGCAACCCGGCAAAGAAGTGGCCGGTCGCGCCCAGGGAATATCCGGATTTCCGCACCGCCATGCTGAACACGATCAAGGACGTGCCGTGGTACAAGCCCGTCACCGCCATCGACGACGGCTGGCGCTATCCCGACGCGCAGCAGCCGGGTTCGGTCGTGAGCGAGTGGAATTGAGTGGCAGGGTGCCACTGCCATATTTCGCAAGCTGGTTCGGGGCGTTTTTTAAATATGCGCTCCCTTCGTTCGCGGCTTGAAGGTTTCGGTTTTTAGGAGAATTCATGAGCGGCAATATTCTGATCGATAAGGGGTTGTTCAAGACCGGCAGGCTGGAACTCGCCCCCGCAAAGGGAAAGACCTGGACTCTGGCCGCGTGCGGCGATTTCCGCGTTAACAAAGAGGCACACCCGCTATTGAAAAAGAAATCCTATCCCGCCGCCGAAGTGCGCGGCTGGCTGGAGTCGGACATAGTCATCGCCAATCTCGAAGCTCCGGTGATTACCGGCGCGCAGACAAAGAAGTCCACGGCCAATCTCCTGAGCAAGCGTTATCCCCCGCTGGCGGTTCCCGAGTGTGTGCTTGACCGCGCGAGTGAAATGGGCATAACTCATTTCACCCTCGCCAACAACCACATCAAGGATTTCGGTGCGCGGGGAATACTGGAAACTATCGCGGAGGTGAAGAAACGCGGGTTTGCCCTGTTCGGCGCGGGGAAAAATATCGCGGCGGCGGCGGGCTATCATCTGCAGAAAATCGACGGCGTGAAAATCGCTTTCGGCGGCTACGCGCAGAACGAAAACACCGCGCCCGCCAAAAGCGAAGGCGGAGCCAACCTGCTGGAGCCGGAGCGGCTGCTGGCCGATGTCGCGAAAATGAAACGGCAGGCCGATCTCGTGATCTTGTTTCTGCACGACGGGTACGAGTTTTCCGATGTGCCGCGCGCGGAGTTTTTCCGCCTCTGCCGCCGCGCGGCCAAGGCGGGGGCGGGCGCGATTTTCTGCCACCACCCGCATGTGCCCCACGGCGTTGAACTGGTGAACGGAGTCCCGATTTTCTACAGCCTGGGCAATTTCCTGTTCCGCATGAAACCGCATACCGGCACGGAGTGGGCGCTGAAATCGTTTGTGCCGCGCCTGACTTTCTCCGGTAAAAAACTGTGCGCGATAGAATTGATGCCGGTCCGGCTGGACGAGAATTTTGTGCCCCGCCCCAGCCTCGGGGCGGAGCGAAGCAAGACCCTGCGCCACCTGGAAAAACTCAGCCTGATGCTGAACGAGAAGACTATTGATGAAGCGAATCGCGTCTTCATCAAACGCCACGTCTGGGACGTGGTGCTGGACTGCATCTACGAAGCGGGGAAAAACAACGACAAGCACATGCTGGAATTTTTCAAAAGCACGCAGATGTTCAAAGACCCTTATCTCAAGGCGATGAAGGACGGCGCGCGCCTGTTTGTCCGACACGAAAACTTCGGGGAGTTCTGATAAAAAAAAGGGGCTCTGTTAGTTTTCACCGTACGCAACACCGCCTGGATTCCCGCCTCCGCGGGAATGACTTCCGCAGGATTTTTTTTGGATGCGACAGTCTTGGGCTACGATGCTTTTATGTCTGGCGCAGGCACGACCGACAGGGGATTGTCCGCCAGGTGCTCGGCCAGCCACCGGCGTTCCGCGTCGGCGGCTCCCCACTGCACCACCTCGGCGAAAAAAGAACCCGCCATCGGGATCGCGTCCATCTCCTCGTCCGGCAGCGGCTTTCCAGGCAGCGGGATTTCCTCGATATCGACCAATTCCTCGATCTCGGCCACTTCCTTCAGTTCTGCCACCTCGGCGATTTCGACTACTTCCTCCAGTTCGGCGAGTTCCCCGATTTCCTCCAGCGGCGCGATTTCCGGAAGTTCCACGATCTCCTCGGCGCCGGGGGCGATTTCCGCCAGTTCCTCGATCTCGGCTATTTCCGCGATGTTGGAGTCGTCTAGTTCCTCGATCACTTCGAGTTCGTCGAAGATGAGCGGCTCCTGCTTCCGGGGCGGAGCGAAATCAACTTCCACGGTTTCCTCGGAAGAGGAGAGTGAAGACGCCGGATTAATATTCATCGCCGTGGCGAGGGAATCCTGCATTTCCTCGATGATGTCGATTTCCTCTTCCGGCAGTTCGATGACGAGATCGTCGGGTTTGGCGGCTGCGGCCGCCTTGTTGTCGAAGGTTTCCGGGATGTGGTCGGTGATGGCCTGCTGGATTTCCTGCCAGCTCGCGTCAAAAGTTTTCACCTGCAACTGGGTTTTGTCCTTGATATCGGTCTTGGCCTGCGCGTCCAGGACGTTGGCCATGGCGACGCAGATCTGGTTGCCCATCTTTTCGAAGGGGATGAGGCGGTTGCGCAGGCAGAAGTCGCGCCCAAGCAGGGCCAGCGCCTCGGGGTCGAACTTGACGTTGGTGAGCAGCACCGTGGTGATGGTGCGCTGTTTGCGCAGCGCCCCGCCGACATCCGCCTTGGAGCAATAGCCCAGCTCGGTCAGAATCTGACCCAGCAGGCCGTCTTTATCCGCCTGGATTTCCAGCGCCTGGTCGAGCTGCTCGTTGGAGATGGAGCCGGCCTTCACCAGCAGGCTGCCGACCTGCTTGTTGCTTACGCTTTTGCGGATTTTGCGACCGCTGTCGCGGGCGGAGGGGCGACCGCCCTTGCCGAAGCCGACTCCCGGTCTGACCGCGGCGGTGGATTTTTTCTGAACCTTGCCGCCGATGGCGGGCTTGGTTTTGCCACTCTCGCTAGGCGCGGGCTGCAGCAGGGTGTCGCCAGCCAGGTCGGGTGCGGGGGCGGAGGGCATCTTGGCGCTGCGCCTGACTGAAGTCTTGCGCCCCGAAGGACGTTTGGCAGAGTCGCCCTTAACGGGTTTCTTCTTGTCGCCACCGCCGAAAAGCTTTCCCATGAAACCCATGTCTGTCTCCGTTGTTGTTTTCCTGTTGGTGATAAGTTCGGGGGACTAAGGCACTAAGGGACTAGGGGACTAAGGCTCTGGTTGAAGATTTCCCTGCTTGCCGTAAGTTTTTCGCAATCAGAGGTTATCGGCACCGCGTGTTCAAAAGATTTTTCTTAGTCCCTCAGTCCCTGAAGATCATTTCGTTTTCTTTTCCAAGGTTATCAGGTTGCCGTCGGTGGCGACCACGTAGTTAAGCTTGTCCACGTTAGCCTTGAAGCGGTTGACCGCCGAGGCGTCGGCCAGAGCCGAACCGCCGCAGTAAATCCTGACGGTGAGTTTCTTGTTTTCCGGCCGCACCAGCAGGTGCAGGCGCGTGGTGGCCGAAGCGCCGTTGATCGCTTCCCGCGCCAGCAGTTGCAGGCACCCTTCGGTCGCGGCGGCGATGGCGTCGGCCTCGGCTTCCGCCAGGCCGGTGGTCTCTGCCGCCAGAGCCACGATCTGCGAAGCGCTGGCGAGATAAATATCGTCGGTGGGAATGGTCATTTCTGTAATGTTGCCGACCGCTTCAGGATAAGCCAGCACCTGTCCCTCGGCGTCCACCTCCAGCGCCGCGCGGCAGCGCGGGCAGCGATAGAAGCCGCTGGTCGGCGCGCGCAGGCGCGCGCGGCAGTTGGGGCAGCCGATGGTGCTTTTCAGGTTGGCGGCGGCTTCCTCCGACGCGCTGCGGGCAGGGGCGGGCTTTTTCTTGAAATCCTCGTCCAGCCTGACCTCGATGCTGGCGGGGGCGACCTCTCCTCCGGACAGCGCCTTGAGCGCCTCGGCTTCGCCGGAAACTATCTGGAACAGTTCCTGCAACCCCAGCATCTCCACCACCAGCAGCACCTTGGGCTGCATGTTCATCAGCACCAGTCCGCCGCCCTCCTCCATCAGCGTGTCGACGTACTGCACCATCATGCCCATGCCGGTGGAGTTGATGTACTTGAGTCTGGACAGGTCGAAGGCGAGCCTGACCTTGCCCTCCTCCACCAGCCGATCCATCAGGCTTTCAAAAATCTCCAAGGTGTCGGGATCAATCGAACCAATCATATCCACCACCGTCGCCGGCTGGAATTCCGGGGCGCTGATCTCGCGGAGCGAAAATTCAAGTCTTGCCATTAGCCATCCTCTGTTTCTATGCAGCGGAGACAATCCCCTGCGGCGCTATTATTTTTTTAACAACTTGGTCAACTTCAGTACGTTTCCCTTCTGGTTGTACTCGATGCGATCCACGCTCTTGAGCATGAGCATGATGCCCAAGCCCCCCTGCCTGCCCTCGGCGTGGCGCTGGCGTGCGACCGCCACCGCGTCGCCGCTGACGCGTGTCTCGATATAGCGGGAAGTGTCGAAGCCCGGCCCCTCGTCCTCGATGGTGACCGTCACCTTCTCCCGGTCGAGCACGTAGGCGATGGTGACCAGCGCGGTTTTTTCGCTGTGGTTGCCGTGGCGCGCGGCGTTGTCCACCGCCTCGCGGAAAGCGACCACCAGCCCGGTCTGCCCTTCCTCGTCCAGCCCGGAGTGGGCAGCCAGTTTTTCCATGAAATCGGCGGCCTGTTGCTGGTAGACCGCCTGGGTGGGGAACTGGAAGCTGACCTCATGTTGAAAATATTTGCGCTCCATCCGGATGCGCCTGATTTCCTCGGTGATGATGTCCTCCAACGCCTGCATCTCGTAAGGTTCGGTCAGGCATTCGTTTTCGCAAACGCGGAAGCCGTTCACCTTGTCGGGGGAATCCTCCTGGCGATAGATGGCGATGAGCGAAATCAGGCTGCGCTCGGGGGCGGCCTTGAGCCACTGGCGCACCTCCTCGGCCATTTCCAGATCGGAGTCAATGATCACCACGTCGGCGCCGAATTCCTTGACCGCGTCGCGCACGCCGGTAATGCCTTCGGCGACGTGGGCGCTGCGGCCGGGAGCGGTCAGGCGCTTGGCCAGGACTTCGTTAAACATGTCCCGTTGGTCGGCGGCGATTATCACCACGATGTCTGATTTGTCGGCGGTCTCCGGCGCTGTCTTTTCCGGCAGCAGTCCCGGCATCGGTTCGGCGGAAAGGGCGGCGGGGCCGTACTCTCCGCCCTGCAATCCCTTGGCCGTCAGCCGCACCCGCACCAGACCCAGGATGTCTACCGCCTCGCCCTGCTGCAGCGCGGTTCTGACTTCCCGCGAAGCCCGATCCAGCACCGCTTCCGGCGCGGCCTTGCCCACCAGCCCGGCGCTTACCCGTTCGACCAGTTCGGTCATGTTCACTCGCTATCCCTCCGTTGTCCCGGCATCTACCGGGCAAGTTTTTCATTCCCGACCGCGCTCGCGCAGTTCCTCCAGCCTGTTTTCCACTACTTGCAACTTGGCTACCGCCGACAGGATTTCCCCCCGCGTCAGCACGCCTTTTTCCTCCAGCGCCATGACCAGCGCCAGCAGCAGCCTTTTTTCCGGAATCGCGCCGAATTCGTTGATCAGGTCGCCGCCGCCTTTTTCCGCCAGCTCCTGCAGGCGCACGTCGCGCTCCAGTTCGTGCACCAGTTCCGCCAGATTGTTGCGGCCGCGCCGCACGGGTCGCTTGTTCCCGCCTTTTTCCGTCCCGTTTGGAACGGCGAAAAAATGATTGATGATATCGCGTGCCTGGGACGCGGACACCAGCACGGTTTCGACTCCGCCGCCAACGTGAATCCTGATCTCGTCTATGCCGGAGAAATCGGTAGGGTCAGACACTCCGACCGTAAGTATGCCCATCTCTTTTTTCAGCGGAATGATGTTGAGCCGCTCGATCACTTCCTGCGGCAGCAGACCCATCAGGCCGGGATCGGGTTGAAGCCCGGACAGGTCAAACAGTCGGATCTGCATCTGCTGGGAAAGAAACGAAAGTATGGCAGACTCCTCGGCGTGACCCAGCTTGACAATGATCTGGGCGAGGTGGCCGCCAATGGATTTCTGGTAGTCAAGGGCTGATTCAAGTTGTTGCTGGGTGATAACGCCAGCCTTGATCAGCATTTCCCCGATCTGCATACGCTTTCCCCTTGTACCCCTCCCCGGAACGCAATATTAAAGGTTTGTTTATGGACTGCAAATAAATGTTAATGTTAAAATGAAAACCAATTCTGTCAAGTTCTTTTTTGATAGCAATTTATATCGGAAATCCAAATTGTGAAAATTTACTGGAAAATTCCCTTTGTCGCTCTGCTCTCAATCAGTCACGATTATCAGGCATTCCCTTCAGGCACTCGACACTTTCGGACAAGGCTGATGAATAGCAATAACCGGGGAGAGGTTTTCAATACCCTGTTTTTCGGCATAATTTCTTTTGAAGGCGTGACTTAAAACAGATAAAGTGAATTATTGCACGAATCTGATACAAAATATTTGCAGATTTTTGTTGAAATCTCGAAAATCAGAGAGTAAAATACTTTTATCGTTTTGGTCTATATTTTACACACACTTGTTTGGAAATACCTTCGCTGAGAAATGGGGGATTCCATGGCATCCTTGACGCAGGCAGTTGATATATTAATCGCGGACGACGATACCGACCATTGTTTCGCCATGAAGAAAATCCTGGAACACGCCGGGTATGCGGTGGAAGTGGCGCATGACGGGGAAATCGCGTTGCGTTTGCTGGAGGAATTGCGGCCGCGGCTGGTGATTTTCGATTCGCTGCTGCCGCGGAAAACCGGGATAGAATGCCTGCGCGAAATCCAGGCCAGGCTCGAGATGAAAAGCCTGCGTGTCGCCATGTGCAGCGCCAGAACCAACTTGGATTATGTGCTCGAATGTGCCGAGGCCGGAGCGGAAGCGTTTATCCACAAGCCGGTCGAGGCAGATACCCTGCTGGAAAGGATCAGAAAAATCCTCGCTGGAAGTTGACTTTTTTTCAGTGATTTGCATGATGCAATCTTTTGCGCTTTTCCTAATTGAAGCTTTTAAAGACAGCCCTCTTCCCTTATGCGGATAGAGGGTTTTGTTTTGGGTTGGCGATGCTATAATAAAACTCGATCTTGCACTTTTGCCGGTTATGGATAAAATTTTTCAGGTGAGCAGGTATGCTTTTTTTCAGAAAGGGCATTGTGCAAGAGAATCGCAATGTGGCTGTGGGCAGGGATGCAGGTATAAAAAACAGTTTTGTCCTGATCGCGCTGCTGGGTTTATGCGGCAGCATGTATATGCTCTGGCTGACCAAATGGGGCGCGGAAGTGTGCTGCGACTCCGTGGCCTACCTTGACGCCGCCCGGAATCTGCTTGAGGGTAACGGCTTCGTCAGCCAGGGAAAGCTCATGACCCACTATCCCCCCGGGTATCCGATTTTGCTGGCGATAACCAGTCTGGTTTCGCAGACTGAGGTTTTAGTTTCGGCGCGGATCTTGTGCGTGCTTTTATATGGCGTAAATGTGTTTCTGTTCGGGTTTGCGGCCTATCTCTGCACGAAAAGAAATCTTGCGGCTGCCATCTGCGCGGTCTGCTTTTTCGTTTTCTCGGTTGCCACTGTTTCCGTTCATTTCGCAGCCATGTCCGAGGCGCCGTTTATAACACTAATGTTTCTGGGCTTCATCCTGCTTAACCGCCATATGCAGAAGCCGGACATGCGGCTTTTGCTCCTCGCTTCCCTGGTAACCGGTTTCGCTCTGGTGACCCGTTATGTTGGAGTGACCCTGCTGCCTCCCGCGATACTGGCGCTGGTTTTCATAAGTGAGCGACCGATCAGGCAAAGACTCATCAACGCCGCGGTTTTCACTGGGGTTGCCTGCTTGCCGCTTGCAGCCTGGATTACGAGAAACCTTATGCTGGGAAAAACTGCGGCAAGCCGTCCCATAACGTTTCATCCTATCGGTTTAAGGCATGCGCGTACTTTTATCTTGACCACTTATGATTTTTTCCTTTCGCTTACCGTGCGCGGCAGATTCGGTTTGCTTTACCTCGGCGTTGTCACCGTCGTCTTTCTGATTGCGCTTGTTTTTTTGCATAAGAAAAAATATCTTGCCGCCAACCTGAAGTCCGGGGTTTTGTTCCTCACGGCGATATGCCTGGCGTTTTTCGTCGTGTATGGTTGTTTCCTGGTATTTTCAATCTCTTTTATCCATGCCCACACTCCCCTGGATCAACGTATTCTTCTGCCCGCGCTGCTGGCTCTTGCCCTGGCTTGCATAGCGCTGGCGTGGCATGTATCGCAAGCTGTCGACAAAAAGCTTGTCTGGCAGGTTTTCCTGTGTTTCGCGGCCTTGAATATCAGCATAAATTCCGCCGCATGCCTTCCCTTTGCGTCATCCCTGCACCGCGACGGCAGGGGGTATAATTCCCGGGCGTGGCAACAATCCGAAACCCTGGCTTTTGTCAGGAACCTCCCAGGCGACATGAAAATATATTCAAACGGCCCCGATGTTATCTATTTCCATCTGAAAATGAAAACTACCCTGATTCCCTCCAAGCTGATTCTGATGACGCAGGGGGATGATCCACAGTTTGCGGAAAACTTTTCCCTGATGTGCGAGGAATGCAAAAATGGCAAAGCGGCAGTCGTATACTTTGGCGAGATGACGTGGCGGCATTATCTGCCCTCAAAGGAGGAACTTGAGGCAGACGGACGCCTGCCGGTGCTTGCCCGCCTGGGCGATGGCACTATTTTTCGAGCAGTTCCAAGGTGAAATGAAAAATAGTTTGCCTGATTTTGCCGCGATATCGCTTGCAATATTCCTTGCAAGGGATATTCTTATTTCAAGCATATTTGCCTGATTCGAGCCCGGAAAAAAGACAGGAGAAGCCATGTCAGAGCAGCAAATTTATATCGACGGGAAATTCTATCCCAAGAGCGAAGCGAAGATTTCGGTTTTCGACCACGGCCTGCTTTACGGCGACGGCGTGTTCGAAGGTATCCGCGCCTACAACGGCAAGGTATTTCTCCGCCAGGAACACATCGATAGGCTCTACGAGGGCGCGCATTTCATCCGCCTGAAAATCCCCCTCTCGAAAGCAGAGATGGCGGCGGCGTTGGACGAGTCGCTCAAGGTCAACAACCTGGAAAACGGTTACATCCGCCTGGTCGTGACCCGCGGCGTGGGCGATCTGGGACTCGACCCCAACAAGTGCCCCAAGGCGACGGTCATCATTATCGCCGCCTCAATCAAGCTTTATCCTGAGGAGTTCTACGAAAAGGGGTTGGCTCTCATCACCGCCGCCACGCCCGCCGTTCCGGCCGAAGCGCTGAACCCGCGCGTGAAATCGCTGAACTACCTGAACAACATTCTCGCCAAAATGGAAGCGCTGGAGGCGGGGCTGGTCGAGGCGATCATGCTCAACCACATGGGCTATGTCGCGGAATGCACCGGCGACAACATTTTCATCATCAACGGCAACAGGCTGATCACCCCGCCGGTTTCCGCCGGCATTCTTCTGGGCTGCACCCGCAACAAAGTGATGGAGCTTGCGCGCGGGGCAGGCATGGAAGTGGCGGAGGAGAACCTGCAGCGCTACGACCTCTACTGCGCGCAGGAATGTTTCCTTACCGGCACCGCCGCGGAACTCATCCCGGTGGTGAAGATCGACGGCCGCGTTATCGGCACCGGCAAGGCTGGCGACAAGACTAAGGAACTGCTGAGGCTCTTCCGCAAATTCATCGCGGAATATTAAAAGTCTCCAGTCTCCAGTTTTTGCGTAAAACTGGAGACTGCTTTTGGGAATCAGGGCTATTGCGTAAAACCTGGAACTGTCGAAAATACTTCAAAACAATCGGAATCGTCATTCCCGCGCAGGCGGGAATCCAGGCGGTGAAATCATTGCGGAGTAAAAGACTCTCGTCATGCCGTATTTCTTTGTCGAAGTTTATTCCAGAAGAGCGCGTTCATTATAACAACGCCAACACCTCCTGGATTCCCGCCTGCGCGGGAATGACGAAGCAAAGGTACATTGTTTAACATGCAACTTATTTTTGAACGAGTTCTAACTTCCGCGAATTACACTGTCAACTGGAGACTTGCTCTCCTTAAAACCAACGAATAACCTAAAACCGCTCCGCCTACTCCCCATTGCGATCTCTCCCCAGCGCCAGAGTCGGGGCGCACCGGGTTCTGCGACGCGTTCCACCTTTCCGAAAGTTTCAAAAAGGAGTACGGCCTCAGCCCCGCCGAATTCCGCCTGCGCGGGGTGCTGCCCTAAGAGCAGCGCCTCGAAAATAGGTGAACATGATGCAGAAAACGTTCTCCCCCTTTCAGGGGGAGTTAGAGGGGGTATACGAAGAGGAATAGCTTTCACCCCTACCTCCCCTCTGGAAGGGGAGGAATTGTTATTGTCCATTTACTTGCGGGGCACTGTACTAAGCGCCGAGAGAGGCGACCGCGACCGCGATATTTTTCATCACGTCCAAGGACAAGGTTCCGGCGGTGACTGAGGCGAGGCTGGATGAAGCCGCGCGTAGCGCTATCGCCAGCGACTCGCGCGCGCTTTTTCCCGCCGCCACGCCGGAGAGATAACCGGCCAGCAGCGCGTCGCCCGCGCCGACCGTGTTCACTACTTTGATTTCGCCGACGCACTTGCCGTGAAACAATTCCGTTCCGGTTGCGAGATATGCTCCGGCTGCGCCGTCGGAGGCCAGCACTGTCAGGGACGGATATTTTCTGGACAGATCCCGCGCCGACTGACCCACGCCTTGTTCATTTACAGTCGCCTCGCCCAGAAGCGAGCACAGTTCTTCGCGGTTGGGCTTGATCAGACAGGCGCCGTTTTCGATTGCCGCCGCCAGCGCCGCGCCGGAAATGTCGGCGGCGAGGCGGAAACCGGAAAGCTCGCGGATCAGGTTGCCGAAATCGGCGGCGCTTATTCCCGGCGGCAGGCTGCCGCAGAATGCGACCATTTCTCCCGGTCGGCAATATTGTCTGATGCCGGCGGCGACGTCGGCCAGTTTTTCCGGAGAAACGGTTTCGCCTTTTTCCCGCAGATGGGTTTCGCCGCCGCGCCGGTCGATGACAGTCGTGTTCACCCGCGTCCGCGCGCAGGCGGTGAGAAGAAAATTATTGATGTTTTCCGCGCGCAGCATCTGCGCGAATTTTTCCGCCGCATCCTGGCCGACGAAGCCGAACAGTCGGGTTTCGCACCCGAGTGCGGACAGCAAGCGCGCGACATTCATACCTTTCCCGGCGGGTATTTCCGCCAGCAACTCAGCCTGGCAGTGGGCGCCAAGCTCCAGCCCGTTCACCGCCAGCGAGCGGTCGATGCAACTGTTCAGGGAAACCGTGGAGACTGGCTGCATGTACGGACAATCCTTTCCAGGGTTTTTCCGGCGCGCGCGTCGCTCGCGGAGAAGACCAACATCCGGCTTTCGCTGTTGGCGATTTCAATATCAACAGACAGCGCCGAAGACGGCAATTGCGGGGAAATAAAGTCGGGCCACTCCACCGCCGCCACCGCTCCGACCGCGCCCAGCAATTCCTCCAGCCCCTCGACTCCGGCGGTTCCCTCCAGGCGGTAGGCGTCCAGATGATTGAATTCCAGCCGCCCGAAATACTGGCAATGCAGGGTGAAGGTCGGGCTGGTGACAGGCTCATTTTCGGGAATGCCGAGCCCTCGCGCCAGCCCCTGGCAGAAACAGGTCTTGCCTGCTCCCAGCGTCCCCCGCAGCAGAAACACTTCCCCCCCCTCGCAGCATTCGCCGACCAGCCGACCCAGCGCGGTGGTTTCCTCGGGAGTTTTGGTGCTGAGCGAGAAGGAAGTTTCCATGCGAAGGTATCTTTTCAAAATTCGTGCGTATAGCCGCCGGGAACGAGAATTTTTTCCGCGCCGTCGGCAGCGACCAGAGTCAGGCCGGAGGAAACAATCTCTCCGATTTCGGTCAGCGGAGTTTCCAGATTCCACTTGTCATTCAAAAACTCCCACCTGTCCGGGGGCAGCGTGAACAACAGCTCGAAATCCTCGCCGTCCTCCAGCGCGTGCGACAGCGGCGTTCGACCGGTTTGCGCCGACAAGTCCCGCGCCGCGTCGGAGACAGGAATCCGGTCGACGAAAATCCGCGCGCCGCAACCGCTTTCCCGCGTCAGTCGGGATAAATCCAAGGACAGTCCGTCGGAAATATCCATGCAGGCGTGGGGAGAAGCGAGTGCGATAATTTTTTCTATCTCGGCGAAGCGCGGCTCGACCCGCAGGTGTCGCCCAGAAATGCTGCCGCCCAGCGTCCCTGTCACCGCCACCACGTCGCCAACTTGCGCACCGCTGCGGAGAATTGCACTCGCGCCGAAAGGCTTGCCCATGACAGTTACGGTCAGACAGGTGAGACCGGCGGAAACCGTGTCGCCGCCGACAATGGCCAGCCCGTATTTTTCCGCGCAGGCGATCATGCCTTCGGCGAGAGACTTCAGCCACTCCTCGCCGCGTCCGCGTCCGACCGCGGCAGAGATCAGCCCCCACCCCGGCGTGCAGCCGCTGGCCGCCAGATCGGATAAGGCCGCAGCCATCGCTTTCCAGCCGATCAGGCGCGGCTCGTCCCCGCCGGAAAAATGCGTTCCCTCCACGATGGTGTCGGTCGATATCGCCAGTTGCGTGGGTTGCGCGAAATCGATCACCGCGCAGTCGTCGGGGCCGGAACCGACCAGCACGTCGGCGCCGGAGGATGGCAGTCTCTGCCGGAGCCAGGCGAGAAAAGTATCTTCGCTCATAACCGTAAATCCGTGGGCAGACGACAGATTATTCTTTAACCACGATGATATGCACGACCTGCTCCATGCCGGAAGCGCGGCAGACGCGGGCCATTTTTTCCAGCATCGCGGCGGAAAGAATCCTGCCGTCGGCGCGCGCCCTGCCGCCCTGGTCGATCAGGGTACCGATGTAGACGCTGGAAAAGCGCGAGATGTTGGAGATATCCACCACCAGTTTCTTGCCGGGAAGCTGGAACAGTTTTTCCATCGCTTCCAGGAACGTGGCGCGCTCGTCGAAATCCAGGTTGCCCTCGATTTTCAGGACGCAGGCGTCCCGTTCTTCCAGAAAGGAAAGTTTATAGTCGATGCTCAACGCGTTCTCCCTGGTGCAGTCGCTTTCAGCGGTCAATGATGGATAGAACTTTTTCCAGCCCCGCCGTCCGGCAGACAGCGGCGATGCGCTTGTCCATGATCACCGACAGGTGTTTGTTGCTTTCTCTCGCGATTCTCGCGCAGTCGGTCAGGGTGCCGATGAAAAGGCTGGACATTTTCTGGATGCCGGAAAGATCAATCACCGCTTTGTCGTGGGGATTGCCCAGCAACTCGGTCGTAGCCTGCTGGAATTCCTGGCGCGAGTCCCAGTCGAGTTCCCCCTGCACCGTCAGCATGATGATGCCTCTGTCGTCCATGGCCTTGATTTTCGTGGTTATAGACATTTTTTTTACCGCCTGTTTCCCTCTGTCGAAAAATCAACCTTCTCTGCCGCCGCGCCCAACCGCCGAGGGAGGAGCGATACCAGACAATTCAGAGATTTCCTGCATTATACTAGCAAGCAGGAAACTAATCAATTCCTTACGGGCGGGGGAAGTCACCGAATAATATTCTTTTTTTTCTTCTGTAAAATGGAGCGGTCGGCCGATCCGGAGCGTGATTCTTTCCCGCAGGCGCGGCTTCCACGTTCCCGGCGGCAGCAGCGCGCCGGAACCGACCAGCCCCACCGGCACCACCGGACAGCCGCTTTCCAGCGCCAGCAAGGCCAGCCCTTTGCGCGGGCGACGCAGTTTACGCCCCAGGTTGATGTGCCCTTCGGGAAAAATACCCACCGCTTCGCCCATTTTCAGATAACCCAGAGCCAGCCGCAACATGCCTTGGCTGCCTTCGACGCTGGCGCGGGAAAAGGGAATGCTGCGTCCGCTTCTCAGAAACCACCCCAGCAGCGGATGGGCAAAGGGCTCGTCGTAGGCGACCATGTGCAGGGGGCGTTTTTCCAGCCAGGCGAATTCGGTGGAGAGGATCACTCCGTCAAGAAAGCTGGAATGGTTTGAAGCGACTATATAGGGTGGTGGCGGCAGATTTTCAACGCCTTCGATTTTCCGCACAAAGGGCGCGGTTATCAAGCGGGTAAAACTGGCGGCGAGGGGAAAGCTTTTCCAGGCCAAGATCAGTCCGCCTTTTCCGTCGCGGGGCGGGTTTTCCAGCGCCGGTGCAGCCAGAGCCACTGTTCCGGGTGCAGGCGGATCAGCTTCTCGAAGTCGCGGTTCATTTCCACCAGCAACCGCTTCCGCTCGCTTTCCGGCGACGCGGTCGGGTCGGCGCGATGCGGAGCGCAGGCGGTCAGCTTGAAGCGCATGGGTTTGTCCGTGCGGTGGACAGCGACGGTAATCAGGGGTGCGCCGGTTCTGACGGCGATTTCGGCGGCGGTAGTGATGGTGCTGGCTTCAATCCCGAAGAACGGCGCGAACTCCCCGCCCTTGCCCCCGTCCTGGTCGAGCAGCATCGCCAGCGCGCCGCCATTTTTCAGCACGCGCACGATTTTCCGCAACGCGCCGAACTTGTCCCAGATTTCCTGGCCGCAATGCTCCCGCGTCTCTTTCACGTAGCGGTCGATGAGCGGATTGTCCAGCGGTCTGGCGATTGCCCCCAGGCACAGCCCTTTCAGGCAGAACAGCGCACCGCCGTTTTCCCAGTTGCCGACATGGCCGGTGATGATAATCAGCCCTTTTCCCTCCGCCATCAGTCCGCGGATTACTTCCAAGCCAGCACCCCAGTCCATGAGTTGGTCTACGTTGTCGCGGTTCATGTCGGGGATGCGCGGGAATTCCACCAGCATGGTGCCCAGGTGCAGATAAGTTTTCAGCGCGAGTTTGCCCGCTTCCTCCTCGCCTATAGACAGCGCCTGTTGCATCTGTGATTTGACGCGTTCGCGGTGGCGGGTATCGAAGGTGTAAAACAGGCGACCCAGCAGTCTGCCGATACCGACCGCCATTCCCAGCGGCAGGAAACGAAAGACAAACGCCGCGGCGCGGGCTGCGGCGTATTGCAGATAAAGGGCGGGAGCGGAGATTTTTTTCGCCAATTGCTCAGGCTCCGGTTTCGAGTTTTCTGCCAGTGATCTTTTCGTAAGCCTCGAGATATTTCTCCCGCGTTTTCATCACCACCTTGTCCGGCAGGGCGGGTGCGGGCGGCTCCTTGTCCCAGCCGCTTTCCTTCTCCAGCCAGTCGCGCACAAACTGCTTGTCAAAACTGAAGGGCGAGCTTCCCACCTTATATGTATCTGCCGGCCAGAAGCGGGAACTGTCGGGAGTCAGCGCCTCGTCGATCAGGATCACCTCGCCGTCGCAAATCCCGAATTCGAATTTCGTGTCGGCGATGATCACGCCGCGTTTGGCCGCATATGCGGCACCGGTGGCGTAAAGCTTGAGCGTGACGTCTCGCACTTTTTCCGCCACTTCCCTGCCCAGGACTTCCGCCGCCTTCTCGAAGGGGATGTTTTCGTCATGGCCGGATTCCGCCTTGGTGGCGGGGGTGAAGATAGGCGTGTCCAGTTTTTCCGCCATCCGCAGGCCAGGCTTGAGCGTAATGCCGCAGACCGTGCCGGACGCCTGGTATTCCTTCCAGCCGCTGCCGATCAGGTAACCGCGCGCCACGCATTCCACCGGCAGGGCCTTCGCTTTTTTCACAATCATCGAACGACCGGTCAGGTGCCGCAGCAGGGCGGGCTTCAACTTCAGTTCCGACAGGTCGGCGGTGAGAAAGTGGTGGGGTATGATATCCTTGAACATGTCGAACCAGAACAGGCTGAGCTGGGTAAGCACTCTGCCTTTGTCCGGGATGGGGCTGCCCAGCACCGAGTCGAAGGCGCTGATGCGGTCGGTGGCGATAATAAGCAGCCGGTCGCCCAGATCGTAAACGTCGCGCACCTTTCCCCGCGCCAGCAAATGCAAACCAGGCAGGTCGGTCTCGCTCAGAGCGGCGTTCAGGCGTTCGCCAGTGTCGGTCAGGTCATAGGTTTCTGCCATGATTTCTCCTGTTAATGAAAAGCAAATTGCGGGACGATTACATAATATGGGATATGCCGGAAAAGGCAATCGCAAAAACGGCTAAAGTTGCCGGGCTTTGCCTGCGGGAAAATGCCGTCAGCGCCAGCAGTTCCGGTTGGCGGCGAAATAGGGATGGGAGCCGAAGACGCCGACCATGCCGGGGCGGCAGAATTCCGCCACGGGGCAGGCGCTGCATTTGACGAGACTTCGCTGGGTTTCCTCCGCCAGTTCGCGCAGGCGGGCTTTGTCTTCCAGCATTTTCAGCAACGGTGAGGAGTCGTAGATTTCCTGGAAAGTGTTTCGCGGGACATACCCCTGGCGCTGCAGTTCCCGCCGGGGCACCACCTCGCCGTCCGACCAGACGACAAACATGACGCCGCCGTCGGAGTTAATCCGGTGTGATCGGGTGGTGTTTATATTCCTGAATTCCTCCAGCCGCCCCAGTTCGTGAAACAGCAGCGCGTACATGCCGTTGTGGCGGATGAAGGATCGGCGGAAATCGGCGTGCTCCTCGGGCAGGCTTTCCAGCTCCCGCAGCATCTCCAGCAGAAATTCGCGATACTCCAGCGGAGCCAGACGCTGATCCCTGACTTCGTAACCGCCTCCCGCCAGAATCAGTTGCCCGATGCCGACCTGTTTTACTCCTTCCTCCAGCGCCAGCCTGATGACCGGCATGACCTGATCGGAGTTGCCGCGCGTCAGGGTGAACTTGACGCTGACCGGCACCCCGGCCTTGACCAGCCGACGGATGGCGGCAAGCGCGGCGCGGAAATTGCCGGAGCCGCGCATCCGGTCGTTAGCCTCCTCCAGGCCGTCGAGACTGATAGTGATGTCGTCGACTTTGCATTCTGCTAACAGGTTGGCCATATTGTCGTCCAGAGTTTCGGGGTTACCGAGAATCTGTATCCGGTTTATCGTACCCCGCATTTTTGCTTCCGCCGCAGTCATGAGCAAATCCGGAAAATCATCACGCAACAGCGGGTTGCCGCCGGAAAACTGGATACTGGCGGCGCGATCGTTATTTTCGGCGAATTCGAGGTACGAGGCGAGAACGGCGCGGCATTCCTCCCGAGCGAGGTCGGTTGTCGCCTGCCCCGGAGTTCGCCGGAGGCAGTGCCTGCACGACAGGTTGCAGCGGGAAGTGATGTGCCAGCCCAGATGGCAGGTCTTGCGTGGCTTGGCGGCAGCTTCGATCATGTTTCGCCTTTAAAGGTTGTTATTGATATAGCGATAAGCGCCGGTGGTATCTGTCCGGTTCACTGCAACTGCAAAAATCCGTGAATTAAAACCTAAAAAAACGTGAACCGAATCGCACTTTCCCGCGCTCTTAAACATGCGCACCATTTCTTGCAATTTCTAGAGAGGATCGGATTAGACACGATTTCGTCGCGTAGAAGGAGAGGATATGCGGAAGCTGGTGGTGGGGGGGTGTTTGTCATTCTTGTTCTGGGGACAGGCCATGGCGGGAGAGGACGCGCCTAAGGCGAAAGAAGCCGAAGAGGCGAAAATGACCAGACTGGGCGAGGATGGCGTCAAAGAGTTGACTATCCGGGGCAAAAAAATAGAGCAGGCTAAAAAGGGAGAAAGCGCCTATCTGCCGGAAGAAACCACCGGGGTCATGAAGATTCCCATGAAGACTACCGAGACTCCGGCGTCGGTACAGATTATCACGCCCGGGCTGATCGACGACCAGGACTCGTTCCGGTTGCAGGATGTTTTGCGGAACGTGGCAGGCGTCTCGCCGGAAAAGAACGAGGCTAAGGGACAGGAATACGAGACGTCCTCCATCCGCGGTTTTTCCCAGAGGATTTATCGCAGCGGCATCCGCACTCTCGGCTCCAACACCTTGGACTTGAATACCGTCGAGCGGGTGGAAGTTATCAAAGGGCCAGACGCCGTCACCTACGGCGATGCGGAACCGGGCGGCATTATCAACGTCGTCACCAAGGGCGCGAAGCTTGCGCCTTACAAAACCAAGGTTGCGACTACCGTCGGCTCGTACGATGACTACCGCGTTTCACTCGACACCGGGGGCGCCATCGCCAGCGACAAGGCATTAAGGGTGAACCTGTCTTATGTAAACAAGGATTCTTTCCGGGATCATGTCGGTACCGAATCGTACTCCGTCGCGCCGGCCTTTCTCTGGCAGATCGGCGACAGAACCACTCTCGACGTCCGCCTCAGCCACAAGCACGAGGAACGCATGCTTGATCCGGGGGTATACTTTGACATAAATCACAAGGCGGTTGCCTCAATCGATACTTTTCTGGGCGAACCCGATACGGACGGGATGGAGATTGACGATTCGCTGGTGGATTTCACCCTGACTAACGAGTTCCTGCCCTGGCTGACCATGCGCACGCGCGCGGTGCATCACGACCTTTCCGTTGACCTTGAAGCTATCCGTATCAGGGGGAATCCGGACGCAAAAGGCATGCTCGGTCGGCGTTACGACGCCTCCGATATCAGGATCAAGGAATATACGGTAAGTAATGATTTTATTTTGAAATTCGATACCGGTACTTTTGCCAATACTTTGCTGCTCGGGGTGGAAGCCAGGCACGTTTCCAAAAACTGGCACAGCAAGCAGGACAATACCACTTTAAGCAAGATCAGTATCAAAGACCCGGTATATGATTTCAATTACGACACTTTGAAAATTGTCGACGCTGGAGACGACGATGAAGAGGTGGAGGCGTATGCGCTGTATCTTCAAGACACCCTGGCCATGCTTGATGAAAAATTGCACATCATGTTCGGCGCGCGGCTGGATAAGGTTAACGCGAGAAAATACTCCAACACGAACACTAAGACAACCGGAAACACCAGGGGTGCCAGCGGGCAGTTTGGAGTTCTCTACAAGCTGTTTCCTCATTTTTCTCCTTACGCGACAATCAGCACTTCCTTTAATCCGCAAAGTGCTGGCCGAGTCGACGTGAACGGAAATTATCTTAACCCTGAAACCGGCATTCAATACGAAGGCGGCTTCAAGTCTCCCTTCTGGAAAGACAAGTTCGTCTTCACTGCCAGTGTCTACCGGATCGACAAGCAGGACGTCGCCATCAAGGACAAGGATAACACCGATTATTACATCAACGGTGGCGAAATGCGCAGCGAAGGTTTCGAGCTGACAGCGCAGGGCGATTTCCTGCCCAATTGGAACATCTACGCGTCCTACGCCTATATGGACACCGAGGTAATCAAGTCCGACAGCCTGCCGGTGGGCGCGGCGTTCCAGGGCATACCTCTGCACAGCGGCAGCATCTGGGTCGTGCATACTCATAACGAAGGAAAATTCGCCGGATTGCGCCTGGGCGGGGGATTGTTTGCTGTCGGAAACCGCGAAGGCGACGATAACAACACCTACGAACTGGATGGCTACGTGACAGTCAACCTGATGGCGGGCTACAAGAAAGAACTGGCGTCTGATCGTGTCTTAAGCGCCCAACTCAACCTGAAAAACCTGTTCGACGAGGAATATTACGAATCCGGCGGCAGCTACTCGGTCATGCCGGGCGCGCCGCGGGCGCTGTCGCTCAACCTTGGTTTTGAGTTTTAGCATATTCGGAGAAGCACGATGCGTCTGACTAAAGTCAAAAAAATCATCAGGGAAGGATGGAGCCGCCCCGAACGGGTCGAAGGGTGGGTGGATTCGCAGCTTTACCGCGAATTCGCCGACCCCTCGACGCGGAAGGAGTGGAAGGCGGTGTTGCGCCGCGCGGTTGGAAACGGCAAGGGTTCGCCTGCCCGCACGGCGCTGGACATCGGCACCGGCCCCGGCACGATCGCCCAGTTCTGGTCGGAATTGGACTACCAGACCATGGGGATTGACTTCTCCCCCCGAATGCTTGAGGCTGCTCGGCAAGCCGCCCAGGAAAGGAACCTGACTATCCACTATACCGAGGGCGATGCTGAAGACCCTCCTTTCCCCGACAGGAGTTTCAACCTGATTTCCAGCCGTTTTCTGCTGTTTACGCTGCCTCATCCTGGTTACGCGCTCAGGCGCTGGACTCAGTTGCTCAGGGAGGGCGGCGTGCTTGTGCTGATCGGCCATGACCATCCGCAGAATCCGGAAAATCGCGGGCACCATCAACAGAAAAAGCGGAAATGGCGCATGTCCGAGGAATATCGCCAAGCCTTGCAGGAATTGCCTTTCAAGAACCACACCTCCGGAGAATTGCGGGTGGTAATGGAGGCGGCGGGATTGAATGACATATGCAGCTTGAAGATGGAGGGCGTGATAGAGGCGCGCGCCAGATTGGGGGAACGGACGCCGGAACTGGGCGAATTCAGCAGCGTTCCTTTCGTGCTGGTGGGAAGGAAGTAACCGTTATGGCCTTGCTCGAAGGACGCGCCGCCAGGCTAGTTTCCATCGCGGCGCTGCTGGTGGCGCTGATCGCGGTGGGAATCACGCTTTCCGTCTTTTCGGCGGCAGGCGACCGCACGATCATCAGCACCGAAAAGAAGCCAGCCCAGCCATCTCCCGACAAACCCTACAGCGTCACCATGTCCCCGGTCGGCACGGTGACTTTCCAGCGTCCGCCGGAACGGATCGTGACGCAGGACGCGAACTATAACGACATGCTGGTGGCGGTGAACCGAGACGACAAACTGCTGGCGACCGGCTATCAGAATAATTTTTACGACGGCTTTTACCGGCAACTCCCGGCGGTCGACTTTTCTCTTAATCCCAAGACGCTGATCTATCTCTCCGCCGCTTCCGGCAACATGTTCGACAAGGAGCTGCTCTACCAGCTCCGCGCCGACATCCACCACATCGACCCGTTGCAATTGGCGCAAAGCCGCAGTTGGAGCAAGGCTGACGTGGAGGAGATCGCCCGCAATGTCGGCCCCTTTTTCGCCAACCGCTACAGCCGGGAAAATATCTATGAGGGCGATGAGCCGTACAGATTTTATAATGTCTGGGAACTCGCCGACAAGGTAGCCCAGGTCTATCGCCAGCCAGAAAGGATTGCCGCGTTGGAAAAAATCGGCGACAGGTTGACCCGCGACATCAAAGCTAAACTTCCGCCTCCGGACAAGCGACCGAAAGTCGGCCTGATCTATTATGCCAAGGGGCGGATCACGCCCTACAGCCTGGGGCATGGCGGTTTCGGACAGGCGCAGTACGTCGCTGTGGGAGCGCTGGACGCCTTCGCGGAATTGAAGATCGCCACCTACGGCGAAGGCGGCGGTCGGGGCGCGGCGCTCGACCTGGAAGGATTGCTGGCAATCGATCCCGACGTGCTGATAATGCCGCTGGCGATCTACGGCGCGCCTGGTTCGGGGCAAGGAGCGCGCGCTGCTTACGAGCAGTTGTTAAAACTCGGCGACGATCCGCTGGGCAAGCGTTTGAAGGCGTTCCAGACTGGTCGGGTGCATCCCGGCGGCACGCCGCTGCAGGGGCCGGTCTTTTACCTCTTTCAGATCGAGATGGCGGCCAAGCAGATATATCCCGACCTCTTCGGAGCCTATCGCGATGACCAGCATTATCCGCCGGAGGAACAGCTTTTCGACCGCGGCCTGGTGGCGAAAATTCTGCGCGGGGAAGCCGATGCCGGAAAATGAGAAATTACCGCGCGGCGGCAAGGCGATGGCGCTGCTGGTGACGCTTTCCTCGTTCGCCGTGCTACTGGCTGCGTTTGTACAGGTCGGCGCCGGTTCCTACGAAATGACTTGGAGACAGGCATGGCACGCTCTCACCGGCGCCGAAGTCTGGGGGCAACCGGAACTGCTGCTGCGGCTGCTTCTCGGGGAAAATGTCGCCAGAAACCTGGGGTTCGGCGACCCCGACGCTATTGCCACTACTACGCTGATCGTCTGGACGGTGCGGCTGCCGCGCGTGCTGGTGGGGATCATGGTGGGAATAAACCTGGCTTTTTCCGGCAGCATATTCCAGGCCATTACCCGCAACGAAATGGCCAGCCCCTACCTGCTGGGAGTCAGTTCCGGCGCGGGGCTGACGATCATGCTGGTGCTGGTGTTGTTTCCGGCGCTGGGGGCGCACCTGCCGCTGATCGCGATGGCGGGAGGTATGGGCGCGTTTTTACTGGTCTATGCAATTGCGTGGAATCACGGCACCAGTCCGGTGCGCTTGGTTCTGGCGGGAGTCATCATCGGCGCGATTGCGGGGTCGATCCAGACCGGGCTTTTCTTTTTCGCCCGCGACCTTACCGTGGTACAGAACGCCCTGGCCTGGACGACGGGGTCGCTCACCGGTGTCGGCTGGGAGCAGGTGCGGATGATCGCGCCGTGGACGCTGGTGTGCGTGATACTGGGCTTTTCCGGAACGCGGTATCTCGACATCCTGTTACTCGGTGACCCGACGGCCAAGTCGCTGGGGATGCCGGTGGAGCGGACGCGTTTTCTGCTGGCGGCGGCGGCGATTCTGTCGGCGGCCTCGGCGGTTTCGGTGGCGGGGCTGATCGGGTTTGTGGGCTTGATCGTGCCGCACATCGTCCGCAGTCTGGTGGGAAGTCCGCACCGGCGCCTACTCGCAGGCTGTTTGTTCGCGGGGCCGGCGCTGCTGACCTGCGCTGACGCGACCTCGCGCCTGGCGCTCAGCCCGGTACAGATTCCGGTGGGGATAGTCACTGGCGTGCTGGGCGGCGGTTTCTTCCTCTACCTGATGCGGCGCAAGCAGGAATTCGGACGCCTATGAGCCAGGAATCCGCAACCTTCACCATTTCCGGGCTGGCAGGCAACGACCTCACCGTGCGGTATCGCCAGAAACAGACGCCAGTCATCGCCGGGCAGACAGTCGCGATTCCGGAGGGTAAGATTACTGTCTTCATCGGCCCAAACGGTTCTGGCAAAAGCACGCTGCTGAAAACTCTCGCCTGGCAACTTCGACCGGAAATGGGAACCGTGATTCTGGACGGTCGGAATATCGCCGAATTTTCGCCCAAGGAACTGGCGTGCCGCCTGGGCATCCTGTTCCAGGAAAACAGCGCGCCTAACGATCTGACCGTGGAGGAACTGGCCTATCACGGCCGTTACCCACACCGGCGGCTGTTCGAGTCGCTTACCCCGGAGGACAGCGAAGCGGTCGAGCGCGCCCTGCAACTGAGCGGTTCCGACCGGCTGCGCCACCACCTTATCAGCCAGCTCAGTTCCGGACAGAAACAGCTGGCGTGGATCGCGATGCTGCTTTCGCAGTCGCCGAAGTATCTGTTCCTGGACGAGCCGACGACGTTTCTCGACATGGCGCACCAGTTTGAAATAATGGATCTGGTGCGCAGGCTGAACCGCGAACTTGGGAACACTGTCTTGCTGAGCGTGCACGACCTCAACCTCGCCGCGCGCTACGCCGACCACATCATCGCCCTGCGAGACGGGCGCGTAGTCGCCGAAGGTTCCTCCGAGGAAGTGCTGACGGTGGAGATTCTGCGCGAGGTTTTCCAGGTCGAAACCCGGATAGTCCGCGACCTGGCCGGCGATTCATTCTATTGCGTTCCGTTGGGCAAGACTTGCGAACAGGTTTCCGTGAAAGGTTGCCGATGAAAAGGAAATCCGTGCGACCGTATCGCGCGCACCTTGCAGCAATTGCAGTTCTGACTTTTTTCGTTTGGGGGAAAATCGAGGCTGCGGAGAAGCCTTCGGTTCCGGAGCGGATTCTGCTTGATCTGCGCGCGGCCAACGATGCGCGGACGGCGCTGGAAAAGGAGCGCGCCGAGTGGCAGGCGGAGAAGGCGCGGCTGGAGCTGCTGGAAAAATTGCTCAAAGAGGAGGTCGAACGCCGCCGGACGGAAACTGAACGAGCTGAATCCGGTATCGCCAAAATCCGCCAGGAATCGGCTGGCATGAACTCCACCGTCGACGAACACCGCCAACTGGAGACGGCGGCAACCGAAGTCTCCGACCGCCTGCATGAAGCACTGGACGCCCGCGCCTCGGCTTCGCTTCCCGGCGTCGTTCCCGTGGGTCAGGAAGACAGCACTTCGCGGAAACTCGATGTAGCCATGAAACGGCTGGCCGATACTGAAGCAGCGTGCCGGATGTGGAGCGTCGAGGTAGCTTCCGGTTTTCTGAACGGAGAGGAACTGGCGGTGCGGCTCCTGCGCGCGGGCGACGCGGGCGCGTGGTGGATGGCGCTGGATGGCCTCCGGGCGGGAACGGCGCGCATGGAAGGCGGCAGGCTGTTGCTTGAGGAGATCAGGGAAACAGGTTTGCGCGACCGAATTCTGTCTGCCTTCTCCATGCAGGCGGGACGGATGGTGGCGGATTGGCTGGTGCTTCCGCTTGCGGCAGGCACGAAGCCGAAGGCGGCGGTGAAAAAGTGACAGCGAAAAGATTTATTCTCACGCTCGGTTTATTGTCGTTCTTTCCCCTGGGGGGATGGAGCGGCGAAGATGACGCCGCCGCAAAAAGACTGGCGGAACAGGCGAATGCGCGCCGGGGCGAGGCGGAAAAGGAATTGGCTGCGTTCCGCGCCGGGCTTCTCTCTGAACGCAAGGAACTCGCCGCTAATCTGCAAGCGGCTTACGCGGAACTGAACGCCGCGCACGGCAAGGCGGAAGCGGCGAAAACAGAACTGGCGGAAGTTACGAAAAACCGCAACGAATTCCGGCGCGACGAGGCGTCCTACCGCTACAAGTGCCGGATACTGAAAGAGCAACTGGATGCGGCGGGCGTTTGCCCGGTCGGCGAAGACGGGAATGCCGCCGCGCTGGCGGAAAAGGTCTGGCGAAACATTCAGTCCCGCCTGGTGCAATTGGATGCCGCACGCGAAATTACTTTGACCGAGGCGCCGGTTGTCACGAGAAGCGGCATCAGCGAGAAACTGCCGGTGCTGCATGTTGGCGGCGTTGCGGCTTATGCCTGCGGCGAGACGCCGGACACTGTGGGAATTCTCGAAACCATGCGGAACGGAAATTTGCGCATCGCTGGTCTGCTGCCGGACGGGGAGGGGCTTCAGGCTTTGCGCGGGGCATCGACTGGCAAAATGACGGTGCTGCCGGTCGACGTGACGGGGGCGCTCTCGACGCGGGAACTGCAACGCGGGCAGAACTGGCGCGACTGGCTTGCGGCGGGCGGCATCTTTGTTTATCCGATCCTGCTGTGCGGCGTGCTGGGATTGCTGCTGATCGCGGAGCGGCTGCATTACCTGAACCAGGCGTATCTGCCGGGGAAGGAACTGGACAGCCTGCGCAACTTGCTCGGGAATTTAACGAGGGGAAATGTCGGCGACATTGCGGCCAATACCCCGGAAGAACGCCTGGCGCGAGTGGGGCTGCGCTCGCGTCATGAAAACGACACTGAACGCGAGTCGCGGATGGAGGCGGCGCTGCTGGCCGAAGCGCCGCGCCTGAACCGTTCGCTTTCCCTGCTGGCGGCGCTTGCGGGAGTGGCGCCGCTGCTGGGATTGCTTGGCACTGTTTCCGGGATGATCCACACCTTCGGTGACATTGCCAGTTTCGGCACGGGGAATTCGCGAATTCTTTCCGGCGGCATCTCCGAAGCACTTATCACCACGCAACTCGGCCTCATGATGGCGGTGCCGCTCTTGCTGGGGCACGCGTGGCTGAGCCGTTCGGTGGAACGGCGGGAAGTATTGCTCGAACAGTGGGGCATGGACGTATTACATATCCTTGCGCAGCGGAAGGAGGACGCATGAACCCCTTTGATTTCTCCGCGCCCGGTGGAACCGTAATGGCGGCGTTGCTTATGCTGGGAACGGTATTGTATTTCCTGCTGGCGGAGCGGCTCCTGGCGCAGCGGTTCGGCGACGGCGACCGCGTGAACGGTCTGCGCCGCCTCGGCATGATCCGCGCGCTGTTAGCGCTCGCGCCGATGTTGGGGTTGCTGGGCACGGTCTGCGGCATGATTAATACTTTTTATGGATTGTCGGTTGGTTGCGCGTCGCAGGAGGTGGCGGGCGGAATTCATGCTGCGCTTTACACCACCGAGTACGGGCTGGCTATCGCGATTCCGGCGTTTCTTCTGGAACGCTTGCTTAATGAAATTGGCGGAATGAACACAAAGGAACTGGAAACATGAAACGTTGTCTGTCCCTGCGGCGGAAACACGGTACGGCCTCGATCGAGATGGCGCCGCTGATCGACATGGTGTTTCTGCTGCTGATTTTCTACATCGTCTCTGCCAGTTTCGTGCAGGAGAGTTCGGTCAGGATCAGCCGCCCCGAGAGCAGCAACGCCGCCATCTCGAATGAGCCGTATCTGGTGGTGGCTGTCACCAAGGCGGGCACGGTTCACGCGGGCGGCCATGTCGTCGCCGCGGATGACGGGCGGGCGGTCTCGCGCTGCCTGTCGGAAAACGGCGCCAAACGCGTTTTGATCCAGGCCGACCGCGCCGTGCCGACGGAGCTTCTGCTGCGGGTGATGGATACGTGCAAGCAAGCCGGGGCAGAGACGGTGGACGTGGCGGCTATTGCCAGAAAGTGAGGTTGATATGACTGCGGTTGCTCTGATAAGGGCGCGGCTGGGCGAACGGACGGCGGGAACGTTAAACGCCGGAATCCGTTATCCGCTGGCGTTTGCTTTCACACTTGGCGTCAACCTCGCTATCGCGCTGTTGATGCAGCAGGGACACACCAGGATTCCCTTGCCGGAGGAGGAAGCCGTTCCTGTAAACGTGATTGATATGCAGATCGAAATTCCTTCCGAAGCTCTTCAGCGGGAACAGCAAAGCGCGGCGCAAATTCCTGAAGACCTGCCGCCCGTGCCGCAGCCGACCCTGCCGTCACTGGAAATGCCCAATGTCCCGGCGTCGGAAAGCGCCTTGAAACTGCCGGATATCGCGGGCATGCCGTCACTGGAATTGTGTTGCGCCGTGCCGGAAGTGGAACCTGCCCCCGCCCCGGTCGTATCAGTTGCCGCGCCGTCGACGGGCGGTGACAGCCGGGGACCGATGCTGATTGAGCCGCCCGATCTTTCGTCCTCTTACCCCTATTCCGCCCGGCAACGTCGGATCGAGGGTAATTCTTTCATCCAACTTGTGGTGAATGCCGACGGCCATGTCGCCAGCGTCGAGGTGCTGAGGAGTTCCCCGGCAAGCGTCTTCGAGATGGCGGCGCGGCGGGTCGGCTTGGCCCTGCTGTTCCAGCCCGCGCGGCGGGACGGAAAAGCAACAGCCGCTCGGGTGCAACTGAATCTGCATTGGAAATTGGACTGACTGATGAGAATTTCTCTTTGCATATACCTGCTGATCTGCGGTGCTGTTTCGGCGCGATTGTTTGCCGCCGAGGAGTCGGCGTCGAAGAAACCGCTGCCGCGCGAACTCGCCCTGCCCATGAAACAGGCGCGGGCGGCGTATGACGCCGGACGCTACGATGAAACTATCCGCATACTCTCCGCATATTCAGGATCGGATCACCCGGTGCGTTTTCTCCTGATCGGTCACGCCGAGTCGCGGCGGAACCGCTGGCCCGAAGCTATCCGGGCGTACCAAGAAGCGTTGCGCATGGACGAATCTTATCGCGCGGCGGGGATCGCACTGGCGCAGGCTTGCGTCCGGCTTGAGAAATGGGCTGACGCATTGAAAACCGCGGGGCTGTTTATCAATCCCGAGCACGGCCAGGCGGACGAGATTCTGTTTTACGCGCAGGCCGCTTATCAGGCGCGCGACCTGCGCCTCTGCGCGCATCTGACGCGGCGGGCGCTGGAGCGGTTTCCGGCAGACGACCGCATCCGGCGATTCGACCTCGTGCTGTTATGCGAGGAAGGCGCGTGGAAAGACGCCTCGCAATCGTCGTTGGCGCTGCTTGATAAAACTCCGGTCGACGCGGACTTGTGGAATCAATACGCCTACGCGGCGCAATCCTCGGAGGCGCCGGTGGAGTCCAGCGCCGCGCTGGAAGCGGCGTGGCTTTCCGATCCCGGCAATCCCGACCGGTTGCGGCAATATCTGTCGTCCCAACTTGCAATCGGGCATCCGCAAACCGTGCTGGTTGAAGGCGACAAGTTGCTTGCCGAAAATCGAAAGACCGAAACTTTTGGCGATCCGGCGACTATGTTGCTCCTGATCCGCGCGGCCGACGCGGCGGCAGACGACGCGCGACTGGAAAACTGGCTGGCGCTGGTCCCGAAAGAGAAACAAACGCGCGACATGCTGCTCTGCGCCGCGCGTTCGGCGTTGCGGCGGAACGACTCCACGGCGGCGCGGGCGGCGCTTCGTATGCTGATCGAAAACGGCAAGGCCGACGCGGCGGTTTTTCTCTGGGCAGGCAGCCTGGCCGAGGAATCCGGCGACCAGGCCGAAGCCGAGGCGCATTTCCGGCAGGCCAAATCCCTGCCGGGCGGCGCTGCACGCTTTGCCACGCTCCGCCTGATCCGCCTGCTCCGCAATATGAAACGAACCAAGGAAGCGAAAGACCTGCTCTCCGCCTACCTGAAGGAATACCCCGAAGACACTTCCGCCCGCGCGATTGGCATGTTATTCCATAACGATGACTCGGCGGGGAATTTAAAATAAGCAAAACGGTTTCGCTGCCAGACCGCTAAGACTCCAGCCAGACAAGTTCTGTCGGCTCGGGGTACATATCAGGGCCAGGGGAAACGCATCAAATTGTCTCCAGTACCTTGAGCAGGTAGTCTTTGCTTCAGCCCGCGAGTTTGCGTTTGGCGGCTATGCCGCGTTTGTTGGTCTTTTCCGCCTTCAAAAGCGACAGCCCCAGGCGGCGTAGCGTCGAAAGTTTTTCCGCTCCGTGACCGGCGCGGACGCGGCTCTCGTCTTCACGGAAGGAAACATCCAACATCCAATGCAGATTGTTCTCGACGCTCCAATGCCCCCGTACGCTCTCGGCAAAAAGCTTCGCGCGGCAGGGAAGGCTCGTGATGTAATAACGCGTCTCCTCCGTGGTCTTGCCCTCGACGGCGCGGCGCGACACCACCTTGCCAAAACAGCGCAACCCCGGCCACTTCCGCTGCTGTTCACCGGTCATCGCCAGCTGCGCCAGCGTGTATTCGCGCTCCTCGCTGCGGCCATGCCCCTTTTCCGCCGTGCGGTGACTCTTCTGTCGCACGTCGGCGAACGACTTGCCCTCCACCTCGTCAAACAGTTCCGCGATTTCCCGCTCCAGACCCTCCTGGTTTCCCTTCACCGCCATTCCCGCCTTGCGCGGATCCTCCAGCGAGTCAAAATGCTGCAGGACTCCGCGCGTGAGGGCGCCCTTGGCCATGGCAATCCTCCTTGGAAGTGTGGTTGCCAAGATATCGACCAGAACGGCGCGCCAACTTCAGTCGTATTTCCGTCTATTCATCGGACTTTATCTCCACTACATTATATTGCCTGGCGTCCTCGCAACGCAGAAAATTGATGCGTTTCCCCTGAGCGATATAGGTCGGCAGACTATTCGCGTGGCGTAATAATCGCGGGGGGGACATCCGATACGTTTGTGAAATAACCGGCTGAAATAAAACTGATTCTCGAAGCCGCAATTATTTGCCACCTCGCCAATCGAAAGCGATGTATTGGTCAGTAGCTGCCGCGCCTTGCCCAGCCGCGCCTGAATCAGATCTTCAACGGGCGACACACCAAAAATTGAGCGATAGAGTACGCTGAACCGGGATGAACTCAAATGAACAAGCCTGGCCATATCCTCTATGCGCCAGGGCGTTTGCAGTTCTTCCTGCACGCGAACTCGCACGTCACGGAAAGCCTCGGCGATTTCGGATGAATGGCGCGATTCGCCACGCCCGGTCGGTGCGTGATAGACACGTGATAATTCGATCAGAAACCGCCGAACAATCGCGTCCATGGCAGATTCGCAGTACGCTTCCCTGCGTAACGACTCCAGGCGTAGCGCCTGGACGGAGGCGGTAATGCAGACATCATCGCGAACGCGAAATATTTCGTTAAGCGGAAGTTTCAATTCCCGCAGAACCGGCATCCCCGGAATCGCGTCAAAATGAAACCAATGATGATTGAATTCGTCGCCTGTTGCGCAATACCACTGCGCGTGCGGGGGTGCGTATATTATGCAAGCTCCGGGCGGCTCCTCCCGAAAACCATGACAATCCAATATTCGAATAGCAGTAGTAAAATGCAGTAATATGCAATCGCCGGAACCTTGCGGACGATCGATTATAAAACGAGAATCATGCTTAACGGCATATCCTATGCGTCCGATGGAAATAATGGCACGAGAATCAGCTTTTTTAGCCATATCGCAATTATAAAAGAATAGTGCATAAAGTCAATGATATCCTGCATGGAATAAGCGCTGCCGATAGCGTACTGTTCCATACAGGAACACTGTTGCGCATTGGCGCTAAAGACAACTTTACAACAGGAGACTCTGCATGAACACCCCTCTTTCCCTGCCGCGTCCGGAACATCCTCGCCCGCAATTTGTCAGGACAACCTG
Source organism: Planctomycetota bacterium (assembly GCA_020060765.1). Taxonomy (GTDB): domain Bacteria; phylum Planctomycetota; class SZUA-567; order SZUA-567; family SZUA-567; genus JAGUZQ01. Next base: position 4,949 of record JAGUZQ010000127.1, on the reverse strand, counting down.
GAAGAACCTGAACGGAGCTTGGACCTTCGCCTTCGATCACGGCCTTTCCGGGCGGGAGCGAAACCTTTCCCGCAGTACCGGATTCGATAATACGATACTGGTGCCATTCTGCCCGGAAAGCAAACTATCCGGCATCCAGCATACGGATTTCATTTCCTGTCTCTGGTATCATCGGACTATCGAAATTCCCGCAGTATGGGATGGCAAGCGCCTGCTGCTGCATTTCGGCGGTGTGGACTACGACTGCGAAGCCTTTATAGACGGGCAGTCGGTGGGTCGTCATTACGGCGGCAGTGTCTCGTTCTCCTTCGACATTACCGCGCAGGCGTGTCCGGGGCAAACGCAGCATCTTGTCATTTGTGTGGTCGATGATCTTCGCAGCGGACGCCAGCCATGCGGCAAGCAGTCTCATAGACATGATTCGTACAGTTGTTATTACACGCGAACCACCGGCATCTGGCAGACGGTCTGGCTGGAAGCGGCACATCCGCAGGGCTTGGTCGACTGCCGAATCCGGCCTGACTTGGATCAAAGCCGCTTTTATCTGGAGCCTCGCTTTTATTCATATCGTAAAGGCCTGAAATTACGAGCGACACTGTTGGACGGAGAGCCTGTCATCGCGGAGGAAACCGTAACCGCTGCGCCAGGCGCGTCCCTGATCCTTTCCGTTCCCGATCCGCGTCCCTGGTCGCCGGAGGATCCGCATCTCTACGATATCAGACTGGAACTTCTGGACGAGGAGGGGAAAATCCTGGAAACGATCGCCAGCTACGCGGGTCTCAGGAAAGTGCATATTGAGGATGACTTGGTATTCCTGAACAACAAACCGGTCTATCTGCGCATGGTCTTGGATCAGGGATACTATCCCGACGGGATCTGGACTGCGCCCTCGGACGAGGCGTTGAAGCGGGATATTGTCCTGGCCCAGCGCGCCGGTTTTAACGGAGCACGCCTTCATCAGAAGGTCTTCGAGGAACGCTTCCACTATTGGGCGGACAAACTGGGATATCTTACCTGGGGGGAATCCGCAAGCTGGGGCTTGTCCACCCATCATCTCCAACACAAAATGCCCGGGAAAAACGTTCTCGCTCCCCAAGAAGAGGCGTTTTTAAACTTCCTCACCGAATGGCGGGAAATTATCGAGCGCGACCGCAACCACCCATCAATTATCGCCTGGACACCGCTGAACGAGACTTCAAGTGCTGCGGACTGGTTGTTTCATGCGCGAATTCATCGGGAACTGTACGACACTACCCGCGCTCTGGATCCCACCCGCCCGATCAACGATGCCAGTGGGTATGTACATGTGAAGACAGACCTGTACACGGTGCATAACTACAAGCAAACCGGCAAGGAGATCGACCAGGATATGGCTTCCGCCGATCCCGACAGGATATGGCGAAACTATCCGGATCTGGATGCCAAATACCAAGGACAACCCTACCTCGTGGACGAAATGGGCGGAATCAAATGGATTCCTGCGCAAGAGCGGCAGTGGGCGGAAAATTCGTGGGGATACGGTAATGCCCCAAAAACTGAGGAGGATTTCTACGCAAGGCTTGAGGACATTGTCGATGCTTTTTTACGTGCGCCGCATGTACGCGGTTATTGCTACACGCAACTTACGGATGTGGAACAGGAGCAGAACGGGATATATTATTACGATCGTACCGATAAATTCGACATGGGCAGGATAGCTGCTATTTTCCGCAAGAAGCCGAAGCCTTGACCATGGTACTAATCGATCGACTGCTAGGGTCGCGTGTGGGTCGTCAAAATCCTGTCGGACTTGCTATTTCTGGACTTACAGAGAATATCGGAAGCCTTACCGGCTGACTGAAATCCGGGCGACGTAATATTTGATTCGCAATTTTGGAATTCCCGGGGGGGTCAGAACACATCTCCGGGATCGGCTTTCTTGGGTTCTGGCAGAGGGGCGGGTTTTTCCGCTGTGATAGCTTTATAGATATCCACCCCGTTCTCCCGCAACCGCCGCCAGACCAGCGATTCGTACGCGTCGTCGGGGATGTCGCCGTCCCGCGGCAGGAACCTCTGGTAGAGGTCGATTGCCTCATCCTTGCGGCCGCGGAGTTCCAGGAATCGCGCCAGGTGGTACAGGCTGTAACGTTTGCGCCATTCGTTGCCGACGCCTATCAGGGCAAACGCGGTTGGCACGTCCAGTGGTTCGGCGGCGGTGAAATCTTTTCGGAACATCTCGCACAAGGGGCCAATTATCGCGCTGTACTCCTTGTTATTGCCTTTTAGCAGTCCCGGAACCTTGTTCCAATAGGGCAGGGGGTCCTTGCCGCCCGCGAGCGCGATCTCCGCCAGGAAAAGCTGGATCGGCAGCTGCAAATAATCCTCGGCAGGCGCGTTGCGGCAGTATTCCTCCAATTTGTCGGCCTGGTTTTCCATCAGGTAGTAGGCGATGTTAGAAAGTAGCCTGCCAAAATTCTTTTTTGTGAGTTTCTCCGGCAGGAAAGTTTCCTCGTAATTCTTTTTCGCGGCCGCGAGGTCGCCTTTGCCGGTGCGCGTGCAGAACAAATACCAACTGTCGGTGTCGTAGCGTTCGGCCTCGCGCCTGATCCACAATTCCGCCTTGGCGAAGTCGCCGCAGAACTCGGCGGCATTGGAGGCGTGGGACATGGCCCAGCCCGCCCAGGTCTGCGCCGCGCGTTCGGCGATAGGCAATGCTTCCTGGTATTTTTTCTGTTCCATCAGGTAGCGTGCGATGTCGCACCGTATAGTGGCGTGCTGTAGGCCGTTGTCGTCCTGCTGCAGATAGCTTTCCAGGGTCTGGCGCCATTCCTGCATTTTACCCAACCGCTTGTATTCTTTAGCGAGAGCATAGCAGCCGGTGTAGTCGGCGGGGTCCTGCCGGTAGGTTTTCTCGAAAACCGCCAGCGCTTTTTCGGGAGAGTATTTCTGGTAGTAAATTCCCAGACGCCGGTTGAACTCGGTGAGTTGCCCCAGTTCTTTTTCCCATTGCGGAAGGAAATTCTTCACTTTTTCGGGATAATACCTGAGTGCAAAGATGGCGAGATAGGGGTTGTGCGGGTCTGCCCGCCGCAGAAGGTCGAAACCGTGCCTAGCCTTGCTTTTCCAGATGCTGAGGTAATAGACCGAGTCGTAGGAAATCACGTCGTCTGCCAGGTTGGCCGTTCCCCAGTAATCAGTTTTGGGATAGTTGCGCCGCAGCCACCACAACAGCGGCGAGAGGCGGTTTTCCAGATAGGCTGTGGGGATAGCATCGCACAGTTTCCGGGTTTCCTCGATATCGGCGGTTTTGTATTTTTTGAGATAGGCGCACAGAAAATTCCCCATTGGGTGGGTCTCGATGACTGGCATGTTTTCTTGCAGGTAATCATCGACGTCGACGCTCCAGACATGTGCCATGAACTCGACGCGCTTTTTAATCAAGTGGAAGGAAATCTCGTGCAGCATCCTGCCCAGGCAACTCCAGGTAAGTTCCTTTTCGTCGTCCTTACCTGCTTCATACAGAATATTGATGATCCCGATCCGGTTTTTAGTCTCGATTTCTCCCCGACCCAGAACCGAAGCGTCAAGTAAACCGTTCAGTTTTTCCGGCAGCACCCGCGCCTTTTGCAATCTGGAGCGCAGCATTCCCCTCAGCACTTCAGTGCCGATTACGGTTGAGCGATGGCGGTGGCTGACGCCTCCCAGTCCCCCGCTGAAAATATGCGCTCGATAGCAGTCTGGCAGCTTTTCCAGCACCTTCTCGCAGGAGGCGATCTGCTCCTTGTCGGCCAGGCAGAATTCCCCTGAGAGCATATACAGATAGCGCCCGCGGAGATCGTCAAACTGCCGCAAGGCGACATAGTCGTATTTGCAATAGCTTTCCAACTGTTGCAGCCATGAGGGGATTTCCGCTTCTGGGAAATCCTTTTTGCATTGCGCCAGCCTTTTCAATGCCGCGCCTTGGAAGCCGACCATGCCCAGCACATAGGGCATGGTCTGTCGCGCCTCTACCGATTCGGGATAGAGGCGAATCCCTCGTTGCGCGTACAGCATGGCGCGGGCATAAAACGCCTTGGGCATCGGATTCCAGTAATAGGTAGTCGTGCTGCCCAGATCGGCGTAACTGCGCGCGAGCTGGCAGATTATTTCAGCGCTTTCCCCGTCGCGGCGACAGATTTCGTGCAGTTTTCTTAGCGCCAGAAAGAGACACGACTGCTCCAGCGAATCGGCATAGCTCAACAGCCACTCAGGATTTTTTCCCTCGCCTTTGGGTAGGTCAATGCCGGAGAACCCGGCGCTTTTCAACGCGTCGATGTATTCCGTGCGGCTGGCTTCCTCGATTTTTTCCAAGTAAGGAAAATAATCGTAGATAGGCAACTTCTCGAATTTATAGTCCTTCGCATAAATGTTTTCCGCCTTTCCCGGTTGAAATAACTTGAGCGTGCAGTTATGCCATTGCGGTAGGGATATTTCTAGTTTGTATGGGTTTTCGGCGCAATCTTCTCCTAAAATTTCATCGCGAGTCTGGATCCCAAGACCATCACGGGCGGCGATCAGAAACGCCTGCCGCTGCAGTTCGCGTAGCAGAAGAGCGGTGCAGAAGTTGCCTTTCGTCGGCATCTCCAACCCCTTGAGGCGGAATACTTCCGGCTTCTTTTCCTTTGTCGGCTCCTCCGCGCTGACACAGACGCCGGATATAACCGAGCACGCCAACAATAAACAGATACAGGCTTTCATTCCGTCTCCTATGCCATCACTTTTTGGGAATGCGAAAAATGCTACGCTGCCTACCTAATTATCTTAAGCTGCGCGGGTGATATGTCAAGGACAAAGGCTGGCATCGATATTATCAGCCAGGGCTATCGCATTACAAATAGCTGTATTTTGTGAATTATACGCCCAAGTGGCATCCATAATTTACCGTGAAAGCTTCACTGAAGGGCAAAATAAGTTCCCTCGCCCCCTGAGGG
>JAGUZQ010000059.1 GCA_020060765.1 Planctomycetota bacterium | reverse complement strand
CGAGAGGCATATCCGCCCCGGTGTGCTTTGGCGCAAGGGAAGTTTCGGCACGCAGGGGCGCGGTATGTGGAAAGGACGCTGACGACGAACGCGACCTGCCGCCTGAATGGCAAGAGCGTGATCGACTTTTTCCGCGAAGCCTGCAACAATATCCATCAAAACCTACCCATCCCTTCCATTATCGACTGAACGCTTACTAATTTTAAACCGGTGAACGCTTACGGATTTTCTATCGTTTATTGTTGAATTCAGGGCTCAGGAGGCGGACTTTTGTTGACTGAGATATGAGACAAAACCGCATGAGCGAAATTTGTTTGCCCAATGCCGCTTATGAGGCAATAAAAACCGAAGATCCAGACGCTAAATACGTTTGAAGTGACGGATGGAGATGAAATCATCAACCACTTCAGAAGGGGGTTTTTCATTGCAAAGCGACCATGTTTTAGATAACGTTTGGCAGCATGCCGCTTGTGTTGTGTGGGACGGCAAGCGAGTAATGATTTACATTGATGGCAAACTTAATGCCGACAAAGACTATATGGGTGAGTACTATCCCGCAAACAACGCCAACCCTTGCGAAAACTTAAACTTGGCAGCGCCAATTTGGGCGTTGGTTCAATTTCATACGAGATTGGCGAACTAGCAATATATCCTCGAGTATTGTCAGCTGATGAGCTCAAAGCTCATAGATTTAACGAAATGCGACCTGTTGAGCTGGGACAAAAAGTTAGGTAAGGCTCAGTCAAGACTTATCTGACATATACGCATAATTGCGGAGGATCGCACGAAGGCGATGGGAGTGGTGTTCGAATTGGATTGAGATATCGGTTGATCGAACCTGAACGGAAGGGAAAACATGAGCGCCAGCATTACACGCCAGGATAAGAGCCTGCTTCTTCGCAACAGCCGTATCGCCGTCACGATAAATCTCGATAATTGCTTCCGGATCGAATCCTTCACCGATGTCCGAAGCAGGGTGGAATACGGAGGCCAACGGAACCAGCAAATCACTTTCGACCGGCAGGCGGTTGACCTCGCCGGGAAAGGCGCCCTTGTGGTGGGGGCTGTGACAATCGAAAAAATCGCCGACCGCTACCAGAACGCCGGGCAGGCGGCCATGGTTCGGCTTGCCGTTACCCACGCCGCCGGCGAATTGTCGATAACCCGCCATATTTTCATTTATGATGACGCGGGCGCGGTGCGCATTTACGACACTTTTTCCTCCGATGTCCCGCTGGCGGGAATGTATTATTCCGACCTGCTTCAATTCTCGTTCGGCGCGGAGGGGGCGGCGTACTGCATGGATTACTTCTGCTGCACCGACCAGTCCAACTTCCGCCTGTTCGAGAAGGAGGCGGAATATAAAAATCGCGGCTCGTTTTTCATCCGTCACCGGGGAGACGACGGACTTTTCTTTTACAAGGAGGGACCCAGCCCCGACAACCAGCCGATCAAAGGGGAGTACGATTTTATCTATAGCGGGGATGGCGCTTCCCTTTCCGTCGCCGGACTCGGGTTCGACAAGATTCATCCCGGCGAGGAGCGCCGCGCCAACGGCATTGTCGTGGGGCTGATCGAGGACTCCGGAACCTTGCTGGGGATCAAGCGCTACCAGAAGGCTCGTTATCGGATGGATTGCCGGGAAGAGGTTGAATTTTTGTCGAATTCGTGGCCTGCTTTTCATCTGGACGTGACGGAGGAGAAAATCCTCGGGGAAATCAAGCGCGCAGAAAAGATCGGCCTGCAGACCGTTTTTATCGACGACGGATGGTTCGAGACTTTCATGGGCGAGATCGACGCCGGGAAATTTCCCTCGCGCTTCGACCGGCTGCAGGAAAAGGCGGAAGAGTGTGGGGTCCGGGTCGGATTGTGGATGAATCCCTTCGGCCTGGACAGCCGCGATCCTCAGGCCGCGGTATGGGACGGCGCGGAAAAATACGACTGCAATGTCGAGCGGAACCCGTGGAACTGGATGGCGCGCGCTCCGTATAACTTCACGCCAGTAGAATTCAAGAGTTCCGAGGGAGTGCGCGGCTACTACGCGATGGATATCTGCAACCCCGGCTACTACGCCCACATCAAGGATAAAATCGTGGGCTTTTACCGGCAGTACCGGATCAGCCGCTTCAAGCTCGACCTCTATCAACTGCACGTGTTTGACACGCTGCTGGGCGACCAGAACATCCATTACGAGATGTACCGGCGGTTACTGGAGGAGTTGAAGGCCGAGATTCCCGATTTGATGGTTTCGATGGATATCACCCGCGCCAACCGGCCTTCGTTCGACTTCGCCCAGGATTTCGGCCGTTTATTTCTCGAAAACCGGGGACGCGGCATAGACGATTACCGTTACTATCATCCCTGGGTCAGTCTCGGCAATCTCTGGGAAGCGGCGAAATACGTTCATCCGCAGAAGATCGAGCTTGAAGTCATGCCGCAGATCGACGATTATCCGGTCGAGTACGTGCTCGCCACCGCGTGTTTCGCCAACATGCTGTACTGGGGAGCCCTGGCCGAACTCACGCCTGAAAAATCCGCGCGGGTCGCCGCCTTCATGAAAACCTTCAATACGGTGAAGCAGGAAATCATGGCGGGGATGATCTGCGTTATCGGCGAACGTCCGCGGAAGGGCAACTGGTCCGGCTTCATTTCCTTCCGGGACGACGGCGAGGCCGGACGGCGCGGTTACGTGATCGTATACCGGAACGGCAGCGACGAAGCGACAGCGAAATTTGCCGTCAGCCTGCTGAATGGGAAATTCGCGTTTTCAAACGTTTTCGACCAGTCCGAAGCTTTTGTCGCCGAGGGATCATCCTTTGGTACGGAAATCGCCGAATCGTTCGGGTTCAGGCTTTACCGCTTCGAGGAACGGAAATAGTGCCTGATTCGTTCAAAGCTATCATAGAAAACAAGAAAATCAGATGTATTGTTTCACGTGTGCCGTGCAAGACGCACCTTTCTAGCGGGTGAAAATGCAGTATCTTGCGTTGGGCTCAACGCAAGCGGATCTTTCCGCCGGAGGCGACCGCTTCATAGGCTGCATTCATGGCTCGGATGGCGCGCAATCCTTCCTTGCCGCCGGTTTCGACTTCACCCTTGCCGCGCACGGCGTTGATGAACGAATAGAGCAGACCATGATAAGCGCCTCCCACCTTCGGCGCGCCATCTACGATCAATCGGTTGGGCGAAACGTAATTGCTGCCTACTACAAAAACGGGTTTGTCGAAATAATCCGCCGCCAAGTAGCCCTGCGTTCCAGTGATCTTGACGTTAACTTCCAGCGACTTTGGCCAGTACAGCCGCCTGGTGGGCACGTTTTCCTCCAGATTGGAGTAGGACGGATTGATGAAGAACTTTGCTCCGCCCTCCAATTCGCCCATGATCGCGATATGGTCTTCGACCTCGATCCATTCGCGCTGGTTGCGGCTGGAAACCGCCTGCAGGCTGACGATCTCGCGTCCGGTCAGCCAGTGGCAAAGATCGAAGGGATGCGGATGATCAGTCAGTGCGCCGCCACGGAACAGGCGTGAGCCGGGCTTGAGCGGTACGCGAGCGCCATAGGAAAGAAAAGGATCGCACCAGTTAGGAAAATAAGGGCAAGGGCACTGCGACACATTGGTGATGTAAATGGAAACCAGTTCACCCAATTTGCCAGCGCGCAGCGCTTCTCGCATCTGTCGATATTGCGGAGCGAAGTGCAGCTCTAACTCAACCTGCATCACCAGTCCCTGGCGGTGGCATTCAGTCGTAACCTCCTCGGCCTGAGCCTCGTCCATGGAAATGACTTTCATGCTGTAGATGTGTTTGCGACGGCGGATGACCTCCATCATTACTTCGTAGTGGTAGGCGTTATCCGTGCCGACCATCACGGCTTCGGCGTGGGGAAATGCGTCAAGAAGTTGGTGCCAGTCTTCGAATAGAGCGACCTCGCGGCGATAATCCCGGAACGCTTCTCGCGCCCAGAGCCGCCGGTCAAGATCGGTGTCAGCTACGCCCAGCACTTCGATTTCGGGCATTTTCATAAGCTGCGAATAATAATTGCGCACATGTGGATTAGCTGCGCCGGCTATAAGTAATGATACCGGTTTCATCGAATCGCCTCCAAGTTGGGCAGAGTTTGTTTCAACAGATCGATCAGTCTGCGCGCTGCTGCAGGCGAAGTCTCCAGTTTTTCCTCATCCAGCGCCTGCAACTGGCGTAGATAGAGATTTTCGATCTCGTCGGTGCCGGACCAGCCCAAACCTTCGCAAAGAAGGTGACGGACTCCGGATGCGTCAGCCCAAAGAGAACCTTCAACGTTGTGGTGCCCCACCACGGGCTGGTTGGTGAAAATACCGCGAGTGCAATTGGCTTTGAGAAACCGCATTGGTTCTAACGTCGTCGGCAACAGGCAATTGAACTCGACTTCCAGCGCCACTTCGTTCTCGTGCATCCCCAGAAGGTAATAGCCACCGGTAGGACTGGTGGCTTCGGCCTGCAAGGTCTTGAGCGGCGAAGCGGCCAGAAATTCGGCCAAATCTAAAAAGTCCAGCAGCCGCGCGGCCAGGTATTCGCCCGCCGCGCCTGTCGGTTCGCTCCAGAAAAGGCGCAGGGAAGTAAGCTCTCCGCCCGCATTTTGTTTGAGTAGGCCGCGAATCTTCTCGACCACACCCCAATAACGTAGCGGCCAGTAAATCGCCCTGTTTTCTGTGGCGACTTCTCCCGCAACAAGTTGTCCTGGGCGGTGCAGCAGTTCATCCGGCATACCTTTCGGAAAGTTTTCAATTGCCGAAAGGCCGGTCAAATCCCAGAGATCGGCTTGAGCCAGCTGCTCGGTGGCGAATACGGCCGTAGCGCCCAGCCATTCCAAGGCATTGAGTTTGAATTCCCGGCGAGGGTCTGTTTCAGGCAGCCAGACGGTCTTGATTCGCTTCATGCGTGCGTCCTTCCTTTATCTCGTCAATAACCGCAAGGTGAATAATCGGCGCTCCAGCCGCCGGTAATGCCGTATTGCGCCAAACCCATGACGTCCAGCCCCTTGACGTGATTGTCCACAAACCACGCGTTGGCCTGACCCAAATGTCTGAAGTGCGCGGCACGGTCGGTAATGCTGGTCGGCAGTGCGTTCTTGCTGGTATAGCTGGTATGAACCCAATTGTTGTAGCTGTTCCAGGTGGCATAATAAGTCGCGTCTAGCAAAACCACGGTTGCAGATGGCTGTGCGAGTTTTTCCCGGCGCACCCAGGACCAGATTGCACTTCCTCCCAGATAGGCTCGAAACCCATAGGTAACGGCCTGCGGCCCGAGAGTACTCGTGTTGAAATTGGTAATAAACCCCCGGCTCAAGGAAAAATCGGTGGGACAGCAAGCCACCTCCTGCATACGATCAATGTATTTCTGTCTGACCAATAATCCCGCCCAGCGATACTCCACCCCGAAATATGGATACAGGTAAGCATGTGGATAATAGCCTGTCCAGTCGTCGGCATAGAGAGACATCGCCAGACCGCACTGGCGCAGTTGGCTGGCGCACTGGGTCTTTTGCGCCTGCTTCTTCACATTGGCCAAGGTCGGCATCAGCATGGCGGCTAAAATACTGATAATGCCGATGCAGACCAGCAACTCCACTAGTGTGAAGCTTCGCCGCGTCTTGATTTGAACAGTCATTGCCCATCCTCCCGCAATTTGTAGATTTTGGTCGTTCCAGCGGGCAAATCGACGAAGAACGATTGTTGCGCAAGCGGGATGGACTCGCCCGTGAACAAGTCCTCGGCTGTCTTTCCGGCTGGCAAAGCCAGGTTTTTGCGACCAGCCTGGCTGGTGTGCAGCAACAAGTAATTGCGATTGGCGAAGCAGACGTCGTAACTGTCTGAATAAACATGCGCACCGGCGTATCGGCATAAACCCAACAGCCATTCGCGCGTCAGGGGTAATGAGAAATAAACCGAACTCCATTCGGGAAACTCCCGCACGGCCACAGTCGACTGACCGGCTGCTTTAGCCAAAGTTTGTGCAGCGGGGTCGGTAGCGTAAAAGAACGGCGCAACCAGGCCGGCTTTTTCCGGTTTCCCAGACGTCGACGGCTTGGACAGCAGATGCTTGCTATCCGTTATTTCTTGAATTGTTTCGCGAGCAGTTGCATTATCCGCCGCACTCCGGCATTGCCACGCGCCAGTTATATCCGTGAATTCCCGGTCGACGACCCGCGCCGCGTCAAATAGGAAAAATGGTTTGGGCAAACTCGCGGTGTTTTTTTTCTCACCCGCAGCCGCGGCTCCGGTCAATTGATCAAGCAAATCGCCGATTTGTTCACGAAATTGCAGTAGTCGATTCGGGTCATCGGTGATTTTCAGGAGAGGTATTTCAAAGTCCGGATTTTTTAGAGTCACTTCACGACCATTGGCTTTTACCGACACGTCTTCGAAAAACGCCTTGGCCAGAGGATTATTTTGCAGATCTGCGTCTGTCGCCGGGGCTTCGAATTTGCGCGCGACTAGGCTGACCCGTAATTTGGTTGTGCCGTGGGGAGCAACCGGCAAATCGGCAATCAGTTTAAAAAAGTTTTTAGGCCCGGTCGAACCATTGATTCCTGCAGAATCGGCGGCAGCCAGTACCCGGCTTTCCGCATCCAGTAATTCGGCGAGGATTTTAGCCGCACCAGGCAAATCGTCGGTTTTGACCCAGGCGCTGACAGTATAGCTCTCGCCGGGTTGAGCCGGCAGTTCCTGAAAAACCGCGCGAGCCTCTGCCTCGGGCAAAATCCGCAATGCCCGCTCACCTGTGCGTACGGCATTGGGGTGACTGGTCAGGTTGAAAGCGCTCCTGGGGCCGCGAACGTTCCAGCCCGGCACCGCACTGTTGGAAAATTGGATAATGTCCGATTTTTCAGTCAAAATTCGGTGAGCCTGTTCTAAAGGTTCGACCATCTCTGCAGATGGAGTGGCACCCAAGCGATCCACGGCAGCTTGCAACTGAACCAAATATTCGTAATCCTCAATCCCGTCGCGAATTCGCTTGACCCGCGCTGAAGGCAGCATGCCGCCAGCCTGGTCGGGATAGAAAAGATTGCCCGCCCCGTTGTCATCGCTACGTTTACCGGAGGTGCTGCTGATGTAGCCCAGCTGCCAACCATCCTCGGGTCGCGCTGCCTCGCGCAATGCGGCGTTGGTCGGCCATTCCCGCTGCACGGCCCAGTAAAGATGTCCGGTTGCCCCGACGTACCAGTCCGCGATGAAAAAGCAGCGTTGAGCCACGCCGGGAAAGTCCAGGCGGTAGTCCGGCTCGTCGTTCAAGCGATCGGAACCGACTGAATACCACCAGGTCTCACACTGACGGCTCGTTTCGGAAACATAGTTGGCCACCGGCACGACGAAAATATCCACCGCGCCTTTAAGCCGTTCATCGGGCCAAGCGGTGTTGATCCGTTTGATACCGGGATGCCGCTCGTGAAATTTTCCGTACGTGCGACGCAGTTGAGGGATAAGTTCTGGATGGCACATGACGATTTCGTCAAATCCGAAAAGATAGGTGCGATCCAGCGCACCCAATTCTTCCAACAGGGCAATTTTAGGCTCGAGTTTTTCCAGACTTTGGTCGGATTGTTCGTCGGTCTTGCCCCCGCATTTGAGCAAAACCACGTTCATGCCCCGATCCAGGCAGTGGCGCACGGTCTCGCGGTCGAAAAAGCTCTCACCATCGTCCCACATGGGCAGTGGCCCCAGGCGATGATCGAGCATCAGATCCTGATGGGCGCGGATCTCGGTCGGAGTCAACTGACGACCGTAATATTTTTCCATCCAACCCAAGCCGGTGGCGAAAGCGATTTTCAATTTCGGTGTGGTCGGCAAGATAAAGTTACGCACCTTCAGCCTGAACGGTATACTCTGCTCGATGCCGACGGCGCGAATCGTTACAGTTCCTTCTTTTGGGCCGGATTCGCAGTTTTCTCCCGCAACCGAAAAATCCAGCCAGTAAGGTCGAAAAGCCCCTGGCTTGACCTCTTCCCAGCCGGCCGGACGCAGTAAATCGAAATAATGCCCCGGTTGAGCATTGGTGCTCTGCCCCGGCTTTTCGAGATTTATGCTGCCGGCGGCATAAACCTTGATCGCGACTCCCGGCAGAGAAGAAATAACAAATTGCGGACTTTGCAGAACCTCATCTGAATTATTGTAAACAACCAACCAGCAGCCTTCAGTTTCGCCTCGAGCCAAGCTTAATTCGATAGCGCCAGCCCCACCTGAAGGCGTTTCCTCTTCGCGAAAGGTCTGTAGGTTGTCGAAGATCGCTGTGCGCCATGTCAATTCCCCGGCAATTGCCGAAGATGCGCTCATTGCTCCCAGCAAACCCAGAAAAAGCCGCAGACAGGATAAGTTGAAATACTTGGTTCGTGACATGCTGGTTCCCTTCGTCGAGAGTCCCTTGGCCATCAAGACCGCGCAGCGCAATCTTTTTTTCAAGATTCGACCTAAATTTGCACGGAGCAGTCAAAGAAATAGGTCTTATCAAAAACTTTCCGGCGAGGTTCAAAAGTTTCTTGACTTGTTCTAACCGTGCTCTGGCGAACAGCCAGGCGTGGCTCCAAATAAACGGTCTTGCATTCGCTGGCCGAGGTTTCGCCCGATAGCAGACTGGCCAGCAGATCCAGACTCAATCGAGCCATTTCTGCGGTTGGATAACCCAAACTGGTCAGAGCCGGACGGACTTCAGTCGCCACAGGCAGATCGTCGAATCCGATCACGGCCAGATCTTCCGGAACGCGCCAGCCCTGCTTTTGCGCGGCTCGCAGTGCGCCCACCGCGATCAGGTCATGGAAGCAGAACAGGCCCAGTGGTTGGGGCAAACTTGGCAGGTGTTCCAGCAGAGCTTCTTCGGCCGCTGGAGAAGTCCAATCCGTCAAAGTAATAATCCGCCCGACCGGCAGAACGTGTCCTGCTTCATTCAAAGCAAACCGGAAACCGTCCAGACGAAAATCAGTATCTCGCCGTAAGCCGAGATAAGCAAAGTCGGTATAGCCCATTTCCAGTAAATGACGCGCAGCCAACTGACCGCCCATGAAATTCTGGGCTACTACGGCATAATTGCTTGCACCGTCCAGATGGCGGGCTATGAATACGGCAGGAATAGGCAGGTTGGCGTAAAGATGGGCGGTTTCCGGCTCAATGCCAGGACAGGCCAATATCCCGCCAACGCCTGCGGCCACGAAGCGGTTCAGCGCTTCGGCTTCTCGGCGAGAGTCATAATCGCTGGCGGCAATCTGCAACTCCAAACCGCGCCGCGCGCCCAGCCGCGTTAGTTCATCGACCAATTGCGCGAAGAAAGGGTTATCCAATCGGGGAAACAAAATACCGATTCGCCGGGCTGACACTTCCTTTCCCGCGACTTGGCTCAATACATAACCCCGGCCGACCAGCTCGATGATCTTTTCCTCGCGCAGCATCATCATTATTCGATGGGCGGTAACAATTGCTACGCCTGCCTCTTTAGCCAGCTGTTTGGTAGTAAGAAAAGCACTTCCCGGCGTGCCATAATGCCCGGCCAGAATACGCTCTTTAGTTTTCATTTTTATTCTAACTGCTTTTGGTAAATGACTATAGATGGTTTTTAAGGACATTCTTAACGCCTTTATATAATTGTTATTATATCTAACTATAATATAAATTAACGCATTGTCAACTTGTTTGTATCGCGCGACCTCTGAGCTGAACAGCAATTGGATATGCTAATTATATATTCAGCAGAGGTTTATAAGAGGCGAAAAAAAATCGTGAAATGGCATTTTCACACATATATCGAGCGATCTACACCACGAATCTGCGCAACCGGAAGTTGAGTGCGCCAAGCGAAGCTTGCGCAGAAAAGCCGGAGGATCCGGCGCATATAATGGTTGGCAACCAGCATGGAACCGAATCGCACCTTCGGTGAGGTAACGAGCCGACGGAACTGCGGGACGAACGCCGTCTGCGGGGAGGGCGTCTTCCCCAGCAGTGGCGGCAGCAGCGCCGCCAAACTCGACGAAAAATTCCAAATTCTCTTGCAAAAAAAGCGAAAGGCTGTTTCAATCTATGTCGGAAAAATTGACAGCAGAACTTTCAGAAGCGCAACTGAAAATACTAGAAGCCGACACCGCAGAAATGCTTTGCACTGGACATTGGAATTAATCGAAAGATGGCGGAGTATTTCGCTGCGTTAAAAACTCTGGGTTTGTCGGCGAATTATCCTGCATCAAAAAACGCACAGATTTTTAGTGGAGCAAGTCAACAGGGACAGCTCCGTCTATCCGCAGCTGCGGAATTTCATTTTAATTACAGGGGGAAGTAATGTCGGATTACGTTGATCACGTACTTGAACATGTTAATCAGAAAAACAAGGAAGAACCTGAATTCTGCCAAGCCGTCGCGGAAGTGCTGGACTCTATCCGCCCTCTACTGAAAAGAAATCCCGTATACGAGGAAAAGAGTATACTCGAACATTTGGTCGAGCCTGACCGCACGATCATGTTCCGCGTCAGCTGGTTTGACGACAAGGGCGTCCATCGCGTCAATCGTGGCTACCGGGTTCAATTCAACGGCGCGGTAGGACCTTATAAAGGCGGCCTGCGCTTCCACCCCTCGGTAAACCTCAGCATTATAAGTTTTCTGGGTTTTGAGCAGGTCTTTAAGAATGCACTCACCGGCCTGCCTATGGGTGGCGGAAAAGGCGGCTCTAATTTTGATCCAAAAGACAAATCAGATAATGAGATCATGCGTTTTTGTCAATCTTTCATGCTTGAACTCCAAAAGCATGTCGGACCGCATATGGACGTTCCTGCTGGCGATATCGGCGTGGGCGGTCGGGAAATAGGCTATCTTTATGGCATGTACAAACGCATCAAAAACGAACATGTCGGTGTATTGACTGGCAAAGGCTGGGGATGGGGCGGCTCCCTGATCCGGCCTGAAGCCACTGGTTATGGCTGCGTTTATTTCGCGGAAGAGATGTTGGCGGTGCGCAAGCGCGATTTTTCCGGCTTAACCTGCACTATTTCCGGTTCGGGTAATGTCGCCCAGTATTGCTGCGAAAAACTGCTGGAAAAAGGCGCCAAAGTAGTGACCATGTCTGATTCCGGCGGCACTATTTATGATCCAGCCGGGATAACTACAGAAAAACTCGCTTGGCTGATGGAACTGAAAAACGTTAAAAGAAAGCGTATTTCAGAATATGCCAAAAAATTCGCTGGAGCTGAATATCGCGAAGGTAAAACCCCTTGGAATATTCCGTGCGACTGCGCGTTCCCCTGTGCCACTCAAAACGAAATTTGCGGCGCTGATGCTGAGACTCTGGTTAAAAATGGTTGTGTCTTGGTATCAGAAGGCGCGAATATGCCGACTACGCCCGAAGGCGTCAACGTATTCCTGAAGAACAAGGTCATGTACGGGCCAGGAAAAGCGGCGAACGCCGGTGGTGTGGCCTGCTCGGGGCTGGAAATGAGCCAGAACGCGCAGATGATGTACTGGACTCGCGAGGAGGTGGATAGAAAACTTCGCGATATTATGAAGTCCATCCACAGCGCCTGCTATGAGACTTCAAAAAAATTCGATTGCCCGGAAAACTATGTTGTCGGGGCAAACATCGCCGGCTTCCAGCGCGTAGCGGACGCCATGATAGCGCTGGGGCATATCTAAGTACAACGCCCCAGAAGAAAAGGGGCAATAATTCCTCCCCTTCCAGGGGAGGTTAGGAGGGGTGAATGCCTTTCCCCTTTCACCCCCTCTAACTCCCCCTGGAAGGGGGAGAATATAACACCTTGCGTTTGCCCCCTTATTTGCGGGGCGTTGTACTAAGCCTTAATTGCAGGATACCGATGAGCACAAACAGTGCAGCGGCGCTGTTTGTGCTCATCTTTAATGTAAAAATACACATGCGCATTCTGGCGGGTCATTTCGCCGTTGCTTCTCCGGGATGGTGCCCTACTCCGCTTTCTCGATTTCAATCCCCTGAATGCCAACGCCGCCGACTAGTTCGATGTCGATCATCCCGTCATATACTTCCAGATTTTTTTCAGACAGGATAACCGCCTTGGCAAAGCCCCCGGCTTCGGCAAATGGGTCGATTCGCTTTTGCCATAAGTGGTTTTCAATTTTTACCGAAAAACTTCTTATTCCGGCGCGATTGATTTTTTCGTAGGTTTCCGCGAAATGCAGATGCACGTGGTATTTCCCGTTCGGCACGGGAATGCGATAATACACACGGTAGCCGTAGGCTTCGGTTCGGTAGGTCTGTTCGCTTTCTGTTCCGGCTATGGCGATATTGCCACGGTCGACATAGCTGGCGCCCTCGTTGCCGTAAGCACCGCAGCGCAGGTAACACTGATCCGACAGCCACCTGCGACCGTTGCCGTCGGTGTGGGACGAAACCGCGGCGCAGTCGATTCGGGCGCTTCTCGCGTTGTCCAGGTCTGCCATAAATTCCTTCTGCAGTTCCAGCGCGGCGATTTCCGCAACGGCGCGCTTTTCATGGGAAGCTACTTCAAAATCTGTCAGTGTGTCGTAAAGGACAAACGCGTCGTCAGCCTGCAGTCCCTCGAACAGGCGGGCCACCTTGTCGCCGGAAATATTTTTCAGCGTGTTTTTCAAGCTCAGGAGATTCCGGGCGCGCCGCTTCAGTTCTTCCGCGACTTCCGGCACAAAGGAAAAATCGCACCTGATTTTATCCGGAGCTGCGGCGATGGAAAACATTCTGATATCGTTTGGTTTGAGAACGATGACCGATGTTTTGCCGTCCGCCTGCAAAGGCAGATCGCGGTCGTAAACCAGGTCGCGCGCCGCGCCGCCCGCGATTGCGCCCGTTACCTGATAAGGCGAATGATTAACCAGCCGCAGCCAGGAACCGCCCTCTCTTGGTGCAGTTTGTGCGAAAATCCCAAGCGATTGTGTTGGCGGCAGAGAAGCCAGTGGTGCCGTTGGCGTTGCGTAGAACTCCTTGGCGAAGCGGCGTTGCTGTTCGCCGAAAGCGGTTTCCATGTTACAATCCAACCAACTGTAGAAAACGACCTTGGGCGAATAGTCTCTCATCGCGTCCACGA
The DNA here is from genome assembly GCA_020060765.1 of Planctomycetota bacterium. Classification (GTDB taxonomy): domain Bacteria; phylum Planctomycetota; class SZUA-567; order SZUA-567; family SZUA-567; genus JAGUZQ01. The sequence continues at coordinate 26,608 of JAGUZQ010000059.1, read as the reverse complement.
AATGGTGCATGGCGTTGTCCCCCGCCCCGCGCAGGACGAAAACGCCGCGCGCGGTATGGTTCCAGATCCATTTGTCCGCCGCGCCAGCCGGCATATCCACCTCGTTGAGGGAAGTCGACAGGTAAAGCGTGTCGAGTTTCCGTATGATTTCACGCATGCCATCGTTGGTGTTCCAGCCGTGGGCGGGAAGGGTGTCGTCTGAAATCTTGCGGTTGTCGAACCGATCCACTTCCAGCAAAGGCGTGATAACGTTTATCCCCGGCTGCCCGGCGTAAGTTTCCAGCGGCGTGCCGACCGAGGCCAGATAGTTTTTCATATATCCGTCGCGCTGCTGGCGGGTGGAGGCGGCATCGTCAAACGGGGAATCCTTCTGGGGGCCGGTGCTGGGATAAATAAACATGTCCCATTTGTTTTCGTGAGAGCGGACGCGCGCCGACATTTTCCTGAAAAAGTCCAGCAGCTTCGCACCGCGCCAGTTCAGCCAGGCGTGCTTGTGTTCCCCCATCAGCAGCTCGTAACGCTTCTGGAATCTGCCCGGATCGGTGACGGGGATATTGAGCTTGATTCCTGCTTCTTTTTCAAACAGCGCCACGGTCAGGTCACCGTAACCGACTTCCGTGTGTTCCACGTCGCGGTACGAGCCCCGGACGAATCCCGGCGCCCACCAGTCGCCGATAACCATGAACAGCCCGGCGGGATTTCCCACGTTCTGGTACCGGTCGTAAATTTCTCCCAGCGTGTCCAGCATGGTCGCCTCTACCTTGGGGTTGAGAAAATTCACCCCGTCGCGGGAAAAACTCCCGGCAAGCTGGCGGCCGTGGCGGTCGACGATATGCAGCCCCTCTTCCCCCTGCCACATGCGCCGGTCGCTGACCGTGTCCATGTCCGCCGCTTCCATGGCGGGAGAGTTGCAGTATTCAAACCCGATAAAACACTTGATCCGGTTTTTCGCATACAGCCGCAACAACAGATGCGGCACATCCAAATCCTGGTTGCTGCAATACGAATTATTGCGCAGGGACGGATAGTCGCCCTGGTCGTACATGTACACGCCCTCGACCGCCATATTCTGACCCTGAAAACGCAGCCACCGGATTTTGCGGGCAATGGCCTTGTACCAATTGAACCACGCGTCGCGGTGGCCGCTGCGGCGGATGCCGGGGTCTATCTCAAGGGGATTGTCCGCGCCGGTCGTCAGCGTCATCAGCGAAATCCGCTCGTTGTGGCAGCCGAACAGACGGTCGGTTTCCGGGATCGCCAACGCCGGCAGATCGCCGTCGATTTCGTAAATGTTGATTTTGCAGGCGGCGGCGGGGCTGCCCTGCAAACCGCTCATGACCGCCACCGCTGCGGCGGAACTGGCGGGATAATAGATATAGCGCAAAGTCTTCGTGCCGTGGGTCAGCGGATAATATTCGCCGCCAGTCAGGCAGGTGCCGGTGGAGCTGATCCAGCCCCGGCTGCCCAGAGCAGCGCCTGAACCGGGATTATTGCAAAACGGGAGGGGATGCGATTCGACCACGCAGGAATACACATAGCGGGGCTTGTCGTCAGGGATAATCACTTCGATCAGATGCGGCTTTCCTTTTTCGCGGAAATGCAGGCGGTAGGCGAAGTAGTCGAAGTAACCTACGCCGGTTTCTCGGTACGCCATGCCGTCTGCTTCAACCACTCTGCCCTTGTTGGTTTCCGCTTTCTGGTACATGCCGCCGTGGTCGAGAAATTCCCCGTCTCCCTCCGGTTTTGCGGCGCAGTCGATCGACCTGACCAGCCGCAGGCGCTTGGCAAGATTTTCCTCGAATTCCGCCAGCGCCACCTCGTCCTGCGGGATCAGCCCCACCAGCACCATCTCCCCGCGCCGCGATTCGGTTATGTTTCCCGCCTCGTCAGCGAGCTCCCAACCCAGGCGATACGCGCCGACTTCGCGGATTTTCGGCAGGAACGAATAGCAGATGAAATCCCCCTCTTCCCCCTGCTTTTCCCCGGCAACGCTTTCAATTTCCGCGTCGGTTCCGGCTTTGAAAATTTTCAGGCGCGGCGCGAATTTGCCCGCAACTCCGACCGGCAGCCGCAACTTGAAAGATGGCGTGCCGTCCGCGTCGAACACCGGATACTCGCACCCGATCGGCGCGACGTCCATCAGCCCCATGTGGTGCGGCTCCAGTCCGGTGGCGACGGCGGTGCCGTCGGCGAGGTTGGTTTCGTAGTTTCGCAGTCTAGGCGCGTCCCATTTCCCGTCGTCGTAATCCGCTTTCATCCAGTCATCGCCTGCAACCAGGCTGGATTTCCACGATTCGTCGCCGAGGAGCCGGACGATGTTGCCCGCGCGGTCGATAGCGGCTCCCTCAAACAGCCATTCGGGAGAACGCTGCGACCAGGAAACAAACTCGCGGCAGAACGCGATGGTATTTTCCCCTTGCCGCATATACGGAGCCAGGTCGAGATGCTTCAGATAACCGGCGGGATAAATCCGGTTGCCGGCGGCGACCTTTTCGCCGTTGACGTAGAGGTCGTAAGCTTCGCACGAAAGAAAAGACGCGGGCGCCAGCACCGGTTTTTCCGCCAGCGTGATTTTTTTGCGGAAATAGACCAGCGCCGACGAAGGCGCGATTTTCAGGCTTTCGATTTTCACGGTAATCCCAGGCGTGTCGCAACTCAGTTTGAAGCCGTTGGCTTTGCCTGCCAGAACACGCACCAGCCCGGCGTCTGTTTCAAATTCCTGCCGCCCTTTGCCGCGGATGACGAACTTCTCCAGGTCGCGGCTGTAGGCTTTGCAATCGGCGGCGCAGAAGCTCCAGGAAGATTCATCCGCCTCCTGCTCAATCACCAGCCGCAGCCGGAAGCGGTCTTTTTTCTGCGGACCCCAGGCGGCGCCGAAACGGACGCTGGGACGGGAAAAGTCTCCAGGGATAGCGCCAAAGCCGAACGCGAAGCCCTTCTTTCCGCCCGTAATGACCATCTTCCCCTCTGTCATCTCATATGTTCCCGCCGCCAGATAGCCCTGTTCCTTCACCCAGTCTTTCGTGAACTCGCACGGCTCGCCGTATTCGCTGGTGAAAAAATCCGTGCCCGACCAGAAGCGGTTTTCGTCCGTAACCTTCCCCGGCCAGACCATTATCTTGCTGCGCCAGGTCTGCTCGGAAAGCGGATAGACCTCGATGCCCAGGTTAGGCGCATTGTCCTCGTGCAGCAATTCGCCGGAATGCACGGAAAATGCGATAAGCACGATTGCCACGGCGGCCAGGCAACTTTTTTTCAGCATGTTTGCTCCTCTTAAAAAGATTCTTCGCAATATTCCAAGGCACTGTCTATATGCTTCGATTAAGAAAAACTGTTCGATGGATATTTAGCAAAACAAATAGCACTATGCGCTTGCACACTTATTTGCGGGGCGCTGTACATAACGCGAAATTTTACTGGACGTCGCCGAATAAAATCTGCCGGTTGGTATAGACATAGTCTTCGGAACGCGCGGTGACATGGGTATCGACGTAAAGGATGTTCATGCGCAGGTTGTGGGGATACCACGCGCCCCCGTTGGGACCTGGCTGCGAGATGCTGCCGCCAATTATGTAATTGTCGCTTTCGCCGAGAAGAATGCGTTCTCCCGGTTTGCTGATCCGGTGGCTTTTCACAAAAGTTTGATACCAGTCCGTGTGCCCCGGATTGTCCGGCACTCCCAGCAAATTGGGCAAATGAGCGTTCATGCCGTAGTGGGTATAGATATTGATATCATTATCGTTCATGTCGCAACTCAAAAGCTCGCAGTTAAGCGCGTGCGCGCCCCAGTAGGTGGTGTATTTAACTTCGAGCAGATTGGCCTGGTACAACTTGCTCTGCCAGAAATAATAATTGCCGTAAGGTCCCGGCCCGGCGGCGGCTGGCAGGAAATAGTTGTCGGACTCGTACTGGATCAAAGCCAGGGAGAGCTGGCGCAGATTGTTCACGCACTTGATGTTTCTGGCAGTCGCCACCGCCTGCCGCAAAGTCGGCAACAGCAGCGCCGACAGGATAGACATGATGGCGATCACCACCAGCAGTTCCACCAGCGTGAATTTATTCCGACAGTTTTTCATATGCTTCTCCGATTCAAGGCAATAACCTGTATTCTGTCCGCCACCGGAAAATCTCCCCCGGTTGCGCAGAAATGATAATATACGACTCGGGGCAGACCACGGTTCTTCCGCCGAACAGGATGCTGCCAGCCAGCGGCTGGTCGCCGGAAATTTCTATTCCCGCCTCTGCGCCGCACCAAACCCTGACGCGATTGTCCGCCGCCTTCGCCCCGAAACCGGTCAGTTCCAGCGCGAATGAATCGTCAAGCAATAACTTGCGCAGCGCCAGCAGTTGCCGCCCTTCCGGTTTCCACAGACTGTCTTTGGCTGGTGAAATTTCCAGTGCGAAGGGATATTCCACCCGCCAAGACTCGTCCACCCGCCTGCCTGCCAGGATGAGAAAATTGTGCTCGTAATACGCCTGCGTTATCGGTTTCTCTCCCATGTTTTCCAGACTGCAAGTCATGACAAAACCGGCGGGTTTCGCGGTGACTGAAATTTTTCTGACCAGCCGGTAGCGATAGCCTTTCAGTTCCGGCGAAGTCTGGGCATATTCGATCCAGTCAGCGCCGGAGGAGATTTCCCAGGCAAAAAAACGCTCCGTTTTATAGGGGAAATTCGACGAGTACCTGAACTTGTTTTCAGGATTGTACTGGTGGTATTCCGGTTTGAGGGGCTTCCGCAACTCCCCCACGCCGATTTTCATAAAACTCTCGCCCGGCGCCGCTTCCTCGTAACCGGGCGGGGGCGGCGCGCCGGTGTAGACGCTGCCGAATTCCGCCGCCGGCCCCGAGGCGTCGTCAGCCACTTCCGTGGAGGTATGCACATCGTCTTTCCAGTTACCGAACCAAACCACATCTTTGTATTTCAGGCTGGCAACCATTGACGACCAGTCGAAACGGGTGTTGCGATAATAGCCTGTCTTTGCGTCGGGCAAATAAACCGTCAGTTCCACTTCGCCATTTTTCAGCGCCTGCGCAGGATAGGTCTGCGGGTCGAGTTTCGGGGTTTTGCCGAAAAGATAACGCTTTTCCGGTTCGTCCAGTTGCCAGGTGAAAACCGGTTGCCGGTTTTCATCCAACAGCGAAACCGTCGCGCCAACCATGCGTCCGATACAGCCGGGGTCTGTCCGGTTCCAGATAATAAAGCCTTCGACCTGCACCGCTTTCCCCAAATCGACTTCCCACCATTCGCCGTTTGCGGCATCGTCGCCGGTATGGATCACCGACCCCGCCGACCACGCGCCGAGGGTTTTCCCGTCGACCGCTCGGGCGGGAATTCCTCCGAAAGCCACGCTGGACTGTCGGGCGGGTTTTCCCTCCGCCACATTTTCCCCCTCGCTGAAAACTTCCACCTCGGCGAAATTCAGTGTGCCTTTCTGCTCGATCCGCAGATACCGGATCTGCCATTCCCCGCCGCGCGCCTGCGAACCGGCAACCGCCAGCAGTAACAAAAACGCGACCAAGCCCAAGCAGCGCATATAAAATTCCTTCGCAGATTTTCGATCACCGCAGGCAGATAACGGATGAAGCAAGAGAGAAAAAACTTGGCGTATCTATCCACTCCTCATCCGCACTGGCGCAAAGTCGCGCCAGGATGGTACGATGGCGAAAGCAGTCTGGGGCTGAAGGTTTTCCTTCCGGTGCTAATCAGGTTCACTATTTCCTTCACCAGCGTTTCGGCAGTGATGCTAGTGCCGTGCGAAATCGAGTCGATCGGCGGGTTGTGCCCTATCGCCACGTTGAAACTGTTGAGTGTAATCAGGCCGAATTCGCCGGGAATATTTCTTTTGGCCGCGACCAGGTCGTAAACCAGATCAACCTTGGGATCGGAATAGTAAAACATTGAATCGAAGCCTTCATCAAGGATTTTGTCTATGGCCGCGGGGATTTCCCGTAACATTTCGGCTTGCGTGTCTCCTCCATGCCACCGGACGGAATCGGCCGCGTTCAGGTTCGCTTCCGCCAGTCCCGCCATAAATCCTACCGCCCGCTTTTCAAACGGCTTGTAAGTTTTTTTCATTTTCCAGCCCAGAAACGCCGGACGCCGGTAACCTCTTTCCACCAGTTTCCGCGCTGACAGCCGCCCGGCCTGAAAGTTGTCCATCGCCACCAGATTAGGTATTTCCGGGAAAAAATTCTCGTCGGTAGTGATCAAGGTACAGTCTTTCAGCGCAAAAATTTCTTCGCGATAGCTCTCCGAAGGCGTGCTGGTATATACGATTAAATCGGGTTGTTTATTGTTTGGCCATGCGATTTTTTTACCGTCCCAGCCGATCAAAACCAGGTTGGCGGACAGACCGACTTTTTCCGCCAACGGTTGCAGGCACGCCCAAAGCTTTCCCCAGGCAGGGTTTCCGACAATTCCCGCGCCAGCGCTAACAAAGGCAAAGCTCCCAATTTTTTCCTCTGCTGCCGCTGCCGCAATGACCCGCCCATTGCTGCCGGAAAGCACAAACCCTTTATCTTCTAGAACTTGCAAAGATTGCCTGACAGTTCCCCGGCTACACCCGAATTCCCGGCTCAAAACCCGCTCCGAAGGCACAAATATCTCGCCGCCGGTTCTGATCCGCCGCAAATGATCCTCCAACAGCGCAGCAACAGTCTCTTTTCTAACATAGTGATCGGCCATGATGACATCTCCTGACAGCTTACTTACCCTAAGAATAAACCACTGGTCTATTCTAGTCAAATTCTTTCTCTCCTTTTTTTTGTGCTTCTGCCATTTGCAAGCGGAAGTTGAGTACGCCAAACGCGCGGGTGGTCGCGCCGAAAGTCTGCATCACGATCTCGCATTCGCGGCTGCATTCGCCCAGCCGGTAGGCCTGTTTCTGCACGACTCATGCACTTCCGGCAGGTTGTAATAGACCCGCGTCGCATCCTGAAGCGCTTCGATGCCACCGTCGATATCGTCCTTGGCTTCATAGCAGTCGGCAATTGCCTGCAGGATATGGATATCAGTAGCCGAGTCCTGGTCACCGCGGGGGAAACCTATCTCCATCAGAAAGCTATTGTTGCCCCAACCAGATTCGGAAACGAAGGCAAACATTGAATCCTCGTTTATCAGCGGCCAGGAAAATATCCGCCAGGGGCATTTGTAATTAAATTTCTTAAGGAATAAGCGTTCTACTAAATTGCGCGCTGTATAGAGAGTTTTATCGCAGGGGCGTAATACCTTGAGATTGGATTTCGGCGGGATCACCGCTTCGCCGCTTTTTGAGCCTGGCTGTCCTCAGTCCGAGGATTGCCGAGGCGGTGCTTTCCGGCAAGGAACCGGATATTTCGCTAAGTGCGCTGCTGGAGATAGAAATACCGGCGGACTGGGCAGAGCAGGAAAACATGCCCGGCCTGCGGATTTCGATTTGAGGTACGCCTCACGGCCAGCTCATTTCATTCTCCTTCGCCAGATTTAATACTGGCGCAACGGTTTTATTTCATAGCTCGTTAATTTTACCTCGCTTCAGGATCAGCGAAATGGGCGCGCCTTTATCAGCGATAGGTCCAACAGTATACATCTGCCGAGTGCCATCATATTCCATAGACATTCCAGCCGTTTCAGGGCACATCGGATCGGCGGAAAAGATTTTAATCGTAAAAGATCGAAAGTTTGGCATTCCCGCATAATTTCCTTGTCGCGGCTCTATGGTAAGCCTTATCTGGGCAGGTGTTTCTTCCATGTTCATGCGCGTAGTCGCATACTCGCCATTTTCATGAGCCAGTGTTTCGCCGTCGTCTTCATAAAGAAGAAAAGATGAACCGCGACCGCCAGGAAATACCTCCAGCGTGATATGCTCGGGTTGTTTCTGTCCGCAATAATCAATATCATCGCCGCACGGAATCAACGAACCGGCGCGTACAAGAAGCATCCCGCCGCGGTTTTCGGGATAAACCGCTTCCAGCAGCTGCGCGCCGTCATACACTTTTCCGGTCCAGTAATCAATCCACTGACCCGCCGGAAGATAGACCGTATTGCTTATCTTTTTCAGTTCAAACCTGTCGCTTTCCACTTTTCCTGCGATGCCACGATTCGTGAAGGCGCTTACCAGGAACGCCGACCCGAGCATGTACTGGGTCAGACATCCGTCGCACGCCGCGTCGTCGGGAAAAACGAGCGACATCGCACGCATCATGGGCAGCCCGCTTTGGTGCGCTTCATAGGCCAGCGAGTATAGATACGGGAGCAGGCGATAGCGCAGTTTGGCATAATCCTTGATCATGGCGCAAAGTGGATCGCCCTGGAACCACGGCTGATTGTACATATGCCAAGAAAGAATCTGCGACCAGGGCAAGAGGAACCCGAAGTGAATGCCCTCGGCGTTCCAGACGTCCATGTCCGCGGTGGTGTTGGAGTGTCCGCTCAGCCCGAGATTCAGCGAAGCCACCAACGGCTTGATGCCTCCGCCCGTGTCGCCCGCCCAGGTGGCCGAGTATTGTTGAATGCCGGCATAACCGCCGGCGGAATAAACCAACGCGCGCTTCTTGGCGTACTCCCGGAATCCCTGCGTCATTTCCTTGTTGTAGAGCAAGGGGTAGAGGTTGTGCATTTCCTCGTCGTCCATGCCGTTGGCCCATTTGCGATCCGGATGAAAACAGATTTGATTGGCGCCGTCAAGCTTGAAGGCGCGCGCGCCGTCATCGACGAATTTTTTTAAATGCTCAAACCACCGCTCGCCTCGTTTGGTAATGGTATCGACGTAGTGCGGAACAAAATGGGGATCCTTGAAATGATCCTCCGCGTCGACCTCGTTCCCGTTCTTCGCCTCGCTCTTGACGGGAAGGCGCACCGCCGCACCGAGCATGCGTTCCTCGTGTTCGCTGAAATCGTAGTCACAGCAAAGCCATAAGCTCAGCTTGAATCCCATGTTTTTCAGCCCGGCGGCAAAGGTCGTGGGGATGTTGTTTTTATCCACCCAACGATCGCACGTCGGCGCGCGGCGCCAATACGGGATGTGGAAGCGCTCCTGGCTCCAGTCTTTGTCCACGCTGTAGTCGTAGTGCTTTTCCATCCAGTCCGGCTCCAGGCCGATGACGTCGCAGGGTATGCCTTGCCGCCTGAACTCGTATGCCTCGTAGAGCACGTCGCGCGCGCGTACGCCCCGTTCGTCGCAAACAAACGTAAGCCCATATGCCCAGCGCGGCAGGAGCGCCGGCCTGCCTGTGATAGCGGTATACTTGGCAAGGAGGTTTGCCAAATTATCACCCGCCATCAGCACATAATCAAGCGCGCCTTTCGGCGCGTAGATTGACAAAACGTCTTTTTCCTTCTCCCCGGCGTCGACATAATGGAACCAAGTGGTGTTCATGAACAGCGCCCAGCCATTCGTGCTCATGAGGAAAGGGATGGGGATATAGCTCGATACGTTTCGCACAATCACCGGGTATTTCCTCCCCCGCCGCTCGATGCTTTCACGCCCGTTGTCACCCAGACCGAAAAGCCGTTCTTCCGGGGTCAGGGCGAACGTCTGCCGGAACCCGCCGTTGACCGCGGGGGCGTTTGCCTGAAGAATTTTTCGTGTACCGGCCGTCAGTTGCAGCGCCCCGGTCGATAGATCGACGGTCAGAGCAGCTTCACCCGTCGTAACGGTGGCAATGTTTTTCTCCATGGTCTCATTGGCCTGACAGGCGTTGTCTGCGCGCACGATACCGTAGCGCATCAAGCCGCCCTCCGAAAAATTCTTGCTGTTATTCACGCGAATGCGGAAGACAGACGGAGCCAGGCAATCCACGCGCATGAAATTATCATTTTGCAATTTAAATTCCGTCATCGCGCCACCTCCTTTGGAAATCATTAACTGTGCAGTAATTTGGTTACAAGCCCGGCAAGATGCGCATGGATAGGCTCGCAACTCAACCAAGACTGGCGTTTCCTCCAGCGTGAATTTATTCCTCGCCCGTGATGGCAAACAGCAAGGGCACCGCGTTGCCGCAGGAGAAGATGTCGATCGACTCCAGTTTCGCGAGTCCCCGCTGCTCGCTGTCCTGGCTGGTCACGCCGGGCGCGGCGACGTCGTTTTTCCACTCATAGACATAACCGGAAGCACCCTCCCCCCATTGTCCCGGTCGTCCCGGGAGGAAAGGTGGCGCCCGGCGCGCTTCACGCAAATCGGGCGGGTTGGTTTTTCCGGGCGGAACTTTCCATTCGTCGATCCCGACGCCTTCGCGAACCTCGATCTGCCGGGTTTGTCCGCCCTCGAAATGCAGGAGGTAAGTCAACACCGGAATCCCGCGTCCCGATCCGTAGCCGCAACCGTGCAGGAAGAATAACCGCCGGAACACCTTCCCGACCGGGATTCCGATCGACTTGGCGGGGAAGAATTTCCTGGCGTTGCCTTGCAGCACGAGACAACCCCGCCCCTCGTTTTCCGCGGAAGCGATAAACTCAAACGGAACGCCGCGGACGACCGAGAGTCCCTGGGGAAAGAGCCAGGCGTCGCCGTTGTCGTCGGTGCCGCCCCGGCGGTCGCCGGCGGTTTTGTCGTCGAACCCCATGTTACAGAACCGGCGCAGGTCGACGGTCTGGCATTTCCCCACGTTCAGGTCGCCGCTGAGAATCTGATCCGCGGGGGGCAGGCACGGCAGCGGGGAGCTGGCCAGGTTGAGCGTGACGACCGGAGGCTGGACGAAAGCGGGATAGGCTGCCGCCGTCGCGTTGCGCGCAAGCGAAACGACAATTTCGTTGCGTCCCTTTTCCAGCGGGATCGTCAAGGCGTGAGAGGCGGGATCATACCGGCAGTCTTTCGCCCCCAGAACCAGCCCGTTGCGCGTAATCTCCGACGGCTCGATCAGGGCGACCAGGCTAAGTTCACCGGTTTCGACGGCGTCGGCGACGATCACCGCCCGGCGGTTTTCGCGGTCATACGTCCCTTGTTCGATAACGCACCAGGTCCAGTCGCCCAGCCAGAGCGGATCGTTCTGGGCGATCACGTGAGGCAGGACGTTGGCGGAGCCGTTCCAGTTGCTGAACTGGCACTTCTGGTTGCGGAACCCGTCGGGGCCGGGAGTGAAGTCCTTTTCGTAAAGGGATCGGATCGGCTCCTTTTCCGTCGTCGTGAACGCCAGAAATTTCAGTATCTGCCACGCGTTCATGTTCCGCTCGGAGGGGGTGCCGGTGAAATCCGCGGGTTTCCGGTAGACGCCCCGCTCGTGCCACTCCGGAATATTCCGCAGGAACGTGTCGATCCAATGTTTCATGAGGTCGGGATACGTTTCCAGCAACGCGCCGAAAAACGGATAGTCATAAATGACACAGCCCGCCGATTGAAACGGCGCGTTCCAGGATTTTTCCAGCGAGTAAGGCCGGTAGGTTTTTGTACACAGACCCACGCGGTCGTCACAGCCGATGGTGGCCATGCAGGCTTCCGGAGACAGGACTTCCGGGGTGTTGCGCACCGCTCGGTTAAAGGCCGCGACGTCGGGATGGATCAGGCAGGCGGTGGAGGCCATCGTGCGGGCGGCGATGTAATTCGCTTGCGCCTCGGTCGCGCGGTCGCCCACCGCCCGTGCCATGGTTCCGGCCAGGCTGCTGATGCGATAGCCGTCGCCGAGCATGTCGCCCCAGAAAATGAAGCCGCTGGTCATGCAGTCGTGTCCGGGAACAAACCAGCCCTGGCGTTCGGCGACGGTTCGATAAACCTGCCGCAGCCGCGGCCAGTTGTCGCGCAGGAGATCCCAATGGCCGAAATAGGCGGCATAGGAGTACGCCGCGGCCAGAAGCTCCATGTTGAAGCAGGCGTAGTCGCCCAGCATCGAGACGTCATGCCGGTTGCCGCGCCAGCCGAAACAGAGGTTGCCGGTTCCCGATACCGGATCGATCAGATAATCGAGATTCAACTTGGACGTGCTGACCAGCGACTTCGTCAGCCTTCGTCCCGTGACCAGCCCGGCGATTTCGTCTGGGGCGCGAAATTTTTTGAGCCAGCACCTGGTTTCGGAATCCATCAGGCACCACCCGCCGGAGACGACTTCCAACGATTGATAAATACGCTTTGTCTCGTCTTGGATGTAGCTGGTGATGTTCCGGTTGTAGGCGGCGACCCAGTCCGCCTCGTCGGCAACCGGCTTCAGGACATTGCGCTGCCAGAGCCGGACGCGGGGGATGGTGTAAGACAATTCCCCGCCCGGAACGGTCTGGTAGAACCCGAACCGCGTGTTCAGCAGCGGCGCGGACAGCGGCTTGTCAAACCGGACGGGGACGCCGCCTGCCGCGCCGAGGGCGTAGAGCGGGGGAACGGGGATGAACTGGCGCGCTTCGGCCTTCCAGTCGTCATTCAGCGTGATGCTTTTTGCGATGCGGTTCCACACGCGGACAGTGTTGTCTTCGAGCGCGTAAAACTCGGCGAGATCGAGGGGGAAGAACGTCAGGTTGTCGGCCAGCGCCCGGCATTGTCCGAGCACGTCCGCCGCCGCCGGACGCCAGTCGGCGGGGCGCGCGCTGGAGCCGTAGAGCAGCGCCAGGGCGTAACGACCGATGCCGGAGGCGCGACTGACTGTCAGGCCGTCGTCTGTCCATTGCAGGGCGTCGGGTCGACGCTCCAGGCGAACCAGCAGGGGAAATTGCGGCGCGCCGTCCTCCCAGAACAGAAGCATCCAGCCTTCCGTCATGGTGCGCGGATCGACCGCCTCCCCCTTGCCGATCATGCGCGAACCGCCTGCCGTTGCGATCAGAATCCTGCCGGGAGCCAGGGGAGAACCGGAGGTGCCGCAGGAAAACTCCACCGCTGGCGCTTCGGTCGCATACAGCGTCCCCGGCGACAACATGCTCCACCAGCATTCCTGGCGGAACGATTCCCCCGTCGTCCGGTTGCGGCAGTCGTAAACCCTGTGGGAATATGTCCAGGAGCCTTCGTCGGCCTCGTAGCCCACAATGCTGGTTCCCGGGATTTCGGCGGAAACGCTCCATTCGGCGGGACTGCCTTCGTAAGGGAGAAAATCGTCTTTTGTGCGAAAGAGAGTGGCTCCGCGAACTTGCGAGCACAGCGCGGTCTGCCACGAGCCGCCGAACGCGAAATTCCCGGTACTGGTAAAGCTGGCGCCGGGTCTGACGACCGGCGTCCGGTTGTCCTCCGCGCACACGACTTTTTCCAGCGTGTCCAGGCCGGAGAGTGCTTTCCGTTCTGCGGCGGCGGCGGCGAGGTAGTCGTGGCGGTTATAAGCGTCGCGCCATTCGGCGAGCGCGTCGCGGCAGAAGCGCGTCATTCCGTCCAGCGCTGGCGTCGAACCGCCGAGTTCCGCGCGCAGGGCGGCGGCGGCCAGCAGCGCCTCCAACCGCCGACGGGCGACTAGCGAGTCGGCGCCGAGTCGATAGTGTTCCGTGCCGATAAACCGGTAGAAAGAGACGGCCTGTTCGGTTTCGGGCGTCCAGCGCTCGCCGTTGCCCGCGAGGGCTTTCATTCGGTCGGTTTCGACGCAGACGCCCGAATCCAATCCGAAACGCTTCAACGCCTGCCGGTTGGCGTTCCAGTCGGTCTGCAAGGCGAGGAACTCCCGCGCAAAACCCTTGACCGCCGCGTCGAGCCTCTCCGGAGTATTGCCGATCACCGACGGTGCGCCGCCTGGCAGACCGTAAACCGTGGCCGACGCGCTGATTGCCGCGGCCTCGATCTTTTCCATATCTCCGTACAACCGGGCGAGGGAATCATCTGGTACGGCTTCACCGGCGTTCAGACGCTCGAACCGCGCGGCGGCGGCGTCCAGTTTTTTCCGGAGACCGAGAAGGGGATCGGAGTTGGCGTCCAGGCCGTGGCGTTCCAGTTCCCCCAGAGCCAGGATCAGCCACGACAGGAAATCGCCGGTCGTAGCCGCCGCCGATTCCGCTTCGACCGGAGGCGTTTCGGCGTCGCCGGGAAGTTCGATTTTCACGTCGCCAAGAAGACCGGAAAACGCCTCGCCTCCCAAAATCAGAACCGGCGGAGTCGCCGCCCAGTTCGTCTGTTTGCGCGGCGCGTTGGCCAGGCAGACGGGAGCCGGGCAGTCCTGCTCGGCGACTATTTTGCCGTCGATAAGGAGTTGGAGTTTTCCGGTTTTCGCGTCGCGCCGACCTTCGACGCGATGCCACTGCCCGGCTGCCGGGAGCCAGGGAACGCTGACGGATACCCAGCGATCCCCACTCTTCGACAACTCTGGCAAGGCATACACCGCACCGGAACCGGCGTACACCGCGGCGAAAATGAGGAGCGTTTTTTCTTCCCGGCGATGAAAGTGAAACTTCAGGCCGTCGATCTGCCCGACTTGTAGAATGTAGGGGCGTTTGGCGTCGGGCGCGGACAATTCTTTCCATAAAGCGTCCGGAGTCGACAGCATGAAGGAAACGGCAATCTCCGGATAGCTTCCCGGCTTGAGGTTGAGCGTGCCGGTTGCGGTCTGTCCGGGGCGAAACTCCAGGGCTTTGCCGCCGGGGGCGTCGATCACGACCGGATTGCCCGCAAAACCGGACAGCGACAGGTGCGAAGCGCTCCGACCGGAATCCGCGAGGCGATTGCCCACGATTGAATAGAAGCGATACTCGCAGACCGGATTGTCCCCGGCATACGCTACCGATATCCATGCGCTCAGAAATAACGCAGTGACAACTGCTTTCCGGAAAACGGCAGGGATGTAATTTGCTCGGAGCTCAGGCATTCTGTACCCCTCCTACGAACTGAGAAATGGAGAAAGCGGAAAATCGACAGTTGCAAGCATTTGCGTAACCCAAGCGTGCCGGTTCACCGTGAATCGAACCGCGCTAGTCTTCCGTCACCTCCACGACGCCGCCGGTCTCCAGCGACCGCTGGGCCGCCAGCCCCACCCGGACGGAGCGCGCTCCGTCTTGCCAGGTGGCGCGCGGTTTTTCCTTCTCCGCGACGCACCGGTGAAAATCGTTCACGAGAATCTCGTCGCAGCCCCCGTGGCCGCCGGAGGCGTCGAATTCCTCGACGCGCCGCCGCCGCCCGTGCCGATCCTCGATGGTCAGCCGCCCGGACGCCATCCGCAGGTGCGCCTCGTCGCCGATGATTTCCAGTTCCCGGCCGGAACAGGCGCGAGCCTGGAAAACCGAAAAGGAAAAGACGCCGCGCAGGTCGTTCTCGAAATCCAAAAGAACCGAGGCGTTGTCGATGGTGTCTTTTTCCGAGGTGTAGAGATTGACGTCCACGTCCCCCTGATCCACCGGTTCGCCGACCGCCATGAGGCGCTTGCGCTTCTCCCAGCCTGGCAGCTGCCGGTACGGCGCGTGGAGCGCCTCGGGACCCGGCGCGTCGGGACGAAACACCGACAGGTTGCCGAACGCGACGACGCGGCGGATTTTTTGCCCGACGACGTATTGCAGGATGTCGAAATCGTGCGTCAGCTTTGTGACGAACATGCCGCCGCCGTATTGCCGGAAACGATTCCAGCGCTGGAAATACGTGGCGCCGCTGTAATAGTATTCCTTGCCGTTGACCATGTGGATTCGACCCAGTTCGCCGGCGGCGACGATTTCCCGCGCCCGTTCGTACGCCGGCAGATGCCGCAGATTGAAGCCCAGGTAGAAGAGCGCCCCGCTCCGTTCCGCCGCCTCGCCGATGGTCCGGCAGTCGGGCTCGTTGACCGCGAGCGGCTTTTCGCACAGCACGTGAAGCCCCCGCTCCAGCGCCCGGCAGGACGGCTCGACGTGCTGATAGTCCGGCGTGGCGACATAGACGGCCTCCAACCCCGGATGCGCCAGGAACCGCTCAAGATCGGAGTAAAACGCCTCGTCGGCGTCCAGGCCGTCCTCGCGCGCCAGCGCTCGGAACACGTCGATCCGCTTCGGCTCGACGTCGCACAGCGCGCAGACCTCATAGCCCCCGTGACGCCGGAACAGCGAATACATTCCAAAGCCGCGTCCGCCGATTCCGATAATTCCCAGTCGAATGGTGCGCATGGTTCCTCCTTGTTAAGGTTTTTAGCGGTAATTGCCGCACTGGCGGTAAGCCGCCGTCAGCAACATAAGGCAGGCATCGTGAATGTCAGGGAGCAATCCATTCCGTCCATTTGCCTTTCCAGTAAGGCCAGGTGGACTGCAAGGTGGTGGTGTCGTCGTCCACCAGCATTACGTGCCCGTCGAAACACAGGGCATAACCGCTATTGGGATGTCGCCCGGGAATAGTCCAATTGTACATGACGAACGGGTTCATTCCCTCATCGTGCGTTTCCATCAGGTAGATCTTGACGGAGGGGTTTTTAATTTGCCCGATAGTGGTCAGGTGGGTATAACAATCGTCGCCCCAGTAGCAGCCGACAAGATATTGATTTAACGTATAGCCGCCACTCCAGAAATTTTCCGAAGCCAGCTTTTTTCTGTCTTTCTCCGCGCAGAGAAAAATACCCTTGCCCCAGTTGACCGGGTCGTTCACGTCGCTTCCCGCGATGTCGTACTCGGGAGTCAGGCCGGCGATAACCAGCAACTTGTTGAGCCAGTTATTGGATGGCGGATATTTATACCAGCCGGGTTCAGCCCGGGTTCCAGTGTGTGGAGTCATGCCGCCTGCCCAGGTGACCCAGCCGCCGTACATATCGGTATACATGAAAGACAGGACACCGATTTGTTTCTGGTTGCTGGCGCAAGCGAGTTTCCGAGCCGCCTCCCGGGCTTTCGACAAAGACGGCATCAACAGCGACGCCAGAATGCTGATAATCGCCACCACCGCCAACAGTTCCACCAGGGTGAATCCTGCCTGCGATCTTCGACGCCCTACCTCCGCCCTATTGTACATCATTTTCCACACTCTTTCCGCTACGGGATCGGATACGCATCCCTTGCTCGACTGTGTTTCGATTTGTTCAATAGTTTGCTTAAACATGCCCAGTCCTATTTGCCCAGAGGAAGATTCCATGCAAAGTTTATCGTCAGAAACTATTTTGGGCGTAGAAAGTATGCCACAATTGATCATCTCTTCATGCGATAGTCTATCTTCCGCCACAACTTTCATAATTATACCATCCCATTCACCTTTTGCCTCTAATTCCGGACGCATATCAACCAAGGTTTGGCCAAGACGGGTGACCATGAAACTGTCATGGCTTTCGATGGCGGAAAGATTCAGTGACGCTTTGTGAATAACCACCTCGCCAGGTATTTCCTTGCGGAACCGAGGGGGAACAGTTAAATGAACTTTTTGGGAATTGTAAGGTAAAATTCCATACAAGGCCAACGCGCTGTTGTGGCTTATTACCCCCTGTGGCTGGTCTTTTTGATTGCGGCTCCAAAGACACCATTTGGTAAAATCCGAATCCATTGACTCAAGGTAATCTGGCAGACGAAAAAGGCCATTGAATACTTTAACCCAATTTTTCTTAGCAATATGGTGTGGGTAATGACTGCTATAGTATCCGACTTGACTTGCTTGGCTTGCGGTAAAAAAACCATACTGAGTTTCCGCTATTTTGCGGAGTTCTCTCCTTAAATGATGTATAGTCTTATTTGTACTCATTATAAGCAACCAAGCAAGAGTAGTGTAACAATCCATACAATACAGTACTCGACACGCCAAATCAATATCATATATAAATTAACCCCAGCCAATAGGACTACCCAAATAATCGTAAAATCTTAACTGGCGAGGTTTTGTGCAAGATGTTATTATCTGTTTTATAGCATATAAACTTTTCATCGTTTTCGCTGACCGGCGCAGCCGGATGTTACAGAAACTTTACCGCCCTTGCACGGCCGGAGTGCGTAGTCGCAGATCATCGTGTCTTATCTGGCGCGAAAAAACAGTAACGGCAATAACAGCCTTCGGCGCTCTTCGTGGTATGCAACATCAACCTTGTCCAAGTCTTCCCTGATCTCATTATCAACCGGCTAATTTTCATTTCATGGCATGCCCTTCTGTCACGGAGTCCAAGATGCTGTTTGAGATGGAACTGCCTGCTGATTGGGTGGCGCAGGAAAAATTGCTCGATACTTTGATTGAGCAGTGAGATGTCAAGCGCTGCAAGTAGCTCTCGCCGACGGAGACACGGTTCGACTCTCATCGGGGATCTGTGTAATCGGATGTGTTTTGCAAACTGATTTTCCCACCTTGCTTTTCGCGTAAATAATTTATCATCAAACACATGGATAAGCATTAAAGGATTTATGGCATTGCGATAGTCATAATAAATTTGCTTTTCCCTCTTGGTGGTTGTAGTCTAATTTAAACACTACCCAATGGGAATTGCACTGCCTAATGAGAGACTTAAAGCCTATCCAATCGCGCATACATGCCCTAAGGGCGATTGCCAGTCAGCAGCATGGTTATTTTACATATAAGCAGGCAATCGACTGTAAATATTTGGACTGCAATCATTTGTATCACATTAATAAGGGTAACTGGCTGAAAGTATCTACTGGTCTTTTCCGCCTGCCAGATTTCCTTGATTCAATGGAATCGGATTTTACGAGATACTGCCTCTGGAGCCGCAATCAGAAAGATCAGCCACAGGGAGTTATCAGTCATTATAGCGCAATGGCTTTTCATGGACTTTGGGAATACAACTCTGATGAGGTGCACCTGACTGTGCCAAATCGTTTCCGCAAGGTAAATCCCGACGAGATCATAATCCACAAAGCGGCATTAAGCCTTTCCTCCATAGAAAGCCATTGCAGCTTTATGGTAACCCGGCTAAGGCATACATTACTTGATATGCAAGCGGAACTTAAAAATATGGGGAGATGGGACTATGTAGCCAATAGAGTTTTGGCTGAGGGAAGGCTATCGCGTGAGGACATGCTAAATCTAGGGGTAATTTCCTCGCCTGTTACGGCTTCTGGGTATAATATAAAATACCGTCTATTTTCAGGGCGAAAGACACCCGACATAAAATTGCCCTTGAACTCGGCGCAATCAGGAGAATATGTTAGCGGGACAGCAGTAGTAGATCCCGTATCAGAAGGAGTGTGGAAGATGATTTATGATCGGACTGAAACGGGGCGACGAAAATCCCGGGCAGGGTTTACGCTGGTGGAGTTGCTGGTTGTTGTCGCAATCATTTCAATTTTGGCAAGTTTGATGTTACCTATGTTGGGAAAAGCGTTAACAACCGCTCGCACAATGAAATGCTCGAATAAACTGCGGCAAATGGGCGAGGCAACGTTAATTTACGCGGATCAATACCGAGGAGCTCTGCCTACATTGATTACTGTTACTGGAAACATCGCCAACTATTGGCCCTATCAAATAGCTCCGCTCCTGGACACAACATACACATTCGTCAAATACAACCATGACGAAATATGGCATTGCCCGGAAGACTACCCTACAACCATCTGGGGCTCCTATGGTATAAACAGTAATCTGAGAGGAGATTTTTTACACCGCCGCAAGGACGCAACCAGAACCCCGCTTTATTCGGATTACAATAATTCCGCCGCTACGCTAAGAGTACTTGTTGGGTCTTTGCCAGGAGAACTCTTTTATTTTAATTTTCGACACAATAATGGCGTGAACATGATCTTTCTCGATACGCATGTGAAATTTCTACGCGAATCAGATCTTTCCTGGAGCAGCCAGGACTGGAGTAACTGACCCGGGAGATTTTCGCAAATAGTAATGGCAAAGCCGCCCACATATGAGGAGAAAAAATGACCCAATTAACGAGAAAAATGTCATTGCGTGCCATGATTGCCCTGCTGGCTGTCACCTTTATTGCCGTAACCGGCATGGCTGAAGAAACGCCAGCAGCCAATTTATTAAAAAACTCAGGCTTTGAAGACGGTACTGACAATTGGAGCGGCATTAACCAAACCGTCAAAGTTACAGAATTCAAAAAGGATTTTAACGCCAGCTTTTCTCCTCAATCGCGTTCAGGAACCATCGCTCTGCAAATATCAAACCGCGGCGTTTCCGCAGGAGTAGCGCAATCTGTGACGGTGAAACCAGGAGCGACTTATACAGTTACTGCGTTTGTCCGATTTTTATCTCAGCCGGGAGAAAGCTATGCCCGAATCCTGGCGCGTGGAGCGGAGTATTCCGACCTGGGAAATACCGAGCATTGCAACGGCACTGACTGGCAGCAGGTGCAGCATACATTCATGACCGCGCCGGATGATACCCAAATCCAAATTATCTGTAATGTCCGCGGAACAGGCGAGGCACTTTTCGATGACATCACCCTGGTGGAAGGCCGTCCGCAGGAACAACGGGGACAAAATCTGGTCTATAACAGCTCGTTCGAGTTTGCCACTACTCCCGATGTTCCGGATGGCTGGAACTGTTATCTCGGGTCGGCTCTATCGCACGAATTCTACTCCCGCTGGCGTCTGGTTACCGATGAAGCATTTGACGGCGAAAAGTCTATGTATTTGGATAATCCTTTTCAGCGCCATACCCATAACTTTAAATTAAGCGTCGCAATGGCAGGCGGTATGCACTTGCAACCGGGGGAGGACTGTGTAATCAGTTTCTACGCCAAGGGAAGCCAACCGGGCGCGACAATCAAACTAACTGGCGATTTTGCATTAACCACCGAATTGGTCACGTTGACGACGGAATGGCAGCGGCATGAAACTCGTGCTACTCCCAAACCAACAACAGAAAACACCAGGGCTTTTGGCCACAGCTTTTCATTTCTGCCAGGAGCGGGGGGGTGCTGGATCGATGCTGTCATGTTGGAAAGAGGGACAGAGGTATCGCCATACTCGCGGCGCCTGGGTGAAACGCCATTGGTGACGCCCTCTCTTGACACAGGGCAGAAAGGAGAGGAAGGACTTCCACTGGAGGCTCTAGAGACGGCTCCACAGCCACACAAAGGGGGGAAGCCGTCTACCGTCAGGGTAAATCCCATTGATGGGAACGCCCCGGTAATTGATGGCGAACTAACAGACGCTTGCTGGAAAGACGCGACCACCATCCGGCTTGATCACGAGGTCAACGGCAAGCCCATCACGCAGATAACCGAGGTATCTTTGCTTCGAAACGAGCGAAACCTTTACGTGGGATTCCGCTGTTTCGACAACGACATCAAAAATATCAAAGCAGCTATCAAGGAACACGACGATGCGGTCTGGACTGATGATTGCGTGGAAATTTTTGTTGACAGCGCGCATAATCATAAAGATTTTTATCAATTCATTGCTAACGCCACCGGCGTATCTTTCGACACATATAACACGCAGAGAATTTATAATCCTGCTTATCAGGTAAAGTCGCACCAGGGAGAGGATTCTTGGACTGTCGAATTCGCCCTGCCCTATGCGATTTTTGATCCGGTGCCGCTGAAAGAATTGATATGGGGACTTTCCTTTTGCCGTGAAAACCATAAGGCGAACGAATATACCTACTGGGGCGGCGCTTTTCGCGACATGGAAAATGCCGGGCATCTGTTGGGATTGGAAGCTGAGGCTTTGGCGCGCTATATGCTTTCAGAGGAAAATGTCGTGCTGACATTGGACAAGATGGATCCGCGGATTGCAACCTTGCAGATGACAATCAATAATCAGGGGGAAGAATTCCCTTCTCGCGCCACCATATTCCTGCGGGACGACAAGGGCAACGATCTCGGTTCCAGGCAAATCTCCGCAGTTATGACGGCCAAGGGGGAAACAGCTCTGCTTTTCCCGGAAATCAGCATCCCTCTGGCCTCCAGCCTGCTATTCACGACGGCGTGCATTGAAACTCCGGATGGATCAGAACTGATCAAGAATTTCGCGAGACGCCAGCTTGCTATCCCCGCCCGACCGCGGCTTTATCCGTACCTCTCTTATTTCTCCCGCGAGGAACATTTGCGGATGGTATTCGATTGCGGCGGTTCTTGCTTTCCTGCCGGAACCGTGCTGTCGGCAAACTTGGAAACGATAAATCTGGCAAACGGGGAGCGCGTCGTTTTGCAAACATTGACGGAACAGCTTCAAACCGGTGTCGGACAATATGAATTGGTTTTTGCTTCCACACAACTGCCCGCGGGTGTTTATCCTGTCGTAGCGACTGTCAGCTTTGCAGATGGAAAACAACTTAAATTTGAAAGCGAGACAGTCAAGAAGCCTTTTATGGAAGGTGAAACCAAAATCTGCAACCGGTTGCGTTCGCTTTGGGTTGACGGTAAACCGTTCTTCCCCGTCGGCCTGACCTATCACTTCGACCGCGATCCCGACCGCGAACAATGGCGGCATTTTCTGACAGCGGCGAAAGAACGCGGTTTCAATACACTGGAGACGACTTTTAAAATCGATCCCGAGGGACTTTCCCGGCTGGAGGAATATCTAATCTTGGCCGAGAGCCTGGGTTTTAAGGTGTTTCTGCACATACAGAATGTCCCCACGGAAAACCACAACAAAAGCAACGATCCGCGCTGGCACAAAAAGGCGGAAACGGTGCTGGCGGGTATCAAGGAATTCATTCCCCGTTTCCGCAACCATAAAATCATCATCGGCTGGCATGTGACCGACGAAGTGGCGATGGAGGTTCTCAGTAAGGGCGAGAGCGCGGCTTGGTTCGAGGCTTGCCGGGAACTGGCCCCCAACCAGATCAATTATGCCAACCTCCTGGGGTCTCCGCAACGGCTGAACGAGATGTCCCAGTTTTTAAACGGTAGTTTTCCCGGCGATCTTCTCTCCACCACCGGATCGTATGCGGTTCCCAATTTGCCGTTGACGCGATTGTCCGACTGCTGCGACATCCTGATGCGGACGGCAACACCTAAACCCCTGTACCCCTGGATTCAGTCATGGTCCGGGACGGGACGCTGTCCCAATCCCGCAGAGGCCAGAGGATTAGTTTATTTAGCCGTCATTCATGGTGCCACCGGTTACAAATTCTGGCCTGGCCCCACCAATTCCCGATTGACGTGGGATTATTGCAAGGTTCTCAACGAAGAGATGCTATCCCTTGCTCCTGTAGTTTTCTCTGAAACCATACCGTTTTCGGGCAATGACCGCTTTATCCATTGCCTGGCAAAGCGCTATGAGGGAAAAACCTATCTGCTGACAGTCAACAGTCTTAACGCCGCTTATACGGCGCAGCTTGATCTCTCGCCTTTGGGAGTTGTCGAATCTGCTTCTCGAGTGTTTGAAGAAACCCCGGCAACGCTTGATGGCTCCACTCTCGCGGAGAAGTACGAACCGTATGGGCGTCGCGTCTTTATCATCAACGAAAAACATGCAACCGATGAATAAATCTACCTCCAGTGTGACCGGACAATCGTGCATTATATCATCAGTTTCTTTTGCAGGAGCCACAAATGATTTTCAGTGTATGCATCCGCGAGAACGAGGTTTTTACGAAACACGCTTCATGGGAAACAGAACTCAAACGGATGAGAGAAAAAGGCGTCAACATCATCTTTCCCTATATCAATGATTTCGATTTTCCCGTCGAGAAGCTTTGCGCTTTAGCCAAAGCCGCCGGAATTGAAGTTTACCCCTGGATCAAGCCCGCTTTTGCAGTACAAAATCCATACTTAAGGTGCATGGAAAATGATGACCTTAAGCTTCAGAAAGAACTGTTTACAACCGAAATTCGACGACCCTGCATGAACGACAACCGAAATACTGACGCGGGTTTGGACAATATACAAAAGTTTATCGAAAAATATAAGAATCATCTTAAAGGGTTGATGCTGGATTACGTCCGCAACGACAACGCGCTTTTCTTGAAGAGATTTCCCTGTCAGTGCGCAGTATGTCAGGAGGCACGCAAGCCCTGGCTGGGGCATGGCGTTTTAACCGCCGGGGATATGGCCAATCCCGCCGTCATTTATAAAGAGCTTGAGCTTCGAAATCAAAGCACGACCGCGTTTGTGCAAAGCGTTCGCAAAATGACAAATGATGCCGGATTGAAACTTACAATGGCGGCGCGGGCAAACTATGTTAACCAACCCGACATTGAGGAGCCGCCAGTTTTCGGGCTTGGCCCGTCCGTTTACGAAGGGCAGGACTGGCATGCGTGGGCCAAGCAGGGACTGTTCGATTTTATCTGCACAATGAACTATCACACAGACACAAAAATGTATCGGGATGTAGTCAGGGAGCACCAGCGGTTGCTGGCCGGCACAGGTGCTGACTTTCATTCCGGAATTGGCCTAAGCAGCTCCATGGGGCACGCCTCTCCGGAGCTTGTAAAAAAACTGGCAAACATCGCAAAAGAAAACGGCGCGACCGGGTGCATGATATTCCACTGGGGCGGGGTTGATGACAGTTATGATGCTTTTGGAGCGGATATTTAAATTCAGCTGTTTTTTTGCGGGAAGGAAGATTTTGGCATGGATCATCGCGAACGTTTTTTTTGTACTGTTGCGCGAGAACCGGTAGACCGGCCAGCGACTTGGCTGGGCTTGCCAGTACCAGATTCACTGCCGCGATTGACAAATCATTTTGGCGTCAGTGACCACAAAGATCTATGCAGGATTCTCGGCGATGATATTTTCCCCGTGGAATTGCCTTATCATTCACCTACAAGTAACGCTATTTATGCCGCTTTTGACTTTGCTTTATCCGGCAGAGGCACGGAAAAGAATCGTACCCTCACAGCACCAGGTTTTTTTGCAGAGGTAGATGACCTCGACTTGGTTACTAATTTTCCCTGGCCTGATCCTACGCTTTATATTGACGGGAGGGACTGCCATGCTATTGCCAAATCCGCGCCTGATGATTGCGCCAGGCTCGGCATGGCTTGGTCGGCTCATTTTCAGGACACTTGCGCTGCATTTGGCATGGAATCAGCGCTTATGGCTATGCTTGAAAATCCGGAAATGTTTCAGGCGGTTATCGACAAAATAACCGAGTTTTATCTTGTGGCTAACGAGATATTTTATGAATCAACACGCGGCTGTTTAGATGCCGTGCTTATCGGCAATGATTTCGGGAGCCAGACCTCCTTGCTTCTTTCCCCGGAATTAATTCGGAAGCATGTCTGGCCTGGCACAAACAAACTTATCAAGCAAGCCAAGGAATACGGCCTTATCGTATTTCATCATTCCTGCGGTGCAATCCGTGAGTTGATTCCGGATTTAATTGAAATGGGCGTGGACGTAATCCATCCAATCCAGGCACTGGCATCTGGGATGGAGCCTGAAGGACTACTGCGGGATTTCGGCAAAAAGATTTCTTTCTGTGGTGGAATAGATGCCCAGGAGCTGCTTGTTCGGGGTACCCCAGAGGCAATTATCAAAAAAGTAGATTATCTCCGCGAGCTGTTTCCGACCGGTTTGATCCTGTCTCCAAGTCATGAGGCGATTTTGCCCGATATTCCTCCCGCAAACATCGAGGCAATTTTTAATGCTGCACATCAGATAAGCGAAAAGGGACTTGCATGACATGTCATAAATTTGGTGATAAACGCGATTGGTTTTTTGAAAAACCATTTGGCTTGTTTATCCACTGGGGAATATATGCCGTTCCCGGCTGGCACGAGCAGCATCAGTTCCGGCGAGGCCTTTCGCGTCAGAAATATGTAACGCTTATGAATGAATTCAGCCCGACGAGGTTTGATGCCGATGCGTGGCTTGATCACGCTCAAAGAGCTGGCATGGAACACCTCACCGTGACAGCCAAGCATGGCGACGGATTTTGCCTATGGGATACGGACTGCACCGAGTACAAGGTTACAAACACCCCTTATCGTAAGGACATCATTGCGCTACTTGCCGACGCCTGCCATCGTCGTGATTTTCCCTTATGCCTGTACTATTCGGTGCCGGACATGAATCAGCCGAATTACCCGCATGCCGGGCGCAGTTATGAGTTGCCAAAACCCGACCCAGGAGATGATCCTGATCTGGAGAAGTATCTGGATTTCGTCCGTCGGCAAATCCATGAGCTTTGCACCCGCTACGGCCAAATCCACGGCATCTGGTGGGACGCCAATCTACTGCAACATCGCGACCCATCATTTAACCAGATGATCCGTGAATTGCAACCAAGCGCGCTAGTTAATGATCGTGGTTTTGACGAAGGCGATTTTGACGTGTCCGAACGCGACTGGGATCCGACCGTCGTCGCTGTCGGCGATTTTCCGCGCCCCCGACAGGGATGTGATTCAATCGGATACGAAAGCTGGGGCTACCGTAGAGACGAGCATTACTATGCGTTTCGCTATCTGCAGCATTCCGTCGACCAGCTTCTGGCGCGAGGGGGAGGGTATATTCTCAATGTCGGCCCCTGCGCGGACGGAACCTTTCCGCAAGAAGCGCACGATATTTTGGAAAACATAGGGAATTGGTACAGCCGGGTGAAGGAATCCTTTCTCGGCACCGAATCTGTCGCTGGACTGGTGGATAATGATGAAGTCCTGCTGACCCGCAACGGCGATACGCTGTATGTGCACCAGAGCGCGCCGCTGGTGAAAAATGGAATCGTTCTGGCTCCTATTCAAGTCTTGCCCAGACGCGCCATCCTGTTAAATACCGGCACCGAGGTGGAGGCGAAATTGTTGCTTCTTCCTCGACGATATGAAGACGGAGACATTAAATACCTGTGCCTGAACAATCTGCCGGTTAACACATTGACAAACACGATACCGGTATTTCGCCTTGATTTCGATATCTTTCCTCACTACTGTCCGGACATTAGTCGAATAGTGTCAACTGGTTGCAGGAATCGGTTGTTTCCAAAATATTGGGCTGCTCCGAAAACGCCTGTAAAAT
>JAGUZQ010000080.1 GCA_020060765.1 Planctomycetota bacterium | reverse complement strand
CTGGTGATGGAAGTCGACCTGCCGGAAGATTTCAAGAAGATGAATATCTACATCCAGCGTTATCCCGGAACAAACAGGATAAAGGACATAATCGAAGGAGATTTCCTGATTGATTCAATCCGGATAGCCAAGTTGAAAAAAATGTAAGGAATGATGTGGCGGGTGCTCGTTTATTATGCTGTAGTTGACAAGGCTCAAGACATAGGTTACATGCTAAGTTTTGTTGTTACTATTTTTCCCAGGTACGACAATTCGGTTTCTTTTTCATGAAAGGAACCCGCATGTGTACCGAGGAGGAAAAGGAGCGCATTTACGCGGTTGAACAATGCAACTCCGGGCAATGGCCTTCCTTGCGGCGGTATGCTAGCGGTTAGGCATTACTTGGCTTTGGCCGGAATTCCGTATGAAAACGAGACGGGCGAACGATTCGACTTTCACGCCTTGCGGGGGCAGTTTGCGACTGCCCTTGCGCGTAATGGTGTAAGCCTGGCGGCGGCGCGGGAATTGATGCGGCACAGCACGGTTGACCTTATCGCGAAGTTTTACACGCACCTTCGGCTTGACGACAGAGCGGACGCGATTGCCAAACTTCCCGATATCGACAAAGCGATTGAAAGCGAAGCGGCGCAAGCTACGGGAACCGATGATATCGACGCTGGCGACCACTTTGGAAACGTACCGCGAAACGTACCGTTTCAGGATGCTAAAACAGGCATTTTCAGTCAATCCGGGGCAATCCTGACCGATGCGAAAGAGGCGGGAAAAACAGAAAACGAAAATCTGAAAATCGCAAAAACCGCCTATACAGTCACAACAAAAACGCCCCTGTCATCTTCTGACAAGGGCGGAATCGGCTGGTATCCCCACGGGGATTCGAACCCCGGTTTTCAGACTGAGAATCTGTGATACAGAACACTTAACCACGTTAGATGATAATGACTTACAAGTTCCCGAAAAAGTCTGTAGCGTGAAAAGCACCGTTTCCGATCCAGAGCTTGCCCGTTTGGTCAAAGTATGGGCAAAACTCCCCACCCACATCCGCCAAGCCATCCTCACCCTCTGCCTTGCTGATTCCGAATAACCTCACCTCGGTGAAAAGCCTGCCGCCCCCACCAGTATGAACCAGTACCTTCAAGTCAGTCATATCTGCCAGCATGACAACCGCCACTATCACCATCAGAATACCATGCCGCACCTGCATCCACGCTCAATTCTGCCAAAAGTGGCGTCTGTCGTTGATTACATGTCCCCCTGTGCCCCAGTTTTCCGAGCCCGTCGCACTCGCCCTAAAATAGTTCCCAGAAAAAATTTGACTTAATCTAAATCTGTTGTATATGTAGAACATAAGGTCATGTGTTAAGACAACTGTTATTTTATGCTATATATCTGCCATTAGTTGTTGCGTTTATGTGGTGATACTACTGCCTTGGAGAAAAAAATGCCTGCTATTGCGCCGATTGCGCGGAAAAATCTGGTCGAGGTGGTTGAGGAGCGGCTCCGCGAGTTTATCCGCGCCGAGAAAATGCGTCCCGGCGATGTGCTGCCGGGGGAGCTGTCGCTGGCGGAAAAGCTGGCGGTCAGTCGCAATATCGTACGCGAAGCCCTGAGCCGCCTGAGGATGCTGGGCATGCTCGACAGCCGCAAGAAACGGGGGCTGGTCGTATCCACTCCCGACCCGTTCGCCGGTTTTCAGCGGGTGCTCGACACCCGGTTACTGGACGAGTCGGCGATGCGCGACCTTTCCTCATTGCGGCTGATGCTGGAAGTGGGGATGGCGGATTTTGTCTGCACCCGCGTCACTGACGACGACCTGGACGCGCTGGATTCGCTGCTTGCGCTGGAGGACGACGCCATCCAATCGCGCATGGAGAAGGAGCGGATCGACTGCGACATCGCTTTTCACAGTCGTTTGTACCGGATCAGCGGCAACGCCATGCTGCAGCGGTTTCAGGAAATGCTGCCCGGCTTCTTCAAGATCACCCAGTCGCCGGAAAAAGCGGCGGAACGGGTTGCGGCTGTCTGCTCGCACCGGGGAGTGCTGGAGGCGCTGCGGGCGCGAAACCCGCAGGCGTTCCGGGAGGCGATGAGTTTTCACCTTGCACCAGCAATAAAGTCGATGATGAAATAGGCTTTCCGGGAAAACATTTCATTCGCAATCATTCACCCAGCAAACTTCTTTAAAATCGGAGAAAGACATGTCAAAAAAAATTGCCGGACTGATCGCCGCCACGCATACGCCGTTCGACGGGCAGGGGAAAATCAAGCCCGAAGCGCAGGAACCGGTAGTGAAGCACCTGGTGAAAAACGGCGTGACCGGGATTTTCCTCTGCGGTTCCACCGGCGAGTCGCATTCGCTTTCCACGGAGGAACGCAAGGAAATCGCCGCCGCGATGATCGGCTACGCGGCGGGAAAATTGCCGGTCATCGTCCACGTCGGGCACAACTCCCTGCCAGAAGCGGCGGCGCTGGCGGCGCACGCGGAGGAGACGGGCGCGGCGGCGGTGGCGGTCTCAGCCCCGAGTTTTTTCAAGCCGCCGCGCGCGGAGGAACTGGTCGCGTTCTGCGCGGAAGTGGCCGCCGCCGCGCCGCGCACACCTTTTTACTATTATCATATACCGTCCCGCGCTGGAGGAACCGTATCGGCGCTGTCTTTCCTCGAAGCCGCGCACAACCGGATTCCAAACCTGGCAGGAATCAAGTACACCTACGAGGATCTGATGGAATACCAGCAGATGATTGCTTTTGCCGACGGAAAATATGACATCATGTTTGGTCGCGACGAAATCCTCCTGGCGGCGCTGGGGCTGGGCGCGACTTCCGCCATCGGCACGACCTACAATTACGCCGCGCCGATTTTCCGCCGGGTCTGGGAGTCCTTCGATAAGGGAGACTTGACGGAAGCGCGCAAGTGGCAGTTGAAGGCGGTGCGGCTGGTCGAACTGCTGGTCAAGTACGGCGGATTGGATTGCAGCAAGCAGATCATGAAGATCATCGGCTTCGACTGCGGCGCGGTGCGCCTGCCCAACCGGCGGCTGGGCGCGGACGAGATCAAGTTCCTGGAAAAGGACTTACACCGCATTGATTTTTTCGCCGACGCGGTATGAGCCGATAACATAAATTATTTTCGCGGGAGAACCATAATGGAACTGAAGATAAAAAGCCTTAGGCGGATCACGGCGGACAACAATCATAACGCTTTCACCGGCGCCTGCTGGTTCAAGGGCATACTTTACGTCGCCTTCCGCCAAGGAGAAGCACATGTATGCGAAACCGGCAGGTTGGTTGTCATGCGCAGCCCAGACAATGGCGTGAGTTTCAAGACCGTGGCGGTTTTGCGCGGCTTGATGGACACGCGCGACGCCCATCTCTACACCGACGGAAAGCGGCTCTACGTAGTTGGCTTTGAATACGACAAGTCTGTTTCCCGCGCCATTCGTTCCGGCGCTGCCTGGACGGAAAACGGTCTGGACTGGTCTCCCTGGACGCCGTACGAGGACGCGGACAGTTACGTTCTCTGGCGGCCTCGTTTCCACAACGGCAGGCATTACTGTCCCGGTTACAGCCGCGGAGACGGAAATGCCTGGATCGTGGGCTGGTTCGAAAGCGAAGATGGTTATCGCTGGGAGCAGGTCATGAACCTCCGGGAAAATATCGACAAGCCCAACGAATGCGCGTTGGATTTTCTTCCCGACGGTTCGGCGGCGGTGCTCATGCGGCGGGAGCAGGCACCTTACAGGCCGCTGCTGCTGCGAGCTTCCGCTCCCTACCGGGAATGGACGGAACAGGAATTGGATTTTCGCCTCGGCGGGCCGATGCTCTGGCATTGCGGAGAAACCCTGTGGATATCCGGGCGCTGGTTTCTTTCGGGACAAGTCGCGCACCTGGCGGTGTTCGAGTTGCGGGACAGCGGCCCGGAGTTGCGCGTGGTGATGCCTTCGGGACCAGGCACCGACTGTTCCTACATGAGCGTAGCGCCCCATCCGGACGATCCGCGCCGCGTCTACCTGGCATATTATTCCGGCCATGTCGCGCCGGACAACCCCGCCGTGGACCAATGGAGCCACCCTGACATATACCTGGCGGAAGGATTTCACGAATAGGACGAGGAGTGAACCATGAATGCCGAAAGCTTTTCCTGTCTGCTGGAAGATCATCGAAGTGACGGCGGGCGTTCGGGCGAGGGGGCGGCGGTGTCGCTGAACGGCAGCGCTATCCTGCTGGCCTACGCCTGCTTCTCCGGGCCGAAGGATCACGACCCGGCCAGAATCGTCGCCAGGCGTTCGTTCGATGGCGGACGCACCTGGTCGGAGCGGGAGGATTTCATCCGGGCAGCGCCGGGAGATATTAACGTCATGAGCGTGAGTCTTCTGCGTCTTGCCGACGGTAGAATAGCCTGCCTCTACATGCGCAAGCAATCTCCCGACAACTGCCGCCCGTGGATATGCTTTTCCAAAAACGACGGCGAGTCGTGGAGCGAACCGATCTGTCTCGCCGCGGAACCGGGCTATTACGTGATCGACAACGACCGCCTGGTGCAGACCAAGGCGGGCAGGCTGATCGCGCCCTGCGCATTCAGCCCCGACGATTCCTCTTGCACCGATCCGGAATGCGTCTGCCTTTTTTCCGACGACGGAGGCGAGAGCTGGCGGCGGAGCTCGTCGCTGCGGCTGGACACGGCGGTGAACCTGGACGAAAGTTACGGCAAGCTCGTCTGTCAGGAACCGGGAGTGGTGGAGGCGACCGGCAGACTGCTGATGTGGGCGCGTACCACCGGCAGCTTCGTTGCCCGCGCCTGGTCGGAGGACGAGGGCAAGACCTGGAGCCGGTTGGAGCCGCTGCCGGGGCTGGTCGCGCCGCTTTCACCGCAAAGCGTAAAAAAAATACCGGGTACGGAAAGGCTGCTGATGCTGTTCAACGACCGCGTCGGCATCGACCGGCGCGAGGTGGCGGAATTCAACCGCCGCACGCCGCTGTCGGTTGCCGTTTCCGACGACGGGGGCGAGACCTGGCGCAAGTTACCGGAACTGGAGGGAATAGAGAGAAATTACTGTTACGCCAGCATGTTATTCCACGATGACCGTCTGCTGTTGACCTATTACGAAAGCGCGCTCAAGCCAGAGGTGAATGGTGCGACCGCGCACCGCAATCTCGCTTCGCTCAAAATGCGGAGCGAACCGATAGCCCGGTTTCTCCAAGGATTCTGACATGCCAAAAGAAGTGCTGACCTGCCGCGCGGGCGACAACGTCTACCTGCACCGGGATTTCCACGGCGCGCTCAGTTGCGGCCTCGACTATCTGCATCGCGTTTACGGCGCGGAGGCCGTGAGGGAGTATCTGCGCGGATTCACGCTGGCATTTTACGCGCCGTTGCGGGAGGAGATCAAAAGTGCCGGACTGGACGCGATCCGGCGTCATTACGAAAAAGTCTACCAGATCGAGAACGGCGAAATCGAATTTTCCAAAAATGAAGAGGAATTGTTGCTGCGGGTGAGGGAAAGCCCGGCGGTGAAACATCTGCGCGCGCAAGGCTATCCGGTCGCGACGCTGTTTCATGAAACTGTCAAGACCGTGAACGAGGCCTTGTGCGAAGGTACCTGTTGGGCGACGGAACTAGTGGAATATGACGAACAGACCGGGCGTTCGGTGCAGCGATTTTACCGGAGAGAGTCATGATTCCCTGCACCGATTTCATTCCAGCCTACAGCGAACTTTTCAAATATTTGCACCGGCGGGGAGGCGGGGAAGCGGTGGAAGCGTTCTGGCTGGAACTTTCTGACCGGTTTCTGGGAAATCTGCGGGAATTGGTGACCGCCTACGGCTTGCGCGGCTGCTGGCTGTACTGGAGCAGAACGCTCAGAGAAGAAGCCGCCGATTTCACCATGACCCTGGATGAAAAACAATTCATCATCGAGATGAAACACTGCCCCTCCAAGGGAAGGCTGCTGGAACTGTCGCACCTCACGCCCTACGAACATTATTGCCAGCATTGCGACGTTCTCTACCGCCGCGTGCTGGAGCCGCTGGGATATGAATATATCCTCAACACCGACAGCCGACAGGCACGCTGCACTCTCATAGTCCGCTCTCGGTAGAAAAGTTGTATAACTTCATCGTTGGCATTTCCGCTCGATAATCCAGCTTTTATATTCTTGGACTGCGTGCAGAGAACGCTGCCGCTGGCTGAATTGCGCGAGATAGCTGTCGGTTCACCCCCACATGCGTGGGGAAGATGAGTGCCGAATGTCGATCAGGCGGCGAGGGTCGCGGTTCACCCCCACATGCGTGGGGAAGATTTCCAGCAGTAGTCCAAGCGTCTCCTGAGTTAACGGTTCACCCCCACATGCGTGGGGAAGATGCAGCGGTCCCAGTCTAGGCAGCGTAGCTTCTTACGGTTCACCCCCACATGCGTGGGGAAGATACTACCATGCGAGTTGATTACGACACCGGAAGCCGGTTCACCCCCACATGCGTGGGGAAGATGGAGTTTTTCCCGCCGTAAGCCTCATCCCAAGCCGGTTCACCCCCACATGCGTGGGGAAGATGCCCGGCGGGGATACGACCCCCGCCGGGCAAACGGTTCACCCCCACATGCGTGGGGAAGATCTGAGCGGG
>JAGUZQ010000078.1 GCA_020060765.1 Planctomycetota bacterium | reverse complement strand
CCTCTCCGTAGTCAAAAGTCAGACTGCTGTCAAAACCACTGTTCTTTTACATAAAATCGGCTTGATTCAGGTTGATTATTCATTAGAAAATAGTTTGGGCAAAAAATACGCCGACGTCGTTTCCGGCGTCGGCGCATGGGTGAAGCGTACTTTGTATCTGTCACTTGCCTGGTTTGAGAGTAATTTTCTCTCCCTTGCCTGCGGCTATGGCCAAACTTTGCCGGACAGATTCATGGTCTTTCCGTTCTTCGTTGACACTTTCGCTGCTCCTTCCCAGGGAATGGCAAGTTGGAGCGTTCCCCCTGCCAGGCTGGTCAGTTCAACTTTTTCCACTATTTCGCCAGTGCAGGCAGCGCTGACGAGGAACGCGCCATCGGTGCGCATGTTTTTGAATGAGACGTTTTCCCTGCGCGCCGGAATTGCGGGAAAGACATGCGCCACGCCACGCCGCGTGTGCAGCAGCATCTCCTGCACCGCCGCCGTCGCCGCCATATGGCAAAAATCAATAGGAGCCAGTTGCGTAAAAAGTAACTGCATCCGGTTCATTTTTCGCTGACGATTTTTTTCATTTCCTCGAAAATCCCCGGCGCGCACGCCAGCACGTTCCATCGGTTGGGAGCGACCTCGACCGCGTCCAGTTTTCCGCCCGCCGCTTCCAGCACCACGCGCGCGGCGGCGAAATCCCAGCAGCGCACGTCTGCCTGGTAAAGCGCCGACAGCCTGCCCGCCGCGACCGCGCAGATGTCCAGTCCGCAGGAACCCTGAATCCGTATCTTGCGGGTTTTGCGCAGCAGATTATGCACGATCCTTTCCATCCTGTCCATCACCTCCGGCTTGCTGCCGAAACTGGTGGTGACGATGGCGTCGGCGAGATTATCCACTTCCGCCACCCTGATTTCCTCGCCGTTCAGGGTCGGCTTACCGCCTGTTTTTGAGCAAAAAAGTTCGTCGTATGACGCGGCATACACCGCGCCCGCCACCGGCTTGCCCAACGCCTCCAGCCCGGTGGCGGAACTGTCGCCCCGGCGGTAGCACGCCACGCAGGCGCAGAAGTGGTGCTGCCGGTGAAAATAATTCATGGTGCCGTCGAGCGGGTCGACGATCCAGACGAAGTCGCCCTGTCCCTCGACGATGCCGGTTTCCTCCGACATGATCGGAGCATCAGGCAGATAGCTCCGGATTACGGCGAAGGCGGCCTGCTCGCTCAGGCGGTCGGCTTCGAGCTTGACGTCGTGCGCGTAGAGTTTGTCCACCGCCAGCCTTTGCCGACGGCAACGCAGGTGTTCCTCTCCAGCCGCGCGGGCGGCGCGCTGGACGACGTCTAGGATTTGCCGATCAGTAAACGTTGGCGAGTCTGTCTGAGTCGACGACATGGCAATTCTCCATCTGTGGCGATTTGTTCTCGTCCCGGCGCAGGCGCGGCGCGGAAAAAACTTCCCGGCCGCCGACAAAGGTTTTGACGATGCGCGGCACCAACCCCGAGTCGTCGATCAGCACGAGATCGGCGACCGCGCCCTGGCGCAGCGCCCCGTGCTTGCCGTCCAGCCCGACCGCGCGGGCGGGGTTGCGCGTGACCAGCAACAGCGCCTCGTGCAGCGGCAGGAGGCCGCTTTTGAAAACCTGATAAGCCGCGTGCAGCATGGTCATGGGCGCGTAGTCGGAGCCGATCACGGTGCAGGCTCCTTCCCGCAGCGCTTCCTGTCCGGAAAGATTGCCGGTAAGCGAACCGCCGCGCAGGATGTTGGGCGCGCCCATCAGCACCTCCATGCCCAGCCGCCGCGCCTCCCGCGCCGCCTGCAGGCGCACGGGGAATTCGCTGACGCCGATGCCCATTTCGTGAATCCAGTTGACCTTTTCCACCGTATCGTCGTCGTGGCTGGCCATGGGAATGCCGCGCAGGCGGCAGATGGCGGCCAGTTCCCGGATATGCTCGTCGCCGAGGGAATCGCGCGTGGCGATTCGGGTTGCGGCGAGTTTTTCCGCCTGATCTCCGGTGAGATGTTCGGCTTGGCTGTAATAGGTCTTGAAGTGCGCCAGGTCGGTGAACTGACCCTGTCCGGGCGTGTGATCCATGATGGAAAAGAGATCGGCGCCGCGTTCGTCCAGCAGTCGGCGCAGGGTCGGCATGCTGCCGATGTCGCTGACCTCGAAACGCACGTGGATGCGGTTGCGGACGGTGAGGTGCGGCTCCATCCGGCGCAGCGTCCGGGCGATCGCGTCGGCCTTTTCGGCGGTGCGCAGCTCGTTGGTTTCGCTTTCCCCGAAGCAGAGGCAGTGGTACATGGTGGTGATGCCGCAAGCGGCGAG
Organism: Planctomycetota bacterium; assembly: GCA_020060765.1. GTDB lineage: Bacteria > Planctomycetota > SZUA-567 > SZUA-567 > SZUA-567 > JAGUZQ01. Next base: position 12,152 of record JAGUZQ010000078.1, on the reverse strand, counting down.
ACGCTTGTCCAATTCGGTCAGCGCCACCTCCAGCGGGAAGTTGCCGCCGGGGCGGGGGCGGATTTCCTTTTCGATGGCGTCGCTGTGCAGGTCGACGAAACCGGGCGAGAGGAGGAGTCCGGTTCCGTCAATTCTGTCCGAATTTTCCGAGGGTCGGAGTTCGCCGCCAATGCCGACGATCAAACCGCCGCTGAGCCATACCGTCACGTCTCGGAAGATGCCTTCCGGCAGCGCGACGCCGACGTTTTCCAGCAAAACGTCCCGGGTGTTAGCCGGGGGATTATTCGTGTTGTGATACTCTCGCATGATGTCTCCTGCAGTTCCTTGGTGATAAGGCGGTACATGGAATAAATATCAGCCGCAACACGCCGCCGCGGTTTCCGCTGACCGGGTGTGGTGGATCACATCGGCGAGGGCGTTCATGATATCGGGGTCGTGGAAGATCATGACCATGGTAGTTCCCTTGCCGCGCAGTTCGTTCAGCAGTTCGACCACGATTTCAATCGAGGCCTTGTCCAGCGACGCGGTCGGTTCGTCCAGCAGCAGCAGATGCGGGCGCGAAATGATGGCTCGGGCGATATTGACGCGTTGCTGTTCGCCGCCGCTGAAGGTGGCGGGATAGGCGTCTAACAGTTCGGCGGGAATGCGCAGGCGTGCAAGCAGCGCCTCCGCCTTCCGGCAGGCCGTTTCCAGATCGGCTCCCGCGCGCAGCAGCGGCTCGGCCACAAGATTGCGCGCGCTCACGCGGGGCATGACCCGCAGGAACTGGGTGACGTAACCGATCTCGCGCTGGCGCAGGCGCACCATTTCCGGCTCCGGCAGTTCAGCCAGATCGACCCGGCCGAAACAGGCGCTTTCGTATTCGATCGTGCCGGTCGTGGCCAGGTAGGTGCGGTAGATGCACTTCAGGATCGAGCTTTTGCCGGTGCCGCTGGGACCGGAAAGCGCCAGCGATTTACCTTTTTCCACCGTGAAAGACAGCGGAGCGAAACCGGTGATCTGCTTGCCGCCGAGATGGTGGATGGTGAAGGTCTTGCTCAAATTCGATACGGTCAGCATGGAGAACCTTTCAATGCAGCGCGGAACTTACCAGCAATTGCGTGTATGGATGCTGCGGGTCTTCCAGCACCTGGTCGGTCAGTCCCGACTCGACCACCTGTCCGTTTTTCATTACCAGCGTGCGCGTGGTCAGCATCCGGATCACGCCCAAGTCGTGAGAGACCACCAGCGTGGCCACGTCCAGTTCCTGCTGCAAGCGCCGGATCAGGTCAAGCACCCGCGCCTGCACCGACACGTCCAGGCCGGTGGTCACTTCGTCCAATAGCAGCAGCGCGGGTTCGTTGGAGAGCGCCTTGGAAATCTGCACGCGTTGCTGCATCCCGCCGGAAAAGTTGCGCGGCAGGTCGTCCATGCGCTCGACCGGCACTTCCGTCCGCGTCAGCAGCAGGGCGGAGCGGTCGCGCATGTCGCCGACATGGCGCCAACCCGACATCAGCAATCGTTCGGCAATGTTGCCTCCGGCGCTGATATTCATGCGCAGACCCAGATGCGGGTGCTGGTAGACGATGCCCATGACCGAATTGCGCAACTGCCGCTTGCGGAAGGTGGAGAGTTCCAACACGTTTTTTTCCGCAGGGATGAATTCCTTCGCCTTGCCGTTGGCTTCGAGAAACACTTCGCCCCCGTCTGCGTCCAGGTCGAAGTGCAGCAGCTTGATGACCGTGCTTTTGCCGGAGCCGCTTTCGCCCACGATCCCCACCACCTCGCGCGGGAACACCCGCAGGTTGACGTTGTCGCAGGCGATGACGGTCTTGCAGGCTTGGCACTGGTTGCTGTTGTGTTGCGCGCCGGTATGGTCGCGACAGCGAGGGCAGCCCGGGCCGTAGCGCTTGGTCAGGTGGTTGGCGATCAGGATGGGACGGCTCATAATCATACGGCTTTCTCCCGCTCGGTCTTGGCGCAGTAGGAAGTGTCGGAACAGGTGTAGACTCGCGTGCCCGAGGCGTCGTCGATCAGTTCGTCCAGATAAGTGTCGTCGCGGCCGCAGCGGGTGCAACGCCTGCCGGAGAAGTCCTCCACCCGGAAGCGGTGATCCTCGAATTCCAGCGGCTCCACCCGCGTGTGCGGGGGAATGGCGTAAATCCGTTTTTCCCTGCCCGCGCCGAAAAGATAGAGGGTATCGGCCTGGTGCAGGCGCGGCACGTCCCAGCGGGGGATGGGGCTGGGATCCATGATGTAACGCCCGTTCACCATCACCGGATAGCGCGCGCCGATGCTGATTTCGCGGTAGCGGACAATGTCCTCGTACAGGAACAGCCACATGCGGCTGTAGTCGGCCTCGGCGTGCATCCGCCGGGTCTCGCGTTCGGAAGGTTCCACGTCCCGCAGTGGTTCGGGGATCGGCACCTGGAATACCAGTATCTGCCCGTCTTTGAGATGCTCCTCCGGGATGCGGTGGCGGGTCTGAATAACCGTCGCCCGGGTCGTGTCTTCGGTGGTTTGGACGCTGGTCACACGCTCGACGAACTGGCGGATGTTGACGGCGTTGACGCTTTCGTCGGAACCCTGGTCAATGACTTTCAGGATATCGTCGGTGCCGATCAGCGAGAGGGTCAGTTGCAGCCCTCCTGTCCCCCAGCCGCGCGCCACCGGCATGTCGCGCGAGCCGAACGGCACCTGGTAGCCGGGAATCGCCACCGCCTTCAGTGTCTTGCGGCGGATTTCGCGTTTCGCCCCTTCGTCGATGAAGGCGAAGGAATAGACGGCGTGAATAGAGGCGTTAAGAGAGGAGTCGAACCAGTCGGAAAATTTAACCATGTTTTATGCTTTCAATCATTGCAGTGCCCCACAAGCAAGCGGCGCGCATAGGAAAAATTCTCCCACTCCCAGGGGGAGGAACTATTGCCCCCTGTCTAATGGGGTAAGGGGAGAGGAGGGAACTCACTCCTTTTCCTCCTGCGATTTGCGTAACCGGTCGAGCGCGGACTGGAACGTCACGTAATGGGGCAGCTTGAAGTGGTTGCAGAAACCAACCGCCTCGATGCCATCGGTGTGCAGCAGCACGAATTCCTGGTCTTCCGAGGGAGTGGACGGCTCCGCGGCGAGGGTGGAGCGATCCAGCACCGCCATCGAAATCGCTTTCGTTTCGTTATGGCCGAAACAGAGGCCGTAACCCAGCGTAAATCTTGGCTTCTCGCCGCTGCCTTCGCGGCACTCGCTGATGATCTCGGCTTCGGTCACCTTTACTTCGCCCACCAGTTCCGGCGATTCGGTATACGGATTCATCACCCGCACCGGCATGTAGCCCACGCGCAATTCCCCCACCGTGGGATGCACCATGCCGAAGCCCCGCATGTTGGAATACGCCAGCGCCAGCAGCCCGCCGGTTTCCGCGCGTGCCATCGATTGCAGCGCCGCCGAACGCGAAGCGGGAAAACTGAGCGCCTCCCGGGTCACGTCGAAAATATCCTGCTGCTTGCGGGAATTGTCTTCGCGCATGAGCAGACCTTCCCTGTGCAGCATTTCCACGATTTTGGGAAATGATTCAGGCAACGGTTCGGCTGACGGAATTTCCGCCAGCAACCTCTCGCGCACCTGCCTATGACCGGCGTCATCTTCCGTCGCCAGGTCGAAATTCAGCAGCCGCAGCAGGTAATCGCCGGTCGGACCCAGGATTTGTCCGCCGGGGATTTCCTTGAATGCGGCCGAAATCCGGCGGATCACCCGCATTTCCGCCGCCGACTGCGGCAGGGAATAACCCAGGCGCGGCTGGGTGGTGCAGAACGCGCGCAGCATGAACGAGGCTTCCAGCAGGTCGCCGGAAGTCTGCTTGATCGCCAGCGCCGCGAAGTCGGGGGCGTAAAGCGCGCCCTCGCCCATCACCCGATCCACCGCCAGGGAAAGCTGCTCCCGGATCTGCTCCACCGCCAGCGGCGACGATTCGCCTTTTACCTGCTCGAAGCGGAACGCCCTGGCCGCGTTTTCGATCGCTTCCCGTCCGCCTTTGACTGCGACATATGCCATGTTTTTATCCGATCCTGATTTTCGTGGAACGGGGAAGGCCCATGATCTGGTTTTCCCCGATCAGGCAGAACGCGTCCGCGCCCAGCGGGAATTCGGCGTTCAGGTCGCGCAGCAGCCGCCACTCCGCCTCGGTCAGGGGATTTACCGCCGGGCAGGCCTCACGCTCGATGCCGGGTCCGGAAAGCCGGAGGGCGGAGTTGTTCGCCAGCGGTGCGTCCATGACGTAAAACACGGTTGCACCCTGATCGGGAAAAGTCGGCTCGCCCACTTTAGCCTGCGAAACTTTTCCGCGGCTTTCGTGTCCGCCCACGATGAGGTAATCCGCTTCCGACAGCGGGGCGCGCCGCGCCTTGGTGGCGGCGAAGATTTCGTTTTCCCATTCGTTATTACCGCCAGGCAATACGCAGTACGACACTTCATGATCGAACAGTGTCTGGCATACCGCCAACAGCGGCGAATCCCATTCCCGCAGATCGAGGGAATAGAGCCTGCCCGGATGGCTGAGCGCCTGCAACATCTGCCGGTAGATCGCCTGGGTGGGAACGACGGGAGCGTGCAACTGCATTTACATTTCCTCCGGTGCCATGCTGTCGAAATTGACCCGGGTCGAGGCGATGAGATTGCGCTCGCGCGCCAGTTTTTCCCCCACCGCCGCCGCGATTTGTTCCAGCTCGGCGCGGAAAGAAGCCAGCCTCTGCTCCGCCTCCGGATGCCGACAGACCGCGTTCACCGTCGCGGCCAGCACGGCCTTGCGCGGATCGTCGCCCATGACGGTGGCGTGACCCTGGATGCCGGACAGCTCGATTTCGCCGACGCTGACCAGGATTTCGCCGAGGTGAAACTTTTCGCCAAACGCGTCGCGGGCGGTGATCATGACCAGTCCCGTCTGCGGCTCGCGCAGTTTCGCGTCGGCCAGCGGAGCGAAAAAGCCCAGCAACCGTTCAATCGCTTTCTCGTCCAGATGCGGCAGGAGTTCCCGGAAACGGTTTTCCATTTCTAGGCAGTCAATGCTTGTCTTCATCAGTTTTCACCAGTTCCCTGATTTTGCAGGTCTATGCGCAAGGTGTAAGCGTCGCTCCGGTAGCGGCTGACGCAATATTCGATCGGTTTTTTTTCTCCATCCAGCACCAGGCTGCGCGCCACCAGCACCGGCATCTGCATGGGCATCTGCAGCGCTTCCCGGTCGCGCGCTTCCGGCACGGCTGCCTCGATTTCGCTCCAGGCGCGGGAGATGACAGTCACGCCATATTTCTGCCTGAGCAGTTTGTAGAGAGACCCTATCGCGCGGGAATCTTCCGCCAGATTGGGGAATCTTTCCAGCGGGAGGCAGGAAGTGGTTGCACTCACGGGGGCACCTTCGATAGAGCGCACAATTTCCAGGGAAACGATCTCGGCGCGATTGTCTAGTTTCAGGTGCTTTGCCACCTCGCCCCGCGCCGGCATGATGCTGGCGCGCAACACCTTGGTGCCGCCTTCCAGTCCCAGCTTTTCCACCGCGGCGGTGAAACTGGTGCCGGGTGTGATGGCGTAGGGGATGCGTCGCAGCGCCACGAAAGTTCCTTTTCCCCGCACCCGGTAGATGTAGCCGTCTTTTTCCAGTTCCTGCAACGCCGCGCGCACCGTGTGCCGATTCAGCCCGAACCAGCGGCTCATTTCGATTTCGGCAGGCAGGCGCGAGCCGGTCTGGTATTCGCCCGCGTTAATCCGTGACTGTAGATGACGCGCCAGTTCCCGATAACCGCCGATCGCGTTTGCTTCAATCATCATTTCCCCTCGATGTCTAGACATCCATACTTGACAGTATTATCACTCTGTAGGTTTGAAAAACATGACTCCCCGGTTAGATTTTTGTTTATCTTTTTACTTTCGATGCCTTTGCCCGGCTAAATTCGTGCATGAATCCGTCCGGATGCAGAAACAACTCGAAGCGTTTTGTCAACTCTTCGTGACTCCAGTCCCACCACTGGCTTTCGGTGAGCAGGGCGATGGTTTCGTCCGAAAATCTTTTGCGTAGCGGACGCGCCGGAACTCCCGCGACAATCGCGTAAGGTTCAACATCTTTGGTGACCACCGCACCCGCGCCTACCACCGCGCCGAGGCCGACATTGACGCCAGGCAGCAGGATAGCGCCGTGGCCGATCCAGACGTCGTGCCCGATGGTGATGCGCTGCTTCCGCCGCCAGGCAAACAGTTCCTCGTCTTCTCGCGTGTCGAAACCGTATTGGCGGCGGCGATAGGTGCAGTGATGCTGGGTCGGGCGTTCCATCGGATGGTTGACGGGATTGATCCGCACGCTGCTAGCGATGGAGCAGAACTTGCCCACGTCGGCATAGGTAATCGAGGCGTGGACGCCTGCCACGTAGCTATAATCGCCAATTGCACTTTCGATGATTTCCGCGAACGAGCCGATCTCCGTCCACGCGCCCAATCGACTTTTTATGACGGTCGCTGTTTCATGGACACTCGGTTCCTCGCCCAGTTCGGGCAGTTCGTCCGCCCATCTGTTCCAGGCCGGTATCTGGTGAAATTCTCTCATGGCTGTTCCTGTCAGATAAACCTACGCCGCAACTTGCCGCAGAAGAAATCGATCAGGCTCACGGCGATGATAATCATGATCATCATGGTGCAGACTTCCCGGTGGCAGTAGCCGACCATCTTGTCCTGCAACAGGAAGCCGATGCCGCCCGCGCCGACCCAGCCGAGAATGGCGGCGCTGCGGACGTTGGACTCGAACCGGAGCAGGCTGTAACTGATTACGGTGGGCATGACCTGCGGCATAACGGAAAAGGAAATGGTTTGCGTCGACCCCGCGCCGGTTCCCACCAGCGCTTCGACCTGCCCCGGATCGATAGCCTCAATCGCCTCGCTGAAAACCTTGCCCAGGATGCCGGTCGTGTGCACCCACAGCGCGAGAATGCCGGCAAACGGCCCCAGTCCGATCACGCTGACGAAAATCAGCGCCATCACCAGTTCGTTGAAGCCGCGGCAACTGTCGAGAAACCGCCGGACCATAAACACCGCCACCCACCGCACCGCGCGATGAACCCGCCCGTCTCCGGGAGCGATCAGGGACAGGGTATTGTCCGCCGCGAGCACGGAAAGCGGCACCGCGCAGATCACCGCCAGCAGGCTTGCCCAGATAGCGATGGCGATGGTTTCCAGCAGCGCCGTAAAGTAAACCCAGAGCCTGCGCGCGGCCAGTTCCGGCGGCCAGTAGCCGCCGCGCTTCTTGTCCAGCAGGCGGGAATATTCGTCGTCGATAATCTTCTGTCGCTGCACCGGACTCATTTCAGCCAGCAGTTTCACCTTGATTTCCCGTACTTCCTTCTGCTTGTCGAAAACCGAGGGCGTCTGTTCCGGCGGCACGTTCTTGTATTTTTTCCCGATAATGTAATTCGCCTCGCCTTCGGCGAAATAGCTGGGCGAGCGTTCGGCGTCGGCGCGGATTTCCCCGATTTCATTTTCCGAGAAAGTCCTTCCCGCCAGATGCCGCCAGGCGTTGCCGCGGCTTTGCCAGACGCCGAAAGGATCGATGCCGCACGAATGATACGTATACAGCAAAATCGAGGCCAACACCGCCGCCCGTGCGCCCCGCCAGAGATACCGCCGACGGGAAACCTCGCGCATCGACACCATGCCGAAAATCACGGTCAGCAAAATCCCCAGCGCCGAGAAGTCGACCATGTCGACTAGCGCATCCCAGCCCAGGGACAATTGATATTGCGTTTCGGGGAAAAGATTTATTTCCGGCCAGACCCAACTGCCGAAATGCACTTGTTCCTCCGCCACTACCTTAATGGTGTCGACCCAGGAAAGACCGATCAGGGCGGGAAAACCGCTGTCCTTGCCGGAAACCAGAACCGCGATGCGCAAGGTTGACAGCGTCAGGAAGAGAAAGAGGGCAATCAGCGCAGCCGCCTTTTTCCGTCCCGTCCAGCGCGGCGACACGTTTTGCAGGGACAGGGGGGCCGGTTCCGGATTCTGTGTAGGTATTCGTGGCGGCGACTTGTCAGGCATGGTAAATTCCATAGTACGAGGTGTTTTCGAATATTTCGCTTAAAGGGTTTCGAGTCTCCGGATACCAGTCCCCAGTTTTTTCCGGTACGAGTTTTCTGTTTAAATTGCTGAATCGTTAATTACTGGAGACGGCTAACTGCAATACGGTTTAATAAGGAAAAACCTTTCTGTATTCAGAAAACCGTACGGTCGTCATTCCCGCGAAGGCGGGAATGACGTACGTAACTTTATTTGCAAACCAGAAAGCTTATCTCCTCAACTAAATCGTATTGAGACAAAACCTCCCGCCCGTCCAAGAACGCAGGACGGACGGGAGGGGGAGGGCGTTCAGCCGTTCTTGCTCTTATCTTCCTTCACCTTCTTGAGGTAACGGATGATGTCGTAATCGGAATCTTTGGTGGGCTTGTAGCCGCCGTTACCGAGCTTCGCCAAGGTTTCCTTCTTGTCGTTAATCATCATCAGTCCGCCGAGAAAAGCCGACTTGAGGCTGGCGGGCAGATCCTTGCGGGCGCACATGGGGCTGCCGGGGAGGGGGTTGGCGCTGTAGATGATTTCGAAATCGTCCTTGGAAACCTCGCCTTTCTCGATCATGCGCCCCAGATCGAGGTCGTTGGTGGCGGCGACGTCGATCTTGCCGTTCTTGACCGCGAGCACGCTGGCGCCGTGGCTGCCGGAGAAAGAGACCTGCTTGAAGTAGGAGTTCGGATCAATCTTCAGGTCGCGCATGAACACCACGCTGGGCATGAGGCAGCCGGAGGTGCTGTTGGGATCGGTGAAGCAGAAAGTCTTGCCCTTGGCTTGTTCGATGTTATTGATACCCGCGCCTTTTTTCGCGATGATGATCGGGGTGTAGCCGGGATTGCCGTTCACGTCCAGTTCCATCGCGAGCGCTTCGGCGCCGGCCTTTTCCTGCGCTTCGGTATAGCTCTTGGGGCCGAAATAGGCGAAATCGATATGCTTGTGTTCCATCGCGGTAATGACGCCGGCGTAATCGGCGGCGCTGACGATTTCCACCTTGATGCCGAGGCACTTTTCCAGATGCTCGCCCAGGGGCTGGAACCGCTCCTTGCTTTCGCCGCCGCCTTCGGTGGGAATGACCCCGATCTTGATCGACTTGGGCCACGCCTCGACCCCTTCCTGCGCGGCAAAACAAACCTGCGCCAAGCCACAGAACAACAATGCCGCCATTGCCAGGTTCTTGCTTAACATCACTCTCTCCTTTTCTTCCACATGAACAACCAACCTAAACACACCAACCCCTCACACAATGAACCTTATATCATTCGACTGTCGCCAGAGCCACGCCCGGCACCGGATGGTGCTGAAGAAACGGGGCAACAGGGGGACGTTTGATTCTGCCCAGTCCGCTGTCAAGCTCCTTGCCGTAAATGCAGCGTAATGTCTGGTTGTCTAGATCAATCGCGGAGCCGTCAAAACAAATCTCGCCCGCCTTCATCCCGATAATCCGCTTGCCGTAGCGACGTCCGAGTTCGATCTGGTGCAGATTGACGATGACCGGGATTTTCTGCGCTTCGTGAATATCCTGCAAAGTCTGCATCACGATTTCGGCGCTGGCGGGGTCGAGGCTGGCCACGGGTTCGTCGGCGAGGATCAGTTCCGGCTCCTGGGCGAGGGTGCGGGCGATAGCCACGCGCTGCTGCTGTCCGCCCGAAAGGGTGTCGGCGCGCTGGAACGCCAGTTCCTCGATATGCACTTTGCGCAAACACTCTAAGGCTATTTCGCGCTCGCTCCGGGGAAAAATCTTGAACAGGGACAAGCCCTTCCACAGCAATCCGTGGCAATGCGCCAGTCTACCGGCCAGCACGTTTTCCAGCACGGAGAGACGGCGCACCAGGTTGAACTGCTGAAAAATCATTCCCACCCGTGCGCGGATCTTCCTGATGTTGCGACCGGAAACGTGGGTAATGTTTTCGTTCAGGAAGTGGATGCTGCCTCCGGTCGGCTCTACCAGCCGGTTCATGCAGCGCAGCAGTGTGCTTTTCCCCGCTCCCGAAGGGCCGAGAATGACGATGAACTCGCTGCCGCATATGCGCAGATTCACGTTTTTCAGCGCGCGCGTCCCGTTGGGATAGGTTTTGCACAATCCCCGCGCTTCCACCGCGCAATTCTGCGACTCGCAGCACGAAACCTGATGGTTCATGTCCGCCCCTTATTTCAACCGTGGTCGTACCGAATGCCAAGCGTGAGGATAGCTATAATTGTTTCTGAAAAATTAGGATGAGAATAATATTTGGTGAATCTGAAAGTCTATTGCCCGAGCTATGACATAAAACTACGCGGACGAAAGTTGAAGGAGCAAGTTCCACGTTAAGCTTGAGGCAAACCTCTTTTTCGATGTCGTTCAAACGTTCAGGAAGCTTATATCCGTTTGCACGCAACGCCTCGATAATTCCCAAAAACGACCATGTTGATTTACAGTTTACGTTGATCTTTTCCTTGCCGTTAAGTGTCTCGTGATACGGCATAACGTCAACTTCGTCGACAGACGGCTGTTGCATGCCGTCGGGATAAGTCCTAAAAATCTCCATTTTGACAAAGCGGATTTTGACCGGTTCAAAGGCATGCGAAACTGCGAAGTTTTTTCGATTGCTTTCCGCCCCGCATAGCAAAATCTGCTCTTTGACCCGTAAGGTCAGTCGGCGTCCAGGTAATGCTCTGCGTTACGCTTGCCCGTTCGCTGCCGCCGTCCAGAGCCTTGACTATAATGTTGGTGGCGGCGGTGGCAGATAAAGCCACGCCCCGGTTGTTGCCGCCATCGGCAGGCGCGTACCAGCCACGGCGGTTGAAACGGGAAGCGGTTACTTCCGCGCCGCCGTTTACCGCTACTGTCACCGTATCAGACGGATACCACACCACGTCCTCGACCCAGGCCGGGTTGGTCACGCTCGCCATGTACATGCTGGCGCAGTTCCGCGAAAAACGCGCCTATCCCCTGATCGCCGCTTTCGCCGCCTTGCCGGATGAATTGCCTCACGATCTGGCTGGTGATTTCGTGACCGAGGATTTAGGGAGAGTTCTCGCTTCCGTCTGCGGCGGCGATCAGAGCCTGATTCGCGGGTTGATCGAGAATGCGGCTGTCGACGAATTCGTCCGGAGCCAGGCATGCACGCTCTCCTCTGTCTGGTCGTTTCCGGGCAAGCCGAACGGGAGGAGGTTCTCGCCTATTTCGGCGGATTGCTGCGAACGGAATTCGGCAACAACCCAAGCGATGTTCTCGACGATCTGGTCTTGCACGCCTGCGAACTGTATTCGGCGGAAATCATCGAAGATATACGCGCCGCCTACGAACGCGGAGTGATATGCGAGGATAACGCCCGCTCAAGTGCATCGAAAAATGTTTGCACGACGGGCTGGAGGCAACCTTGCGCCGCCTGAAAAGCTGCCCGTATTATTCCCTCATCGATGACACGATCAAGGAGATGGAGCGTTGGGCGTGTTTCCAACCAGAGTATCAGAATAACCGGAAACCGGTGCAAAATTCCGTCAAGCCCCGTTTCGGCAAGGTGGGCAAGAAAGGCTCGATCTCTGTTGTCGAGCGTTGCATCCGCGCCTTGAAGGAATTGCTCCGCTGAATTCTCATTCCTTATCGCCTAGAGCTTATGGCCGAGGAACTGCGTGGATCGTCGAATGGTACAACGCACACCGACCGCACATGACGCTGGACGGCGCAACGCCTGACGAAGTATATTATAATCTTCCCTTGAAGAACGAGCAGCCCTGTCTGGAACCGAGGTCGTCTTATCCGCCGCAATCCCCCTGAGCTTCGCCGCAGGTTCCGATACGAGGCTCTCCCGGAGCGCCGCTCAAGTTGTGCGTCGCATTCCTGGCCGGGAGAAAGCATCTCCCCATCGTCGAGGTGCACGAAGCCGCGTAAGTTTTTACATTCAATTTTGCTCATTCCGAAAACTCGCTATGTACACACTTTCAACTTTTGTCGAAAATCAGTCGTTTTTCTATACGCTTGTGCAGCTATCAAGTCGCCGAACCAATACACCCCGCGATTTTCGCGGAAGACGCGCTCGACGAAACCCGCGCCCGCCATGAAATCCGCAGGCTGCTGGAACAGGCGCGCGGCTGCCAGGTGGAACTGG